>CAZUWH010000001.1:0-22828 GCA_964624075.1 uncultured Rhodobacterales bacterium
CCAAGCCGACCATCTGGCAAGACTGGCGGAGGGGGGGGGATTCGAACCCCCGGCGGGCGTTTGAGACCCGCGACGGTTTAGCAAACCGCTAGTTTAAGCCACTCACCCACCCCTCCTGACGGTACACTTCCTGTGGCTTTCGTCTCCTCTAGAGCAACAAGATCGCCCTGTCAAGACGTCAGGGCCCACCGAAGGGCAATCGCATCGGGATGCGATTGCCCTTGTTTATGCCTGCCCTCAGGCGACGGGCAGGCCGTACTGTCTTTCGCGTGATGATCCTCATGATGCTCACGGGGTAGGTGTGAAATCGCACGGGACTGCCCCAGTCTTGAGAGACAGTTTCTTTTGGTCGTCCTCCAATTCATAGTTGGTTTTGCATTTTGCGTACCAGTCTGCATAATCCCTGAAACGCGAAAAGCTGACCCCGGTCGCATTCCGGAGCGTTGCCAGGAGGAAATCCTTCTCCGCAGCCTTCAGGTCGTCGCCTCTTGCGTTGGCCTTGCCGATCAAAGTCTGCAACGCGCTCGTGGTCGGAAACTTCCGGAAGTCCTGACGCGCCTTGAGAACCTCCAGCGCCTGCAGCAAGGCCTTGGCGTCCTCAAGCGTTCCGGAAAGGTCTTCCTGAACGGTGGCCTCGGGATTGGTAAGGATCTTGACAATAGCGGCACTCCGGCGCTTCACTATGTTAGGCACCATGGTTTCTGCGGTGAGCACGGTGGTCATCAGGAACGGCGTATCGGCTGTATCGGCCGTATCACTCTTCTCTTTGACCCGAACGCGTTCGCGCTGGAAATCGTATTCAAATGCCTTGTCCCAGTAATCGTCGGGCGCCCCGCGCGGCATGCCAAGCAGAACCATGCCGCCTTTCTTGAAAAGACCCAAGGGCATGCCGCCAGCCTCATTCACCTGGCTAGGCGCGTAGAGATTGAAGGTAAAATCCAGCAGCGTGCGATTCCGGTCATTTGCCAGAATGAGCTTGGCTGCGGCAACGCCCGCTGAAAAAAAGAGCCCGGCGGCTGGTGTTCCGGCAAGCGATACGGCGGCTGAGCCAACGCTGTTGACCTGCTTGAGAAGCCCGGCGGTCTTTGTATTGCGTTCTGCCCGTACATCGACGATCTGCATGCGAAAATACGGTGGCACATCACTGTTCCAGGCGTCGATGCTGAAAAGAGGCAGGTTCGAAAAATCGAGGACGCTGTCGGCCGGAACATCGCGCTGGTACCAGATAGCAATGAACTCCTCGTCAACACCCTGCCTGAGGCCGACATCCAGCAAGACAGTGATGTCGCGCGTCCATCGATTGCCAATGATATCAGCCACGCCTCTCTTGGCTGCACTAGTGATTGAGAACGGAATATACGCCTTGTTGGCGACGATGGTGACGGGATCGCTGTTCTTAACTGCTTTTGTCGTGGTTTTGTCGGCCCATGGTTCCTTGAGATCCGAAAAGCGCCGGATACTGTTTCCGTCCGATTGCGGGTCTATGTAAAAGACCTTGGCCTGGTTATAGGTGGCCGTGTTGCCGACTTCCGATTCCGACCCGAACAGCGCACCACCGACACTTCCGCAACCTGTCAACACCCCTACTACGGCGCACAGCGCCACTGCGCGAGACGCCCTCCAGTGCACCAAGTCCACCGCTCCCTCCCTCCGCAGCATCTGGTTCAGCGTACACGAGCATTGAGCGTGGGACTGCTTGATTTTGTTGCGGTTATTCCATAAGGCATACAAACCCTGGCAGGATTGACGCCGTTCTCAGGCCGCGCCGTGATAGCGATGACAGGGCATGCAGCGCTGTTCGTCCTCCCCCTCCGCGTGGCACGAGGAACAGATCTCCCGCGGAACCGGGAGAAAATCGGCAGCCGGGGTTCTGTCATCACTGTCATCAGTCCCGGTCGCAGGACGCCAGACGTGATAGGTCCGGACGACAAGCCTGGCCCACCCGACGGGAACGTGCGGGGCGTGGTTGAAAACGGTCAGGAAGCGGTTCCGGGCGGCAGGCGGGGTCCATTGGATCCCACGCGCTCCGTCGTGCCGAAGAGAATGGCACGCCAGACAACGCCTGCCGGGCTCCCGGTGAAGAATCGCATCGAAACCGGATGCGGGAGCAGCAGAGGTCATCGAGGTAACCGATGTGGCGACGTCAAGCCACCGCCGCAGGAAGGCATCGGCATAAGTCGTAGGCTGATAGTACAGGGAGAATCCGTCACGATACCAGCCACTATGGGCGCCCCAGGCTTCGGAGTCCCACCCGGTCACGGTGTCATCATTCGGGTGTCGGCATCGTTGCAGTGAAACAGGCGACGCGGGAGAGGGGGCGGAAGACTGTGTCGGTGGGGGCAGCCGCGCACCCGCCCGCAGGCGGGTGATTTCCTCGGGCAAGGTCGGCAGCCATTTTCGCTCTGTAAGGCGACCATGACATCGCGCGACAGACCGCCTGTCAGATCGATCAGGGCAGCCTTGTCTGGCGCCTGTCCGAGATGGGCCCGAAGCCGCGTTCCCATGGCAGCACCGCCGGAGTCGATGAGATCCTGGACGAGACTCTTGACCGCCCGGACCAGACGTTCCACCCGCGCAAGGGTCTCCGGCGAGGCGTCCTTCAGATCACGCAAATCGATCCTTTTCATCGCCGCGAGATCGTCTGCCATCGCCGGGGGCAGGAGCAGGAACATGAACGGTGTCATTCGTGGCAGACATTTGCCGGCCTCGACCATCGGGGTCCGGTCCGTGCCACAGGGCGCGCATCCATGTCACGGCAGACGATGAAAAGGCCGTGTGACAAGCTGCACAGTCCTTTTGCACCATTCCGTGTTGTGGTATCAGATCGCCTGCTGCGACCCGTGCCAGGTGCTGGCGATTGCCTAGGGTGATTCCGATTAATCCCACGGTCAGGATGAACGCCCACAAACTGAAAAGACCCCTCCACGGCCGCCAGGTCCGCACGGGCACGCAAGAAACGGCGGGCTGTACAACAGGCACCATCTGGCAACGGCCCGGATGCGCAGGGACCACCAGCCGTATCGGGCCACGTGCATTCCTAGCGATCACCGTGTCGGACCGGCGCGCAGTGGAAGTTCCCCCGGCACCGTTTCTTGGCATCGGGTTCCAGGCGGTATGGATCATCGGCCTTGCCGCATGCTATCTATAGATGTTTAATTTATTTTATATGTCGCAATAGATGAATTTCTGAAGACGCATTGCTCATGGGCTTCCCGCCGAAAAGGCATGAACAAGCACGACATGAACCGCTATCGCGACCAGAAGCGCCTCCGTTAGTAGAACGTGAAGAAAAATATATCTATTAATAGTAGCATTGTTGGAATACATATAGTAAAGTTAGTCATTAAACATTTGATATATCTCTAAAGTCAAAATATACACGCAGACATGCTCTTAAAAAGAGTGTTCCAGATGCCGCATTTCGAGGCCGATCCGATGCACGGGACGGTTGGACTGGAAGAGATGGAACAGCAGATGACGTGGCCCTTCGAAGAATCGGGCCAGGCGTTTAACATAGAAGTCGAGAACGATTATGGACCCCGTGGCCCCCAGAAAAGCGAGAACCTCGTTTTAGACATAGCGCGCAAAACGTGTGCGGAGTCGCGGAATGCGTTCCATGAAGATCATTTCATTGTTGTGACGCCGGGCCTCGCCCATTTCGATATCAAACCGGGACAGGTGCCATAAACAGATATGAGGGCGCTGGTTGTGACGCCGGGCCTCGCCCATTTCGATATCAAACCGGGACAGGTGCCATAAACAGATATGAGGGCGCTGGTGCAGCCGGGCAGGCAGGTATCTGTAGAACAGGATTCCCACCGCCCCGCTGGCCGCTACCGCGACAAACAGGAACCACAGGCCCTGATCGAGCAGGCCGTGGGCTGTTCTGGCGTCGGTATGGTCGACGAACAGCACCACGGTCCCCCAAGCCAAGGGAAATATGCAGCCGCTGCTGGATGGAAGCCTTGGGAGAACAGAAAGCAGAAAGCTTTTTCTGTACGCCCAATAATGCTAGCCTGCAGACGGCTAGCAGAAGCCCCCAGCCACTGAGAAACCGCTCCTCCTGCCAGGATTAGGATGGAGAGACGGTTCACGCTCTCGATCACCATAATGCATGCAGGCGTTGGCGACCATGATGTTGTCGCAGTCCCGGCCACGACGGATGAACCTAGGGTTGTTTTCGTGCGTGATGCTTCATGCCTGCGCGCAATCTTCGCACTCCGTGCATCGATCAAGATTGATGAACATGACGGATGTGCTATTTATGATGAGATTGTCGACAAGAAAGTCAATCATGGACTGTTCACGTTCCGGAAAACGCTGGACGACCATGCCAAAGGAGGCGTCTGGTGGGTTGAGGGTCGGCGGTACGGCCGGCAGCACATTATTGCCGTGCCCTTCAGCCAGACGGCGCAGGAAATCAGCCATGATCGACCAGAAACGACTGTGAACGCCCTGGAAAGGAAAAATTTCCCGTCTGTTCCGGACACCGGCTGCAGCCGTCAGCATGCTGATGAAGGGGGTAATGCCGATGCCGGTGCCCACCATGACGACCGGCCGATTCTCGTTGACGTCAAGAAAGAAACGACCCGCCGGCCTCCGGACATCCCCTCTTCCAGACAATCATGAAGGAAATTCGAGGCCACGCCGAAGGGAATCTCCGGTGCCAGGGCGAAGGGCCTGAGCCGCTTGACGGTAATGCGGTAACAGGTCTGGCTTTTCCGGGGAGCCTCCGATAAGGTACAATAACGAGCAGCGGGGGATTTTTGTCCCAGGATGCTAAGTGCGAGCGTAATGTGCTGGCCGGGCAGAAAAGGGGGCAGGGGCCTGCCGTTCTGCGCGACCAGAAAGAGGGGGCAGATCCCTTCAGCCTCCCTGGCCTTGCGAGCGACACGAAACCGGCGCCAACCCTCCCCCGACAAGAGCGGCGCGCTCCAGTGCCTCCACGCGACGTCCAGCCTCGATGCGGACTCGTTGGTGGAAGGCCCACAAGGGCTTGTTTCCTCTGACGTGTCTTTGCCCCCTGCCGCAGGATCATGCCGTACAGGGCCGCTACGGCCTACGCCAGGGACAAGGCAACTGGCCGTCTCGATGACCGCGTCCATCATGGACGGCTTTTCGGCGAACTGATCTGTGAAGAGGCGTCCTGAAGATTTTTGGCCGGATTGATGGAATACGTGTTCCGTCCGCTCGAAAGAGGGCAGGGGAGTCCCTTTGAATTTCGTTTCGTCGGGTAACATATCATCGAGCGGCACCAAGGTTTCCCCCCGTATGTCCGGGAAATCTGGCGGGCGGCTGTGGAGACGGCTTCCGCTGCTTCACGCAGGGCGGTGCGATTGTTGAGACGCGGCCCGATGGCGGCGGTCAGTCTCGTTTCGGGGATGGAAAGGACGGAGGCAATCTGATTCATTCGCCTGCGGGCCGCCAGCATCCGCCGTGCCATGGCTGCGGCGTAGGGACCTCTCCCCGTGCTTTCCGCAATCGCCCGCAGAGAGGTCTCAAGATTCACGGTGGCTCCAACCAGAAAGACCAGCCGCTGACAGTCGCGCGTGAACAGGCGGCTTTCCGCCGTTTCCGTAAGACCTGTGCGTCTTGATCGCAACCGATTAAGGTGCCCCCAACTTCTTCTCCTTCTGCCTCTGCAATGACGTGCACGGCGTGGTGTACCTCCTCATGATGCACCTCCCCGAGACTCCAGGCGAGCAGTTCGAAAGTCTCACGGCCAGGGTCATGCTTCCCTTGATCGACCAGCCCTCCATCCATCACCAAATGGCATGCGTAGCATCTTTTCGCCCAATCATAAATATGCCCTGGCTGGATCATACCCTCTCATTCGGCCTGCTGCCAGCGACGTGCTTTCTCTTCAGCAGATTCCGTTTTCCGGGTCTTGCCGGAGAAATTGCCATGCCGTCTGCTTCAGGTAAAACCGGGGCCATGGCACGATTCGCACGTCACGCCTCCCACCGCGGTTTGTCTGTTGTGATTGAATTCCTTGGCAACCGTCGCATAGCAACCGGTACAGCGTGCATGGGCACTGGCATCGTGAATGCCAAGTCGCCCGGCAATCACGGTGTATTCTAGTTACAGTTGCAGGTTCGCAAGAGCGGTAGCTTCGCAAGAAGCGGTAGCATGGCGCGACGTTTCCCATTTTGCAGCGGTGGTCTTGTGGCATTCGGCACAGACAAATGGGCCAACCACCCGCTCAGGATCCGGGCCGGTCTCTTCCGATATCACAGGCTCCAATACCGCAAGACACGTCACCAGGGCGACGGTACCTGCCCACCCCTTCACGGCCTTGCCTTCCTTGGACCCCCGCTGCCCGTGTCCGGTCAACCGGCAGCCGCTTCCCCGGCGGCGGGGGAATCCCGTTGCTCTCGGCGCGCGCCTATTTTTTCCCATCGACCCCTTGGGAGCCTGGCAAGGTTTGCAGATAGGCGATCATGTCGACGGCAATCTGTCTGTCCAGAGCACGCAGAGAAGGCGTCAGTTCATCCGGATAGCCGTTGAGGAGCTTGTGCAGGGATTCCCAGGGCTTCCGGCGGGCCGCTTCGCCCAGCGCTAGTGCGAGCGAAGGCGCGGTTGCCCTCTTCCAGCCATCGAGACCATGACAGGCCGCGCACAATGCCATATTGTAACACGTATACCGGGCATAATCTACCATTAGCACGCCTTCTGTCAGGATTAATAAACTGATCCATGTCAATCAGTCCGGCATCAATGAAGTTCGCAAGATCGAGCTGGTCACTGGCGCTCAGGATGTCGTGATGGCGATGATTGGCATCTTTCAGGGTGGGCCCCCCCAGCACGTTTGCCACGGGGATGGCCTTGAGGGCTTTAGCCGCGACGCTGGTGGCGGCCTGCCGCCCCTCTTGTCCGCGATAATCCCAGCCATGGCAACTGACGCACCGCCATGTCACCTCGGCGGGCGTATTCTCCCTTCGCGCCGACGGATAGGCCGGGGGAGAATCTTTCTGGGTTGTAGCGTTGGTCTCGAGGATCCTGCTATCATACATCTATCAGCTACGCACGACTGAAGAGAGCATATAGCGAGCATATCCTGAACAGCGGGTGATGTTTCCTACCCAGTGTACTCGGGAAGCATTTGCAGGAAAGCGAGCAGGTCGGCGATCAGATCCCGCCTAAGAACACTGATAGCTGGCATTTTGGCGCCTGGATGTCCCATAAGAAGCTTGTGCAGGGTTTCATGGAGGCTGTTCTGGGCTAGCGTGCCCAGCGGGGGGAGATCACGTGTTTCCATTCCGTTGGGATCATAACAATTGCTGCACACCATCGCATAGAATTGTGTCTGTGCTGCCTTGTCCTCGCGCGCGGCCCCCCGTGGCCGGGTCGATATAGTCGTTCACGTTAACCTGTCCGCCGCTCACGAAAGCGGCCATGGCTTCGATCTGGTCGTCGTACAGAAAGGCGTCGTAACCATGACCCGGATGGGTCAGAACGGTGACGATTCTGGCCGGATCGGCACCGTTCATCCGTTGTATGCCGACGATCCCGGTATGATGATCGCTGGACTTGCCATAGGTTCCTTCCTCTCCCCTGTAACCCCACCCATGACATTCAGCACACTGCCATGTCCGGGCAGGGTCGGAGGCGTACTTTCCCGTCACGGGGTACAAGGGGTGGAGGATACGCGGGGGCTTGTGACGCAATTCCAGGAACCAGCTGTCATACAGACGTCCACCGTATGTGACTGCTCTCGGGACATCTTCAGCCGCCTGTCCCGGCACGGAAGCCAGCAGCCACGTCGTTAACAGGGTGATGAGGCCCATCACCCCCAGGGGCCGGGCGTTCGGCCGTGTTTCCCGCCTATTTGCCGCTGCCTCTCTTGTTGCCTGTGTCATTGTCACGACTCTTCCTCCTGTCACGTCCATCCAGCGCGCCGCAAGCGCTGATTCCATGAGCACGATCTGACCAGACCCGCCTGGAAAGGCATAATACAGGTCGTACAACCGTAACAACAGAAAACACGTGGCATAAATACAATGTTCTATATTGTTTAATCGCAAACATTTTCTTGTTGAGAGATTGTTCTTGAGAATCGGAGGGCTTTTGCGAGTCCGTGGATGTAGGACCTTCGCGGCGTAAACAGGAGCGGTGACCGGAATTGCAGAAAGGTAAGGCATCCTGGCATTGCAACACTCCTGGCGCCCACCCATGCAGTCACGACCACGTTTCAGGGATTCTAGAACAAGCTACCTCCCCGCAACAGCAAGGTCTCGTAGCACGCCCTCCCTCCCAGGTTGACCTGAAATCATCCCCCTCTAGGCGGCATGGCGCAATCCCAGACGCTGCCACACTGCCGTGAAGGCCATGACCAGATGATCCATGGCCTCATCGTCATGCAAAGGCGTAGGCGTCAGACGCAACCGTTCGGTACCGATAGGAACAGTGGGGTAATTGATGGGCTGGACATAGATTCCATGTCGTTGTAGCAGTTCATCGCTTGCCTGTTTGCACCGCACGGCATCGCCGACCATGACTGGCACGATATGACTCATCGACGTCTTCATCACCGGCAGGCCGGCTTCGCGCAGACGGCGTTTGCAGGTGGCGGCCCGTTCCTGATGGCGCGCGCGCAGTTCGGGATGAAACCGCAAGTAACGCACCGATGCCAACGCGGCCGCTGCCACGGCCGGTGGCAATGCCGTGGTGAAGATGAAGCCGTTGCCGAAGCTGCGCACGAAATCCACCCCCGCGGCGGAAGCGGCAATGAAGCCACCGATGACACCGATCGCCTTCCCCATGGTGGCCTGATAGAAGGTGATGCGGTCCATCTGGCCGTCCCGTTCAGCCACACCTGAACCGTTGGGACCATACATGCCCACGGCGTGGACTTCGTCGAGGAAGGTCATGGCGCCATGGCGCTCCACCACGTCGCATACCGCGCCAATGGGCGCGACGTCACCGTCCATGGAATAGATCGACTCGAACAGGACCAGTTTGGGCTGCTCCTTCGGATAACGGGCCAGCAACCGGTCCAGGTGCTCGGGATCATTGTGATGGAAGATCTCCTTGGGACAACGGGCGTGCCGGACGCCTTCGATCATCGAATTGTGATTCTTCTCGTCTGAAAACATCA
This sequence comes from uncultured Rhodobacterales bacterium, assembly GCA_964624075.1. Taxonomy (GTDB): domain Bacteria; phylum Pseudomonadota; class Alphaproteobacteria; order Rhodospirillales; family Rhodospirillaceae; genus CAZUWH01. The sequence goes on from CAZUWH010000001.1 coordinate 9,098, forward strand.
CAAGTCCCGGAATACGTACGCCAAGCGTGGCCAGGGTGGTCATGTTGGCCACATAGCCCGATGTGAACAACAGGGCGGCCCCCTTGCCACACCATGAGGCCAGTTCCTCTTCCAGAAGCACATGATAGTGGGTAGTCCCTGAGATGTTACGGGTGCCACCTGCACCGGCACCACAAGCCTGGATTGCTTCCACCATCGCCTCTATGACGACCGGATGCTGCCCCATGCCAAGATAATCATTGGAGCACCAGATCGTGACCTCCTTCACCATGCCTCCCCGGTAATTCCGCGCGCGCGGAAAGGCGCCCGCGATCCGTTCGAGATCGGCGAAAACGCGGTAGCGACCTTCCTTGCGGAGATCTGCCAGCCTTTGCGCGAAATAGGCTTGGTAGTCCACGATCAAATCCTCCCCAATTCTAGCATGCAATGATCGTAATATTCAGACGGCACCCACGCAAGAGACAGTGCAAGGTTATCGTGTTTCCTTTCCGCCTTCCTCCTCAGGGGGAGGGAGAAGGCGTCCAGATGCCGTGGAAGGAGAGGACATTGAAACGCATTTCCTGCGCTATCTTCTCTTTATCTTCTCGCGCGCCCTCCGCACCACGCCCGCAGCAGCCCCCTGGAGACCCCTGAAAATCCAGAAGGCCTGTCGCACGGCAGACGGTCATGAGAGGTGTCCGTCTGCCGTGCGACAAATGGGTGCAGTCTTGCAAAGATCATCTTCAGGCTTACATGTGGTCAGGTCAAACCATTGTCGGAGCACATCCTTTGCCAAAGGAGCAAGATTTGGAAAGCTTTCTTGAGTCTCAGACCATGGTCTTGAACACGTGTAGCCCCTGACGGGAAAGCATATCAAGGGAGGACGAGAAGAGCGCACGGCTCTTGACAGGCCTTGCTCCTGCACCGTAAACGACACGTGGGCGAGGTCGGAGGTGATTCCCGCGAGTCGATTCCAAATGGCAAGGTGCCAAGTCTGGAATCAAGCATCCTGCCCATGGCAAGGCAGGGGGGGGGTTCTTTGCCTGGTTGCACATTGTAGGTTCCATGTTGGTGTTCAAAGGCACGCTGCGGCTCGTATGCGGAATGCAAAGAGAGAAGATCGTGACAGGGCAGCGTGGGCGATTTTGACGCCAGGCCGGGCAAATACATGAAAGACATACCACCAAGAGTCGTACTCCTCAAACATGGTCGGACAGAGAAGGTATCTTCTGCCAAAACGGGACGAGGTGGAGAATGCAGTAAGGCCTTTTATAGGGGGGGGGGGAGAAGGCTACGAACGGGTACGCCTGTCGCTGGTCCGGATTATTGTGCCGGCGGGGAGGGGATGCATGGCAGCACGGCTCGTCTTTGTGCTGGTGGGGAGGGGGAGTGTCTTGCTTGTGATCATGATCACGCCTTCGAGCGGTTGGCAGTTGTGAGGCAACTCATGATAACGAAACCTTCAACCTCGGCGGAAGCGTCCGGGGTGCAGGATGAATCGATCGACAGCCCTCTTCTGGATTCGATGAATGCTACCGTCAAAAGAATGGTGGCACGGGGTCGGGATCGCGGGTATGTCACCTATGATGAACTGAATCAGGCCCTGCCGCCCGGTGATGCGTCCTCCGAACAGATCGAGGATACCATGGCCATGCTCTCTGAGCTCGGCATCAATATCGTCGAAAATGAAGAGAATGAGGAGACTGAGGAAAGTCTCGAGGAGACCGAACGGGTTGAACCGAGCGGCGGTAATGTCGATGAAGACGATATCAGCCGTACCGATGACCCGGTGCGCATGTATCTGCGGGAAATGGGATCGGTCGAGCTCCTGTCCCGCGAGGGTGAGATCGCCATTGCCAAGCGCATCGAAGCCGGCCGCGAAATGATGATCAGCGGTCTGTGTGAAAGTCCTCTGACCTTCCGGGCTCTGGTGGAATGGCGCGATGCTCTGTTGGCGGACAAGATGTTGCTGCGCGATATAATCGACCTTGATGCAACCTACGGTACTGTCCCCCTGGAGCAGGAGGCCAAGCCGGTCCGCACGCTCGTAGAGCCGGCCTCCGACAAGGCAGCGCAGAACGCATCGGCTGCCGCAACGGGGCTAGATGCAGCTCCCTCTGTCCTCCAGACCGAAGAGGCCGTTGCCGTCGCGTCAGAAGAATTGCTGGACGGAAATGCAGAGAGTGGTGAGATGGCGGGCGAAGCAGGAGGGGAGGGTAAAGAAGCCGTCGAAGGAATCGTCGAAGGAATCATCGAAGACATAGAGGAGATCGAGGAAAGCAGCATCTCCATCGCCACGATGGAACAGCAGTTGATGCCTAAGATCATTGAAATCTTCGAAAGGATTTCTGCCACTTACGATAAACTCAAGAAGATTCAGAATCAACGGCTGGTTCTTTTGCAGAAGGGTGAGCCCATCTCGATGGTCACCGAACGCCGCTATGAACGCAGCCGCCAGGACGTTGTCAAACTGATAGAGGGTGTTCATTTCAGCAATGCCCGCATCGAACAGCTCGTCGAACAGCTCAACAACCTGTCACAACGTCTGATCCGTCTGGAAGGGAGGCTGTTGCGCCTGGCAGGAAGTGTCCGTGTCCGGCGCGAGGATTTCCTGGATGCCTATTTCGGCAGCGAGTTGGCTCCCAACTGGCTGGACATGGTCTCCATCCGACCCGGCAAGGGCTGGCGGGAGCTGGCCATCAATCATGGCAGCGAGGTTCAGCAAATCCGGGCTGGTATCGCCGCAATCGCCGCCGAAACCGGCCTGTCGATCAGCGAATTCCGCCGTATCGTCTCAACGGTGCAAAAAGGCGAACGCGAGGCTTCCAAGGCCAAGAGGGAAATGATCGAGGCCAATTTGCGTCTCGTCATTTCGATTGCCAAGAAATATACCAACCGCGGCCTTCAATTCCTGGACTTGATCCAGGAAGGCAACATTGGCCTGATGAAGGCGGTGGACAAGTTCGAATATCGCCGCGGCTACAAGTTCTCGACCTACGCCACGTGGTGGATTCGCCAGGCGATCACCCGCTCCATTGCCGACCAGGCCCGGACCATTCGCATCCCGGTCCACATGATCGAGACGATCAACAAGCTGGTCCGGACATCGCGTCAGATGCTGCATGAAATCGGTCGCGAGCCGACACCAGAAGAACTGGCCGAAAAGCTGTCCATGCCCCTTGAAAAGGTGCGCAAGGTCCTGAAGATCTCCAAGGAGCCCATCAGCCTGGAAACACCCATCGGTGACGAAGAGGACAGCCACCTGGGCGATTTCATCGAGGACAAGAATGCCGTCCAGCCTCTCGACGCCGCTATCAACGCCAACCTGCGCGAGACATGCACCCGGGTCCTGGCTAGCCTGACGGCGCGTGAAGAACGGGTCTTGCGCATGCGGTTTGGCATTGGCATGAACACCGATCATACTCTTGAGGAGGTCGGACAGCAGTTCTCGGTGACACGGGAACGTATCCGGCAGATCGAAGCCAAGGCTCTGCGCAAGCTCAAGCATCCAAGCCGTTCGCGCAAACTGCGGAGTTTTCTCGACTCCTGAACACCCGAGGCACAGGCCGATCTCCCGGACTCCGAACGGGATGTCCCCGTTTACGAATCTTGCGGGATATGGGCAGAGTGAAGTATCCCACCGGTTATGGGATAGGACACGCCGGTGGTTCCGGGAAAAGTCAGAGGCAGACCGCGCAGGGCACGCACGGCCAGGAAGGCGAAGGCTTGCGCTTCCAGGGCGTCGCCATTCCAGCCGACATGCTCGACGGGCTCAACCGGTACCGGCAGGTGCTGACGCAGTGCAGCCATGAGGGCAGGATTATGGCGTCCCCCGCCGCAAACCAGCCACCGGGTTGGCGGTGCCGGGAAATGCGGCACGGCGCAGGACACGGCTACGGCCGTGAAAGCGGTCAGAGTCGCGGCGCCGTCCGAGAGGCTCAAGGATCGGCTCCCCCGGTCGGCGGCAAGCCGGGCCAGCACGGCGTGCCGTCCGCCGCGTGCCTGTGCGAGCAGGCGTTGTGGTGCAAAGGTGTCGCGGTCGAGGGACTTGGGGGGCGGACGGTCGAAATAAGGGTTCTCGACCAGTGCCGCCAGAACCTCCGTATCGACTCGTCCCGCCAGCGCGAGCCGGCCATCCTGATCCAGAGGGTGCCCCGTGTGGCGGAAGACCCAGTCATCGATCAGGGCATTCCCTGGACCGGTATCGAAGGCCAACAGCGACGTGCCGTCATTCTCGCCGGAAGGAATCCAGGTTACATTGCCGACACCGCCCAGATTCAAGACCGCGATAGGCCGCTCCGGCAGACTGCGGGCTAGGGCGGCATGATAGATGGGCACGAGCGGAGCCCCCTCGCCGCCGTGGTCGATATCGGCGGTGCGAAAGTCGCTGACGACATCAATGCCGGTCATGCGGGCCAGGGCTGCACCATCTCCAATCTGCCAGGTGAGCCGCAGGTCTGGCCGATGAAGGACCGTCTGGCCATGAAAGCCGATGACATCCACCTCCCGTCGGTCGAGCGCAGTATGCGCCAGGAGGCGTCCCACGATCTCGGCATGGCGAAGGGTGAGTTCCCGGGCCGTCAGGAACACCGGCCCCGTGCCGGCCAGGACGCTCCGCAGACGGCTGCGCATGACCTCGTCATAAGCCAGCGTCGAGGTAGGCCCACATGCCAGCACGTGGCGACCGTCCGTAATCAGCAGGGCGGCATCGATGCCGTCGAGCGACGTTCCGCTCATCAGGCCGATAGCCCGCAAGGGGCGAAAAAAAAGAAGGGATGCCCCCATATCCCGTTTTTCAATCGACACGCGTTGAAGGCCCATGGCGCAATGCCTTTGCCATAAGGGTACTTCTCGGAACCCTCCCTTCCTCCTCTCCTGATGTTGGGGTGAGCGCGATGCTGACACGTCTGGTGTGCCATTGACGACAGGTCACGGGGGAATCTTCCGACCCTGTCTCAAACCTTGCCACCGCTCCCACCCAATCCTCCCGCATCAAGGGGGGGGGGGACCGACAGGTCCCAGAGTCTGGGCCCAAGACCGTCATGGATCTGTGCATACGGTAGCCTCACGGACCCATTCCCCTGTCAATCAACCTCCAGAACCTCAAAGGGAAGGTTGTGAACGCGTAGACGCCTGATCCGTCGGGGATCGGCTTCCAGGACCTCGAATTCCATGCCGGAAGGGTGGGTGATGAGCTCCCCCCGGGCCGGCACCCGACCGGCAAGATAAAACACCAGCCCTCCAAGTGTATTGGTATCTTCCCGTTCTTCATCGGACAGAATCCGGCCGACCAGTTCCTCAAAAGTTGCAAGAGAGACGCGGGCGTCGGCCTCGGCGGTTCCATCTTCATGCAGCAGGATCCGTGGCTTGGTGCCGGTGTCATGTTCATCCTCGATGCTCCCGACGATGGCCTCTACCAGATCTTCGATGGTGATCAGACCATCGATTCCCCCGTATTCGTCTACCACCAGGGCCATATGCGTCCGTTTGGTCCGCATTTCCATCAGCAGGTCCATCATACGTACCGACGGTGCCACGAACAGAACCGGTCGTACCACGCTTTGCCATGAAGCGGTCTGCTCTGTGGCAACCACCGTGACCATGTCCTTGATGTAGACCATGCCCAGCACGTCATCAAGTGTGCCGCGGAACACCGGCAAACGTGAGTGGCTTGCATTAGCCATCATCTTGAGAACTTGTCTGAAGGAGCTGCCGATCTCGATGGCCACAATGTCTGCCCGTGGCACCATGATGTCACGGGCAGTTACATCGTGCATATGCAGAACATTGCTCAAGAGTAGCCGTTCGTGCTCCCCAATGGATTGATCGGCCTCGTTGTGTTCTTCGATGATGTCTTCGATGGCATCACGGATGCCGGAGTCGTCAGAACGGGTTTTCAACAGATCCTTGAGCCAGCCCGAAACGGCCCTGATCAGAGAGGGGTCGCCCTCTTCAGGGTCGCGCTGGCGTCTACTTTGACCGGGTATATCGTTCATAGTTGTTTCGCGGTGGCAACACCGGGATCGATATAAGGATTATCTACACCCAGCTCGGCCAGGATCCGAACTTCCAGCTGTTCCATGACTTCGGCCGTGTCATCCTCCTGGTGGTCATATCCCAGCAGATGCAAGACCCCATGGATCACCAGATGCCGGAGATGATCCGCAAGAGGAATAGCTCTCTGTTCAGCTTCGCGCTGGATTGTTTGCAAGGCAAGGACGACGTCGCCGAGGGCCAGTGGTTCACCAGGGCAGGAAGGTTCATCGGGCGCATCGAGAGCGGCAAAGGACAACACATTGGTCGGCTGGTCCATACCGCGGTAATCACGGTTCAGATCCCGCACCCACACATCATCGGCCAGTAGGATGGCCAACTCGAGTCCCTCATCGGGTAGCGAATCGGGCAACGGAAATAACCGTCCCTTTCCGTTCCGTCTTCTCCAGCCCGTTGCCACGGCCGCGAACGCTGCCGCACGGCACACCTGTTCCACTTCGGGCAGGGTTTCAAGCCACTGAAGAATTTCAATCCTGATATCGACGGCGAGACACGAAGAAACACTACCGTCGTCCACGATCCTACCCGTCTTTCTTTCCTCTCGCCCCGCGCCTTCACGGCATGCAGGCCCACCCCTTCCCGGAGTTTGACCAATGACAAAACACCCCTCTCCCTCGGCACCTAGAGCATCGCTGCGGCTCGCTTAAGTGTATGTCTTTTCATGGCCATATCCAAGGATTTTTCACGCACTTCTATCGAAGGCAGAAGCAGGGGGCCAGACTCTGACGGCCATGGCCCTCGTCAGGGATTTCAAACCAGCATTCGCGGGCGCGGTGGCATTCCACCGTGTGCAGAACCTTCAGATGATTAGCACGAAAATTGCCTTTCAAGACTGCACGTATAAAAGGCCCACGTCAGGCGGTGTCAAAAACCGGCGTCGTGCGCCGATATCGGATACCTTGAGAAATCGTCATTCCCGCGCAAGCAGGCATCCATGACATGCTGAGCAAGCATGGATTCCCACCCCCGCCTGCGCGAGGACAGGCTTTCGCGGGAATGACGAACTATAATAGTTCAAGGTGCTCGATCGTGCCGGAGACTCCGTTGTGGCGAAAGAACGGCAACCCGAAACAGGAGACAGCGATACCCATGCGGCCGATCTTTCTGGTCTTTCTTGGTATTGTTGTGGTTTCTTAATGGCTGGCCTGGCTTCTGCTACATCCTGTCCTGGCACCGGCAGCGATGCCACCGTCTGCGCCAGCGCCATTGTCCGGGAGGAAAGGCATTACCAAATCTTCCCGACTAGCTTTTGCTGGCGATTGCGCTGGTGGAAAGTGGCCGATACGATGAGTCGCAATGAACTGCCGTCGCCTGGCCCTGGACGGTCACCGCGGCAGGGGTCAGCAATTGTTTCCCTACCAAGGAAGCAGCCATTCGCGAGGTTCGCCGTTTGCAGAGCGCCGGTATCACCAGTATTGATGTCGGCTGTTTGCAGGTGAGCCTTTTTATCACCCGGAAGCCTTTGCCAGCCTCGAGAAAGCTTTTGATCCCGAAGCCAACGCCGAATATGCTGCGGCCTTCCTATCCAGTCTGTACGATGAGGTTGGCAATTGGCTGCAAGCCGCTATCTATTACCATTCCCGCGACCAGAGGCGCGGCAGTGTCTACCGGACCAAGATCGCCAGGACCTGGGAGGAACGCAGGCGTGTTGCCGACCGTTCGACCAACGATGGCGATCGCGGCACAAAGGGGGTGCAGCCGCCTCTCCCCTCGCGTTTCATCGACAGGACCTGCCTTGCAGGCAATCGCTGCCCGTCAGACTGAAGCGCTTGCGAAAACCGCTGCCGAGCGCGAGGCTTGCTCGCAAGGCTGCGGCGGAGTGGCGCACAGCGCGCATGCAGGAATGGGAAGCGCGTCGGTCTGTCCACCTGTTACAAACACAGGTCGTTGTAACCCCCGTTGTACAGGCCTCTGCAAACCAGGATGCAAACTGAGACACGCGAGGACAAAACGCATGCCTTTGCAAACCGAGACACGTCTGGACATCCCCCCGAACCGGGGGCCGGACCCCGTGCGGCGATTGGCGCAACACCTGCCCTCCGCCGTGACAGCGTTCGATCTCTTCCGGGCCCGGATCGGCTTGCGGCAGCCCGCTCTTTTTCTGGACTTCGATGGAACGCTGACCCCCATCGTGCCCCGGCCGGACATGGCCCACCTGCCCGAAACGGCCCGCACGATTCTCGCTACCCTGGCTAGATACTGCCCGGTGGTCGTGATCTCTGGTCGCGACCGTTCAGATGTCGCGCGTCGGATAGGGCTGCCGAATCTCACCTATGTCGGTAGTCATGGTTTCGACGTCATCCTGCCAGATGGTCGGGGGCCCGGGCACGGGAACACCGGCGCCGACCAGGCCCGTCTCGATCGTGTCTCTGCCTGCCTGCGGCACAGGCTGGCAGCCGTGTCCGGCAGCCTGATCGAGCGCAAGCGTTTCACGGTTGCCGTTCATAGTCGCACTGTTGCCCCGGAATGTGTCAGCGTCGTCCAGACCGCCGTTGAACGGATTCTCGAGGAAGAACGCCCGCACCTGAAGCTAACCACTGGAAAAATGGTCTACGAACTGCAACCAAACATTGATTGGGATAAGGGCAGGGCGGTGTCATGGCTGGTCGAAGCGTTGGGCTTGGCCAGAGAGGACGTCATTCCCGTATTTTTCGGTGATGATGTCACGGACGAACATGCCTTCGAGAAACTTCACGGTCTTGGGGTGGTCGTAGCCTCGGCGGCCGATCACGATCGGCTGACCGCCGCCGACTTTCGTGTCGAGGATCCCGACGAGGTGATGATCGTACTAAAACGTCTGCAGGAGCATGTCGAACATCAAGGATCAAATGTGTCGCGCGCTGAATGCTGAAGAAGGCTCTGCCAGCAGGAGATCTCTTTTCCTGTCGTTCCTTTTGCCTTCTGGAGAGTCGGGAACCCTCATCCCGGTCAGGAGAGCAGAGCGATGCAGACGACCTCATTTTTCCTTTCCAGTGCGCCACTTTTCCTCACCCTGACCGATACGAATTGTACGAGGGCCAGGAAAATACAAAGCTGGACCCTGCTATGACGACACCGACCCGTTCTAGTCCCTTTCCCTGCCAGCGTGGCATTTCCCATGAACGGCGAATCATTTGTGCGGCCTTCTCTATGTGGGAGACACTGTGGGACGAATGTCCGCTGCCCGTGGCGACCCACATCAACCGAGTGCTTTTCCCCGTCTAGCCCCTTACATTTATGTCATCAAACTGGAAGGTGGGCTGGAAGTATCGCGTTTCGTCCTGTCCAGCCTGGTGCTTCTGCCTGGTGAAAAAAGGAGCGGCCGTATGAAAAGGCCTCCAGAGGCAAAAGAATGGGCCGTCCGCAAGACGGCCCGTGGGATGTCGATTGATGTAAGAATGCCCGGATGTTCATGCCGGGACCGGGAAGCGTGTCAGCGCTCCACGCACATAGCAATGCCCATGCCGCCGCCGACACAGGCGGTGGCGATTCCTTTCTTGGCGCCGCGCTTGATCATCTCATATATCAAGGTAAGGAGGATACGACCGCCGGAAGCCCCGATCGGGTGACCCAGGGCAATGGCACCGCCGTTGACGTTCACTTTCGACAGATCCCAACCCATTTCCTTGTTGACGGCAACAGCTTGGGCGCCGAAGGCTTCGTTGGCCTCGATCAGGTCGAGATCATCGACCTTCCATCCCGCCCGCTGCAGGGCCAGACGGCTGGCCGAGACCGGGCCGATCCCCATGAGTGCCGGATCGACGCCATGGGTAGCCCACGATGCAATCTGGGCAAGCGGCGTCACGCCGCGCCGGGCCGCTTCCGCGGCGGTCATCAGCACCACGGCGGCGGCGCCATCGTTGATGCCCGAGGAGTTGCCGGCCGTCACCACACCATCCTTAGAGAAAGCCGGCCGCAGCTTGGCCAGATTCTCCATGGTTGTCCCATGGGTCGGATACTCATCGGTATCGACTACCGTGTCGCTTCTCGACCCCTTAATGGTTACGGGGATGATTTCGTCCTTGAATCTGCCGGTCTTTTGAGCGGCCTCGGCCTTGTTCTGCGAGGCACAGGCGAGTGTATCGATCTCCTCACGGGTCAGCTTCCACCGCTGTGCCACATTCTCGGCGGTATTACCCATGTGATAATTGCCAAACGGATCGATCAGGCCATCCCGCAGCATGCTGTCCAACAGCTTGCCCTCTCCCATGCGCACGCCGCCGCGGAGGTTGATGACATGCGGGGACCAGCTCATGGACTCCATGCCGCCACCGACGACGATCTTGCTTTCTCCCAGTTTGATAGACTTGTAGCCTTCGGCAATGGCCCGCAGGCCGGAAGCGCACAACTGGTTGATGGCATAGGCCGTGCTTTCGTGCCGCAAGCCACAATGGATGGCGACCTGACGGGCAGGACCCGCTCCGACGTTGCCTTGCAGCACGATACCGTGGATGAGCTCGTCCACTTCCGTCGGATCTGTTTGGGCGCGCTTCAGAGCTTCAGTGACGGCTACTTCCGCCAGTTTGGTCGGCGGCAGGGAGCTCAATGCCCCATTGAAACGCCCGACGGGTGTACGTGCGCCCCCCGCAATCACGATATCGGTCATCTGCTTGGTCCCTCCTTGGACTTTCATTCTGGTCTTTGATGACGGACAGAGCCGTGCCCCTCCCACATCACACAAAAAGCCTTCTCTGCCTGGCTGGCATCGCCTCTTTGCAGGTGTGCCCCTTGCAGAGAGAGCCCATACCGTAAGAACGGGTAGTATTCAAGCCCGACACGAAGTTATGTCACTTTAAAGTGTTTTTAATTATCCATTCTGCTAATGGCCTATATAGGAGTGACGTGGATTTCGTACTAGTCATCATACTGATATGGCCAGCTGCAACCATAATGCGTGCAGAACCGGGAATCGAATCGGCAAGCGCCATGGCCGAAGGTGGCGGAACGATGCGGTCCTGCTCAGGAATCACCAGCATCGCCGGCATTGTAGCCGATTCGGGGAGAACCGGTTCCCCGGCTACGCACCAACGGCGCCGCAACGGGCTGTTTTCGCCATACCAGCCGAACAGGCAGTCCTGCGCGACCGGACCGGCTAGGGGAATGCCGTCGTTGAGCCAATCCTCGAGCGCAACGAATTCCTCCGCCTTGGCCGAGGTGGACGCCAGCGTTGCAAAAACACGGAATTTGCGTTCCGCAAGACCGGGATCAAGATTAAAGAACAGCGTCTGCAATACATCGACAGGCAGTTCGCCCATGACGGCAATCACCGCATCGAGCCAGGGGCGCAGGGCCTGCAGAAAGGGCATCTGGCTGCCACGGGGGGCATGGAAATCCCAGGGCGTGGCAAGACAGGTAAGCGAGCCAACGGCTTCGGGCCGCCGTACCGCGAGCCCCAGGGCCAGCAGCCCTCCCATGCAATAACCGACCACTGCCACCGGCCGCTGGACTCGTTCAACAACCACGTCGAGCAAGCGATGAAGCCGGCCGGCGATGTATTCGGTCCAGCCGAATTTTCGTTCCGCATCGCCTGGGGCCTGCCAGTCGATCAGATAGGGACAAAATCCCCACTTCGCCATTGTTCGCATAAAACTGTGTCGTTCGGACAGGTCGAGGACATAGGCACGATTCACGAGCGAGGGGACGACTAAAAGCGGAAAACCCTGTGGGCAGCCACTCTGGCCACGCTGGCTACTATAGTCGAGCAGACGGGTCGTTCCCTCCTGCCAGATGACTGGCGGGTCGGCTAGCCGGCGCTGATAGGGATGATGACGGTAAAGAGCGAGCCCTGTCAGGAAGGCATCGCTGCGCCGTCTGGTTTCGGCATCAACGGCCCTGGCGAAAGCATCGGGATCGACCCCGGAGAGTGCGTCCATGAGGCCGCGCGCGGCCGGTGCGACAACGGGATTCCAAGGCAGCAACTCTTTTTTCAAGAGCGGCAAGGCGATGTTGGCATTCATCGCCATCCACAGGTGCACTACCAGATGCAGGAACAACGGGCGCGGTCCCTGTCGCGGCGTGCCCGCCGGCCCCGTGCCGGAGGGGCCGATTTCTGTCAGATGCTGACGGACTGCTGTCCTGTATTGATCGACCAACATTGTTCAGCAGACCCACATCTCCCTGCCCCTCTGCTGCTCCTGGCAGAAAGGCTAGAGCATTCTGTCCCAGAAACGAAAGAATCTGTTCCATTGCCTCAGCCAGAGTCGGATCAGCCGCCATGGCTATCGTCTGCTCCTGCCACAGATCAAGGTAGCGGCGCGCCAGCATCTGCAAATCAGGTGGATCGCTCATGGAAACTTTGGATTCTTGCCTTCTGTCTCTGGTGCAGACCCTGCCTGCCTCGCGGCAGGGGAACAATACATAATGACGCGCCATCAAGAAAAGCGTCTTGCAAACCCCCCGCTGACTCAATCATACATCATTTCGTATTATGTTTCTCATGTTTCGCGGAATGCTCTCATCCATGCGCAGGTGCCAAAACAACATCTCGCATGTGCGAGTAAACTGTTCTATAATCAGTCTCCTGATCGTTCCACGTCGCTTGAAGCATGGAAACCAGCTATGGTGATGGAGAAGAATAGGTCTGGTCTCGGACTGGTCATGATCAAGAAGTATGCCAACCGCCGCCTTTACAACACAGCCACCAGTAGCTACGTCACGCTGGATCATCTGTGTCGGATGGTGAAGGATGGAACGAACTTCATGGTCCATGATGCCAAAACGGGTGAGGATATCACTCGTTCAGTCTTGACGCAGATCATCGTTGAGGAAGAGGCAAAAGGACAGAATCTTCTGCCGATCAGTTTTCTGCGCCAGTTGATCAGCTTCTACGGTGATTCACTCGGCGGCCTGGTCCCACGCTATCTTGAATACAGCATGCATGCCTTTGCCCAGCATGAAGAGCAAATGCGTTCGTTGATGCAAAACGCCCTGGATGGTCTGTTCCCGTTCAATCAATTCGAAGAAATGGGCAAACAGAACATGGACTTTTTTGAAGGTGCCATGAAAATGTTTATCCCCTTCTATGGTGGCGGAGACAGCAATCGTGCCCCTCTAACCACAAGTACCAGCAGTTCACAGCCCAGAAATGCCGATGCCTACGAAACAGGGCTGGAAGAGCTGCGGACACGCCTGAATACAATGCAACAGCAGCTCGATCAGCTCATGTACAAAAGTGAAGAAAAGAAGTAAGCTTTACAAGCCTCGCGCGTGACACACACTCAAATGTCCGCCGCTACGCGCCGTATAGCGCGAAAAGCTAAGGCCCGCGGATGCGGGCCTGCTGGTGTCTGGGGGAAGTCACGATCAAGGCTCAGAGGTTATGGATACGGAGTTCGGAAAATCTCTAAACTCCGAGTCCGTAACGCGGGCTGGTGCTTCTGCGCTCGGCGACTGAGGGCAGGTTTCCGGAAAGCCCTCGGACTTTCCGGAAACCGTATAAGGCCAGCGTGCATAAGATCTTAGGCATCTTTCCGCTTGCACACCGGTATTAAACGGCCATTGCGGCAGTGGCCAGGCGTGGCGTCAGGGTGGAACGCATGCCTTCGGTGTGATATCATGCTTAACCCGGTACAGGCAAGGTGACAAGGCGATTGGACACATCCAAGAACCTCCTCTTTGGAGCAGGAGAGAGGTGGGGAAGGGGTAACGCCGGGGCGCATGAACGGTGATGCCGGTTCCCACGATATCTGCGCACTTTAGCCAAGAACATCATGGATTCCC
>CAZUWH010000001.1:22928-33644 GCA_964624075.1 uncultured Rhodobacterales bacterium
GGATTCCCATTCCCACCTGCGCGAAGATAGACCTTCGCGGGAACGGCGAAACGTAAATAATTCAAGGAGTCCGGATGGATCACACCCCCTCCCACACTTCTGTGACTCTAGGCTGTTCTTCCGGTCTGCGAATCTTCAGCCGTCCCCTTCGCTTTTGCCGACACTGCGCAACAAGTCGCCAAGCGGTTTATGCAGATGATCGTTGGTGGCAAGAATGCTGCCCGTGAAAACGGGATTGCGGCCGCCTTCCACCTCGCTGACGTATCCCCCCGCCTCGCGGACAATAAGCGTTCCCGCAGCAACATCCCACGGCGACAGGTTGCGTTCCCAGTATCCGTCGTAGCGTCCGGCGGCTACATAAGCAAGATCAAGCGCCGCCGATCCCATGCGGCGCACACCGGCCGAATGGGCCATCACAGTCTGCAACTCGGTCAGGAATCGACCATGACCTGGCCGGCCAAGAAAGGGAATACCGGTGGCAAGGACGGACTCCTCGACCCGGCGGCGGGCTGATACCCGCAGCCGACGATCATTCAGATACGTTCCCCCGCCTTTTTCGGCATAGTACAGTTCATCAGCCACCGGATGATAGATCGCGCCCGCCACGATTTCACTATCTCGCTCGAGTGCGATCGAGATCGAGAAATGGGGAATGCCATGCAGGAAGTTGATGGTGCCGTCGAGAGGATCAATGATCCAACGACTGCTCTTATCGTGCCCTTCTTCGGCACCGCCTTCTTCGAGAAGAAAACCGAAATCGGGCCTAGCTTTTTTCAGTTCCCGATACAGGGTCTGTTCGGCCTTGGTATCAGCTGCGGACACGAAATCATTCGTGCCTTTCAAGGAGACCTGGAGTTGTTCCACTTCGCCAAAATCACGAATCAACACGCGACCGGTCTTCTTGGCGGCACTGAGCATTACATTGAGAGTCGGAGACAGGTAAGCCATGTTCATGAATCACAATTTGGACGTCAGTCCTTGGCCCGTTCCACGTAGGTGCAATCGACGGTACTAACAACGATGCGCGTGCCGGCTTCGATGAAAGGCGGAATCATGATCTTGAGTCCATTTTCCAGGATCCCCGGCTTGTAGGAGGAGGCCGCCGTCTGTCCTCTGAGCACGGCATCGGCCTCAACCACGGTCATCACTATCGTCGGCGGCAGATTGACCGAAACCGGATTACCTTCCAGAAAGTCAACGGTCACAGCCATGCCCTCCCGCAGAAAAGCGGCCTGTTCGCCAAGAACGTCCCTGGAAATGGTAAACTGTTCGTAGGATTCGACCTCCATGAAAGTCAACTGATTGCCATCAGCAAACAGATACTGGCAATCCTTCTCTTCGACGGTCAGCTTTTCCACCGTGTCTTGCGTCCGCCAGCGCACATTGGTTTTGGTGCCGGAGCGGAAATCGCGCATCTCGACCTGATTGAAGGCCCCACCCTTGCCTGGCTGAATGAGCTGTATCTTCAATACGGTCCACTGGCGGCCCTCGTGCTCGATAATCATCCCGGGGCGAATCTGGTTGGCTTGGATCTTCATGGCCCGGTTTCCGTCTGTTCCTAGCTGCTGCTGATGACACCTGATCGGGCGCGAACCCTAGCAGCTTGCCGTCATCGGCGCAACCATCGACGCAAGCGGAACACAGGGCAATTAGCATGTACGCCTGCGCCCAGGTCTCCTCCCCCTCCGGGGGAAGGACCTGGGTGTGGGTGGGGACACCGTCTGGTGTGATGTCAATGTTTAAGAAAATGGACTTGCCCCAGCTTTGTCCCGGATGCCGGAATCACTCCCCCTGCCACGGCCGTCACGTGACCGCAACGGCTGTGCGTAGAAGGAGGCGCTGCCCCGGAGAAAATCAAATCTGCTCCGCCAGGGCGCGGACAAGCTGACTCAGGGTCTCCTGATGCCGTTCGTTCTGGATTTGTGAAAATTGCGTGCTAATTCCAGACACATGCGCCGGCGCGCATTCAGTTCGGAATTTCCGTCGCTGTCGAGCGACTCGAAGAAATGGCTAACGTCAACGCCCAGAACCTGGGCGATTTCGAACAATCGTCCGGCGGAAATGCGGTTGATTCCCCACTCGTATTTGTGAGCCTACTGATAGATGGCGCTGATCATGTCCGCCATCTGTTGCTGACTCAACCCCGGCATGACCAAGCCGTTCCATGATCCGGAGCCCAACGTGGCGATCGGTATCGGTTGCACGATTGAACACCTTGTCATTCCAGACCTGCATCATTAGTCTTGTCCATTGCCATTAACTTCTTCTGTTTTTTCTGTCGGTTCCCCACGGAGCGGCTTGTCTGTTGTGATCCCTTACACCCCGTTTTCAACTTGTTTGGTAGGCCATTCACGTTTACAGACAAGATGTAAATAACTTATTAAGGGAATTATTTCCGGATATCGTCATGGAATCGATGCCGCGACATGTTTTATACAATTACCGGCGACAGGCCCAGGCCAGCCCTTTCGTTCCCCCAGCCCGCAACATAAGCGGAAGCCGTGTGCACATGGAAATCCTTCCATCGTCACGGACCCAAGGTGCGCGAGCGGGCGGCGGCGGCGGCAACGGCTTCCGTCAGCAAGGGGTCCAGCCCGTTCTGCGAGTCCATCAGCACCGCCAGGGCAGCCGCGGTGGTCCCGCCCGGGCTGGTGACATTCTGGCGCAAGATAGAGGCAGAATCTGCCGTGCGGTACAGAAGTTCGCCTGCCCCCGCCACGGTCAGGCGCGCTAGGCGCTCTGCCAGATCGGCTGGCAGGCCGGCGGCCTGGCCGGCGCGCGTCAACGATTCGACCAGCAGGAACACATAAGCCGGTCCGCTGCCTGATACGGCGGTCACGGCATCCATCAGGCTTTCGTCGTCAATCCAGGCCACGCTCCCCACTGCTTCCAGCAGATTGGTACACAGGGCATGACCAGCCGTGTCGACATTGGCATTGCCGCAGGCCACGGTGATGCCGCGCTGCACGGCGGCTGGTGTATTGGGCATGGCGCGGACAATGGCGGCCGCAGACCCCAGGTTGTCCTCGAACCAGGCGATGGATTTGCCGGCCGCGATGGACAGGAATACTGTGCCCGTGGCGAGAGGACGATACCCTGCCACTGTGGCAGCCATGTTCTGCGGTTTGACAGCGAATACGACGGCCTCTGGCCGCAGGTTGGCGGGCAGGTCGGCGGCAGTGGCAACCTTATGTACGCCCTCCTGCATACCTGCACGCATTGCTGCATCGGGTTCCACTACCCAGAGCTGCTCAATCGCGACTCCACGTGCCTGCCACCCTTTCAGCAAGGCTCCACCCATCCTGCCGCAGCCAACCAGCAGCACCGAAGCAGTTCCGTTCATGACCGGTGTTTCCCTGACCTGATGAACAAAAGGGAGAATCCTCCCGATCAGGAGCATACCGTGTCCGCCATAACAGGGGAAATGCGAACGGACAACGCCATGGGCAACACCACTGGAAACACCCCAGGGTCGCTCGCAAGAACAGGCCAGATGGCCAGACGCTGCCGTTCATGGTCTGGAATCGGGAGACTGTTCAGTTTTTTCTGCATGCGCCCCGGAGGCTTTATTATACTCCGGTGGCCATGAGACTTATCACGCGTTACATCTTGCGTCATTTGGGAATAGGAACGGTACTCGTTGCCGTGGGCTTGGCCTGTATCCTATGGTTGAGCCAGTCAGTGCGGTTCCTCGAGATGATTGTCAGGAAGAGTCTGTCGATCCTCGATTTTGCCTACCTGACCCTGTTGCTGCTGCCAAATTTCATGGTAATCATTCTCCCCATAGCGCTTTTCGCGGTCACGCTCATCACATACAACCGTCTCATTGCCGACCGGGAGTTGATCGTGTTGCGGGCTTCTGGGGCAAGTGATCTTCAACTGGGGGCCACGGCGTTCATCCTGGCGGTGGGGATGACGGGGGTGTGCTTTACCCTGACTCTTTACGGGGTGCCGAAGTCGGTCGAGCTGTTCCGCGAGATGCAATGGGCCATTCGCCATAACGTTTCTGCCGTGTTCCTGCGGGAAGGGACATTCACTGAGGTGATCAAGGGCCTCACGGTGTATGTCCGGTCACGCTCACCAGAGGGGGAATTGCTGGATGTCCTGGTTCATGATAAGCGGATCGCCTCTCGCACGATGACCATGATAGCGGAACGGGGCGCTCTGGTATTCAACGAGAATGGGCCACGTGTCCTTATGATCAATGGCAATCAGCAGGAGACCTGGCCCGGAGACGGACGGTTTTCAATTCTCTATTTCGACAGTTATTCGCTGGATATTGGTCGGCTGAACGAGAAGGAACACATACGCTTTCGCGATGCCCGTGAACGCAGCCTGCGAGAGCTGTTCACGGCTTCTGAGGAAACAGGCCTTTCGCGGGAAGATGTCTACCGCTTCCATATCGAGGCCCACCAACGTCTGGTCCAGCCCCTGTTCAATGTCAGCTTTGTGGCCGTTGCCCTCGCCGTGCTGCTGACGGCACCATTCAATCGCCGCGGACAGACCACCCGGATGATTGCGGCGGTCGGGATCATAACTGCGATCGAAACGGCGGCCCTGGGTGTGGCCAATCTTGCGCCCCGATATCCCGGCGTCATCCCGCTTTTGTACGTCATTGCTCTCCTGCCGCCGGGAATCGCGTTGTACCTTTTGCGGTCCGCGCCATACGCTCTCTCGCGTGGAGAAGTCGGCCGATGAACGGCCCGAAGAGGATCGGCATCTTTCTGTCCCTGCTGTGGGGGAGCACGGTGGCAGCCCAACCGCTCTCCTCCCCGCTTCTTATTACAGCCGAGGAGCTGACCCACGAACGTGATATCGGCGTGATCACCGCCCGCGGCCATGTCGAGATTACCGTCCAGGACCAATTACTGCGCGCCGACTCGGTCATCTATCACATGAAACAGGACCTAGTCACCGCGACCGGCAATGTCGTTCTAATCGAACCCGATGGCCACGTGATATTCACCGAGTATTTTGAACTGGCAGGCAATCTCAAGAAAGGTGTGGCGCGGCAGATACGTGCTATGCTTGCAGGCCGCGCCCGTCTGGCCGCAGTCTCCGGCACCTATGACGCTGACCGGCGCAGTACCCTGAACAAGGCCATCTATACCGCCTGTCGCCCCTGTGAGGACACGCCCGCCACTGCTCCGCTCTGGCAGATCAAGGCCATGCGGGTCACGCGCGACAGCGAACGGCAGCAGGTCGAATACCGTGATGCCTGGCTAGAGATGTGGGGCATCCCCGTTGCTTACACGCCCTATCTTTCCCATCCTGATCCCCGTGTCAAACGCCGCAGCGGTTTTCTGGCCCCCCTCTGGGGCGGCACGCGCAATCTGGGGGCTACGGTGCAGATTCCCTATTTCTGGGAACTTTCTCCCTACAGCGACCTCACGATCGAACCCCTGTTCAGCAGCCGGGAGCATCCGATGCTGGCCAGTAAATATCGTCAGATGCTGACCAACGGTGCCACCCGGAATGAATTCAGCGTTACCTATGACGAACAGGACAAATTCCGCGGCCATGTCAAAAGTAATACAACTTATGAGATAGACGATACGTATCGTGCCCAGGTTCAGGTTGAACTTGCTTCTGACAGAGCATACCTGCGTCGCTATGGTTTCAACACCGGAAGATGGCTTACATCATACGGCACTCTTGAAGGTTTTGGCGTACGGAGCTACGGTGCAGCCTATGCTTACACATTTCAGAGATTACACGAGAGCAATAACCAGGGACGACCGCCTCTTGTCCTGCCGGCTGTCGAATATCACTACGTCGGCGACCCTGGCTGGCTTGGCGGGTATCGAGTCCTGGATGCCAACCTGCTAGTGGCCTCCCGCGATGAAGAATCCGACAGCCGGCGCCTGTCGGTGACAAGTGGCTGGACTCTCCCTTATACCAGCGCCGGGGGCAGGAAATTGGCGTTCAATGTCAACGTGCGGGGAGACGGCTACTTTGTCAACGGCGTGCTCCTGCCTTCAGAAGACTCCTCAGACACGAAACAGTCTTTCAACGGGCCCACCGGCCGGGTGATCCCGGAGGCATCCGTAGAATGGCGTTATCCTCTGGCGCGGCAGGAGGAAGGGCAAGGCTATACCGTCGTCGAGCCTATTGCCATGGTCGTCGTGAGCCCGTTCCAGACGCCATCCAATAGGATTCCCAACATTGACAGCCATGTGTTTGAATTCGATGATACCAACCTGTTCAAGGTCAGCCGTTTCAGTGGGCTGGACCGGGTCGAGACGGGTCCGCGACTCAGTTATGGTCTCAAGGTCAGTCGGTATTATGAATACATAGGTCGGTTGAGTCTGCTGGTAGGGCAGAGCTATCGCTTCTACTCCCAGCAGGATTTTGGCACGAACAGTGGTCTGGAGGACAATTTGTCCGATCTGGTTGGTCGGACGGAATTTGTTTCTGCGGGCAATCTCTCGCTTCTGCACCGTTTCCGTCTCGACAGAAATGATCTTGAGGTGCGCCGCAACGAACTGGCCCTGAGCATTGGTCCCAAAGCCCTGCAACTCGGTGTCGATTATACGTTCGTCGAACGTACAACGAACAAGGAGGGCACCTTCGGCAAACGTCATGAACTGGCCGTAAGTCTGGCTTCCTCCATCACACGTTATTGGAGTCTGGCATTAACCAACCGCCACAGCCTGACTAATCGCAAGGGCCCCATCTCGGGAGAATTAAGCGCCCAGTATGAGGATGAATGTTTTGTCCTTCGCGGCAGCGTCCGTCATAATTACCATAATTACACGGTTGAGTACGAGGGCGAGAGAGGCACAGCCTTTCTGATACAGATTGCTCTCAAGACTTTGGGTCGGGTACAGACCGGCATAAAGTGATCGTTTGAGAATCCGGTGTCAGCACTGGAAAGGGCAGGAGGGAATGGACAGGCCTGTTGCCTGGTCGGCCGCCGATGCCAACGAAAAGCTTGCCTCGCGTCGGTCTTCCACCTATAATGATAGCAAGAGCGTGAGGCCGCCATGACTACCAATCTGGAAGTCATCCACCGTCAGCCGGATCATCAGACCTTCCCACTGCCACTGCTTTTCGTTCATGGCGCCTATACAGCCGCCTGGGTATGGGACGAGTACTTCCTCTCATTCTTTGCACGCCAAGGTTACGACGTCCATGCCTTGAGTCTGCGGGGCCATGGAAGCAGTGCTGAAGCCGGCACATTGCGCTGGACGAGTTTGACCGACTATGCGGCTGACCTGAACCAGGTGATTCGCCGGTTGGGTGGCACAGCGGTGCTGATCGGCCACTCTATGGGCGCCACCGTCGTGCTCAAGTGTCTGCAAACCCAAAGAATGCCAGCGGTGGTCTTGATGGCACCCGTTCCCGTGGACGGCCTGCTGGAGGCATCTCTTCTGCTGGCGTGGCGTGATCCAACCTTGTTCTGGGACATGTCACTGGTGCAATCCTTGGGACCAACGGTCGGTTCCTATGCCAGTATGCGGCGTGCCCTGTTCGCCGACGGCACGCCCGATTCCCTGATCCGTCCGTATTTCGCCCATAGACAGGCCGAATCGCCGCGGGCCATCATGGACATGATGGGGCTGGACCTGCCGCAGGTGGGTCGCGTCATCACGACGTGCGCTGCCATGCCCTTGCTAATATGCGGGGCGGAACAGGATTTCCTGTTCCCACGGCGGTTGATTCAGGAAACCGCGCAGACTCTTGGCACAACGGCCAGGTTCTTTGCCATGGGCCATGCCATGATGCTGGAACCCAATTGGGAAGAA
Source organism: uncultured Rhodobacterales bacterium (assembly GCA_964624075.1). GTDB lineage: Bacteria > Pseudomonadota > Alphaproteobacteria > Rhodospirillales > Rhodospirillaceae > CAZUWH01. The sequence continues at coordinate 30,677 of CAZUWH010000001.1, forward strand.
CCCGCCATTTATATCCATCAATGGCTGCAAGGCCTAGGACTGTCGCAGGCGGCTGTGAACGACCCCGAAGAGGAGTCGGAACAGTTCAAAGAAGAGAACGAGGAAAGAACAGCGGAAAAGGCAGAAGAAAGGCAGAAGATAAAGGCTGAACATGTAGGGGGGTACGGCAATGGATGAACGAACTGGTACCGTCGAGGCACCCAAGACCGGGAGAGAAAGCAGCGTCTCCCCTTCCGTTGATGTGGAAGGCAGCAGGTATTGCCGTGGCGCATCGACACGCCGCAAGGCCAGGCGGCAGAACGGTTGCCGCATCCGTTGAGCCTGTCACGTCCTGACACCTCACCCGCAACCGGCAGGCCGCCCGGGGGAAGACCCGATATCGTCGACGTAAACAATAAAAACCCTCTCCCTTGGGGCGGGCGACCGTATGCACACAAGCCTGTCTTGGCGGGGTGGGGGAATCGCTGTTTTCAGGCATACCCCCTCCCCCTTGAAGGAGGGGGTCCGGATGTCTCCGCCCTCTCCTGGCTCGTCAGCAACCACGCGGTTGCGACCCCCCGCCTTGGCCTGATAGAGGCAGGCATCGGCGCGAGCCATGAGAATATCCAGGGATGTGTCATCGGGTCTCATCCGGGTCACGCCGACGCTGACCGTGAACGAAAAGAACGCCGTCCCGGCTGGAATCATCAGGGCAGCGACGTGATGCCGCAGACGTCCGGCCAGGGTCACAGCACCCTCTATAGTGGTAGATGGGAGCAGGATGGCGAATTCCTCCCCCCCCCACCGGCCAAGCAGATCGTTGCACCGCAGGACATTACGGCAGGCTGTGGCAAACCGGCGCAAGGCCTCATCCCCGGCAGCATGTCCCCACGTATCGTTGATGCGCTTGAAATGATCGATATCGAGCATCAACAGGGCAAGCGGCTGATGGTAACGGTGCGCCCGTGCCACTTCCTGTTCGGTCCGTTCCAGAAGCCGGCGCCGGTTAGCCACCCCGGTCAAGGGGTCGGTTGAGGCCAGATACTGCAACCCGGCCTCTTTGCCGCGGCTGCGGGTGAATTCCATCAGATTGACCGCCAGGCCGCCAATGCTGCCGTCCTCGGTCAGGTAGACGGGCACAGTGTCGATAACCGTGCGCAGGAAACGCGTGCCGGAATCGTTCAAGGGCCGGGAGGGCTCTTCCATCTGATAGGCCCCGACCACCAGGGTCTTGGGCGCGACCGGTACGGTCAGTCGTTGCCAGGTCCGCATGGTACCATGGAATTCGGCCGTGTAGTTGCGCCATACTGCCCGTTTGGTCCGCTGCACATAACTGTATTCGAATTCAAGAATTTGACGATGGTCTGGTGGCAGAACGGCGAAGGGCACGTGCTCGATGGTCTGATTGGACAGATCAACGCGGAAGGCTTCAATAAAGGTGCGACCGTAATGAATGTAGGTATAGAGATTCTCCTCTATATCAACTAAAAGTATATTGTCGACGAAGGCAGCAAAGGATGACAGAATATTGCAGGTTGCCGGCGTATCGTTCTTGTCTGCCGTGAAGGCCTGCCAGCAGTCATGGAAAGCCACGAGGGATGGATGCATCACGGTCCGGATCATGTCTTCCATGTCTCTCTCCCCGGCTGCGGTTCCAGTGAGTGGGGACGCGTTTCATGCCCGAACGGACCAGTCAAGGCAAGAGCACATATCGAATCAGGGGTCAGAAATTCAGGTTTCCAGACCCCAGCCTGGCAATCAGAAGTGCTCTTCCCTGGCGGCCAGGGCCGCGACATGATGCAATCCCTGCAGGGCTGTTCTGAAATGCTCTTTCTCCTGCATCGCCTGATATAGATCATATAGACGGGGCGCGAGAACACTGGAGCCCCTGAGACGAGGAACAGGCGTCTCTCGGCCAGGTGGGGGCAGACGGTGCGGAGGGGGGAAAATAGCCCGAACCGCCATAGGCAAGGATGTACTGCAAGCTAAGTGGCCCATGACTGACTGACAGGGCCGGTGTTTCCAGATCTAGAAAGGCATTGCTGTGGCTGATCTTGAACTCCGGTCCCCAGTCCACATAAGCATAGCCTTCATCATAAGGAACATTACGGGTCGGATCGCTGGTGACGAGAATCAGCCGTTCCTCCATCAAGGGTTCGACCACCAGGCCAGCCCGGTTGTGGGGTGAGTACAAGACGGCGATATCCAGGAATCCCTCGCTGAGCTGGCGCATGAGTCCGTCCGACAGGCCAATCTCCGATCGAATCGCTAGATCAGGCCTAGCCTGGCGCATCCACGGCAGCCACCTGTTTCCTCTATAGAGAGAAACGTCCGCGCAATCTCGATGTCCATGGGTGGTTATGACCAACCCTGGCAAGGGCAAGAAAAGCATTGTTAGTCAACAAAAGGGGGAAGATTACCTTGAAAAAGCTACGAATGGCTTTATCAATGAGGGGTAAAAAACCAGCCTCCCGTGCGTATCTGCCACGCTTTCTTCTTAAACTCTGCCACTGCCTTTCTCTTCCGTCAACACCTCTCTATGGGATCAGCGGCGCAATCGGGCGAAGGAAGATCGTCCGTTTTATATGTCGTCATTCCCGTGCAAGCCTGTCCCCGCGCAGGCGGGGGCTGGAATCCAGGACGCCGACAAGGCATGGGCAAAGCAATGGAAATGCCTCACCCCTCCCCAGGTGGGCTCTCCCATGGACCCCTGTCCCCGCCTGTGCGGGGACAGGCTTGCGCGGGGGTGACCCCGCCTTGTCTATGAGTATACTCTTCCGTCTGCTTACCCAGACGGGACTGCTGGGGCAACTGGTTGAAGGAACATGATCCTTCATCAGGGAGAGCAACCGGATACGAAAAAGGGACAGGAGACGTTCCCCTTGTCTCTTGTTTTGACTGGTTGTGACTACTTATACCAACAAGCGTCACGCGTGACACAAGTATTATCAAGTATTATACGGAGTCCGGAAGTTTTCCGGACTCCGAG
>CAZUWH010000001.1:33672-44158 GCA_964624075.1 uncultured Rhodobacterales bacterium
TCCGGAAACCGTATTATCTATGACCGGCCGACAGGCCGGGGCCATGCGATCCTCCCACCGTTCTGGCCCTGGAGGGCCCTGGAATGCCTGGATCAGCTACACGTGTGGATATATGAACTGATATTGCGAATATCTTCATGGATCTCATTGGCTTCGGGCATGGCATTCTTGAGCGGTATCGTTTATGGAAGAAACGTGGTGTAACCATTTCAGAGTCTTGAAACCATGACCAGAAGCATGACCACTCGTCCTCGTCCCCTTGTCTTGTGCATTCTGGATGGCTGGGGCCATCGGCCGGAGACGGCTGACAATGCCATTGCCCTGGGTCATACGCCCAACTGGGATCGTCTGCTGGCGACCAGCCCGCACACCCTGATCGAAACATCCGGTCTGGACGTCGGATTGCCTGGCGGCCAGATGGGCAATTCCGAGGTAGGGCACATGAATCTGGGGGCCGGCCGGGTGGTGACGCAGGATCTGCCGCGCGTCGCCGCCGCCGTTGTCAACGGCTCGCTTGCCGCCAGTCCGGCCTTGACCCGATTCATCGACATCTTGAGAGAAAACGGTGGTATGGCGCATCTCATGGGTCTTGTGTCGCCTGGCGGGGTCCATTCCCACCAGGATCACATGGCGGCCCTGGCACGGATCATCGCGATGGCGGGCGTGCCGGTCATCGTGCATGCGTTTCTGGATGGCCGTGACACGCCGCCTGCTTCAGGCAAGGGATTCACGGCGCGGTTTCTGGATGACATCAAGGATTTGCCGTCCGTCCGTATCGGTGTCGTCAGCGGTCGCTATTATGCCATGGATCGTGACAAACGTTGGGATCGGGTCGAGAAGGCGTTCGAGGCGATCGTCAACGGCCGGGGTCTTTCAGCGTCAGACCCCCTGACGGCCATCCAGAATTCCTATGACGACGGCAAGACCGATGAATTCGTGCTGCCTGTCGCCGTGGCTGGTTATCAGGGCATGCGGGACGGTGACGGCGTGTTGATGGCTAACTTTCGGGCCGACCGCGCCCGCGAGATTCTGTCCGCCCTCGCCGATCCCGCTTTCAGCGGCTTTGCGCGCACGCGGGTGCCGGTCCTGTCCGCCCGGCTTGGCATGACCGAATATTCGAAGGAACTGAGCGCGTTCTATCCGGCCTTGTTTCCGCCCCAGAACCTTGCCAATATCATAGGTGAACTGATTTCGGCAACGGGCATGACCCAGCTTCGCATTGCCGAGACCGAGAAGTACGCCCATGTGACCTTCTTTTTCAACGGTGGCGAGGAGCGGGTCTATCCGGGAGAGGAGCGGATTCTGATCCCCAGCTCCAAGGTCGCGACCTATGACTTGCAACCGGAAATGTCAGCGCCCCAGGTCACGGACAGTCTCGTGGAGGCGATCGAATCGGATCAGTTTGATGTGATCATCTGCAATTACGCCAACGGCGATATGGTCGGACATACTGGCATTCTGCTGGCCGCCATCAAGGCCACCGAGGCCGTGGATGTGGCTCTTGGCCGGGTGGAGGCGGCAGTGCGGGAAAAAGGCGGGGCTCTGCTCATCACTGCTGATCATGGGAACTGTGAAATGATGCGCGACCCCGCTACCGGTGAACCGCATACCGCCCATACCGTTGGCAAGGTGCCGGCAATTCTGGTCAATGTGCCAGGCGTTGCGCATATGGCGGAAGGCCGTTTGGCTGATATCGCCCCGACCATCCTCGCGTTGCTTGGCATGCCGAAGCCGGCGGAGATGACGGGGCAGTCGCTCCTTACCACGGCAGTCGTGGAAGACGTGCCTGCCACCAGGCGGGAGCGCCGTGCTACAGCGTGACCGTCACCACGCGCCAGTGGCTGCCCGAACCGGGGGGATGGCGATCCTGGTGCTGGTGGGGGTGTTGCTCCCCCCCGGGGGGGCCGTACCGGTGCCGCTACCCGAGTCGCGTCCGGAAATGCCGGCGGAACGGTTGCAGCTTCTGGAAAAGACCTTGGAAGAACGTCAGAATGAACATGAAAAGTTGCAGCGCCAGGTGCAGACCCTGTCCGATGAATTGACCAGCGTGAAATCTAGTCTGGTCAAGGCTGCAGCCGCCGTGCAGGGACAGGAGGAGATCCTGACCCAGCTTGAGCAACAACTGGCCTCGTTGGAACAACGGCAGGGGGAACTGCGGGAGACCCTGAATCGACGGGGCGCGCAGAAGATCAAGGTCCTGATGGTCTTGCAACGACTGGCATGGCGGCCAGTGGAGGCCCTGATCGTCCAGCCGATGACCCCGACGGCAACCGTGCGCAGTGCCATCCTTCTGCGGGCGACGATGCCACAAATTCTGGCCTCGGCAGAGGAGATCAAGACCGAAATAGCCGTCCTTGGGACGCTGCAGGGCACGATCTCGACCAAGCGTGATCGCATCGCTCGTCTCGCGCGCGAGCTGGGCAGCCAGCAGTACCATTTGCGCACCCTCTTCGAACGCAAGATCGCCCTGCAACATCGGGCCGAGGATCGAAGTCGTGACATTGCCCGCCGCGTTCATGAAATCAGCCGTGAAGCGAGCGATCTGCGTGAGCTGATTGCTGGAATAGAAGAGGAACGCAAGCAGCGCCTGGCGGAGGAACGTAAGGCGGAAGAAGAGCACTGGCGACGGGAAGAGATACGCAAGGCCATGGCAATCGCGCGTCAGTCACGGCGGGCCGAGGAAGAGCGGGCGCGCGGGAAGACACAAGGACCGGCGACGGAGATGGCAGAGGGGAAAGGGGGGGGGCGTGGGTCCGCACCAGATGGAAAGGCAGACGGGAAGCCAGAAGAACCCGAAGAACAGGAAAAAGAATACCAGGCATACGGGGGAAAGGACGGAAAGGAGGGGGAGCCGTCTGCCGCTCACGCTGTCCCTTTGCGTTCATTCAGCGAGGCGCGTGGCCAGCTGCCGATGCCGGCACGCGGTCAGGTGACAACCGCCTACGGCCAGATCAATGACGTTGGTCTGGCCTCGAAAGGGATTACCATCCATGCCCGGGTAGACGCCCAGGTTATCGCACCTTATGATGGTATTGTTGCCTTTTCCGGACCGTTCCGCGGCTATGGACGCCTCTTGATCATCGAGCACGGCGAAGGGTATCATACGGTCCTGGCCGGAATGACACGGATCGATACCGAAGTGGGACAACACCTGCTCGCCGGTGAACCGGTTGGTGTCATTGAGAGTCCGGCAGAGCCAGTCTTGTATGTGGAACTGCGCCGCGAAGGTCAGCCTATCAATCCCTTGCCCTGGTTGGTGGCACAAAAAGGTAATACCCGAGGATGAAACGAACGGTCACTCTCGCGCTAGCCGTTATGCTGGCGCTGTCGCCCGGAATGGCTCCCATGGCTAGGGCCGCATCACCGGATGAAAAGGATACCTATCGTCTGCTCGATCTGTTTGGGGCGGCGTTTGAACGCGCGCGCCGTGATTATGTTGACGATATCGGCGACCAGCAGCTCATCGATAATGCTATCAATGGTATGCTGAGCGCACTCGATCCGCATTCCGGTTACCTGAACGCCAAAAACTACAAGGAGATGCAAGTCCAGACGAAAGGCGAATTCGGGGGGCTTGGGATTGAGGTCACGCTTGACAACGGCCTGGTCAAGGTGATCAGTCCGATCGACGAAACACCCGCTTCCCGGGCCGGCATTCAGCCGGGTGACTACATCACCCACCTGGATGGAAAGGCGGTGATGGGCATAAGCCTGAGCGAAGCGGTGGACAAGATGCGTGGTCCGCCCAATTCGGACATCCGTCTCATGATTCGACGTGGAGGAAGCGAATCCTTTGAGCTGACGCTGACCCGTGCCATCATCAAGATTCAGTCAGTCAGACACCGTGTGGAAGGGGGGGATATCGGCTATCTCCGGATCACCAGCTTTATCGACCGGACGGGGAACGGCCTGAACGAGGCCTTGCGCGCGATCAGGGACCAGACGCACGGCAAGCTCAAAGGGTACGTGCTGGATCTGCGCAACAATCCGGGTGGGCTTCTCGACCAGGCCATTGCGGTGGCCGATGCTTTCCTCGACCGGGGCGAAATCGTTTCCACCCGGTCGCGACGAACCGAAGACATCCAGCGCTACAATGCCCGCCAGGGTGACATAGCCGACAACCTGCCTCTTGTCGTGCTGATTAACGACGGTTCCGCTTCGGCGGCGGAAATCGTCGCCGGGGCCTTGCAGGATCACAGACGGGCCATTCTGGTCGGCACACGCTCCTTCGGCAAGGGCTCGGTGCAGACCATCATTCCCTTGCAGGGCAACGGCGCCATGCGGCTGACCACGGCCCGTTATTACACGCCATCGGGGCGTTCCATCCAGGCCGTTGGCATTGAACCAGACATCGTGGTCGAACAGGCTCGTCTGCAGGTGTCCAGCAGCGGACGGCCGCGCAGTGAAGCCGATCTGCGCCATGCTCTCAGCAATGACACATTGAAATCGGAACGGAGCCGGGATGAATCCTCTCCCGCTGGGCCCCCTGCTTCATCTGCCAGGGAACAACCGCGTAGCGATGGAAAAGGCAGGGAGGGAGAGGTCAGGTTCGGTTCTCCGGAAGACTACCAGTTGGCATGGGCCTTCGACTTGTTGCGGGGCCTGTCGCTCTACCGGGCGACCCATCTCGCAAACGAATAAACGGGATCAACTTCGTGCAGGCGCTGGCGTGTCCTTCAAATTGTCATTCCTGTCCCGCCATGCGGACGACGACGAAGACGGATCTTCACTATGCAGAGGAAGGTCCGGGCTTTTGGGCGCGACCGTTTAGAAAGGATGAGGATGAGGACGCGGAAGGGGGATTCGCGAAGGCGCGCGAAGACGACGATGCCGTTGCGGACCAGAACGAGAAAAGGGGCCGGCACTGGCTGATGATCGGTGCGGGCCTGGGAATGGTCCTTCTGACCGGCGGGGGCGTTGGCTATTACTGGAAGGGAGGGGAAGACTCGGAAAGCCTGGATCAGGACACCGGTTCTCCTTCCTCCTCCGCGTCCGTCTCGCGACCGTCTAACGCGATGGAGAGGAAGGGGGCATCATCGTTGTGGCGACTTTGCCCCTCCCGCCAACCGGCCGACCGAACGAGGACCGGGAGGGGGAGCAACATAACGCGAGCGAAAGCCAGGGGACGGGCGGTCAGAAAAAAAGCACTGCAGCGGCTGGAACGAAAGGGGAGGGGGTATCATCGCCGGCAGGCAGGGGCACTCCTGTCCCGCAAGAGCCACCTTTGCCGTGGCCGGAAAGCGAACCCACACCCCCGGCTTTTGATCGTTTACCAATCCCGCCGCCAGCGACAGCCCTGCAGATGGCGCCTGTTGCCGAGTTAACGGCCAGATCGGTTCATGGCCTCCTGCCGGTGGTTGCCTCTTCGGGTCAGACACCCCATAAGGCTTATGCCCGTCCGTTCACGAAGAACGAGAACATGCCGCGTGTTGCTATCATTGTCACTGACCTTGGGCTCCGGCAGGCCCAGACCGAAGCGGGATTGACCACATGCCGGCCGATATCACGCTGGCTTTCAGCGCTTGTGGTTTCAGCCTCAAGCATTGGGTGGAACGGGCGCGTGCCGCCTGCCACGAGATTCTGTTGACCCTGCCCATGGAAGGGCACGATTTCCCCTTGCAGGACCCGGGACCGCTTGGCCTGCTGACCTCCTTGTCCCGGGGCGACAACCGAAAGCGCCTGGAGGCCGTTCTGGCGCACGCCACCGGCTCTTGCTCTATACCGCCCCGCGGGCCAGAGGCCCAGGCCATAGTGGCCAGAGCGGTGGGGCCCGCTTCCTGGCCAGTGCCGAGACGTTCCGTGTCGATCTGGTGATCGATGAAAGGAATTATGCCGGCTCCATCGATGCCCGTTTGCACCATCTGGTCATATTGGCCAAGGAACAGAAACGGGCGGTGGGCATGACCTCTGCCACGCCCCTGGCGCTTGAGCGCCTGAGTCTGTGGTGGGCTGGTATGAAAAAGAGGGGATCGCTCTTACCCCGATGTCGGTCATGGTGCTGCCTTGAGGAGTAGCTGAACACAAGGGGGAGAAGGACAGATCCTTCCCCGGAGGTGATGAGACGCTTTCTGTCCAGGAGATCGGCATGACCGGACATGACGAAATACGTCCCTATCGGCTTGGGGTTGGCATTATCTTGGTCAACCGTCGGGGTGAGGTTTTTGTCGGCCAGCGGATCGACACCTCCCAGCCAGCCTGGCAGATGCCTCAGGGCGGTATCGAGGACGGAGAGGATCCGCGTGCCGCGGCCTTGCGGGAGCTGCGTGAGGAAGCGGGTACCGACAAGGCCGAAGTCGTTGCCGAAACGACTGAGTGGGTGACCTATGATCTGCCGGCTGACGTGTCATGCACGGTATGGGGCGGGCGTTACCGTGGCCAGAAACAGAAGTGGTACGTGATGCGCTTTCTCGGGTGTGATGCCGATATCGCCGTCGCGGCCACGGAGTCTCCCGAGTTCTCGTCCTGGCGATGGATGGATCTCGACTCGGTGGTCGCCCACATCGTTGCCTTCAAGCGGGATCTTTACGTTCAGGTTATTGCCGAGTTGCGTGACGCTATCCGGGCTGCGGCTACCGGCTGGCAATGGTGAACCCTAGCCGGGTCCATAGGCATAGGGCGGTTGGCGGCAGGCTGGCCTCGCGCAGGACCTGGAGAGAGTCGGGGCATGGTCGCGTTTGGCTAAGCGGTGTCCGTCTGCGTCAGCCAGCAAGGGATGGTGGTGATAGTCGGGAACGTCCAGCCCCAGTAGCGCCCGCAACAACCGGTGCACATGGGTGTGCTTCGAACAGATCGTTCTCCCGTGTCACCAGATTCACGCCTTGCAGGTGATCGTCCACCGTCACGGCAAGATGATAGCTGGCAGGGGTATCCTTGCAGGCCAGGATGACATCGCCGGAAGCGTGCCGGGGTTGCCGTTCCGTTATGACGCCGCGACCGCGATGTCCGAACCACGCAAGCGGCCCGACCCGCGCCACGGCCTGCTCCATATCGAGTCGCAGGGCATAGGCCGCCCCACGGACCCGCCCGCTAGCCGTTCGTTCCGCTCAGACGACTCCAGGCGCTGGCAGGTGCCTGGATAGAGGGGGGGCCGTGGGGGAGGCGTGCCTCCCGTGGCGACCACCTCTTGGGGCCTGGATCTCCTTGTGGGTGCAGAAGCAGGGGTACAGTAGGCCGGCCTGATCCAGCAGGGTCAGGGCTGACTGGTAATCCTCCATGTGCGCTTGACTGGCGTCGAACCGGTTCTTCCCATTCCAAGCCAAGTCATGTCCGCGACGATGGCGGTCACGAAACTTTCGCGACAGCGGCTTGTGTCAATGTCTTCGATCCACGGGAGGAACCACTCGCCTTGCGTGAAGGCAGACAGGGCCGCATAGGCGTGCCCCAGGTGGAGAAGCCCGGTGGGGCTGGGGGCGAAACGTGTGACACGCGGCAACCACTCTCCGTCCAAAGAGCCGGAAGGAGGATCGAACTGATGCGTGACAGGCTCAGGTGTTTCCTGTCTACGTTTCTTGCCAATGTTCGTGATGGTCAGCCCGTGCCTGGAAACGCAGGCCACCCGACCAGCTCCCCTTCCCCCTGGATGGGGGAGAGCTTTGGGGAATGTCTGATTGAGGGCGAACCAGGGTCGAGAGGAGGCAGGCTTTTCGGCTGGTTGGATTCCCTGGCGTGACTCACAGGGCGGCCGCCACCTCCTGGGATCCTCCAGATGAAGGAAGGCTTGTAATCTGTTATTTCCCCCTGGTGCGGCGGTTGAAGACGTACAACCCTACCACCGCCGGTGCGAACAGGAATGCTGTTGCGGGCAACGGAACCGGTGGGACGGAAGGAACACTCCCCCGCAGTATAGCTGTTCTGCTTGAAGAAAGTGGTGCTGCTGAACAGCTCAGCCGTCAGGCCTTCGCCACTGACCTGATAGACGATAGTTTCGCCAGCCGTGAAACGCTGTCTTCCTCCCTAGGCGTTTGCTGTCGGGAAAGCCAATCCGATATCGGAGGCCTGTTCCGGGGCGCCCGCTGGCACCGTGACCTTTCCTGTGGGGCCGCCCTCCTGGATGGAACTCAATCCCTTGGCCTCTCCAGCGAAGGAAAGGAACAGTTTGCTCACGGATTCGTATGTACTGGTGGCGACTTACTCCTTGGCGGTAAAAGCTATGCTCAACGCGACCTGATCGGTGGCCTGATCACTGACGATAATGATCAATCAGTTTGCTGGATCTGCCCCGCTCACCAGATCCAACAATGCCGCCTGGGCTTGGCCCGATAAAAACACATCCCCTGCGACAACTAGAGCCCCCAGCCCCATCCTGCCACAAACGCGATTCACCCCAGCCTTACTCCTGCCGCATCTCGAACGAGACCTGCCCATCGTAATACATCGCCTTGCCAGAATCAATACCCCGACGGGGTTCCCGGGGCGATCGGGGGCGAGAATATCATCCCTGGCAAAAGACTCGCGACAAGGGGCCATGTCGCAACGTCGTTGCAAGAGGAGAGGGATATGTTATGCAATGCCGTCGTGCCATGCCTCCGGGCGAGGTACAACCTTTCCCATATCGCTTTGAGACGTTTCGAAAGCCAACGATGACCCGGCGTTATGTGCTTCTTGACCGTGACGGTACCATCAACGTGGACGTCCATTATCTGTCCCATCCGGACCAACTGATTCTGTTGCCGGGCGCGGCGGAAGGACTGCGACGGTTGCAGGTTTCGGGCTTCGGCCTGATCGTACTCACCAATCAGTCCGGTGTCGGACGTGGCTATTTCGATGAAGCCCGCGTGATGGCGATCCATGCCCACCTGACAGCCATGCTGGCTGCCGAGGGGGTGACGTTCGATGGTTTCTATGTCTGTCCGCATGGGCCGGAAGCAGGCTGCATCTGCCGCAAGCCGCGGCCGGGTCTAGTGGAAAAAGCTGCGGTCGAACATGGCTTCGACCCCAGGCAAACTTATATGGTCGGGGACAAACACGCCGACATTGCCCTGGGCCGGGCGGTCGGGGCCGTGACCATCCTGGTACGCACCGGTTATAGCGCCACAAGTGAGCGGGAGGGCGTCATCGTGCCTGACTTCGTGGCGGACTCCCTGGCCGAGGCGGCAGCCCTGATCGAAGGGTTCCCCCGCATGCCTGTCGCCCCCGTGGCAAAGAGAGCAGGGCCGGGGAAAAGCGTGAAAGGGTGAAAGAAGATGAACATGCATGCCACCGTCTCCAGTCCTACCTCCCTTCATGATGTCCCCGGGCGTGACGCCCCTCTCGATTTGGTCGGGCTGCTGCCAGCCGAGCTGACGGCCCTGATGGGCGCGCTGGGCGAGAAACCCTTTCGCGCGAGACAGCTCTGGCACTGGATCTATTGCCGCGGAGCGACCGGTTTCGACGCCATGACCAGCCTGTCTGGCGCCTTCCGTGCCAAACTGGCCGAGCGGTTCACCATTGGCCGACCGGCAATAAGCCGGACCCTGATTTCCTCCGACACTACCCGCAAATGGCTGCTGCGTTTCGTAGACGGACGGGAAGCGGAAACCGTCTATATTCCGGAAGAGGAGCGCGGGGCGGTCTGCCTGTCCAGCCAGGTCGGATGCACCCTGACCTGCCGTTTCTGTCATACCGGCACGCAGACACTGGTCCGCAATCTGACCGCTGCCGAGATCGTCGGCCAGTTTCTGGTCGCCCGGGATTCCTGTGGCGCATGGCCCTCTGCCGCCAACGAAGCCCGCCTTCTGTCGAACGTGGTGATCATGGGCATGGGGGAGCCGCTGTTCAACTATGAGTCCATCGCCACGGCTCTGAAGATTCTCATGAATCCGGACGGCCTGGCCCTGTCGCGCCGGCGGGTGACCTTGTCCACTTCCGGCGTGGTCCCCCTGATCCGTCGGCTGGGGGAGGAGGTTGCCTGCAATCTCGCGGTGAGTCTGCACGCGGCAACTGATACGTTGCGTAGTCACCTCATGCCCATCAACAGGAAGTACCCCCTGGCCGCCCTGATGGCGGCCTGTCACGCCTATCCGCCGGCCAGCAATGCCCGCCGCATTACCTTCGAGTACATCATGCTCGATGGAATCAATGACAGCGCGGCAGATGCCCGTGCCGTGGTGCAGCTGGTCAAAGGGGTGCCGTGCAAATTCAACCTGATTCCCTTCAACCCGTGGCCAGGTGCGCTCTATGCGTGTTCAACGGAAGCGGCTATCCGTCGCTTTGCCGAGATCCTGAACGAGGCCGGCTATTCGGCGCCCGTCCGGGAGGCCCGAGGCCAGGATATCCATGCTGCCTGCGGCCAGCTTCGTTCGGACTCGCTGCGCGAGCGGCTGTCCCGTCACAAGGCCCGCCTTGCCGCCGGCCTGGTCGACGACGACCATGGACCCCGTCCGGGGTGGGAGAACGACTGTTGACAGAAGCAGGGCTTGCCGTTGCTTTAGCCCACTTTCCTATCAGGCGCCCACAGGACCAGAACGGTGGCCTTGCCATGGGTCCGGGCGGCGGCGGGCTGGAAGCC
>CAZUWH010000001.1:44173-130045 GCA_964624075.1 uncultured Rhodobacterales bacterium
GGGGGGGGGGGGGGGGAACGGGCGACCCGCCTGCTGCTCGACGACACACAATGCGCCGGGTGCCAGCCAGCCAGCCGTCTGCAACGCGGTCAGGGCCGGGGCAGCCATGTCGTCACTGCCGTAGGGCGGATCGAGGAAAACCAGGGTGCAGGCGTGAACGGCACGGGGCGGGCGCAAGGCATCCCCGAACAGGATCGTGGCCTGTCTCTCCAGGCCAAGGGCGCTCACATTGGCGTGTAGCATGGTTCGCGCGGCGGTGGCGTTGTCGATGAAGGTTACATGGGCTGCACCCCGTGACAGGGCTTCGAGCCCCATGGCACCGGTGCCGGCAAAGGCATCCACGACCAGGGCCCCGGGCAGGCTCAAGCCTGCGCCGGAGAATCGATGCGCGAGGATGTTGAAGATCGCTTCCCGGGTGCGGTCTGCGGTAGGCCGGATCGCCGTGCCGGCCGGCAAGGGGACGAGCCGCCGTCCCCGGAAGGCGCCGCTTACCAGACGCATGGCTGCGCTTCCGCCACGGCCACATGGACCATGGCGCCGACATGGCACCAGACCCCATCGTGGACGAGGGCGGCGAGCCGCCCCGCCTTCTCGGCCCGATCATAGAGGACCTTCAGACTGAGGGCCCCTGCAGGCGCGTCCACGAACAGCCGTGGGTGCAGAATCTGTACCCCCGCGAACACATAGAGCCCATCGCCAGATCTGTCCCCCGTGATACACCGTTCCGGTCGACTGGCGGCCCCAAGCCGGAAATCGCCGCGTCCGTCATAGCCGTGCGCTTCTGCCATCGGCACCAGCAGAAGCAGGGCATCCATGCCAGCCTCATCCCAGGCCACAGCCAGGCGGTGGAGGGTCAAGCGGTTCTGGCCATCGCACCACAGGGCATCGGCATTGGCAACGAAAAAGGGCGCCTGTCCCAGGAGGGGCAGGGCCTTGGCCACCCCGCCGCCCGTTTCCAGCACGCCTTCGGTTTCATCGGAGAACAGGAGCCGCGGCCGGGTGCGCCCGGCTAGGTGCGTTCGCAACAGCGGGGCCAGATAGTGCAGGTTGACAACGCACTGTTCCACCCCGGCGGCGGCGAAATGATCCAGGACACGATCAATAAGAGCGCGACCGGCTACCTGGACCATCGGTTTGGGAAGCGTGTCGGTCAGGGGGCGCATGCGCCGGCCCAGGCCGGCGGCAAGCACCATGCCGCAGGTCGGGATTTCCGTCATGGCCTGGTGCCCCCGGCAGCCGGACAGGGCGGCACGCGCCGCAGCGGCGACGGCACATGCCGCTCGAACCAGGCCGCAACCGCCGCCAGGGCCGGATGACGACAGGCTCTTTCTAGAAGGCGCCATACCCGCGGAATGTGCTGCAAATAGGCAGGCTTGCCGTCGCGCCAGCACAGGCGGGTGAAAACGCCGATCACCCGGGCATGGCGCTGGGCGGCTAGCACGGCCCATGCGGTGGCAAAAGCCGCCGGATCGAGGTCGGGAAAGGCAGCGAGGTAGCAACGGGTGAGGTCGGCAGCCAAGGTCGGGTCGATGTCGCGGCGAGCATCCTCCAGAAGCGACATCAGATCATAAGGGACCGGACCGACCATGGCATCCTGAAAGTCGAGCAGGCCGCACGCCTGCACGCCTTGGTGTCCGGACAGACCCATGAGGTTGTCAACATGGAAGTCCCGCAGGATCAGTGTTTCCGGCACAGCGAAATCGAACACGTTGCGCCAGGCGGCTTCATAGGTGGCACGAACCCCTTCCGTCACCGCGGCCCCGGTGACGGCGGGGAGATACCACTCAGGCAGCAGGGTGACGTCCGCCACCAGCTGCGCCGTGCTGTAAGCCGGCGTGTCCGGCGGGATCGCCCGCGGATGGCGATGCAGGGCGATCAGGACATTCACCGCCTGCTGGTACAGGGTTCTTTCATCGGCGCCGGCCGCAAGCAGACGGGTATAGGTGTCATCCCCCAGATCTCCCAAAAGCAGGAGCCCAGCTTCTGCATCCATGGCCATCACTTTCGGGACGCTGAGCCCCAGTCCGTCAAGATGACGGGCGATGCGCACGAAAGGACGGACGTTCTCGTGTGGTGGCGGGGCATCCATCAGCACCAGGCGGGCGTTGTCGGGTGCAGTGAGGCGTTCATAACGGCGGAACGAGGCATCGCTGCCCAAGGGGTACCGTTGGGCTGCTGCCAGGCCGTGGGCTGCAAGAAAGCGGCTGACAGCGGCCTGCCGGGCCGCGGATGCCGCCATCCCCGTCATCATAGCTGTTCCTTCCCGAGGAGGCTGGCCAGCCGATTCATACGCGCAGTCCATCGGCCGTGGCCGTGCAGATGGGCCTGCCGTTCCTCCTCCTGTCCAGTCGGGGTCAGGGTGATGTCGAGTCGATCCGGTGGTAGCAGCGCCCCCAGCCGTTCCGGCCATTCGACCAGGCTGATTCCGCTCCAGAACGCTTCCTCGACGCCGAGTTCCAGAGCTTCCTCGGGCGTTGTGAGGCGATAGAGGTCGAAGTGCCAGATCGTTTCTCCATCGAGAGTATCATACGTCTGGACCAGGGTGAAGGTCGGGCTGGGAACTTCTTCCTGCGGACCGAGCACGGCCTGGATCAGGGCGCGAGCTAGGGTTGTCTTACCAGCCCCCAGAGGGCCAGCCAGGGCGATCACCGTTCCTGGCATCAATAGCCGTCCCAGGGCCCGTCCCAAGGCTGCCGTGGCCGCGAGATCCGGCAACGGGACGACGAGAGGCCTTGCGATCAAGGGGTCTGTGACGCAGAAGCAAGACAATGCGCCAGTCCTTCGCGATAGGTCGGATAGCACAAGGAGACGCCAAGCCTCCGCTTGAGGCGGTCGTTGCGGACACGGCGGCTGTCGGTATAAAAGGTCAACGCCATGGGCGAAAGAGTCTGTCGGGCGTCTTCCCAGCTCAAGGCCGGCGGCAGCGCCCGGTGCAACAGGGTGGCGGCGTAGGCTACGACATCCTGAGGTGGTGCCGGTTCGTCATCGCAGACGTTGTAGGCCGTACCCGGATCGGGGTGCGCCATGGAAGCCTCCAGGACCGTGGCGAGATCCTCGACATGAATGCGGCAGGACACATGGCCGGGCTTGATGACCCGATGCGCCTGGCCTTTGCGGAGCGCATCCACCGCCGACCGCCCTGGCCCGTAGATGCCGGCCAGGCGAAACAGATGGACCGGCAGGCCGTGCTGTGCCCACAAGGTGAGCCATGCCTGTTCCGCTTTGACCCGCGCGATCGAGCGGGGAACGGTGGGGGTAAGAGGGGCGGTCTCGTCCACCCATGCGCCGTCGGTATTGCCGTAAACCCCGGTGGTGGACAGATACCCCACCCACTGTGGCGCAGCCCGGACCAGGTCGGCCCTATGGATGTCTGCAACCAGATCCCCTGTCGCGTCTGGCGGAATGGATACGAGGACGTGGGTGACACCCGCGAACAGAGAGGGCCAGAGCGGATGTTGGCGATCAAAGGGAACGATCATGAAACCATCCGTTCCATGGTCTGTCGGTTCCTGTTTCCGCACCGTGCCCGTGATGCGAAAACCACGCACCAACATCCGACGCGCCAGTACCTGCGCGCTGTAGCCAAGTCCAAAACAGAGCAGGCAGGCCATGTCATGCCTCCATTATGCCTCCCCGGGCAGCACCGGCACACCACAAAGACACAACCAACACGCGTGATAACGCGGGCAGCCTGACGCACTTTGCGGGACGAGGCAATCAGGAAAAACAATATAAGCCGGGGTTCCCTCCGAGGCAACGATCCCTTGAGCAGCGATTCTCATTATGGGAATGACCCTGTCTTTGCAGAAGAGGCATCCCTGCACCTCCCACCCCCTGGAGGGAACACCCTCTCCATGCCCGGCGCTCGGGGAGAAAGCCTTGACCGATCACGGTCAAGGCACCACACAGGGAAGGGATACAGGTATAAGCCGCAGCCACGGGATTCTTTCCTGTCGGCCTGTCCTGGTGGCACGCCCTGTCCGACGGACAGGGCGTGCCACCAGGACAGGCCGAGTTGTTCCTTCCCGTGCCCCACATTGACGCCTCAGAATGATTGTAAACCCGTGTAAGGCAATCTAGCAAAGTAGAGATATCTTGTTCCTGACAAGCGCTCATCCCCTATCACACCTATGGCGGATTTTGACGCGCAGACTGGCAACTTTCCATCCCGTTAAACCGCAACGAAATAGAGATGCTAGAGAGCATCCAGACGCCGCACCACCTCGTCTGTGCCAATACGGACCTCATCACCGAAGGTGACGAAATACGGACGATTCTGATCGTGTGCAGAGGCGGGCCTTCCATTATAAACTGCTTGCTGACGGCTGGCGTCAGATACAGCTTTGTCGCCTCGGACCCGAACAGTTGACCGAAATCGTCTGCCACGTGCCACAGCTGGTGCAGGCACTGGGGCGTCTTTCCTTGCAGGAAGAGTTGATGTTGGCCGAACAGGTGATACGAATCGGCCGTCGTACCGTCTATGAATGCCTTAAACACTTTTTAATAGAATTACTTTCATGATTACAGCCTTTAGAATATACGACCATACCTCGTATGATTTGCCGCTGACCAAGGAGGTGTTGGCAGATGCGCTATAGGGCTATCCGTTGTTCATGTCAACCGTACGCTCCGGCAATTGCGCACCGACGGGCTTATCCAATTCAATGCCCGCCGCGTCGTCATTGCTGACGTATTGCGCCTGACGGAGGTGGCTTCATTCGAACCAGCCTATTTGCAACCTTTACGCTGTAGACATCTGGAGATGGTACAGATAGGATTCATAGATGCTATATAGAATATCTTGCAGTAAGTAGCAACCTAAAAACGTATTTCAGCATAGCTATGAGAACGAACCTGGTCACAAGGAGGCAAGCAAACTCTTGTTGCACCCTCTTTCAATTCATGATTCAAATAAGGCCTGATAGTGTCATCGCGGTGGAACGAGAAGAGAAGAATGGAAACGGCATTATTCAACCTATTACCAGATCGGCCAGGACAGCCACTGAAAGCGAAAGCGTCACGATATACGCGATGCAAACGTGCAACGAGGGGGCTTGGTCTGGCGTTCTGCGTCGTCGTGGCTGCCTGTGGTGACCCACAGGAGCAGGGAGCTGTCCATTTCGCTCAGGCTCTTGCCTTCTTTCAGGAGGGAAACCTGCCCAAGGTCCGTCTGGAACAGTACAATACCCTCGAAATTAACCAAAATAATTCTTAAACAAGATATCTCCTTGCCAGGACTGAAGAGAATGCTGGCGATAGGCGTGCGGCCTTCGTCAGTTACCTGCGTGCCGTCGACCCCGACCAAGGGACATGTCGCAGCTCAGCTCAAGGTGATCGAGTGGTTTTGGATCGAGGCTGACCAGTTCGAAGAGGCCACGGGACGTGCCAATGCCCTTCTCGGTACCATTCCCCGTAATCCAGATGCCCTTGCCCTGCTGGCAACCATCGACCTGCGCCGCGGCGAACAGGAACCGTGCCCTCATGGGAGCGGAGGCCGTTCTTGCCGTCGATCCCGACCGTTTGAACGCACTGGCCGTGAAGGCAGGCATTCACTTCAAACGGAAGGAATTCATGAATACGCTTATGCGCGTTGCGCGGGGGCTGGCACACAAACCGGACCACGTCCTCCTGCTGCTGCAACAGGCCAGGATTCACGCCGTCCAACAAGACAGGGAAGCCGCCATAGCCACTTACCGCACCGTCATTGCGCTCGTACCGGATCAGGTGGCATATCGGGCGGGGGGCTTGCCACACTGCTAGTTGGATTCGGCGAAATCGATGCGGCCAAACAGCTCATCCGCGATGGTTTAGCGCTCCGGGCAAAGGATGACAGCCTGAAGTTACAGCCTGAAGTTGCTGCTCATCGATTTTCTTGCCATGCATCGCGATCTGCACCAGGCCATTGCCGAAGCCAGAGGCTGGCTCGAAGCAGCCCCGGACAGCAGCCTCTACGACGGACACGGACACCACCCTGGCCGCGCTTTACACCCGCCTGGGCGACCACGAGGCGGCACAGGCCTAAATGAAGCCATTACCCCGTCTTTTGGAAAACACCCCCGCCGCCTTGCAGGCCAGAACGCCTCTGGCTGCGCTCCTGGCCGATCGGGGGAACATGCACGGGCCGGCGCCAATTGGTCGCCGAAGTCCTTGAACGGGATCCGGTCAGGCCGGACACCTTGCTGGTACGGGCGGGCGGGTCGGCCTGTCCATGCAATCCAGCTAAATCCGCGAGGCCATCGCCGATCTGGTCGAGACGGTGCATGGCCAACCGGATCACGTGCAGGCGTTGGAAACGTTGGTGGAAGCCTATCGCCGCATCAATGACATGAAGATGGCCACCAATACCCTGCAACGTGTCGTGGCCTTGCGGCCTTTCGATATCGGCGTTTATCTGCGCCCCAGGCTGCCCTGTTGCAGGTCAGTGGCGCCCGGGAGGACGCCTTGTCTCTCCTGGGGGGGAAACCACAGTCGGCGTTACCCTCGCGATCCAGCCGTCTGGCTGGCCGTGGGTCGTCTTGCTCTAGATCAGGGTGATACGGAAGGTGCGCAACGGGCATTCGACCAGCTTGCTCCCCTGCCCGATGTCGAGCTGGCCCGTGCCTTGCTGGCAGCCCTGATCGCGTTTTCCACCAGGGAAAGTTTGCCGAGGCGGCTGACGGGCTGGAGCGGCTGCTGGCAACGATTCCCGCTTCTGAACCGACCCTTCTGCCCGTCCTGACCGAAGCAAGCCTCCGCGCTGGACGGAACGAACAGATCATTGCCCGGCTGTAAACCATGACAGACGGCAAGGTCGAAGGCATTGCCCCGGATGTTCTGCACGCCCTCCTGGCCCAGGCCTACGAAAGAAGCAGCCAGAGCGATCAAGCGAAACAGGCCCTCCGCCAGGCCATCGCCCTCAAGCCAGACAATATGAACCTGCGCGTGGTCCTGAGCCGTCTTCTGATGCAAAAGGGCAGGTCGCAAGAGGCACGCAGCCTTGCTAGCTGATGCCCTTGATACCGTCAATGCCCCCACCGCCAGCGAAACCGTGCATCTGGCGCTGGCCATGACAGACGAAGCGCTGGGCAACCTCAACAGCGCAATCGACCTGTATGAACAGGTCCCTGGCCACCAATCCGGAGTCGATCGTCGCAGCGAACAATCTCGCGGCACTAATTGCCGACCATCAGGAGGACCGTTCTGACCGCCTGATGCTGGCGTTCAGTCACGTCAAGCGCTTTGCCACGGCAACCAATCCGCTTCAGCTCGACACGCTGGCCTGGGTTCATTACCGTTTGGGCCAGTTCGGGCAAGCGCCGGCCCTGCCTGCAACGCGCCGGGGCCGCCACCCATCCCAACGCCGTGTTGCATTTCCATTACGGGGCGGTGCTGCTTGCACTCGGCGACGTCGTTGAAGGCCGGCAACTCCTCGAACAGATCACGAAGGAGGAATTTCCGGGACGGGGAGAGGCCAGACAACTGCTCGACGGAAACCCCCCGGCTCCCATCGCACCAGCTTTTACACCATAAACGGCGGGTCTCATCCCATCGCGCGTCGTTCCTGATTTATACTCTTGAATCTTGACCGTGACCTCCTCCAGGCCCCGACGGGCCGCATCCGCAGCCCTTGGCTTGTGCGCGCCATTTGGTGCGCCGCCGTGGCGGACGCTTGAGGGTGTGTCACGAGTGACACTCATTGGTATTACGCACAGATGGCAAAGATTCAGGAACGCCGCGATCTTCCAGCTATGTTCATGTAGCCTGAAGGTTGCTGCCGTTTATTCGGAAAACCATTCCAGCAAAGGAGAGATCAGAGCCAGCGTCCCAGAATGACAGTCACATTATCCCGTCCGCTGGCCTGCAACGCTGCCTCGACCAAGGGGCGGTAACAGCACAGATTGAGGTCCGCACTGCCATGAGTTGCCAGGATGCGCGCGATGACCTTATCCTCGATCATCGAATCTAGACCATCGGAGCACAAGAGCACGATATCTTTCTTCTGAGAGTCCACCTCATGGACGTCTGGCTCGACATGGGCTGACGGCCCCAGAGCCCACAGGATGATGTTACGTTTCGGGGCAACCCCTTCCCCGCCACCGGTGAGCCATGCTTCGTATAATGTATGATCGCGGGTTAGGAGGGTCAGCCCCTTGTTGTTGAAGCAGTAACACCGACTGTCACCGACATGAAAGATCCACCCGAGTTGTTCGGTTTCAGCCAGCCATAAGCCGACAACGGTCGTCCCCATGCTGGTACATTCCTTGTAACCGTATCCATGGTTTCCGTTGAACAACCGCCGATTGGCTCGTGTGATGGCCTGTCGTAGGGAAAGTCCCATCACTGGCGGCTCATCCCGCAGAGTGTCCTTCTAGTGGTAGTCGCCACGACTCAACTGCAGCCAAGGCCGGCACGTGTCCCCCTCGCGCATGGCAGACCAGATAACGAGCTAGTTGGCGCATGACGGCACGACGGTTGTCCGAATCGATCCACATCATGGATGACCTAGGATTGTGATCTAGATAATATACATCCTGCTTTGTCACTAATAATATCTAAGGTACGCATAACGCAGACCAAGATGCTGCCAGGCGGTAACCAAAACAGCCTGTTCGCTGTCTAGTAACTGGATATACTTGAATCCCTTGACACAAGCCTGGCTGTCTACCTGGCCATCAGACAGAATCCGCAAGGCAAGGACGACTGTAGAGCCGGGCAGAGACACACGTCTTCCAAACGCTTCAGATCGGCCTCCCCCACCACGCGGGCCGACCCAACCCCGACCGCCCCGGCTTGACAACGGCCCGTTCGGCCTTAACAAAAAAGGCACGAACCTGCGCCGGGGTATTGGTGGACAGGGTTAAGGGAGTCGGGAATCCCCACGCCCGCAATTTCTCGTAAAGCTGTCCCTTGCTATTGTGCTCGATCCAGGTCGTCAACGGGTTCACGGCTACGGTGCCGCGGGCTTCCAGCTCCTCCAGGAAGCACCAGGTGGCAGTATCGAACTCCTGCTCATGCAACTGCTCATGCAACAAGGCGATACGGTATGCGCCACCCAGGCTGGACAGATCAGCCTGGATCTCCCACGCGGCACCCCGGCCAGGATGCGTTTTGCTTGCGAGAGGTGGTGCTCAGGGACCTGTCTCAAAAGAAGTGTACCCGCCTTGCTCGTCTTTTGACCCGTCCATCCCGTTGCGATAAGGATGACATGGCGCAGCTGTACGTCTTGATGGGAGGGGGGGAGAGGGTGTCTAGACCTTGTCAGCCTTCTAGGAGAAGGAGCGCAAGGCGTGCAGCAGTTCGAGCGGGACGGGGGGGGGGCCCAGAACTGCCGGTGTGTAAGGCTTGTACAGGGTGCGCAGAGAGGCTGCGCTGCCCGTCAGGACCACTTCCGTATCACCCGTCAGAAGCAGCCCCGGAATGTTGCGACCGGAAGCCTGACGCAAACGAGCCACGGCCTCCATGCCCGAGATGGAACCAGGCAGCCGGATGTGGCTCAAGATAATGTCGGAAGGCAGGGCACAGACCAAACATTCGGCCTCTGCCGGCGGAACCGGCGGTAATCACCTGACACCTCCAGGCCGTCAAGCATCATCTGCTGGGCCAGACGCTGGATGTCATTATCCTCGATGACCACGACCACGGTCCTTGTCAGCCCATCCCGCTTCTTCCGGCATCGATTCGTTCCCATCTCCGTCCGTTCAGGATGCCTTCCGCGCAAACGAAGAGAAGCGGGGCATCCGGTTTCTTCCGTCATTTCCATCATTTCACAGGCTTTCATAGAAACCACGGCGGCCAATTTGTACGTCGCGATGAATATCAACCGAAAGAAGAAGGCCAAAGCTGAATATGATGGTCAGCATGGCCGTGCCACCATAAGAAACCAGCGGTAGTGGTACTCCTACGACAGGAATCAATCCCATCACCATGGCTGTGTTGATGAACACGTACAGGAAAAAAGTGGTGGTTACGCCCAGGCCCAGCAAGCGGCCAAACTGGTTGCGGCTGCGCAGGGCAATGGCATAACCGAAAACCATCACCACGGCATACAGGAGTAGCAACCCCCCTCCCCCTATCAGACCATGTTCTTCCGCCCACATGGTGAAAATGAAATCGGTTTGCTTTTCAGGCAGAAAGTTCAGATGGCTTTGTGTCCCTTTGCCGAACCCCTTGCCGAACAGTCCTCCCGATCCCAGGGCAATCTTTGACTGCAAAATGTGATAGCCAGCGCCCAGTGGGTCGGCCCCCGGATCAAGAAAGGTCAGAATGCGCCGGCGCTGGTAATCATGCAGAAACTGCCATGCCACCGGTACCGCCACCACCCCGGCCACCAGCGCCGCGGCAAACTTCCACAACCGCACGCCAGCCAGAAAGAACAGGACACCGCTCGACATCAGCAGCATTATCGCCGTGCCCAGATCGGGCTGCTTCAGCACCAGCCCCACCGGCAGCAGAACCATTCCCAGCGGGAAGAGCAGGTAAGTCGGCCTTGCCACCTCCTCCAGCGTACTGCCGTGAAAATAACGGGCAAGAGTCAGCACAAGCGCTACCTTCATGATTTCAGACGGCTGGAGCTGGATGAGGCCGAGATCAATCCAGCGCTGCGCGCCCATGCTGACGGCTCCATGCATCTCGACGACAACCAATAGGACAAGCCCTGTAGCGTAGAAAAGGTAGGCATAGCGCATCCACAGGCGGATATCGACCATAGCTACCCCCAGCATGAGTCCCATGCTGACCAGGAAGCGTACAACCTGGCGACCCGCCCACGGTTCCAGGCTGCCGTCGGCGGCGGAGATCAAGGTGATGAATCCGATGCCCCCCAGTCCGCCGAGTAGGGTCACCAGCGACCACCGCACATGCCACACTTTCTCACGCAAAGACAGGCGGCTGCGGTTCAAGGTAAAGGAGGCGGGTATATGCATGGGAACCGGCCTTTCTTACCGTCCAGATCGTCTAGCGGGCTACGAAAGCGGCAAGATCAACCGTACCGGTCTGCACCGGATCTAGCCTCAGCACCTCGCGCATAATGTCACGGGCAATGGGGGCTGCCGCCTTCGATCCCGAACCGCCGTGCTCCACAACGACGGCAATGGCATAGCGTGGATTGTCCTCCGGCGCATAGGCCACGAACAGGGCATGATCGCGTTGCTCCCATGGCAGGTCTTCGTTCTTCTTGATCCCGCTTGCCCGTTCGCTTAAGGTGATCCGCCGCACCTGCGAGGTTCCGGTCTTGCCGCTCATAGTGAGCCCTGGCAAGTCAAGTCGCGAGGTGTTGTAGGCGGTACCGCCCGGGACATTCGAAACCGCATACATGCCCCGACGGATGACGGCAACGTTCCTGGGATCAATCCCAAGCGGTTCGAACTGCTCTGGCAACGGCACCCCGCTTGGCACCGGCTCAAGACTGAGACGCGGCAACACTCGGACCTGGCCATTGGCAATCCGGGCCGCCATTGTGCACAACTGCAACGGCGTGGACAACATGAATCCCTGGCCGATGCCGGCCACCAACGTTTCGCCCGGATGCCATTGCTCCTTCAAGGCCCTCATCTTCCATTTGCGGTCAGGCACAAGGCCGTTGTGCTCCCCCGGCAGATCAAGACCAAGTCTGGTTCCCAGACCGAAGCGCCGGGCCATGTCAGCAATGCGGTCGATGCCCACCCGCCGGGCCACTTCGTAGAAATAGACGTCACACGAGTTTTTCAGACCCAGCACCATGTCCATGCTGCCGTGTCCACCTTTTTTCCAGCAATGAAAGCGGGTATTGCCAAGTGACAAATGACCGGGACAGAAAACCCGGACATCGGGCGTGATGACACCGGCGTCGAGAGCCGCAAGGGCGACGATCATCTTGAACGTGGAACCCGGTGCATATTGACCGGCGATGGCCTTGTTGGTCAAGGGCACACGGGGATGGGAAACCAGTTCCTTCCATTCGGCCGTGTTCAGGCCCCGACTGAAACGGTTGGGGTCAAAGCTGGGCGCAGAGGCGAGCACGAGTACCTCACCGGTGAGGGCATCCATAACGACGACGGCCGCGCTTTCCGCGCCCAGACGTTCGGCGGCAAACCTCTGCAACCGGATATCGATGGTCAGGTGCACATCATTCCCAGGCTCTCCCTCGCGCCGGTCTACTTCCTTGATGGCGCGACCAACGGCGTTGACCTCAACCGTATAGGTTCCACCCCGGCCACGCAGAACGCGATCGTGAGTCCGCTCGGTACCGGCCTTGCCGATGCGAAAGCCGGGCAGTTCCAACAGACGGTCTCCGGTCTGATCCTCCTCTGCCACTGCCGCCACGTAGCCCAGCACATGAGCTCCCAGTTCACGCAGAGGATAGAACCGGGTTAGACCCTGTTCGATCACCACACCCGCCAAATCGGGAAAATTGACTTGGATGCGGGCCATTTCCTCCCAGCTCAGGTTCTCGCGTACCGTGACCGGTACAAAACTGCGCCGGCGTTCCACATCGCGGCGGACGCGCTGGCGGTCATAGTCGGTGAGCGGAATCAGGCGTGCCAGAGCATCCAGCGTTCTGTCCAGATTTTTGGCCTGTTCCGAGATCACCTGGACGACGAAGTTCGGAACGTTGACCGCAAGCGGCACATCGAAACGGTCCAGAATGCGACCACGGGGGGGGGCCAAGAGGCGGGTGTTGAAACGGTTCTCATCCGACAACAGTTTATAGCGGTCACCCTCGATGACCTGGAGATAATACAGGCGCGCGATCAAGGCCCCGAACAGCCCCGCCTGCCCCAGGCCCAGCGCGATCACGCGCCGGCTCAATGTCTTGGCGCGGTCGGGATCGCTGTGCATCACCCCTCTCCGGCAAGGGTCACTTCCAGACTGGCAAACAGACGTCTCCACGCGGGGTAGATCAGAACGGTAATGGCATAGTTGAACAGGACAGTCCCGACATGAACGGCATTGCCGGCAATCAGGGCAAACAGGACCCATTTGAGCAGGGCAGCAGCCAGGGCAATCAGTGCAAAGGCCCACCACCACACCAGGAAGGATTTGCCCAGAAAAAACCTCTGCTGGGATACGATGGCCGCCTGAACGCACAACAACACCAGGGCATTGAACCCAAGGGGGGCACCGGTCAGAACATCTTCAAACACACCAATCCCGAATGCGACGCCTGCGCGAATCAGATCAGGACGGACAACAGACCAGTATCCCACGCCGATGACGGTCAGCATGGGAGCCACTTCGGCATAATAGGGCAGCCGTGTTGGCACCACCGATAACAGCACAAGCCCCAGAATCAAACACATCGGGATCAGATTGCGGGCCATTTGATCCAGACGTTGCCACAGGCCTGCCTTCACTGGACCACTCCCGTTTCGGATGAATCCTGCAAAACACCCTTGAGCCCGTAATCCACCAGACGGACGTATTCCAGAGTGGCAGGCTGAACGAACGGCTGTACTTCAATGAAGGAGTCCTCCGTGCGCACCACCGTGCCGACCGGCAGATCGGGCGGAAAGGCGTGTGCCTCTTCAGCGGTGACGACGGGATTGCCCACCGTGACAGGACCATCCCCCATGACATAGATCAGTTGTAGCCTCCCCCTGTTCGATACCAGCAGGGCCCGGTCGCGGGATGGCATGACAACAACCGGAATCCGCGAATTGATATCGGTCAAAAGCAGAATACTTGCAGAACGATTACCAACTCGGTCCACTCGTCCGGCCAGTCCCTCACCGGTCATCACGGCCTGACCCTTGCGCACCCCATCGCGATTGCCGGCATTGAGCAGGGCGGAGCGGACAAACGGCCCTTCGGTAATGGCAATGACACGGGCGGAGATGAAGGAAATGGAAGGACCGGGAACCATTTTCAGCAGACCACGCAAAGCCTGATTCTCAACATTAAGCTGCTGCGCAACTCCCTCACATTGCAAGATACTGGCATTCTCTTCCCTTAAACGAACATTCTCTGCCCTCATTGCCACCAGATCATGCACATTCTCGACCAGGGCAGCGATATTTGCGGCAGGTCTAGACAACAAATCAAGGAACGGCGCTAGAATATCACCAACCATAGCACGCAATCGATCGACTAGGAGGGTGTCAGCCTTGCCAAGCAACATCAACCCAAACGCGACCATGACCAGAGTCAGGAACGCAAAGCGATGTAGCAGCAAACGGAAAGCCCCGATCCGGGACATTTGACCCGCAGGCAGCTTCACCTTGGCTCTCCTCTAACCTAACCCATTCCGTGAGCAGTCCTGAAGCACTGCCCAAAGCAATTTCCGATCGGGTTGACCATGCAGCCCCGTGCAGAACGTGAGATCTGACTGCGTTCAAGAGGGCTGGCAGCCACTTCCGCTTCTGGAGAGTGCGTCTAGTACATGCTGCTCAGAACGTTTCTCAGGCGTTTCATTTCTTCCAGGGCCCGACCGGTGCCCAGCGCAACACACGACAAGGGATCGTCGGCAATCGACACCGGCAAGCCGGTGGCATGACGAAGCACGTAGTCGAGATTCGACAAAAGTGCTCCCCCGCCGGTCAGGACGATGCCCTTGTCGACGATATCGGCGGCAAGTTCGGGTGCGGTGTGTTCCAGGGCGACCTTCACCGCCTCGATGATGGCACTGACCGGCTCTGCCAGGCTTTCGGCAATCTGTTGTTCGGTGATGACGAGCTCTTTCGGAACGCCGTTCATCAGGTCACGACCCTTGATTTCCATGATTCGTCCGTTGCCGTCTTCAGGCGGACAGGCAGAACCGATTTCCTTCTTGATGCGTTCAGATGACCCTTCACCGACCAGAAGATTGTGATTGCGGCGAATGTAGGCAATGATGGCCTCGTCCATTTTGTCACCGCCAACTCGCACGGAGCGTGAGTACACGATACCACCCAGGGACAGGACGGCGACCTCGGTCGTGCCGCCGCCGATGTCTACGACCATGGAACCGGTCGGCTCGGTGACGGGCAGGCCGGCGCCGATAGCAGCCGCCATGGGTTCCTCGATCAGATAGACCCGCCGGGCCCCGGCGGCTTCGGCTGACTCCTGAATGGCGCGACGCTCCACGGCCGTCGAACCTGACGGAACGCAAACAATCACGAGCGGACTGGCGAAACTGCGGCGGTTGTGGACTTTGCGGATGAAATGCTTGATCATTTCCTCCGCTACCTCGAAATCGGCGATCACCCCATCCCGCAACGGACGGATGGCCTGGATGTTGCCGGGCGTGCGTCCCAGCATCTGCTTGGCTTCCTCGCCAACGGCCAGGACTTGTTTCTTGCCCTTGATCTCGGCGATGGCCACCACCGAGGGCTCATTCAAAACTATGCCCCGGCCTTTGACGTAGACCAGCGTGTTGGCCGTGCCGAGGTCGATGGCCATGTCGGCCGACAACCAACCCGTCAATCGCGAAAACATAGCCCCTCGCTTGCAAGTCTGCCCGACGTTCTTTGTGCACACACACCTAACAGGGCCCAAACACACACAGCAAGGCCGGAAAATTCTCCCGGCCTTGCCTTTTCGAAGATTGTTTCGCCGACGGCGCGACGGTTCAGGCAGACCTGAGGTCAGGCAGACAGAGCCGCCGGTGGTGCCGTCTTTTCCCGTTTCACCAACAACCTGTTCAACGCATTCACATAAGCCCGCGTCGAGGCAACCAGGGTATCGGTATCGGCGCCATAACCGTTCACCGAATGCCCCCCCTCTTCCAACCGGACCGTCACTTCGGCCTGGGCGTCGGTCCCGTGCGTGACGGCGTGGACCTGATAGAGCTGCAGACGGGCCTCATGGGGAAACAGCGTCCGGATAGCGATGAAAATCGCGTCAACCGATCCATTGCCGGTCGTCTCGACACGCTGCGGCACACCATCAATTACCAGTTCCAGGTCGGCCGTGGGCGGCTGTCGCGAGCCGCACACCACCTCCAGCGCACCGAAACGGATGCGATCATCCCCTTGCGCCAGTTCGTCACCAACCAGGGCCACCAGATCCTCTTCGAAGATCTCCTTCTTCTTGTCGGCCAGTTCCTTAAAACGCCGGAAGGCTTCCTCGATTGCGTTTCCGTCCAGGTCATAACCAAGCTCGTGAACTTTTTCCCGGAAGGCATGACGCCCTGAATGCTTGCCGAGAACAATCTTAGATTGCAACAAACCGACAGACTCCGGAGTCATGATCTCATAGGTTGCGGCGTGTTTCAGCAGACCATCTTGATGGATCCCTGCTTCGTGTGCGAAGGCGTTGGCGCCGACGATTGCCTTGTTAGGCTGGACGGGAAAACCGATGATGCCCGAGACCAGCCTGGAAGCACGGGTGATCAGTTCGGTCCTGATGCCGGTGGTGAAGGGCATGTGGTCATGGCGGGTCCGCAAGGCCATGACGATTTCCTCCATGGCCGCATTGCCGGCCCGTTCTCCCAGACCATTGATGGTACACTCAACTTGGCGGGCGCCGGCCTGCACGGCGGCCAGTGCATTAGCCACCGCCAGCCCCAGATCATTGTGGCAGTGAACCGAAAGAACCGCCTTGTCGATGTTAGGCACCCGATTGAACAGCACGGTGATCAGGGCGCCGAATTCATCCGGAATCGCGTGGCCCACCGTGTCGGGAATGTTGATGGTCCTAGCCCCGGCCTGGATGGCGGCCTCCACACAGCGGCACAGGAAATCTGGCTCGCTGCGCGAGCCGTCTTCGGCTGACCATTCCACGTCATCGGTAAAGGAACGGGCATAACGCACACTGTCCTGCACCCTTTCGTACACCTGCTCCGGAGTCATCTGCAACTTATACCTCATGTGCAGGGGACTCGTGGAAATAAAAGTGTGAATGCGCCGACGGGCCGCGGGGGCAATGGCATCAGCGCAGCGATTGATATCATCGTGCGATGCACGGGACAGGCCACAAACCACTGCCGTCTTGAGAGTTGCGGCAATGCGATGCACGGCATCGAAATCACCTTTGGAGGCCACCGGAAAGCCGGCCTCGATGACGTCCACGCCCATTTCCTCTAGAAGCAGGGCGACTTTCAGCTTTTCCTCCAGATCCATGGAGGCTCCCGGTGACTGCTCGCCATCCCGTAGGGTGGTATCAAAGATGACGATACGATTCCTGGTTGATGTCATGACACCTTTCCACATTCCAGGGTGAACGGCGAGTATTTTATCCCCTGAACGCGCGTCACGTGGACGCTACCAACACGTCCAGGGGCCCTTAAGTCGCAAACCCCGGTCAGGGAAAAAGACAACGACTCCGGGAAAGGTGTCCGAACAATGATCCCCTTTCCCCTGCTCACGAACCGCGCTGCCGCCGATGGGGGCCGAGTCGAAACTGGAAAACACAACACCGTACGCCAAACTTGCCATTGAATGCCCGCTTGCACGCCCCACGGGACCAGCTCTTTTTCTCCGAGTCCTAAACTGTTAGCTTATAGGAAGAACAGATCGAAGGCAATTGTCAATAGCACTGCGCCAGCACCGCGCCCTGGACGATCCGATGATAACCCACCTTCCTTCCCCCTCCCAACTGCCGTTGCCCCGAATGCGGAAGCGGGTGTCTTCCTGAAAGTTTCCGTCCCTGATCTGATTATTTTGTAGAAAGGCGACCTCCTGCTTGCACCGCCTCCTTCTGCTCGCTAGGTTACTGTGAGATTCGCATGATTAGGAAACGTTACCTCCCATGCACATCATCCTCGTGCCACTTCTCAACATTGCCATGATCACTCTTGACCTGTACATGTGGGTGCTAGTCATATCGGTGGTCGTGAGCTGGCTGGTCGCCTTCAACGTTGTCAACACGCACAACCGTTTCGTCTATCTGATGGGTGACTTTTTGTATCGTGTGACCGAACCGGCCCTGCACCGCATCCGTCGTGTGATCCCGGTGATGGGGGGCATTGACCTCTCGCCAATGGTTCTGATTCTGGTCCTCGTATTTCTGAAGATGGTTCTGCAGCAGATCATCCAACAGGTTGCAATCATGCCGGGCTTGTAAACTGCAATCGTGTACTGTAACGACGGAGGGGCAGGAATGTCAAGGAAAGGGCCAGGCGGTACGCCGCCGCCTGTTAGGAGAGGGGAGGGGATCCCCATGGGTCGGACGAGGGGACCAGTCATTCCGACAGCGGAAGGTGTGCGGGTAGCTGTGCGGGTCACGCCGAAGGCGGTGGCTGATCGTATCGGCGGACTCATCGAGGCAGCAGATGGCGCCACGGCTCTGAAGGTTGCCGTGACGGCGGCTCCGGAAGACGGCAAGGCCAATGCCGCTACGATCCGGCTTCTGGCTCAGACATGGAAGCTGCCGGCGCGTGATTTCTCTATCATCACGGGTATAAGTGACCGCCGAAAGGTCATGTTCATTGCTGGTGAGCCCGCCACTCTTACAATTTTCTTGCAGAAATGGATAGATATGCAACTAAAATGACACGTGCCACGCTCATCGACGGCAAAGCCTGTGCCGAGGAGATCCGTCTCTGTCTCACCGCGCATGTGAATGATCTGCGTGACTATCATCGCATCGTACCAGGACTGGCCGTGGTGCTGGTTGGGGATGATCCGGCTTCCCGGGTCTATGTCCGCAACAAGCACAGGCAGGCCCAAGAGGTAGGCATGCGCTCGTTCGTCCATACCCTGCCTGCGGAGGTCACCGAGGATGAACTGTTCACGCTCATCAAGGGGTTGAACGACGATCAACAGATCCACGGCATTCTCGTTCAGTCGCCGCTGCCGTTCCATGTCGATACCCAGCGGATCGTCGAGTCCGTGGATCCGGCCAAAGACGTGGACGGGTTCCATCCCTGTAACGTTGGACATCTGTTGGCCCACGGCACGGGAATCGTCCCCTGCACGCCCTCAGGATGCCTGAAACTGTTGCAGCGTCAGCATTCTGACATGAGCGGTATGCGGGCGATCGTCATCGGTCGTTCCAACATTGTCGGCAAGCCCATGGCCTATCTGCTGATGCAGGAAAATTGTACCGTCACCATCGCCCACTCCAGAACCCGCGATCTGCCCCAGGAATGCCGGCGGGCCGACATCGTGGTCGTCGCCATCGGTAAGGCGGAGAGAGTCCGGGGAGATTGGATCAAGTCCGGCGCGACAGTCATTGATGTCGGCATCAACCGGATCCTGCTGGACGACGGCAGGAGTCGGCTGGTTGGCGATGTCTGCTTTGCCGAGGCGGTCGAAGTGGCCGGGGCCATCACGCCTGTGCCCGGCGGAGTCGGCCCTATGACTATCGCCATGCTGTTGCACAATACCCTGCTGGCCTGTTGCCGGCAGACCCGCATCGAGGAGGGGTTTTGCACATGATGATTTCATCATGCTGAAGATACGAATCATTCCCTGTCTGGACGTCAGGGATGGGCGGGTGGTCAAGGGGATCAATTTCGTCAACCTGACCGATGCAGGAGATCCAGTGGAGCAGGCGCGCCTGTATGATCGGGCCGGAGCCGATGAGTTGTGTTTTCTCGACATCACGGCCAGTCACGAGTATCGGGATACTCTGTATGATGTGGTGGCCCGTACGGCTGAACAGTGCTTCATGCCGCTGACCGTCGGCGGGGGCGTGCGCCGTATCGAGGATATCCGCCGACTGTTGCTAGCTGGTGCCGACAAGGTCTCCATCAACACCGCTGCCGTGTATCGCCCCGAATTCGTCAGCGAAGCGGCCGAGAAGTTCGGTCGCCAGTGCATCGTGGTGGCCATCGATGCCAAGGAAGTCACGCCGCCCGGCCATTTCGAGATCTTTACGCACGGCGGCCGCAAGTCCACGGGGCTTGACGCCGTCGTCTGGGCCAGACGTATGGCCGCGCTCGGCGCCGGGGAGATTCTGCTGACTTCAATGGACCGCGATGGGACCCGGCAGGGGTTCAACATTGCACTCACCCAGGTGGTGGCTGATGCAGTGCCGATTCCGGTCATCGCCTCGGGCGGAGTCGGCACTCTTGATCATCTGGTCGAGGGCATCCGTGACGGCCATGCCACTGCCGTGCTGGCGGCCTCCATCTTCCACTTCGGCCTTTTTTCCATCGCCGAAGCCAAGGCCCATCTCCAGGCCGCCGGCATTCCTGTGCGCCCGTGAGGAGGGAGAAAAAGTCCCATGAACACGCATGCTCTTGATCGCCTGTACACGGTGGTTGCCGGTCGCAAGCACGGCGATCCGGGGCAGTCCTACACCGCCCGGCTGTTTGCGGAGGGCCGGACCCGGATCGCCCAGAAGCTGGGCGAGGAGGCCGTGGAAACCGCCCTTGCGGCCGTTACAGAGGGACACGCGCCGGTGGTTAACGAAAGCGCCGATCTCCTTTACCATCTGACTGTCTTGTGGGTCGAGGTCGGCATCGTGCCGGGAGAAGTCTGGCATGAACTGGAACGGCGCTTCGGTCTGTCGGGTCTTGAAGAAAAGAACAGAAGGAGCGAGAGCAGATGATGCCGGGGCACGCCGCTTGATATGCCTTTTCAGGCATCAGGCAATGCCGGCCTCAGGCAGCTAATGCACAGATGCCTGCCATCAATGGCGTGGACGTATCCGTCCGGCAAAGGCAGTATAAGGCATCTGGGAGCTCGTCCGGAAACATATCGTTATTTTTCACAGTCACCCCCGCTCCCCGCTTCCGCGGGGAGCGGGGGTCCAGGAACAGTTCGCTGTGCCAGGATCCCTGGGTTCCTGCCCTCGCGCAAGCGAGGGCAGGCTTTTACGGGAATGACGGCGTGCCTCTTTGACGCATTGAAAACACTCATCATGTTTCTGGACGGACACCAAGGCAATATGACGCCTCGAGCAGCCATTGATATGATCGGACGGATCCGGAGATCCCTCTCCTCCTTTTCTCTTGGATTCTCCTGGATCGGGGGAGGGTTTCTGGAAGCATTCGATACCGATGCAAGAGGAGCCGAGCCGTGCCCTATGATCTGAGCAATGTCTTTGCCCGCATCCTGCGGGAGGAAATCCCCTACCAGAAGGTTTACGAAGATGCATACACCCTGGCCTTCCATGACATCAATCCCCAAACACCCGTTCATGTGCTGGTGATTCCAAAGGGCGCCTATACCGACATGGACGACTTCACCACCCGCGCCTCCGACCAGGAAATCGCCGCGTTCCATCGCGCCGTGACCAGGGTGGCCCAGGAGACCGGGATCGCCGAATCGGGCTATCGTTTCTTGTGCAACGTCGGCGCCAACGGTGGACAAGAAGTGCCGCATGTCCATGTCCATGTGTTCGGTGGCCGTCGTCTGGGACGCATGGTGCAATCTGCCTGACCTGCTCTCGTCGTCGGAGGCCCTTCCCCCTGCGATTGGGAGAGAAAGAGAGTCCGGGAAGTGTCCGCCCGGGAGGGAGGGACTCGCCCGATATTCCCTTGTGGACTTCCCCCTATGCGGAAGCGGCGGCGTTCCGCCCGTCCTGCCAGGGACGGGCGGACACCAGATCAGCCGGTGTCATCCTATCCGTCTCGCTCCAGGCCTCCGGGTCGGCAAGCAGGGTGCGCAGCAGGCGGTTGTTGAGCGCATGTCCGGAGCAATACCCGTGAAAGTGACCGATCAGGGGACGTCCGGCCAGGTACAGGTCGCCGATGGCATCGAGAATCTTGTGGCGGACAAATTCGTCGTCGAAGCGCAATCCTTCTTCGTTTAGGACCTTCTCACCGCTGATGACGATGGCGTTGTCGAGCGATCCTCCCCGGGCCAGACCAGCTGCCCGAAGCTGCGCCACTTCTTCCAGAAAGCCGAAGGTCCGGGCACGGCTGATTTCTGCACTGAAGACCGGTGGGTTTACGGCCACGACATGGGCCTGCCGCGCTACCACCCGGGAGGGAAAGACAATCTCGCAGCCAACCGAAAAACCGCCCGCTGTCGGATAGAGCACCGCCAGCCTGTCGCCCTCGCGCACCTGGACCTTCTTGCGCAAACGAATGGCACGGCGGAGAGCGTTCTGTTCGCAAAAGCCAGCGCATTCCATGAGGAACACGAACGGTGCCGCGCTGCCATCCATGATCGGCACCTCAGGACCATTGATTTCGACCACGACGTTATCGATACAGACACCGGCAAAAGCGGCCAACAGATGTTCGACCGTCCCCACCACCACCCCATCAGTGTTCCCGATCACCGTACACAAACGTGTATCAACCACCTGTGACCACAGGGCCGGGATCACGCCGCCGTTGGCGGCGACACCGCTGCGTCTGAAAACAATGCCGGTGTCAGGTTCGGCCGGATGAAGAGTCATGTTAATACGCTGGCCACAGTGCAGCCCGATGCCCGTGCACCCGATGGAACTTTTGAGTGTACGCTGCCGCACGCTCCATCCCTGATCAGCCTGCCGGCGCGCCTCCCTGTTGTCTTTCCCGGCGATGAACATGCCCGCCTCACGGCTTCCTGATTGTTCTCACGATGACTTTACCCTCGACATCATCTCAGCCATCAAACACGATGCGACCGACACCGTATATTTAACAAGCACGTGGCAGGGCCACAAATCAATCATTGTTACAGAATGTTACGCGATGCACTAACAAGGAAAGACCGCGTCTCATCGGTCCATCAAGGCTTGCAGTAAATGCAATGTCGCCCTATTCCGAGCAAAATTATTTGCCTGCCTTTTCCGGCTTACCCTATGAATCCTGCTACTGCTTGAAAAGAAAAGCCCGTCTGACTGTCTTGTCGTTGTGCCAGCTTCCCCTGTCCAGGCAGGGATCTGCCCGGGCCATATCATGGCCGCGAAGGCCAGCGGAGTTCTTCTACCGGCCTTCACCGTAAGGGGATTCAATTGGCCTGACGGCGCAGGAAGGCTGGAATATCCAGATCTTCCTCGATGGAATTGATGGGGCGATCCTCGGGCTCCACTTTCAGGCTGGGCGAGTCGACGGCCGGATGACGGGACATCTCACGGCTTTCGGCCTTGGGCGGTTCCACCGTGCGCCGGATCCGGCCAATACCGGCAACTTTCTCAAGCAAGGTTTGCGGGCGGCGCGACGGTGGCGACTCGGTAGCTGCCACCATCTGCGGTGACGTTATATTCTGAGCCACTGCGCCCTGCGGCAGCATTCCCTGGGGTGGCACGCGCTGGGACGGGATATTCTGCTCCTGGGGCGGCAGGTCGGCTAGCACCGCTCGCCCGGCTGGCTGCAGGGCTGGCTGGCTGCGGAGGCGTCCACCCGCATCCTTCGGATCCATGGCAGGCGCCGGGATGAAGGCCTCGTTTCGCCCCACTGTCTGACGGCTGGCAGCGGCCTGCCGTTCCGCCTGCCGTTCGGCGGCCAGGGCAGCGAAACGTTCGAAACCCGGTCGTTCCGGTTCAGGGGGACGGGTTTCATTCACCACCGAGGCCTCTGGTTCGGCCGGCATGTCGCGCCGCACGTACCCCATTGCCTCAGCCTCTGACGTGCTCCAGGCCGGCTCGAGCGCCCCGCGAACCGTATAGGGCATAGCCGCCGACCGCTGTTCTCGTATAGAGTGTACTTCTTCAAGTCCATTCAGGCGGCACTGGGCGTTCATTTCCGAATCAATACCCGTTGCTACAACTGAAACGCGTATCTTGCCTTCGAGACGCTCATCAAAAGTAGAGCCGAAAATGATATTGGCATCGGGATCGACTTCGTCACGAATCCGATTGGCAGCCTCGTCCACTTCGTACAGGGTCATGTCAGGCCCACC
Organism: uncultured Rhodobacterales bacterium; assembly: GCA_964624075.1. Taxonomy (GTDB): domain Bacteria; phylum Pseudomonadota; class Alphaproteobacteria; order Rhodospirillales; family Rhodospirillaceae; genus CAZUWH01. The sequence continues at coordinate 67,771 of CAZUWH010000001.1, forward strand.
GGTGATGTTGATCAATACGCCCCGGGCCCCCTTCATCGAGGTGTCATCGAGGAGCGGATTGGAGATGGCGGCCTCAGCGGCATCGAGCGCGCGCTTCTCGCCCTCGGCCTCGCCAGTCCCCATCATGGCCTTGCCCATTTCGCTCATCACCGTACGAATATCGGCGAAGTCGAGATTGATAAGACCCGGCATCATGATCAGGTCGGTCACCCCCCGCACACCGGCATACAGCACGTCGTCAGCCATGTTGAAAGCCTGAGCGAACGTGGTCCGTTCGTTGGCGACCCGGAACAGATTCTGGTTTGGGATAATGATGAGGGTATCCACATAACGGGCCAGCTCTTCCATGCCGGCCTCGGCCAGACGCATGCGGTGAATTCCTTCGAAGTGGAAAGGTTTCGTCACCACACCAACGGTCAGAATGCCCATTTCGCGGGCGGCTCGCGCCACGACGGGTGCCGCCCCGGTTCCAGTTCCTCCCCCCATGCCGGCGGTGATAAAGGCCATATGACTGCCGGCCAGTTCGCCCTGGATCGTCTCCATGACTTCTTCGGCCGCAGCCCGTCCGACCTCGGGCCGGGCCCCGGCGCCCAGGCCTTCAGTCGTGTGGATGCCAAGCTGGATACGGCGGTCGGTACGGGATTGGGACAACGATTGTGCATCCGTGTTGGCAACAATGAAGTCCACCCCCTCCAGGTTCTTGGCAATCATGTTGTTGACCGCATTGCCCCCGGCGCCGCCAATGCCGATGACGGTAATCCGCGGTTTGAGCTGAAAATCCATGGCCCCGCGCGGTACGCCCAAATTTATACCCATGCGTCCCTCCGTATTGTGTTGACTGTTGTCGTAAGACCAGTACCCCTTGTCCGCACCGCCATATTCATCAACCATGGACTCCCCCTCGCAACGATCAATAACGCTAACGCTAAAAATTCGTCCGCAACCACTCTCCCAGCCATCCGAAGCGGTTCGTTGCCTTGGACGGGGTCTGCCTGGCCGGTGTATCGCCATGAATATGCGTTGCATATTTCAGCAGGCCGGCACAGGTCGCGAATTCCGGCCCTCCGGTGGCCTCGGCCAGGCCCCGGAGCCCAACCGCCGGCCGTCCCAGACGAACCTGCTTGTCGAGAATGAGCGCGGCGGCCTCGCGCACCCCCTGGAGCTGAGCGGCGCCCCCGGTCAGCACCACCAGCCGTCCGGCGTTGCGGGCAAGACCATTGGCTTCCAGATGACTGCGTACCAGTTCGAACGTCTCCTCAATACGGGGTTGGATGATTTGCACCAGCATCGAACGCGGGACCTGGTTGGCAGCGGACTCGTCATCCTCCCCCACCAGCGGTACTTTCAGAATCTCACGGGCATCCGATGGGGACGGCATGGCGCTGCCGTAAAGTGTCTTCAGGCGTTCGGCGTTGGCCACCGGCGTGGAAAGACCCTTGGCGATGTCGCCGGTCACATGCTGACCACCAATGGGCAGGCAGGCGACATGAATGACTTGACCGTTTTCAAACACGCCCACTGCGGTGATGCCGCCGCCCATGTCGATGGCGGTCACGCCCAGTTCTTTCTCGTCATCAACCAGACAGGCCAGACCGGAGGCATAAGGCGAGACCACCATGGCCTCGACATCAAGATGGCAACGCTCAACCACCAGACGTAGATTACGCACCGCCCCGGCCTGCGCTGCAACCATATGCAGGCTTACGCCCAGCCGGTTGCCGAACATGCCACGTGGGTCACGAATGCCATTGGCGCCATCGATGGAATAGCCGACAGAAATGCAATGGATCAGGTCATGATCCCCGGTCATTTTCTGCCGGCGGGCGTAATCGACGATGCGACGCACATCATCATCGTCGATCTGGCGGCCATCGACAGAGACCTCGACCTCGATCTTTGAGGAATGTGGCCTGCCACCGGAAACATTGACCACCACTCGGTTGATCCGCTCACCGGCCATCTGTTCGGCAGCAGCAACAGCGGCACGAATGGAGGCTTCCACCTCATCCATGTCGATAACAACGCCATTGCGCAGGCCAAGCGAGCGCTGATGGCCGATCCCGACGACCTTGAGAACGTCTTCCTCAGCCCGGGCGATGAAGCAGCACACCTTCGTCGTGCCCACATCAAGAGCAGCGATCAGACCGGTACGCAACTTTATCTTTGGTGGCACGTTCCTTGCCCCTTTCACGACCCCGTATGCCGCGTCCTTTGGCTCATGGTCCGCTCATCTCAGGCATCCCGTCCCGGCTTGCGGCTGATGGTCGGAATGACCTGTTCCTGCTGCCCACTGCCTTCCAGACGCACGACTAGACGGTCAGGAATACGCAGGTCCACCATCACCAGACGGCGCCGCAGCAGACCATGTTCACGATCAAAATCGACCAGATGTTGCAACGCTTCAGCAGGATTTTCCTCCGGTAGACGAGCATCTATGCCATTGTTCACGTCATCCAGTCGCAGATTCCACCGTCGTCCCGAGACAAGCTGTGCCGCCCGTACCCGCGGCGCCAGAGTCGGTTGACTCCGCACCAGGGCCAGCAATGTCCCAACCTGGGATGGCGCCTTCTCTCCAACGACAATTGGGAGATGACGAAACGGCTTGATGTCGTCCATGACCTCGGTCCCTTCCGCGTCGATCAGCACATGCCGCCCCTCTCGCTGCCACAGAGCCACCACCTGCCGTTCCACCAGAGACAGGCGCACCATATCGGGCAGACGCCGTTCCACTACGGCCACGCGCACCCATGGCAACGCCTCTAGCCGCCGCTTGGTCTCCTGTACGTCGAGCAGAAACAGGCTCTCGCCCCGTTTCAGCCGCAGTGCCGTCAGGATATGACCCGCCGGGGTGCGTACTCGGCCTGTTACGCGGATGTCATCGAGCCGAAACCCCATCCACGTCGACAGCTCTGTCAGTTCAGTCCCTACCCTGGCCCTCATCCGTTCCATTCCATTGGTCGCCCACAGCCATGTCCCGCCCCCCGCCAGGACGATAACGGCAGCCCCCCCGATGCCCCCCATCAGCAAACGTCGACGCCAGCAGGCACGGACCAGTGACCATAGAGCCACCTTCGGACGGCGGAGCCCCGATGCCTCCCATGCACGCTTTCCGCTTATACGGTTTCTGTTTACGCGTCGCATGCCGCCCTCTCCACCATCCACTGCACTAAATCGGCGAAACCCATGCCGACATATGCAGCCTGTTCAGGAACCAGGGAGGTTGGTGTCAGGCCTGGCTGCGTATTAACTTCAAGGATGACTAGGCGCCTGCCGTCAAAACGGAAGTCGGCTCGTGACACGCCCCGGCACCCTAGGGTCAGATGCGCCAGGAGAGCAAGGCGCAAGGCCTCGGCCGTAACCACAGCCGGCAGGGACGCCGGCAGAAGGTGCCGGGAGCCGCCGGCGGCATACTTGGCCGCGTAGTCATAAAAGACGTGATCAGTGACGATTTCCGTCACAGCCAGCGGCCGGTCGCCCATAACGGCAACCGTCAATTCGCGGCCCGGGACGAATATCTCAGCTAATACGTGCTCTCCCTCAGGCCAGACTCCTTCACCAAATGGCACTTTTCCGTCTTCGTCGCGAATGATTCGTATGCCGACCGATGATCCTTCGTTCAGGGGCTTTATGACATAAGGCCGGGGTAGGGGATCACCGGCCAACAGGTCAGCCCGACTGACCACTGCACCAGATGCAACCGGGATGCCGGCCTGTGCGAACAGCCGGCGCGCCATGGGTTTGTCCATGGCAAGGGCCGAGGCCATCAGACCGGAATGGGTGTAGGGAAGGCCGAGAATGTTCAGGATTCCCTGAATACACCCATCCTCGCCGAAACGGCCATGCAGGGCATTGAACACGACATCAGGCCGCGGGTCGAAATGGGTCAGCAGCGCGGTCATGTCGCGCGGCACATCCGCGGCCACCGCCTCGTAACCCAGGATCTGCAAGGCCGACACAACGACTGCCCCGCTCACCAGCGAGACCTCCCGCTCGGACGACCAGCCACCCATCAGTACCAGCACCCGCCTGGTCATGACGCCATCTCCTCCTCTGGACGATCCGGCGTGCCCGGCAACGGGCGACCGATGCGGCGGATTTCCCACTCCAGAGTGATGCCGGTCACGTCCTGTACCCGCCGGCGCACCTCCTCGCCCAGTGTCTCGAGGTCAGCAGCGGAGGCAGCGCCGGTATTGACAAGGAAGTTGCAATGTTTCTCGGATACTATCGCTCCTCCCTGCCGCAGGCCGCGGCAGCCGGCACGGTCGATCAACTCCCAGGCGCGCACACCACCGGGATTGCGGAAGGTGGACCCGCCGGTGCGCATCCGCAGCGGCTGCGACTCTTCACGGCGGCGGCGGATTTCAGCTATGCGCGCCGCGATGGCAGGCAGATCATCGGAATGCCCTTGCAGAACCGCGCTTGTGAAGATCCATGTCTCTGCCACGGTGGCATGGCGATAGGAAAAGCCCATCGCCGCTGGACCAAGACGATGCAACCGGCCCTGTCCGTCCACCGCTTCGGCCTCCACCAGAACGTCCTTGATTTCGGCCTCGTAGGCGCCGGCATTCATACGCAAAGCGCCGCCGATGGTCCCGGGAACGCCGGAGAGGAATTCAAGACCGCCCACGCCGGCCTCACAGGCCAGGGCTGCCACATTGGCATCAAGCGCCGCAGCGCCACAGCGCAGGCGGTCCTTCCCCTCGACCGTGATGGCGGCAAAACCGCGTCCAAGCCGGATCACCACGCCCGGTACACCACCATCGCGCACCAGCAGGTTGGAGCCGACCCCGATCACCGTTATCGGGATCTCGGCCGGACGGGTGGCGAGAAAATGCGCCAGATCCGCGCTGTCAGCAGGGCGGAACATGACTTCCGCCACTCCTCCGACCTGGAACCAGGTGATGCCGGCCAGGGACGCATCCATCGTATGGCGTCCGCGTACCCCCGGCAGACGGTCAAGCAGAGAAGCGGAACGTGTAGAGGCTCTCGTTGTCGTCATGGCCTCTCCTCCACCGTCCGCAAACGAGCCAGCGCGCCTGGCAGGGCATGAGCCCAGTGGGTGATACTGCCCGCCCCCAGGCAGACGACGCAATCTCCCGGCTCTGCCAAGTCATCGATCATCGCTGCCAGCACCTGTTCGTTCGGCAGGGCCACGACATGGCGATGACCGTGCGCACGCAGGCCATCGACCAGTGCCTCGCGGTGCACATCGGCGATGGGGGACTCACCGGCCGGATAAACTTCAGCGACCATGACCGTGTCGGCATCGTTGAAGCAGGTGCAGAAGGCATCAAACAGATTCCGCAAGCGGGTATAACGGTGTGGCTGCACCACGGCGATGACCCGGCCGGTACAGGCGCTGCGGGCTGCCTTCAGGGCGGCAGCAATTTCGACCGGGTGATGCCCATAGTCGTCAATCACCATCACGCCATCGACCACACCGGTGCAGGTAAAACGGCGCCTGACACCACTGAAGGCGGCAAGTGCGCGTGCAATCACGGCATTCTCCACCCCCATCCGCACGGCAACCGTGATGGCAGCCAGGGCGTTCTGAACGTTGTGAAGGCCGTACATGGGCAGACGTACGTCGGCAAGGGAACGGCTCATGCCGGTCAGGCGGTCAGTCACCACGACGTCAAACCTTGCTCCCCGCGTGTCCAGGGCAACATTGAGGGCCCGGACGTCGGCCTGTGGATTCAAACCGTAGGTGACAATCTTACGATCCACCACCCGGGCGATCAGGGCCTGGACCTCGGGGTGGTCGAGGCACAGCGTGGCAAAGCCATAGAAGGGAATGTTCTGCACAAAGATCTGGAAGGCTTCCCGCACGCCATCGAAACTGCCCCAGAAATCGAGATGTTCGGGATCAATGTTGGTGACTACGGCGATGGTGGCCGGCAGCCTGGTGAAGGTTCCATCCGATTCGTCTGCCTCCACCACCATCCAGTCGCCTCCTCCCAGGCGGGCGTTGGTGTCATAGGCGTTGATGATCCCGCCGTTGATGATGGTCGGGTCGAAGCCGGCGGTATCCAGCAGGGCTGCCACCATCGACGTGGTGGTTGTCTTGCCGTGGGTGCCTGCCACCGCCACCGAGTACTTAAGCCGCATCAGTTCCGCCAGCATTTCGGCACGCCGCACCACTGGAATCAAACGCGCCCGGGCGGCCGTGACCTCCGGATTGTCGTTTCCGATGGCGGTTGAGACTACCACCACCGTGGCAGAGCCCAGGTTTCCGGCTGCATGTCCTACCATGACCGGGATTCCCAGCCGGCGCAGACGCTGGACGTTGGCGCCGTCTACCACGTCCGAGCCCTGAACCGCGTAGCCGAGATTGTGCAGGATCTCCGCGATTCCGGACATGCCGATGCCGCCGATGCCGATGAAATGCAGTGTGCCGATGTCGAGCGGCAAGGTACGGATCATGCGGCTTCTTCCTTTGCCCCGCCGACCCCGTCGTGCGGCCCTTGTTCCGGCATCAGAGCCTCGATCGTGTCGGCCAGCCGTTGCGTGGCATCGGGCAGGGCGATCCTGCCCGCGCAGGCAGCGGTCTTGGCCAACAGGGTCGGCCAATCAAAGAGCGTCTGCAGCCGGGCGGCCAGGGTCTCGGGTGTGAAGATTTCCTGCTGCATCAGCCACGCCCCGCCGGTCTCCGCCACGGCGTGGGCATTGGCGGTCTGGTGGTCATCGATGGCATGAGGGTAGGGCACCAGGATGGCCGGACGACCGGCCACGGTCAGTTCAGCGACCGTCGAAGCGCCGGCGCGGGCAATGACCAGATGTGTCTCTGCCAGACGGGCCGGCATGTCGTCGAAAAAGGTCTCAAGTTCAACCGCGATACCCGAGCCGTCATAAGCCGCGGCCACAATGACCCGGTCTTCGGCGCGCACCTGCTGGCTCACCCGCAGACGGGTCTGCAAGGTAACCGGCAGTCTGTTCAGAGCGGCAGGAACCACTTCACCGAAGATATGCGCACCCTGACTGCCACCGATTACCAGAATCCGCACCGGATCCCCGCGTCCGGGGGGCCTGTAGGACACCTCACGGACCGCCTGCACCGCCGGACGTACCGGCATGCCGATGTGGAGCGTATCGCCCCCCCGAGCATGGCCCGTTCCTGCAAACGAGACGGCCATCCGGCTGACCCACGGCGCCAACAGACGATTGGCCCGCCCCAGGACCGCGTTCTGTTCGTGCACTACCGTAGGATAGCCGGCCAGCACTGCCGCCACCATGGGCGGCACCGAGGCATAGCTGCCAAATCCCACCACGACTGCCGGTCTCAGGCGCCGGATCAGCCGCAAGGCTTCACCTACGCCCCAAGCCAGCCTGACAGCGTTCTTTATCATTTCGACCGGGCCGTGACCGGCAAGCCCCCCGGCAGAAACAGCATGAGCGGTGAGGCTGCCCAGCCTGCCATGCCAGGTGATGCCGCGCCGATCGGTTACCAGAACCAGAGCATGGCCGCGGTGCCACAGTTCCTCGGCTAGGGACTCGGCCGGGAACACGTGCCCGCCCGTGCCGCCGGCGGCAAGCAGGATCGGCCTTTCCCCGGACGGTACGGATGCCGTCATGGCAGTTCTTCCTCTCCGGCCCGGTGTCTGGTCAGGGCCAGCACCATGCCCATGCCAAACGCCACCGCAAGCATTGATGAACCGCCATAGGAAATGAATGGTAGTGTCATGCCCTTGGTCGGCATCAGGCGCAAGGAAGAGGCCATGTTGATGATAGCCTGCAATCCGAATTGCACAAGAAGACCACTTGTTGCCAGAAGGACGAACAGGCTGTCGCTCTGGAAGGCCCGGATGAAGCCACGCAGAACCACGAAGGCAAACAGTCCGACCATCAACAGACACAGAATCAAGCCGAATTCCTCGCCGGCCACAGCGAAGATGAAATCGGTATGTGCATCTGGCAGAACCTCCTTGACCCGTCCCTCGCCCGGCCCGGTGCCAACCAGACCGCCCTTGCGGAAGGCCTGTAATGCCTTGGCAATCTGATAGGAATCCCCCGAATCCGGATCAAGGAAACGATCGACGCGGCTGCGCACGTGATCGAACAGGAAATAGGCTCCAACCCCTGATGAAATGCCGCCGACGACCAGCAGCAACACCCAAAACAGACTAAGACCTGCCAGAAAGTACTGAATGGCCCATACAACTGATACTACCAATGACATGCCAACATCCGGCTGCAACAGCAAAAGTGTGATCACCGCGCCACAAAGGGCGACTACGATCCAGTCGCCGGGGAAAACATTCGTGCTGGAACGACTGGCGGCGAATATCCAGGCGGTAACGACGGCAAAGGTCGGCTTGACGAATTCAGAGGGCTGGAGCGAGAAGCCCGGCAGGTTGATCCAGCGTGTTGCCCCCTTGACTTCCTCCCCGACCATCAGGGTAAGCACCATCAGACCCATGGCCACCAGGAAACCGATTGTTCCCAGACGGCGCACAGTACGGTGTGTCTGGAGCGACACCAGCCATAGGACCCCTATCGCGAGTAGAATGAAAATGGCGTGGCGATAAACAAAATGGAAACTGGATGCCCCGATACGGTGCGCGACGGCCGGACTTGCTGCAAGCGTCAGCAGTGCGCCGATGGTGACCAGCGCCCCCACTGCCCCGAGTATCCAACGATCCACGGTCCACCACCAGCGGCCCACGGCGCTGGTATCGAGACGCGTGAAGGAGGTTGCCCGCGTCATGGCAAGACCTCGCGCCGGCCGGGCAGGGCTGCCACCAGTTCACGGAAAACGGTGCCACGCTGTTCGAAGCTCTCGAACTGGTCCCACGAGGCACACGCCGGCGACAGCAGAACCACCGCTCCAGGAATGCGCTCACGGGCGGCCATCGCGTGCGCCTCCGCCACGGCCACGGCGAGCGTGCCACATTGCGTGCCCGGAACCCGGCCCTCCAGGGTGCGATTGAAGGCAGGGGCCGCTTCGCCGATCAGGAAGGCATGGCGAACCCGTGGAAACAGCGGCGTCAGTGCCGTAATACCGCCTTCCTTGGGCCTTCCCCCAGCAATCCAGTACAGGGCATCATAGCAGGTCAGGGCCTTTTCGGTCGCATCGGCGTTGGTCGCCTTGCTGTCGTTGACGTAGCGCACGCCGTCGATGACGGCGACCAGTTCCTGACGGTGCGCGAGACCGGGGAAGGTCCGCAGCGCTGCGGCGATGGTGGCGGGGGCAACACCCAGCGCCCGGGTCGCGGCAAAGGCTGCGGCGGCGTTCTGGCCATTGTGCCGGCCGGGCAGAGCCGGTGCGGCGGAAAGGTCAGCCACGACCTCACCGTTCTCATCGGCCAGCACGCCGCCTGTTACATGAACCCCCACCGGATCGCGGACGGAAACCGGGATAACGGGAAAGCCCCGCTCCAGCAGCGTCTCCCGTACCGCGGCGCTGGGAGTATCGTCCATGCCCACCACCGCTGTGCCTGTCGGCTTCAGGCCGGCGAAAAGACGACGCTTGGCGGCAATGTAGCCCTCCATGCCACCATGCCGGTGCAGATGATCTGGCGTGATGTTCAGAAGCACCCCTCCATCGAGGGCCAGCGATGGCGTCAGCTCGAGCTGATAGGATGACAGTTCGATCACATAAACGCCCCCGGGCCCGAAAAACGGGAATTCCAGCACTGGCAGGCCCAGATTGCCACCTGCTGCCGCCGGATGACCGGCGAAAGCAAGGATGTGGGCGATCAGGGCAGTGGTTGTTGACTTGCCATTCGTTCCGGTCACCCCGATGCAACGGGCAACTGGCCTGCTCTGCATCAGCAGCTCAACATCACAGACCGGAACCACCCCGACCGCCCGCGCCGCCCGCGCGACCGGATGCGGTGCAGGCCAGATGTGCGGAATGCCGGGGCTCCACAGGAGACAGGCGATATCACGCCAGTCGATACCCGTAAGATCGACGACCTCGAATCCCTCTCCTCCCGCATCGATCCGCCTGGCAGGATCGTCGTCCCACACCCGGATCCGGGCACCGCTGGCCTGCAATGCACGTGCGGCGGTCCGACCCGATCGCCCGAACCCCATGACTGCCACCGTCTGGCCCGTATACTGTCTTGTCTCAATCACGATCGCCTCATCGCAGCTTCAGGGTTGACAACCCGGCGATAGCCAGGATCGTGGCAATGATCCAGAACCGGATCACAATGGTCGGTTCTTTCCAGCCCTTTTTTTCAAAGTGATGATGCAGGGGTGCCATGCGGAATACGCGCTTGCCCGTCAGCCGGAACGAGATCACCTGGACGATCACCGATACCGCTTCGAGAACGAACAGTCCGCCGACGACGGCGAGCACCAGTTCGTGCCTGGTGATGACGCTGACGGTGCCAAGCGCTCCTCCCATGGCGAGCGAGCCCGTGTCGCCCATGAACACCATTGCCGGCGGTGCATTGAACCACAGGAATCCCAGCCCCGCCCCGATTAGGGCACCACAGAACACGGCCAGTTCACCGGCACCCGGCATGTGGTGAATCTGCAAGTAACTGGCAAATACCAGGTGGCCGGACAGATAGGCGATCAGCATGAACACGCCAGCAGCGATCAGGACCGGCACCGTGGCCAGACCGTCCAGACCATCGGTCAGGTTGACGGCATTGGAAGCCCCGACCATAACGACCGTCGCGAATACCACATAGAACAGCCCGAGGTCGAGCACCACGTTCTTCAGGAACGGTAGAGCAAGGCCCGTTGCCACGACATCCTTGCTCTGGGTGAAATGAACGATCAGTCCTGCGGCAACGGTTCCGAGCACGAACTGGGCCAGAAGCTTGAGCCGTCCAGGCAGACCGCCACTATGGTGGCGTGTCACCTTGAGGTAGTCGTCGGCAAAGCCGATGGCCCCATATCCGAGTGTCACCAGAAGGGTCACCCAGACGAAACCGTTGCTCAAGTCCGCCCACAGCATGGTTCCCAGTCCCACCCCGAGCAGGATCATGATCCCGCCCATGGTTGGTGTGCCCTTCTTCTCAAGCAGATGGCGCTCAGGTCCATCGAGACGGATCGGCTGGCCTTCCCCCTGCTTGCGCTTGAGCCAGCCGATGATGGCCGGCCCGAAGACAAAAGCGAACAGCAGGGCCGTCAGTACGGCACCGCCGGTCCGAAAGGTCAGATAGCGGAACAGATTAAACAGTCCGGGTTCATCAGCCAGAGGCGCAAGAAGATTGTAAAGCATGGCTCTTGTCGTTCCTCCGCCATTCGATGACCGTTTCAGTCCCTGGTTCTGCAGGGGTTGCGCACGCAGTGGGTGTCGAGAGCCGGAATGCTGCCGGCAAGCTGCCGCAGGGCCGTCACGATCAGGCTGGTCCGGCTGCCGGCCGATCCCTTCACCAGCACGACATCGCCCGGCCGGATCGCGTCCGTCACCGGCGCGGCCAGAAGGGCGGCACTGACGGTATGGCCCCCGCGCTGCGCCGGTGGCAGCGCCTCGTGCAGGTGGGCCATCAGAGAACCTGCCGTGAACACCAGATCGATCCGGTGATCCAGAATCGGCCTAGCCAGGCTGACATGCAGCGCGGTGCTTGCCGTTCCCAGTTCCAGCATGTCTCCCAGAACCGCGATTCGCCGTCCGCCCGGACCAGGCTGCACGGCCCCCAGCACGGCCAGGGCGGCCATCATTGCCACCGGACTGGCGTTGTAGCTTTCGTCGATGATTTCAATACTGCCCTGGCGCAACGCGAGCCGTTCGTGGCTTCCGCGGCCTGCTGGCGGATGCACGGCCGTCAGGGCATCGATCGCCGGCCCGATGCGCCCGCCGACCGCCTCAACCGCTGCCAGCACCGCCAGGCTGTTGAGGGCCCAATGATGGCCATGCATCCCGAGCCCGTATGCGACGGCCTGTTCTAGTACATTGGCCTCGACCATGGTGCCATCGTCGATGATCGCGCAGTTGCACAGACGAAACTCGGCATCAGGGTAGCTGCCAAAGCCGTAGATGCGGGTGATGCCAGCGCCAAGCGCGTGACGTGCCAGACGATCAAAATGAGGGGTGTCGCGGTTGAGAATGGCGATACCGTCCCGATTCATGCCCGCAAAGATTTCCGCCTTGGCGTCGGCAATCGCGGCGACGGAGGTGAAAAATTCAAGATGCGCGGGCGCGACGGCCGTGATCACGGCCACGTCGGGCCGGGCCAGCCGTGACAGGATCGCAAGCTCGCCGGCATGGTTCATGCCCATTTCCAAGACGACGAAGACAGATGCGGCCGGCATGCGGGCAAGCGTCAACGGTACTCCCCAATGATTGTTGAGATTGCCTTGCGTGGCGTGGGTCGGTCCCTGCCGGGCCAGAACCTCTTTCAACATTTCCTTGGTGCCGGTTTTGCCAACGGAGCCGGTAACGGCGACCACACGCGCTGCGCTGCGGGCGCGCGCCCGGCGTGCCAGAGCCTCCAGGGCGTTCCGGGTGTCCTCTACCACCAGGAGCCGCTCCGGCGGGATGACGCCATCTGGTACCCCTGCTACCACGGCCGCTGCTGCACCCCTCGCTAGGGCGGCGGCAACAAAATCATGGCCATCATGGTTGGGACCACGCAAGGCGACGAACAGATCCCCTGCCGTCACGGTCCGGCTGTCGATGGAGACGCCGTATGCCCCCCATCCGGCGGCAACACGCCCGCCGGTGGTCCTGGCCGCCTCCGCTGCCGTCCATAAAACCGTCATGTATCTTCTCCCGCCTCTTTCCCGACTACGGAGGCATTAGCCTGGATAACGGCCTGCCGGCACACCGCCACATCGTCAAACGGGATGACCACCTTCCCGATTATCTGTCCATGTTCATGCCCCTTGCCGGCCACCAGCAGCACATCGCCCGGCGCCAGTTCCATCACCGCGGTGTGGATCGCCGCAGACCGGTCGCCGATCTCGCGGGCCGCTGGACAGCTAGCCAGAATTTCCGCCCGGATAGCGGCCGATTGCTCGCTGCGTGGATTATCGTCGGTCACGATCACCGTGTCGGCCAGGCGCGCCGCAATGGCTCCCATCTGCGGCCGCTTGCCGCGGTCGCGATCCCCGCCGCAGCCAAACACCACGGCCAGCCGTCCGCTGCCATGCGGCCGCAAGGCCGACAATGCCGTCTCTAGGGCATCGGGCGTGTGGGCGTAATCCACATAGACCGGCGCGCCGTTCGGCCGCACCGTGGCCTTCTGCAAGCGACCGGGCACACCCTCCAACGTTGCAAGAGCTGCAACCGTGGCCGCGACTTCGCCGCCCAGGGCCACCACCAGCCCCAGCGCGCACAGAGCGTTCATGGCCTGGAACGATCCGACCAGGGGCAGGTGCGCCGCGAAACGACGTCCCTGCACATGCAGGTCCAGATCCTGTCCAGACTGGCTCGGTACGACCGCCGTCAGGCGGACGGCATCGCCCCTGAAGCCATAGGAAAACACCTCCGCACCACGGGCGGCGGCAGCCTCGCAGAACGTGTCGAAGGCCGGATCGTCGGCATTGAGGACAGCCGGCGCGCCCCGTGGCAACAACTCCGTGAAAAGACGCAGCTTGGCCGTCCGGTAAGCGGCAAGGGAATCGTGGTAGTCAAGGTGATCGTGAGTCAGGTTGGTGAAGGCGGCTGCGGCCAGATCCACGCCATCGAGACGGAACTGATCGAGCCCATGACTCGAGGCCTCCAGGGCTGCATGCCCGATGCCACGCCGGGCCAGATCGGCCAGAATACGGTGCAAGGTCTCGGCATCAGGTGTGGTCAGGGCACCGGGGCGCATCACCCCTAGCGCCGTCACCCCCAGGGTGCCCAGACTGCCTGCGGCCAAGCCCAGCCTTGTCCATATCTGGCGGACGAAGGCAACGACCGATGTCTTGCCATTGGTCCCCGTCACCGCCACCACTACGCCAGGCTGACGGCCATGGAACGCGGCAGCCATTTCCGCAAAGCGCCGACGCGGATTGGGATCCTCGATCAGGCGCACGCCAGCGTCAGCGGCCCTCCCCGTCACAGACGTAGCAAGCTGCGTCCCGGGTAGGGCCAGCACTGCCACGGCGCCGCGCGCCACGGCTTCGCCGATGTAGGTACGACCATCATGCACGCGGCCCGGCAGCGCCGCGAACAGATACCCCGGCTGCACCTGCTGCGAATCAGCGGTCAGTCCCTTAATGTCCAGTGTCGCCAGCACGCTCTCATCTCTCTCTTCTGTTTCATGCCCGGCCCTTCTGGCGGAACGGAAGAGCACCGTCGGTACGAAAGGTCATGCAACACAAACCGGTGCCGGGCGGGCTTTCCAGACACCCAGGCACGCCCTTCAGGCCTCATTCCCTTTCGTCGGGCATCCGCACCACTGCTGGCGTTACCGATCGCAGCAGGGCGTCGGTCCATTCGCCATACACCGGGGCAATGCCCACGACCGGCGCTACCCGTGCCACAATGCGTCCAACCGCGGGCGCAGCCGTCCATCCTCCCGTGGCGTATCCAAAGGTATTCTTGTTTCCCTCCGGTTCATCTATGATGACGATCACAGCGTAACGAGGATTGTTCATGGGAAAGGCAGCGGCGAAAGACGAGAGCAACGCCCTGCGCGCATAGCCGCCGTTGCGGCTTTTTTCGGCGGTACCGGTCTTGCCGCCAACGAAATAACCGGGAACCTCGGCCTTGGCGCCGGTTCCCTCTTCCACCACCCGCCGCATGAGTCCACGCATTTGCCGCGAGGTTTCCGCCTTTAGGGCCCGTTCCCCACTGTCCAGGGCCTCCGACGGACGATGGATCAAGGTAGCCGGACGATGGATACCGCCGTTGACGAGCGTGCTGACCGCCGTGGCCATATGCACCGGCGTCACGGCCAGCCCATGACCATAGGAAACGGTTAGTGTGTTGATCTCGCGCCATGGGGAGGGTGTCAGAGGGCTGCCCGTCTCCGGCAGTTCGATGGCAAGCGGTTGCAGAAGCCCCAGCCTGCCGAGATAGTCCCGCATAGCTTTGGTCCCCACATCCTGAGCCATTCTGACGGCACCGATGTTGGAGGAGTGGATCATGATCTCGGACACGGTCAGCCAACGGCGCTGCGGGTGATAGTCGCGAATGGTAAAACTTGCGATCTTAATCGGATTAGTTGTATCGTAACTGTTCTCCAGGCGGGTAAAACCACCATCAAGTGCAGCCGCGGCTGTGAACAGCTTGAAAGTGGACCCCATTTCATAAACACCCAAAGTGGCACGATTGAATTGTGCATCGGGCGGAGACGTGCCATGGATGTTCGGATTGAAGTCTGGCAGAGAAATCATCGCCAGGATTTCACCGGTATGCACGTCGGCGATGACTCCCGCACCCCCCGAGGCATGAAACTCTTCCACCGACCACGTCAGTTCCTCCCGAACGATGTGTTGCAGACGCACATCAAGTGACAACCGCAACGGCTGGCTTGGTTGCGCGGTGAGACGCTCGTTGAAGGTTTTCTCGATGCCGCTGATTCCCCGGTTGTCGAGATCAACGGTGCCCAGGACATGGGCAGCCAGATTGGCATACGTATAGACTCGCCGCTCCCCCTTCTCGAAATTCAGTCTAGGAACACCACGACGATTGATTTCGTACTGCTGGTTTGGCGTAAGGTTGCGCTTGAGGTAGACAAAGCTCTTATCGGAAGAAAGCCTGTCAAGAACCTCCCCGAAACGCAAATCAGGTAGGGCCGCCACCGTCTTCCGGGCCGCCTCTTCCGGATCGAGCATATCACGCGGATTGGCATAGAGATTCACGATCGGCAGGCTGGTCGCCAGCACCACGCCGTTGCGGTCCGTGATGTCAGCCCGGTTCATGACCGCTGCTGGTGGCGGCATCTGACGGGCCTGACGAACGGATTCCGGGGCAGTGAAGGCAGTGATCTCGACCAGCCGACCGGCAATGACGGCGAACACGAGCAGAAACACCGTCCCCATGCCCAACAGCCGCGTCCGGCCGGTTTCCAGGGCGCGCTGCCGACCTGCATCATAGCGGCCGCGTGGCAGCTCGGGAGACAGCACATCTGCCCACGGGTAGAGAAACGGTTCGCGGCGACGGAAAATGGACATGCACGCCCCTCTCAACGGGTTCGTTTGTCGGCGACGGCCATTACACGAACCGGGATACCTGATGGTGACATCCGGGTAGGAAGGGGCGGGACCGGTCTGCCCGCCCCCGCTGTTCCGGTGGTTACCATCTTGACCGCCCGTCCTTCGCCCGCTGGCGCAGCAGCCAGATGGTTGCCAGGGGCACCTCTGCGGGGCTGACTCTGTTCCAGGGCGTCCAGCACAAATGGCAGGGCCGCCGCCACGATTACCTGTCCGGGCTTGAGCAAGGTCATGCCAAGATGCCGCTCGGCCAACCGGTGCAGGCGGACCGGATCATTCAGGAAACTCCATTCCGCCTTGAGTACGTGGATGCTCTCCTGGGTCATTCTGATGGCATGGTTAGCCTGCACCAGTTCGTCTTCCAGCGACTGCACTTCGTGCTTCAAAAGAAAAAGCCCTACACCGACACCAGCGGCCAGAACGGCCCATAGAACGACCATGATACGAATCATGCCAAGCCTCACCCGTTCAGGTCATCGTGCCAAGCCGGAGCGGCGGTTCGCTCCACAGCCCGCAGCCGGGCAGACCGCGCACGCGGATTGGCGGCGGTTTCGGCGGCACTGGGCCGCACGGCCCGACGGGTCAGAACGCGGAAAGTGGGCGCCTGGCCACACGGTGTCTCAAGCCGATGGCGGGAGACATGCGGAAGGTGGCCGGCACGGACTCTGAAAAAACGTTTGATTGCCCGGTCTTCCAGTGAATGGAAGGCCACCACCACCAGGCGGCCGCCAGGCGCCAGAGCCTGCTCGCTCCCCACCAGGGCACGTCTCAGTTCCTCTGGTTCGTCATTGACGAACAGGCGCAAGGCCTGGAAGGTTCGGGTGGCCGGATCGAGGCCGTCGTGACTGCGCGGAACCACCCGCTGGACCACTGCCGCAAGCTGTGTGGTGCGTGTGATGGGCCGGGCGACGACAATGGCGCGGGCAATGCGGCGTGCCAGCCGCTCCTCTCCCAGCTCGTGGAGGATACGGGTTAGTTCGGTCTCGGAACAGGCGTTGACGACATCGGCGGCGGTCGGACTGGTGCGTCCCATGCGCATGTCCAGGGGGCCATCAGCCTGGAACGAAAATCCACGCTCTGGCGTATCCAGTTGCAGGCTGGAGATCCCGAGATCCAGGGCCACGCCATCCACCCCCGCCAGATTGCGCGTAGCCAGCAACGTCGCCATATCGCCGAAGCATCCCTCGATCAGGGCGAGACGGCCCGGAAACCGTCTGGCAACGGCAGCGCCTTCCTCAAGGGCAACCGGATCGCGATCAATGCCGACCACCTGGCAGTCGGTCGTCTCCAGAAGGGCGGTACTATAGCCACCGGCACCGAAAGTCCCGTCCACGTAAAGGCCACCGGAACAGGGCGCAAGGAACGCCATCGCCTCCCGCAGAAGCACGGGAACATGCTCCTTCCCCTTGCGAGTTGTCTTCTGCGTCATGTCTCGCCCCTTTTCGGCAATGTCAGGGTTGACCGGTTTTTCGTGGCCCGACTGCGCATTTCGTCATGCATCCTTTTCGCCGTCCCGGGCTCCCAGATCTGGAAGGTTTTCCCCTTGCCGACGAAAGCGGCGGCTTCCGTAAGGCCGGCATGCGCAATCAAATCCTCTGGCAGAACAATCCGTCCTTCAGTATCGAAAGGCATCTGCCGTGCATCTGCAAAGATGAGCGACGTCAGTTCGTCCTGCTCAATGGAAAAAACGGCCAGGTCATCGATTCCTTCACTCAATCGTTCCATCCACTCCATGCTGCCGGCTTCGATGCATGAACCGACAAATGAGCGGAAACCTACCACTCCGGCAAACCCTAGTCGCGTCAGAACGGTCCGAAAACTGGCTGGAACGGACACCCGGCCCTTTTTATCGATCTTGTTCACGAATGTGCCAACGAAAAGCGCCATTGTTTACGGGCCCAATGTCCCCGTCCGTCCTTGCGTGTTTTCTCCCTTGCGGATGCACGCACGCTTCCTCTTGCCCTTGACGTTCCCTTTTACCCTTACATGGGCCCTCATAGGGTAGGATGGGATAATATGGGAGTCAATGACACTTGATAGTAAAAATAAGGGAATCAGTCCGCTGTCAACAATTGCAGGCCAGGGATGCAGAAATAGTCGTTACCCTTCCGGCACCGTGAACCAACTATGAACATTCGCAACGTTCCAGGCTCACACATCGAGTCGTTGAATCATCGTCAGCTTGTCCTCTCTGATATGTTCATGTTTCATACAGATCTGTCGGGAATCAAGGGACCCGTGTGAGCATTGCCACAGCCTGTCCTGACTCTATCAGGGCAAAATTCGCGACTGTCTTTTCCTCATCCATGATGATAAATAGATCTATGGAAAGAAAGTGTATAAGATACGAATCATCTTGACAGATGCTTTGAAGTAGTTTGGTTCTACTGGCATGTGAGAATAAGAAGTTCTTGAGCCATACTTGGTATGGTATGTGTATGACTGCACGTGACCCCACGCTGACGTAGCCTGATTGGAAGCAATCTTACCTTCGGAACTATAACGTCTCTTAATTTTAAATTGTATATTGAAAGGATTCTATATGTCTTTCATGCCATCCGTCACTTCAATGACATCTCTTTCTTGCTGAAAGCTGCGGCGTTCGTGCATGTCTGCCTTCCCCGTCAGGAATAACCCCCTCCTCCCCGGATCGGGGGAAGGTGGAGGTGATACCAAACGAGCGTCAATCGTGACATACACGCAAAGGTTCGCTACCGCGGCGCGCTGCATGGCGCAAAAGCTAAGGGCCGCGTATCCGCGGCCCGCCGGCGCCGGGGGGAGATCACGATCAAGGCTTAAGAGCATGAGTTAGCTTGGGTAGTGAACCGCGAAAATGGCGTGCAAGCCTTGCAGGCACCCCTTCCTTCGTTGCCAGGATAGATATGTTTTTTACGCATGCCTGAAATGCAAAAAACGCATTCACGAGCCAGGATCGGCCACACCACCTAAAGGGTATGAAGGGGTAGCACTGCAATGGTGTGGCCCGTTGAGGGCGGTTTCCCCGCCGGCCTTCATGCTCCAGATGGAGCGAAGAAGTGCCCCAGATGGAGCGAAGAAGCGCTCGGTTGCCCCCTTGACCGGGCGCTTTTCTTCGTGTTCTCCACGTTGGTAGCCTGTTGGTTGCCTGGCAGCGCAAAAGGAAGCAAAGAGGGGATGTTCCTGGTGTGCGGGCACGGTGCTACGGTAGGAACTGTTCCATCAAGATTCGCTCTTCCAAGTTGTGCTCAGGATCGAACAATAACGTCATGGCGATGCCGCGATCTTCGCGCACATGCACGGACGTCACTTGTCTGACGTCGGTATAGTCGGCCACGGCACTGACGGGACGCTTCAGGGGCTCGCGAATCTCGAAATCAATGGAGGCGGTATGAGGCAGAAGGGCCCCAAGCCAGCGCCGCGGACGGAAAGCACTGATGGGCGTCAGTCCCAGAAGGTTGGCCCCCAGAGGCAGGATGGTCCCGTGGGCCGAGAGATTGTAGGCTGTGCTGCCGGCCGGCGTACACACCAGAACCCCATCGCATATGAGTTCCTCCAGCCTAACCCTGCGGTCGATCAGAACGCGAATCTTGGCAGCCTGGCGGGCTTCCCGCAACAGGGAGACCTCGTTGATGGCCAGCGCTTCCATCACCTCGCCGTTGATACGGCGGGCCGCCATACGTAAAGGGTGTAGCTTGACAGGCTCAGCCCGTTCTAGTCGTACTAGCAAATCATCTTCGCGAAAGTTGTTCATGAGAAAGCCGACCGTGCCCCGATTCATGCCATAGATCGGCACATGACGGTGCAGATAACGGTGCAGGGTCTTTAGTATGAAGCCATCCCCTCCCAAGGCGACGATGATATCGGCCTGTTCTGGTGGCACATGTGCATAGCGGTTTTGCAAGCGCTGCAATGCATCCTGTGCCAGAGGGCCATCCCCTGCGACGAATGAGGGCCTGCCTGCTGGCATAATGAGACATTCCTTCTCCGGTTCCAATGTAAGGCGGAGCAAAAGTATAAATCCTTGGCACGAGCCCTGTCACGAAGTGGAGCAGGGCAATCGGGTGAAGGAAGTCCGTCATAAATTTTCTCGTCACCCCCGCGAAGCCTGTTCCCGCGAAAGCAGGGATAGGCTTCGCGGGGGTGACGACTAATGCGTTGAGAAATAACGATATATTTCCGGGCAGACCCTGAGGAAAATGCTCCTGCCTTCTCTCAAGTTTGGACACCCCTCATGACCGTTCACTACCATCATGCCCGTTTCAGGGGCCTCCATCTTTCTCGCCTCCTCATGGGCTTGAAAACAGGTAGAATAAATGCAAGATTCATTTCAATAAAAATGCTGGCCGGATATGGAACAATTCCGAAGCGGCTGGATAGGAAATCGTACCATGAATCAAAAACCACCCTATGCTTTACACAGCACCACACCGGGTGCTCTCGCGAAGATGCGGTCCCACATACAGCCTTACGAGACCGATGTCATGGGTCTGCCTATTCTTGTTCTGCCTGATGTGTGGTCACCGGCTTATGACTGGTCCAGCCGGTTTCACGTCGCGCATTTGCCGGATGTCAGGGGACGGGCGTGTCTGGAAATCGGGTGTGGAACGGGCATCATTTCGGTCTTTACCGCGCGTACTGGTGCATCACGTGTCGTCGCCGTGGATATCAATGCAGAAGCCATCAGGAACACCTGTCTCAATTTCAAGCGCTTTAACGTCGCCAATGGAGAGGCACGTCTCTCCAATGCCTTTGCCAATGTTCAGGGCATGTTCGATGTTATCATATGGAATGCGCCCTATCACGGGAGCAGACCGGCAGATACTCTCGAACGGGCCTGTACGGATGAAAACTACCATGATGTCCGTGTCTTCTTTCAGAAGGTATCTGATCATTTACAACCTGATGGGATGGTGATCTTCGGCTTTTCCGAGTCCGGAGACATTCCCCTGATTGAGACACTGATTGCCGAGAACGGTTTTCGAGCCAGGCATACAGTCAGCGCGTGGCAGGAGGGATGCAATTTCGTGTTGTTCTTCCTAACACGATGAGATTTCCCTTCATGCTAGCGAGCACAACGCGTGATACACTCTAAGATGTCAGCCGCCGCAGCGTGTGCCGGGTGGCGCACAAGCCAAAGACCACGGATGCGAAAGGCTTAAGAGCCGTCGGGGCCTGGGGGGATCACGATCTCAGATCCATAGCTGCAATCAGAAGACAGCTCTTTCCTCTTGCGCGTTCTCCTTGTACAGCGGCGGACGGTTTTTTTGTTTCCAAACTGGTCCAGGTATTCTGTAAGATCCAGACAGTGCAAGGCAGGGCAAATCCCACAAACACAGCAGAACATGCCACAAGCGAAGCGCATCGTCTGTATCGCACCTAATGTATCGGTCGACCGTACCTATGTGGTGCCCGGCTAGATATGGCGGGCTCGGGAGACGTCGGCCACATACGGCGGAAAGGGCATGAACGTGGCGCGGGCCGTTCGTCTCCTGGGCAGCTATCCCGTCTGCACCGGTCTCCTCGCCGGTCATATCATGTCGGCCAGATCGCAGCTGACCTGGCACGAACCGAAGGCCTTGGGCTGTCGCTGGAGCTGGATCGAGGGGGAAACCCGAACCAACGCCATCATCGTGAGAGCTGCGGACGGAAAGGTGACCGTCATCAACGCCCCGGGTCCTAACGTATCTGTCACCGGCTGGCAGCGGTTCGGCGCTGATGTCGAGGCCGAAGCGGCGGCAGGCGTCTGTCTGTGCGGCAGTCTGCCGCCAGGGATTGGCAGAAATGACGTGATGGAACTTGGTCGTCCGTCTGCAGGAGAGCGGCCCGCCGGTGTGGGTGGACAGCAGCGGGGAGGCGCTTGCCGGCGCCGTCAAGGGCCATCCGCACGGGGTCAAGATTATAACGCCGAGAGGAGGCCGGTGACGCGGCGCACGACGTTCGCCGCAGGGGGGTGTGTGGACACGGTGGTGATCACGTTGGGTCTTGCCGGCGCCGTGGCCGTGACGGCAGAGGCAGTCTGGCGAACAGAGGTCTCCCCTGTCGATTCGGAGAATCCTACCGGAAGTAGGGATTCATTCCTGTTCGCCCTGACGATAAGCCTTTTACGTAGCCAGCCCATGGCTGAAGCACTGCGTCGGGCCACAGCAGCCGGATCGGCGGCTGCCTTGCAACGGGCGCGCACGGCGTTTGCAATGATGGATTTTCTCCGACTGCTGTCAACCATCCAGGTCATGCGGGACGAAACGGAGGAACATCCTCGGCAACAGGGGAAAGCGGCATGGAGATGACAACGGTCGTAAGTTTACTGGTTCTTGTCATGGCTCTAGTCCTCCTGAAGTTCCTGCCGCGGCTGTTGGCCGGGGTGCCGTTCGTGTCGCCTTCAGACCTGAAGGCGCGGATGGATCATGGCGAAGTGCTGCTGGTGATCGACGTCCGCACCGCCGATGAATTCATAGGCGCCTTTGGTCATGTGCCGGGATCCCTCAATCTTCCCTTGAGCGAACTGCGCGCGCGGCTGGAAGATGTACAGGAGCGGCTCACCTCCCTTAGGACGACACCAATCTTTCTCATGTGTCTGTCAGCTAACCGGGCAGGCCGGGCGGCGCGCCTGCTGAGGCAGGCTGGGCTTGCCAATATCCATGTGGTGGAAGGTGGCATGATCCGCTGGACCCGGATGGGCCTGCCCACGACAACGGGTCACGCTGCCCAGAGGAGAAACAAAAGGCAAGGTAAGGACTGACAGGGCGTGGGATGGGCAATGGCCTAGAAATTGCATGATAGGGAGCATAGTCCCCTTAGGTAGAGAATGTCTGCGCAGCTGTTCGTATTCTGTGCAACAATTCTCATTATAGAATTCATTCCAACTCACATTAGCAGGCTCAACCCCTAAAGCCATCCCCTTCGAAGGGAATAGCCCCCATCCGAGGGGGGGAAGGCTCTTCCCCAGGAGGGAAGATCCCCTCCCTCTGGATAGATGCCTCCTCCCCCTTGATGGAGGAGGGTTGGGGTGGGGGTGAAGGGGATCTCCGGTGTGTGACGGGGCAGGGGGGCTCGTGGCGGTCACGCCCCCTGGCCAGCGATGGGTAGTGTCCAGACGGAAGTATCATCTCTATACCCAACCCTCCCCCATCGAGGGGGAGGGCTTGCCGTTCCAGTGTACATACGGGAGCCATTCAGAGAGGAAGGGGGACTTCTCGCGGTTAAAAGCAGTAATACGCGTAAAACATGATATATTCTTGTTCGTTTACATCCTATTAACGCAACGTGCATCGATACTTATATTAATAAGTGTATCATCAAAAAGGATTGACAGCCTGCTGCTGCCTACTGCGGTGATCGCACCAACGCCGAACCGGTCATGGCGCACGCGGTCACCAACCTTGAAGGGAAGGAGGGGTCTCGCGTCGCAGGACCGCCCGCTCAGCCGATCCGGGTTTCCGGTTCGTCCGGCATGGAGTCCCGGGTCGCCGCGCCATTTGACCACTTCGGGCGGCAGCTCATCCAGGAAACGTGAAGGGATGGCAGGCTGAATCAGGTTGTGAACGCGGCGACTGGCCACAAAGCTGATCATCACCTTGCGCCGGGCCCGGGTCAGGCCGACATAGGCTAGCCGCCGCTCCTCCTCCAAGGCCTTCAGACCACCCTCATCCAGGGCCCGCTGATGCGGAAACAACCCCTCCTCCCAGCCGGGGAGGAAGACGGTATCGAACTCCAGTCCCTTGGCAGCGTGCAGGGTCATCAACGTGACCCGATCTTCTCCCGGTCCCTGGTCGTTTTCCATCACCAGGCTGACATGTTCCAGAAACCCCGGAAGGTCGTCGAACGTGCCCATCGCCTGGATCAGTTCCTTCAGATTCTCAAGGCGGTTTGGTGCGTCAGGGGAGCGATTGGCTTTCCACATGGTGATGTAGCCGGAGTCCTCTAGTACCCGTGCAGCAAGATCTGGGTGCGGCAGAGTCGCCATCGCTGTCCGCCAGCCGGCAAAGGCTTTCAGCAGCGTGCGCAGGCTGACACGGGCCATTTTTGGTTTCAAGGCATCAGCGGCCAGGAGACGTCCTGCCGCCTCATGCAGCGAGATTCGCTCGGTCCGGCTGAAAGCGTGCAGCATTCGCGCGGTCACATCACCCAACCCTCGCCTGGGAACGTTGATGATGCGTTCGAATGCCAGATCATCGTCAGGCTGAACGATCACCCGCAGGTAGGCGATGGCATCCCGGATCTCCTGCCGTTCATAAAAGCGCAGACCGCCGATAACGCGGTAGGGTACGGCCATTGCTACCAGCCGCTCTTCAAGGGCACGGGTCTGGAAACTAGCCCGCACCAGGACAGCCATCTGTCCCAGCAGACGGCCGCGGCGGTGGTCTGCCTCGATTTCCTCCCCGATCACCTGTGCTTCCCGGCCATCGTTCCACGTACCGCGCAACAGCACCTTTGTTTCATCTGCGTCCGCGTGACCGTGCTCGTTCCCGGGGATGGCGGGCCGCAGTTCCTTGTCCAGACGGTTCTGGTTATGACGGATCAACCCCGACGCTGCTTGTAGAATGTAAGGCCGTGAACGATAATTCCGTTCCAGGCGGATGACGCAAGCACCGGGGAAATCCTTTTCGAAACGCAGGATGTTGCCAACCTCGGCCCCACGCCATGAATAGATCGCTTGGTCATCATCCCCGACACAGCAGATGTTGTGACGAAGACGGGCCAGCAGCCGCAACCACAGATATTGAGCCACGTTGCTGTCCTGATATTCATCGACCAGGATATAGCGGAAACGACGCTGATACGCGGCTAGCACGTCAGGGCATGATTTGAACACGCATAGATTGTACAATAACAGGTCTCCGAAATCAACAGCATTGATCGCAAGCAACCGCTCCTGGTAACGCCGGTAGAGATCGGTCAGACGCGCCGGCGCCAAATCCCCCATCGGTTCGTCAGACGTGACCTGGTCGGGTGCGAGGCCATGGCCCTTCCAACGCTGAATCGTCGCCATCAGGCCCTGGACCGGATAACGCTTGGCATCGAGCCCTTCCGCCACGATGACCTGTTTCAGAAGACGAAGCTGGTCGTCGGCATCAAGAACCACGAAATTGGGCCGCAGGCCGACCTGCTCTGGCTGGCGGCGCAGAACGCGCAGGGCAATGGAATGGAAGGTACCAAGCCAGGTCTGCTCGGCGTCAGGTCCGATCATAGCTGCCAGGCGTCTCTTCATCTCCCGTGCCGCACGGTTGGTGAAAGTAACGGCCAGCACCTGCCATGGCACGGCCCGGCTGCTCGCAATGATATAGGCAATCCGGGTCGTGAGAACACGGGTCTTCCCCGTTCCAGCCCCAGACAGCACCAGGACTGGCCCTTCGGTCGTTTCCACTGCCTGCCGCTGTTCGGGATTGAGAGACTGAAGCCAGGCAGGCGGCGGAAACGCAATGCTAACCAGAGAAGACTCCCTCGGCATCTGGGCGCCGGGAAGGTCGAACAGGCCAAGGGGATCAGGCGGCGGCATGGCCATCGATCAAATCACCTGTCCCTGTTACTACGTACTACGCTGCATGACCCTCCTGCATACCGCTGCTGCCTGTCTTTCTGGGTCGCGGGTCGGAGCGTGATTTTGCTGCCGAATCGGCACAGGGGAAACCTTTCATGACTGCCCCGTCCCGCCTTTCCCCTGCCATATAGGCAGGCAGCCAGCCCTCATGCAGGGCTTTCAATTCGGCGACTGCAAGGCTCTCCGCATCGTTGATCGTAATCGCGTCGCCGCTGGTCGTTCCGATCCGACGCACCGGGACTCCCACACCGGCCGCCGCACGCAGAATTGAATCGGTCATGTCCTCTGCCACGGCAATTACGTACCGCCCCTGATCCTCACCAAACAGCCAGGCGTGCAGGGGATCTGCATAGGCCTGGGACAGGTCGGTCGTCACCCTGACACCGATACCGGAGGCTATTGCCATCTCGGCCAGGGCGACCACAAGCCCGCCATCGGACACGTCATGGCAGGTGGTAACCAGACCGTCCATGATCAATCTGCGGACGAAGTCCCCGTTGCGGCGTTCATTGGAGAGGTTCACTTCCGGTGGTGCGCCGTCCTCTCGTCCCAGAACCTCGCGCAAGTACAGCGAACACCCCAGCCACCCGCCCCGGCCGCCGATGGCGTCTCCGACCAGGAGAACCGCCTGCCCTTCTACCCTGAAGGGAAGGGTGGCCATCCGATCCAGGTTCTCAATCAGGCCAACCCCGCCGATGACCGGCGTCGGCAGGATGGCCTGCCCTGCGGTCTCATTATAGAGGGATACGTTGCCTGACACGACGGGGAAGTCGAGGATCCGGCAGGCTTCTCCCATACCTTCAACGGCGTCAACGAACTGCCCCATGATTTCAGGCTTTTCCGGATTGCCGAAGTTCAGGCTGTCGGTGAGGGCAAGCGGCATAGCGCCCACAGCGGTCAGGTTGCGCCATGCCTCGGCCACTGCCTGGCGACCACCTTCGCGCGCATCGACAGCGCAATAGCGCGGCGTACAGTCTGTGGTCAGGGCGAGACCCTTGCCCGTTCCATGCACCCGGACCACGGCGGCATCACCGCCAGGCCGTTGCACCGTGTCGCCCATGACCATGTGATCGTACTGTTCATAGATCCAGCGCCTGCTTGCGAGATCGGGGCAGCCGACCAGGATGCGGAGAGCCTCAGGCCACGGACGGCCGGGCACGTCACCTGTCTTCAGCACCGGCGGGCGCGGTCTATGCGTCCGTGGCCGATCGTGTTCTGGCGCAGCCTGCGCCAGAGGGTCGATAGGCAGATCGGCTACCACCTGATCATGCTGCCGCAAGACCATGCGGCCGGTATCGGTCAGACGCCCGACGATGGCAAAGTCCAGCGCCCATTTCTCGAAAACGGTCCGCGCCAGGTTCTCCCTACCCGGATGCAGAACCATCAGCATGCGTTCTTGGGATTCGGAGAGCATCAGTTCGTAAGCGGTCATACCGGCTTCCCGTTGCGGCACCCGGTCGAGATCCATGTCGATGCCAAGCCCGCCTTTTGACGCCATCTCAAACGACGAGGATGTCAAGCCGGCGGCGCCCATATCCTGGATGGCCACGATGGCATCGGTGGCCATCAGCTCAAGGCAGGCCTCGATCAGCAGTTTCTCGGTGAAGGGATCCCCGACCTGGACGGTCGGGCGCTTTTCCACGGAATCAGCGTCGAACTCAGCCGAGGCCATGGTCGCGCCATGGATACCGTCCCGCCCGGTCTTCGACCCCACATAGACCACTGGATTGCCGACCCCAGACGCGCGTGAATAGAAGATCCTGCCCAGCTCTGCCACGCCTACGGTCATGGCGTTGACGAGAATGTTGCCGTTGTAGGCGGGATGAAAATCGACCTCGCCGCCCACCGTCGGCACGCCGACACAATTGCCATAGCCGCCGATGCCGGCCACCACCCCAGCCAGCAGATGGCGGGTGCGGGGATGGTCGGGACTGCCAAAGCGCAGGGCATTTAGGTTGGCAACCGGCCGTGCGCCCATCGTGAACACGTCACGGAGAATACCCCCGACACCCGTAGCGGCGCCCTGATGGGGTTCAATGAAGGAAGGGTGATTGTGGCTTTCCATTTTGAAGATGGCCACCTGGTCGTCGCCGATGTCAACCACGCCAGCATTCTCGCCAGGACCACAGATCACCCATGGTGCCGTCGTCGGCAGAGTCTTCAGCCATTTTTTCGATGATTTATAGGAACAATGTTCGCTCCACATGACAGAAAAGATGCCAAGCTCGGTCAGGTTGGGAGAGCGGCCTAGGATTCGCACGATCTGTTCATACTCTTCGGGCGTCAGACCATGCGCGGTCACCTGTTGCGGCGTGATCCCGGCAGACGAGAGGGACGAAGGTTCCGTCTTTGCCCCCTCGCTCCCCCCCGCCACGGCCTCTTCCCCGACAGGGCGCTTCATCTTTAGGTTCAGGCGGGTTTTCCGGGGTATCGAGGCGGGACCCTGGGGACGATCACTCATGACAAAGCCTCCACGAGGGCATCAAATATCGGCCTACCATCGGTTCCTCCCAGCCGCGAGTCAACCAGGCGCTCCGGATGCGGCATCAAACCCAGGATGCGACGGTCACGACTGAACACACCGGCAATATCGTCACGGCTGCCATTGGGGTTGGCGGCAGGGCTCATCTCCCCATGCGTATCGCAATAGCGGAAAGCGACCTGTTCGTTGTCGAGTAGCTGTTTGTAAGCCTCATCGTTGACGAAATAGTTGCCATCGTGATGAGCAATGGGAAGACAAATCACCTGTTGATCCGCATAACGCTCGGTGAAAAGGCTGTCGGAACTTTCAACACGCAAGAACACATCACGGCAAATAAAGTGCAATCCCGAATTGCGCATCAGAGCCCCCGGCAGCAGACCGGTCTCGGTCAGGATCTGGAAGCCGTTGCAAATGCCCAGTACCAGCAATCCCCCTTCTGCGCGTGCCTTGACGGCTCGCATGACAGGAGCATGGGCCGCCATTGCTCCGGAACGCAGGTAATCGCCATGGGAAAATCCCCCCGGCAGCACGACCACATCCAGACCCGGCGGTAGGTCGGTCTCGCGATGCCAGAGCATCAGCGGCCTGCGCCCACTGGCCTGCTCCAAGGCATCGGCAACATCGCGGTCACAGTTGGAACCGGGAAAGACGATAACCGCAGCTTTCAAAGCGACTGATCCCTTGCAGCACAAAAACGCTCCGCCCTTGAAGACCGAAACGACTCCCATTGCACGGTACTTCATCTATGCGCCATGTCGCAAGCCGAATGCATGGGTACAGCGGTTCTCAATGGGGATGACACTGGCTCACGGAATGGCAACCTTGTACCCCCTCCCCTCCGGGGGGGGGGGGGGGCGATGGTCTTTTGGGGGATGCTGTCGGGAGAGGACCGGGGGAGGGCGTGCGACCTTCCGTTTCCCGCCGTGCCAACTCGGGCCCCTATTGTTCGACCAGACAGCGCTGCTAAATTTTCAGGATGGCCACACGATGGTTGGCCGTAAGGGACAGAAACACGCCGACGACGAGAGGAATGGCCATGAAAAGCAGCCAGCCGGAGGCGGCGGCTCCATAGATATAGGTGACCATTAATGCCACCACATCCAGAATTCGGCCTACAGTGGCCAGTTGATGTCCGTCAGATCACAAATCCAGCAGGAAAGGCGTTGCCCCCGCGAAATTGAATCCTCTCACCGTCATCCAAGTATACCGGTTGGCGCCGCGTTCAGCCAGCCAGGCGGCAAAGGTCGGCAGAAGGGCGAAAAACAGAAAAAGGATCGTCAAGTGGAGAAGATAAAGAACGACCCGCCCAAGCAAAATAATCAGGAGTGTACGTCCAGCATATCCTCTCGAGGATTTGCTTTTTGTAGACACGAGAGGCTTCATTTTTCTACTGTAACCTCATTGCCAACATGATGAGAAAGATCAGGAGGGCAATCGCTGCCGATACGATGGCAGCTGCTTTATAGCCGATGCGCTCTGCGGTCTTGTCACGCATCTTGTCATTGCTTTCCAGGAGCACGATGTCTGCGTCCATCTGCCGGAAGTCAGCTTTGGTTTTGGCATATCCTTTACGATCCTTGACGCGCGCCTTGGTACTGTCAAGCAGGGAAAACGGGTCAGCCAGCCTGCCCTGTTTGACGGCTTTGTTTAACTTCCCGTTCCAGAAACCTGCGCCGTTCACGGCTGTGACAGCTGGCAATCAGAGGCTGCATCAATCCACCGTACCAAGCGGCAAGGCCAGGCAGCGTTTTCCCGGCCCGCCCCGATACTGTTTATATGTATACACGGCCAGCACGCTCAGCATGCCACTGTAGGCCCGTTCCGGCGCCGAATCGTTTAAGGCCGCCATCTGTGGTTCCAGGTTCAGGTCATAGCGGGTATTGATGAAAGCGGCGACATGACGGTCAACCGGCCAAAGTTTCGGATCCACCTTTTTTGAGGCCGCTTCCGGGGCAGGCAAAAGCCCCCTCATGTCCATCAGAGCGGGCTCTGGCAGACTAGATAGTCATTCATTATCACACAGGACGCGTTCAACGCCATAGCCGATGGCCAACGTGTTGAGGGATGAACGCCTCTCGCGCAG
The DNA here is from genome assembly GCA_964624075.1 of uncultured Rhodobacterales bacterium. Classification (GTDB taxonomy): domain Bacteria; phylum Pseudomonadota; class Alphaproteobacteria; order Rhodospirillales; family Rhodospirillaceae; genus CAZUWH01. Next base: position 97,900 of record CAZUWH010000001.1, read on the forward strand.
TTCAGTGCTCAAAAAGATGAAATCGGCATTTCGGCATTGTAGCCTTCATGACCGTCGAACTAGATGCGGGGAATATCCCAGGCGATGGCCTCGGCAAGCAGCCGGGGATCCCTTTTTTGCAGAATCATGGTGGCCAGGACAAAACCGAAGTCATCTGGCATCACGACCAGACCGCGATAGAGAATCGGGTCGGGGCCAGTGGATTCAGTACTTCTTTAACGAGAATCAGGAGAAAATATTCCGCGAAACGGGAATAGCCCTGGCTCGCTTCCGTCATCTTGGTCAGCACCAGAACAGCATCGGCCTTGGGCTTGTCATCAAGGGAACGTCGCGGCTACAATTCCAGCGATCCATCCTGGCTCGCAGGTAGGGCGGCATCCCATACCTGCCCGACTGCCTGTGCCAGTTCACAGGTATTGAGGAATTCGACTCCTTATCAATGGAAAAGGACGCTGGGCCTGTATGGCGGGTTTGGTCTGAATGGGACTCAGGCGCTGCCCGGTCAGCCACAGCTCAAGTGGCTCCATGTCCCACCGCTGGGCGGGATCATCGTTCAAGAGACTGCGCAGGATTTCGAGGACCTGCAAGGGCAGACGATAACCGGCCGCCAGCGCCTGATAGCTGCCCTGGGTGATCTTGGCACGCAGGATTTCTTTGTCTCCGAGATTGGCGACCGGATTGCGGCCCACCATCAACACCAGGATCGTAACGCCAAGGGCATACAGATCCGTCTCGACTGTTCCACTTCCCCGTCCTTCGCGCATGGCCATGCCCTGGGGGATGGGCTCATATATCACCGGCTGGTCATAGCCGGGGGGCGCCGTCGCCCCTTCGCCAATCACGAACTGCTGGTGCGCCATGTCCGTGAAAAACAGGTTACCCAACCGGATGCCGCGATGGGTCACAAGCCACGATCACTGAATTCCTTGATGGCCATAGCCAGGAGCTGAATCACCTTCTTCACCACGTCATGCTCGCGTATTCAGATTCCGGTCGGCCACGGGAATCGGGTGCCAGGCGTCCGCTCAAAGGCTCTTCATAGACAACCACCACGCACGAGCGCGAGGCAAGCGGCCATTCCACCACGCCTTCAATCCACCAGCATCAGCAGTCCTGCCGCCTTGACCCCCTTCAGCGAAGGTATGGTGTTGATTCGTGGTGGCAAGGTAGGATCGCAGATCAGGGCGAACAACCGGAGTGCGGGAATCCCCAACCACAAACGCCGACGCCTGGGGAGAGTTGAGGACCGGCTGGGGGCTAGCGGGAAAGATCCGATAACGATCGTTCAGTACGACAGGCGTTCCCGTGCCGCGGGAATATACAACTTTTGTCTTGTCAGTCTATATCGGCTTCTGCGCCATTGTGCTGCTGCTATCCCAGCATGATAGCATGCTCCGCATGCTGTAGGATTTTACCGCTTCACAGACCGAGTTACAACGACGAGCTGTCGTCCGGACAAGGCGTATTGAGTGCGCGTACGCAGACAAAACAGCAGAACAAGACGTGGGGGAGGGCCTGCCCTCCCCCACACCCCCCTATCACCCCACTATTTGGCATGACGGATCCAGGCTGGCAGTATGGCGGAATCTCGGACCGAAGCGTGGCGTTGACACGCACCACCAACCAGCCCACGGCAAGTACCGGGAAAAGAGTTGCCAGTTGACAAGGCGTTGACCCGGTGTCCAACTGAATCAGTCCCAACTCGTCTCTGCTTGGCAAACTGGGGTTGCTAGGTTGTTGATACATCAAGGAGCACATCGGGCTGTGACGAATCGGAGTGACCTCCGCGACCGGATCATTGCTGCAGTCGGAGCGCATGTAGTGTTTGACGGCTGGAGGGTGCAGAGTCTTGATGCTGCGGCCCGGGATGCCGGCCTGGAAAGCGGAGCGGTGGAAAGGGCCTTTCCAAATGGCGTGACGGAAGCCATCACACATTATTTCGACTGGGGCGACCGGCGCATGTTGGCAGCCCTTGCCGGACGTGACCTGGGGGCGATGAAGATACGGGAGCGCGTCGGCACCGGTGTGCGGGCGCGGCTTGCGATGTTCGGCGACCGGGAGGTGGTCCGGCGGACCTTGTCGATGCTGGCCGCCTTGCCGATGCATGTCCGGCTGGGCCTGCAGATCACCTATCGCACGGTGGATACCTTGTGGCATGTCGCCGGGGATACCACCACTGATATCAACTTCTACACCAAGCGGCTGCTGCTAGTAGGGGTCTATACGGCCACACTTCTGTACTGGCTTGACGATGCGTCTGAAGACAGCGCGGACACCCATGAATTCCTGGAGCGCCGTCTGGCCAACATGGCACAATTGGCCACCTTGCGGCAGGCGGTTGAACAGAAACTGAACAACCTGCCCAGTCCCCTGCGCCTGTTCCGCGTTTCCTATGGCCCACGGTCATATCGAGGACGGGGATCGTCTCCATGAAACGTCTTCCGGCCTTCACCACGGGCCGGTTGGTGCGGGAAGGGGGAGCGTGGCGGCCCTGTCTGTCCGGCGGGCGAGAGCAAGGGGGGGTGGTTGCGACTCTGCCGACGGGGGGCGCCGGGGGCCCCAGCCGGACGCAGTGGCCCTCCAGCCTTGAGCGGGGCAAGGCCGCATGGCGAGGAAATCAATGGGGGACGGCTGACAGTGCGCTTGACAGGCTAAGACCAGTCGCTACCATGTCCTCCTCCTTCAACCTTCCGACCGAGATCATCAGGAAACCACCATGGCAAAGCCTGCAACCGTTCTGATCAAGCTCGAAAGCACCGGGGGAACCGGCTATTTCTACGTGGCCAAGAAAAATCCCCGCAAGACCACCAAAAAGCTCGAATTCCGCAAATATGACCCAGTCATTCGCAAACACGTCGTCTTCCGCGAAACCAAGATCAAGTAGTGCGGGGTATGGAGGGGTCGTGCGTGTAAAAGCGCAGTGATGCGGATTTCCCCCGGTGCCATCTGCTGGGTGGGGGTAGCGTACCCCGCGGCGAGGCTTAAGAAGACGGCAGGCATAAGCCTCCTCCCAACAGGAAAAGCAGAAAAAGTAGCAGAAACGGCAATGGCACGCATGAGACGGGGAAAGAGCCTCAATGGCTGGCTAGCCATCGACAAACCGCCCGGCCTGACGTCGACCGCAGTGGTGGGCAGGGTCAAGCGCTATACGGGGGCCGCCAAGGTCGGTCACGGGGGAACACTGGATCCCCTGGCGACCGGTGTTCTGCCGGTCGCCCTGGGGCAGGCGACCAAGACCATCCAATATGTAATGGATGGCCTGAAGCGTTACCGGTTTGTCACCCGCTGGGGCGAGGAACGTGACACGGATGACGCCGAGGGGAAGGTCATCGCCGTGTCCGAAGAGCGGCCTTCGGGAGGGGCGATCACAGCAGTCCTACCGGCCTTCACGGGCATGATTGAACAGGTTCCACCGCGTTTTTCCGCCATCAAGCTCGAAGGACGGCGTGCCTACGATATTGCCCGTTCCGAGGGCGCTGAACTGGCGTTGCAGCCTCGCCAGGTTCACATCGCTTCCTTCACGCTCGTTGCCCAGCTCGATGCTGATCATGTCCTGTTCGAGGTTTGCAGCGGCAAGGGTGCCTATATGCGGGCGTTGGCACGCGACCTGGCCCGGGCCCTTGGCACGGTCGGTCATATTTCTGAGCTCCGTCGTACGGCCTGCGGGCCGTTTCACAGCGGTGAAACGATTTCACTGGATAAGCTTGAAGAGATAGGCCATAATAAGCCAGCTTCGGAGTATCTTCTGCCGGTTGCAACTGCGCTGGCTGATATCCCGGCGTTGGTCGTAAGCACGCAGGAGGCCTACCACCTTGGCAATGGCCAGCCTATTCCGGTGCTGCGGGTCCTTTCTCGCAACGCTCGGGTATCCCTTGCTGCGGGAGATACCATCCGCGCCATGGCGGAGGGGAGGGTGGTGGCATTGGCGCGGATCGAAGGCGGTGAACTTCGGCCCGTGCGTGTCCTGGGCTTCTAGCATGGAGAACGACGATGTCGATTACGCCGGAGCGTAAACAAATCCGGATCAAGGAATATGCCTCCCATGAAGGGGATACCGGTTCACCCGAGGTACAAGTTGCAGTTTTGTCGGAACAAATCAGCAATCTGACCGAGCACATGAAGATCCACCGGAAGGATTTCCACTCGCGACGTGGACTGCTGATCATGGTCGGGCAGCGGCGCCGCATGCTGGATTATCTGAAACGTAAAAGTGTGCGCCGTTACGAGTCTCTGATTGTAAGGCTTGGCTTGCGCAAGTAGAAGGAGAATATGGCGGGTTGCATGCGGCCGTTTCTGCCCACCTCGCCCACCTCCTTCTGCCGCGGTGGCTGAGGGATCCCTGCACGACGCACCGCCGCCGGGACAGCGCCAAGAAGCGTTGCTCCCCTCTTAAGATAGGGAATGCAATACGATGTCCATGTTCAAGGTGTTCCGCAAAGAAATCGAATGGGGCGGACGCAAGTTGGTGTTTGAAACCGGAAAGATCGCGCGTCAGGCCGATAGTGCGGTCATGGTCACTTATGGTGAAACCACCGTTCTGGCTACCGTCGTGGTGGAGAAGCAGGTTGAATGCAGTGATGATTTTTTTCCGTTGACGATCAACTATCAGGAAAGGGCTTTCGCCGCCGGCAAGATTCCAGGCGGCTTTTTCAAGCGTGAAGGCCGTCCGTCCGAGCGTGAAACGCTGGTCTCGCGTTTGATTGATCGGCCGATCCGGCCATTGTTTGTCAATGGCTTCCGGAATGAGATCCAGATCATCTGCACTGTCTTGTCCCATGACATGGAGAACGACCCCGACATCGTGTCGATGCTGGGGGCATCAGCGGCCTTGACTCTTTCCGGTTTGCCATTCCTGGGACCGATCGGAGTGGCTCGCGTCGGCTACATCAAAGGGGAATACGTTCTCAATCCTCAGATCGACGAGATGTCTACCTCCGAACTCGATCTCGTGGTTGCCGGCACGCGCGATGGCGTGCTCATGGTGGAATCCGAGGCCAACGAGTTGCCTGAGGATGTCATGCTGGGGGCCGTGATGTTCGGCCATGACAGCTATCAACCGATTATTCAGGCCATCATTGCGTTGGCCGAACAGGGTGCCAAGGATCCCTGGCAGCTCCCTTCTCCGCCGCCCGCGACCACGACAGTGGAGGAACGTTTGCGCCACAGTGGTTTCCTTGGGGAGCTGGGGCAGGCCTATACCATCGCCGTCAAGCAGGAGCGTTACCAGAAGGTCGCTGAGGTCAAGCAGAAGGCCATGGAGGGCCTGAATGAAGGGGAGAGCGCCGTGGCTCCCTTCGTGCTGAAAAATCTGGAAAGCGAGGTCATGCGCAGCAACGTTCTGAAAACCGGCCAGCGCATCGATGGCCGCGACACCTGTTCCATCCGTCCAATCGAAGCTGAGGTCCACGTGCTCCCGCGCACGCACGGTTCTGCCTTGTTTACGCGTGGTGAGACCCAGGCCCTGGTGGTCGTAACTCTTGGCACCGGCCAGGATGAACAGATCATTGATGCTCTTGGGGGTGAATATCGCGAGCCGTTCATGCTCCATTACAATTTCCCCCCGTTCTCGGTGGGAGAAACCGGCCGTATCGGTTCGCCTGGACGACGTGAGATCGGCCATGGCAAACTGGCTTGGCGTGCCCTAAAACGCGTACTGCCCAAGAAGGATGATTTTCCCTATACCCTCCGGGTCGTCTCCGAGATCACCGAGTCAAACGGTTCATCCTCGATGGCAACGGTGTGCGGAGCCTCGCTGGCCCTGATGGATGCTGGCGTGCCACTGCAACGTCCAGTAGCAGGAATCGCCATGGGGCTGATCAAGGAAGGTGACCAGTTTACAGTGCTGTCTGATATCCTGGGCGATGAGGATCATCTGGGCGACATGGATTTCAAGGTTGCCGGGACCGATCAGGGCGTAACGGCGTTGCAGATGGATATCAAGATCACCTCCGTCACCCGTGAGATCATGGCGATTGCTTTGCGCCAGGCCAGGGACGGACGGATGCACATCCTGGGTGAGATGGGGCGTGCCTTGTCCAGTGCGCGCAAGGACGTCAACACCACGGCGCCTAAAATCACCACCCTGACTATTCCGCGCGAGAAGATTCGCGACGTCATCGGCCAGGGCGGCAAGATCATTCGGGAAATCTGCGAAACGACAGGGGCCAAGATCGATATTTCTGAAGACGGCACCGTCGTCGTTGCCGCTGCCGACCCCAAGGCCGGGACACAGGCGGTGGAGTGGATCAGGGGAATCGTTGCCGAACCTGAACTGGGCGCCATTTATGTCGGCAGGGTGGTCAAGGTCGTGGACTTCGGCGCTTTCGTGAACTTTCTTGGCAGCAAGGATGGCCTCGTGCACATTTCCGAACTGTCCCGCGAGCGGGTGGCCAGGGTGGCTGACGTGGTCAAGGCAGGGGATCAGGTTAAGGTCAAGGTAGTCGACTTTGATGAACGTGGCAAGGTCAAGCTATCGATGAAACAGGTTGACCAGGCAACTGGTGAAGATCTGACGACCGAAGCCGATTCGCCACGGGAAAACGGCCAGCGTGAAGGAAGCCACCGCGATCGAGGACGCCGCCGCGGCTGAAAGCATGTTGTCGCCATGGCAGGATCCCGCGACGGTCGCGTCGCATGGCGCAATAAGAGTAGTCAGTGGTTGGTGGTTAGTTACCAATCACTGACCGCTATCCGCTAGTCGTTCTCCTTTTCGTCTTACTAAAGTCTGGGATACATCAACCTTTCCGGGTCAACCTAAAATAATTCCGCTATCCGCCGCGGTGGCGCGCCACATGGTGCGAAGAGCCAAGGGCCGCAGATACAGCCCGTCGGCGCCTAAGGGAGGTCACGATCAAGGCTCAAGAGTATAAAGTGTGCACACGTACCGATAATAATGACGCGCCGGACCGGCAAAGCGCGTGCATCCCGTCACCCCTGGATGGGGGAGTGCGGGTGTTTCACCCGCACTCCCGGGCGGGGGGCTTTCCGGAAAACCACCGTATCATTCCTCCATCGCGGCCTTGCGTCCGGCGGAACGAATGGCACTCTTCTTGCAGGCAGGCGGGGAGGGTGACGGTGGTTCGGCGGGAACGTTTGGGTCGCCCAGAACTTCGAGAACGCGTCGTCGTATTTGACGTATCTTGGTCTCGTGCATGATCTTCATACCGAAGATGTCCTTGACATAGAAAACGTCAACCACCCGTTCCCCATAGGTGGCAATTTGTGCCGAGGAGATTTGCAGGCTGAGCGCGGTCAGGGTTGATGTCACATCGAATAGAAATCCGGGCCGGTCACGACCGTTGATCTCGACCACGGTGTGGGTTTTCGAGGCGTTGTTGTCGATGATACAGCGAGGTGGAACCTTGAAGACCCGTGTGCGGGACGGGAAGCTTCTGCCGCGTTTCCTGAATTCCCATTCCGAGCGCATATTTCCTTTCAGAACATTTTCCACGGGGCCCTGGATCCAGAAGGTATCGAGCGCCATGCCGTTGGCAAGCGTAATGATCCTGGCATCGACGATGGATTCGCCAGTCAAAGCGATGGCACCGGCCATCTGCGAAAACAAGCCCGGATGGTCGCTGGTATAGATGACAATCTCGGTTCCCGACCGCAAGGGGTCCTGCCGGCATTCAATGGTTAACGGCCGGTCGCTTTCTTCGGCCAACCGTACCAGACGGGCATGGCGCACGTGCGCCTCGGCCGGAAAGCCGAGCCAATAGGAAGGATAACCCCGTGCCAGGTGTGCCTCGACCGGTTCCGTCGGCCAGTCGGACAGCGCAGCACGCAGGGCATCTTTTGCCTTTTCCACGCGGTGGTCGCGCGAAGGCACGGACGGTGCGCCTGCCATGGTTTCACATGCCCGATGGTACAAGTCACGCAACAATGCCCCTTTCCAGCCGTTCCAGGCTGTCGGCCCCACAGCACGGATATCGCAGCAGGTCAAAAGCAGCAACAACCGCAGCCGTTCCGGAGACTGGACCCTTCTGACGAAATCCTCGACCGTCTTGGCATCGTCGAGGTCGCGCTTGAAAGCGGTGCGGCTCATGTTGAGATGATTCAGCACGAGCCAGCTCACGGTATCGGTTTCCTCTGGTGTCAGGCCGAAGCGCGGGCCCAGTTTCCACGCCACTCGTCCCCCCAGTTCGGAGTGATCGCCGCCGCGGCCCTTGGCAATATCGTGCAACAGCACCGCCACGTACAGGGCCCGCCGGGAGTGAATCTGCTGGACGAGCTGTGTGCTCAGGGGCAGCTCCGCGGCGAGCTGGCCACCTTCGATGTCATGCAGCACGCCAATGGCCCGAATGGTGTGCTCATCCGTCGTATAGACGTGATACATATCATATTGCATCTGGGCGACCACCCGACCGAAGTCGGGAATGAAACGGCCAAACAGGCCCGACTCGTTCATGAGCCGTAACGTCGCCACCGGATTCCTGCGTGTGGTCAGAATGTCCAGGAACAGGCCGTTGGCCTCGGGATTGTCACGGAGCTTCGTGATCGTCGCGAGTTTCTCGGTGATCAGGCGCAGCGCATTCGGGTGAATGTCAATGTCATGTTTATGGGAGACATGGAACAGCCGGATCAGACGGACCGGCTCGTGCGCCACGGCCTCAGGAGTCAGGGTCAGCCGCCCGCCTTCCAGGGGAAAGTCTTCGACTGTACGGTGCCGGAAGGTGATGGCTGGAAACGACAGTTTTGGCCTGCGTTTATGCTGCTCCTCTAGCACCGCGCAAAGAATGCGGGTCAGGTTGCCAACGTCCTTGGCGATCAGGAAGTAATGCTTCATGAACCGTTCGACACCGCGGGCCCCGGCATGGTCGGTGTACCCCATGCGGTGGCCGATGTTCTGTTGGACGTCAAATGTCAGACGATCCTCGGCTCGGCCTGTCAGATAATGCAGATGGCAGCGGACCGTCCACAGGAAGTTCTGTGCCTTGGTGAAACGGATGGCCACATCGGGTGTCAGAACGCCGAGATTGACGAGCTGACCCATATCGGAAACACCATAAAGATAACGCGCAATCCAGAACAGGGTATGCAGATCCCGTAATCCCCCCTTGCTTTCCTTGACATTAGGCTCGAGAACATAACGAGCGTCCCCAAGTCGCTCGTGGCGGGTATCGCGTTCGGCGAGTTTGGTTTCGACGAATTCGATACCGGAGGTCCGGATGATTTCGTCCTGGAAACGGACCTTGAGCAAATTATACAGGGCCTGCTCGCCCCACAACCAACGGGCTTCCAGCATGGCGGTGCGAATGGTGGTATCGGCCTTGGCCTGTCTGATGCATTCCTCCACCGTGCGGGTGGCATGTCCAACCTTGAGCCCTAGATCCCACAGCATATAGAGGATATATTCGATCATCTGCTCGCAATAGGGTGTTATCTTATAGGGCAGGAGGAACAGGAGGTCGAGATCGGAGAAGGGGGAGAGCTCGCCACGACCATAACCACCAACCACCGCAAGACTCAAATGGTCCCCAACGGTCTGTACACCGGCTTCAAGCGCATATTCGTTGGTGAAGTCGTGAATGATTCGGATCAATTGATCCATAAGGAAACTGTTGGCCTTGACCACATCGGTGCCGGAGGCTCCTTCTTCCTCGAAGCGACGACGAACCGTCGCCCAACCACCCTGGACCACCACCTCCTTTAGAAACGCCAGCACTCTGGTACGCTGCTTCTGACGCGGCTCTGTGCGGGCGATCTCGTCCAGACGGATATTGGCTTTCTTGCGGTCGATGATTTCACGCTGTTTGGGAATGTGCTGCGACATGGTCCGGTTCCGGTTCGGGCGGTTATGTCGTCATGAAAAGACGCGACTGTTTCTTTATCATAAGGACAAAGGTCGGTATAGCAGGGTCAGGGGCGGGGCTCCAGGATGTCCTTCCCTCCCCAGACAGCACGGTGAGGACAGAAAGCGCATGCACATTGACCGGACCGGTTCTGGAATACATCTCCGTGCAGGCTATGACGATTCTTTCTTCCACAAAGGTGAACCCATGTGCATTGGGCATACGGTCAGGAGATCGATTCACGGCATTCGCGGCAGGGGGCTTTCGGAATGGACCATCAACCCGTCGGGAGAATGGGGAGGAAGGAGAAAAGCGCGTCCAAATCCCAGCTTGGCAGTGTTGCGGGCAGGCAGCGTTTCTGCAATGATCCCTGAGCCGCATATGGGGAGAACACGGACATGGGTTCCTGGAGCATTGGACATTGGGTTGTCGTTCTGCTGGTCGTCTTGCTGCTGTTCGGTGCCGGCAAAATTCCCCGCCTCATGGGTGACATGGCCAAAGGCGTCAGAGCCTTCAAGAAGGGCATGAAGGAGGAAGAGGAGCCGGAAACTGCATCGCCGGAGATCCGGGCGCTGGGGGAACGTACATCCCGCACGGCAGAGGTTGGTAAGGATCGAATCGCCCACGGCTAGATCCACTGGGCACTCGGTACGAGCAGAACGATGTTCGACTTTAGCATGTCAGAACTCCTGGTGGTTGCAGTCGTGGCCCTGGTTGCCATCGGACCGAAGGATTTGCCGCGCGCCCTTCATACGCTGGGACGGTGGGTGGGGAAGGTGCGTACCCTGGCGGGGGAGTTTCATCGCCACATGGACGAAATAGTGCGCGAGGCGGAGCTGGAGGAATTCCGCCGCAAGGCCGAGGAATTTCATCGCAAGAATCTGGCGCAGGTATTGGAAAACACTGTCGATCCTGATGGTGAAATCCGGCGGGGTCTGGAGCTGCCTCTGGATCATCCTGCGGCTTCTAGCGGGGCGGCAGCCGATCATGGCCCAGGCGAGGACACAGGCGGGAAGAAGGAAAAAACATCCGCAACGTCTGTGACTTCCAGGGTATCGTTGCCAGTCCCTTGAACCCGGGAAAGTGACCGTGTCCCCGATCTTCGATGATTCCCGAGACAATACCCGCGACGATCCCGAGCAGCACAGGATGCCGCTGGTCGAGCATTTGCTTGAGTTGCGGCAGCGATTGTTGATAACGGCGGCGGCCTTTCTGATTGCCTTCCTAGGCTGTTTCTATCTGGCCGAGGGTGTTTATGGTTTCCTGGTTCGTCCCCTCGCCGCCGCCATGGAGGCCCGGGGTGGCAGCCAGCGAATGATCTATACTGCTGTCACGGAAGCGTTTTTCACCTATCTAAAAGTGGCGGCTTTTGCGGCGTTCGTGGTTACCTCTCCAGTCTTCGCAACCCAGTTGTGGCTGTTCATCGCGCCCGGCCTGTATCGCCATGAAAAGAAGGCGTTGTTACCGTTCCTGATCGCGACACCGATTTTGTTCCTGATGGGGGCTGGTCTTGTGTACATGTTCGTCATGCCTCTGGCCTGGCACTATCTGCTTGGTTTCCAAAGCACTGCTACCGAGACGATACTGCCCATAGAGCTTGAGGCTAGGGTTTCGGAATACCTTGATGTGGTCATGGCCCTGATGCTGGCTTTCGGCATCTGCTTCGAGCTGCCGGTCGCCTTGACTCTGATGGCCAAGGTAGGCCTTGTCAGTGCGAAAGGGCTGGCCGACAAGCGCCGCTTCGCCATCGTCGGCGTGTTCGTGGTTGCCGCCATTCTGACTCCGCCCGACGTGATCAGCCAGATTGGTCTTGCCCTGCCTCTGATCGGCCTTTACGAGCTGTCGATTCTTGCCTGTCGCTGGGTCGAAAAGCAAAGGGCAAAAGCCGAACAGGAGGCGATAGGAGGTGGTTGATGGGGGGATAATGATGGGGCGCACTGGTCACTGGCAAGGCTTCTTCATTACAAGATGGTATCATTGCGCATGTTTGATATGAGATGGATACGGGACAATCCGGATGTCTTCGATTACGGACTCGTGCGACGTGGCTTGGCACACCTGGCCGAACAGGTGCTGGCGCTGGACATGGCGCGTCGCGAGGCTCAGACGCGTGCCCAGGATCTCCAGAGCCGGCGCAACAGGCTGGCAAAGGAAATCGGCGCAGCCCGCAGCCGGGGGGAGGACGTGTCCGCCCTCCTGGCCCAGGGCATGGCGGACAAGGACGCGCAAAGAGAGGTGGAGGCGCAGGTCGCCCGGCTGACCGACAAACTGGAAGGGCCGCAGGGGCTTCTGATGGCCCTGCCCAATCTGCCCGCCGGTGATGTTCCCGATGGCCAAGACGAATCGGCCAATGTCGAGCTGCGCCGGGTGGGGACGCTTCCTGTCTTCTCCTTTCCGCCCAGGGAGCACGATGCCATCGGCACTGCCCTGGACCTGATGGATTTCGAACGTGCGGGCCGACTGTCTGGCGCCCGTTTTGTGGTTCTGAAAGGTGCGCTGGCCCGGCTGGAACGCGCCCTGGCCGCATTCATGCTTGATCTGCACACGACCGAATTCGGCTATGTCGAGGTCAACCCGCCTGCCCTGGTTCGCGCAGAGGCATTGTTCGGTACTGGTCAGCTCCCCAGGTTTGCCGCCGATCTGTTCCATACCGACGGCGACCATTGGCTGATCCCGACTGCCGAGGTTCCACTGACCAATCTAGTCGCAGGCGAAATTCTGGATGAGGCCGCGTTGCCGCTGCGCCATGTGGCCATGACCTGGTGCTTCCGTGCCGAGGCCGGGGCGGCCGGCAAGGACACCCGTGGCATGATCCGTCAGCACCAGTTCACCAAGGTCGAATTGGTCAGCATCGTCCATCCCGACCAGTCGGACGCGGAACATCAGCGCATGACCGCCTGTGCCGAGGAGGTCCTGAAACGGCTTGAACTGCCCTATCGGGTGATTGCGCTCTGCAGCGGCGACATGGGCTTTGCCGCTCGCCGGACGCACGACATCGAGGTCTGGCTGCCGGGGCAGGGACGCTATCGGGAGATTTCAAGCTGCTCCGACTGTGGTGATTTCCAGGCCCGGCGCATGAAAGCCCGTTTCCGCCCGGCCGGTGCAAAGGGCACACGTTTCGTGCATACCTTGAACGGTTCTGGTCTGGCCGTGGGACGCACGTTGGTTGCAGTGCTGGAGAATTGTCAGGAAGCCGATGGAACGGTCGTCGTGCCGCCGGTCTTGCGGCCTTACATGAACGGACTTGAGGTCATCGGTTCCCATGCATGACCCCATCGCCGATCTTGGCCGGACGCGGATTCTTCTCTGCAATGATGACGGCATAAACGCATTCGGTCTGCATCTTCTGGAAGAAATTGTCCGCACCATCACCGATGATGTCTGGGTAGTGGCACCGGAAACCGAACAAAGTGGCGTCAGTCATGCGCTGACTCTGCACCGGCCCTTGCGTCTGCGTGCAACTGATGAGCGACACTATACCGTGGATGGCACACCGGGTGACTGCGTTCTGCTGGCCGTCAACAGGCTTTTGCGGGACCACAAGCCTGATCTGGTACTGGCTGGCATCAACCGCGGCGGCAATCTAGGGGAGGACATCCATTATTCGGGTACTGTGGCTGCTGCCATGGAAGGCACGCTGCTGGGGGTGCGCGCGCTGGCCCTCTCGCAGGCGTTTACCCTGCCGCGATCCGTGCACTGGGCCACGGCCGAGCGGTTCGTGCCTGATATCATTCGCAGGGTGGCCAGCATAGCATGGGACCGGAACGTGCTGATCAATGCCAACTTTCCCGATGTCGATCCCAACGTAGTCTGCGGGGTGGAGGTGGTTCGCCAAGGCAAGCGCAAGATTGGCGACCATCTAGAGGAGCGGGTGGATCCACGCGGACGTTCCTATATCTGGATCGGCAGCCAGCGCAGCGAAGATCGCAACATACCGGGCACCGATCTTGAAGCCATTCATCGGGGAGCGATCACGATTACGCCGTTATTCGTTGACCTGACCCATGTTCCGACCATGACGGCATTGCGGAATGTTTTCCCGTGAGCATGGAACAGCGCAAGATTCGGTTGATCATGGAATTGCGCCAGGCCGGTATCGTCGATACACGGGTTCTGAATGCCATCGAGCGTGTTCCCCGTGAAGTGTTCGTCCCGGCGCCTTTCCAGGATCAGGCCTACATGAATCGGGCTTTGCCCATCGGTCATGGACAGACCATAAGTCAGCCCCTGGTTGTCGCCGCCATGACCCAGGCCTTGAAAGTAGGCGAGCGGATGAAAGTGCTGGAGATTGGCACCGGTTCTGGGTATCAGGCCGCCGTGCTGGCCCGTCTGTGCCGACGGGTCTATACCATCGAGCGGTATCGGCTTCTGCATCTGGAGGCAGTGACCCGTTTTGAACACCTGCGGCTGCATAACATCACCGCTCGGGTCAGTGATGGCACCAAGGGATGGTCGGAGCAGGCGCTGTTCGATCGCATCCTGATTACCGCTGCTGCGGCTGAGGAAATGCCCGAACGCATGATAGAACAGCTTGTAGTAGAAGGTATGATGGTATTGCCCTTTAAGAGCGAAGGCCGTGGGGAGCGTCTTGTCCGTGTCGTTCGGATCGATGCAGAAGATTATGACGTTGAGGAACTGAATCCGGTCAAGTTCGTGCCGCTGGTCTCCGGTGCCTTGCCTGACGACGGCAGGCGGGCAGCCCGTGGCTGATTGGAACCCCCTCCCATCCGGGGAGGAGGAGGTGACGTAATAGGAATCTGCACCTTCACCCGATCGCCCTGCCCATGCCCTCTTTGAAGCTGGCCATTCGTCCCGAAACGGGGTATGCCTTCCTTCGTCCGATTGGCCTGGTGACAGGGCAAGGCAGGAGTGGTAATAGTAGTGCGCAAGGGGCGGGCAAGGCAGGACGATATGACGGGACGAATCGATTATCGGCTTCAGGAACTCGGGTTGCGGTTGCCCGCAGTGGCAACGACTGCGGGCGATTATATGCCATGGCAGCGGACGGGGAACCTGGTTGTCATTTCCGGTCAACTGCCGTTCGGCGAGGGAGGCATCATACGTCATAAAGGCTGTATCGGTGCTGATCTATCCCTTGAGGAGGGGTATGCCGCGGCTAGACTGTGCGGCCTCAACCTCATCGCCCATCTACAGATGGCCTGCGATGGCGACCTGGACCGGGTGCAACAGGTCGTCCGGCTTGGGGGATTTGTCGCCTGTGGCGCCGATTTCACGGACCAGCCCAAGGTTATCAATGGCGCTTCCGATGTGATGGTCGCCGTATTTGGCGAGGCTGGACGCCATGCCCGCGCCGCGGTGGGCGTTTCAGCCCTGCCGCTGGGAGCCGCGGTCGAGGTCGAGGGTCTGTTCGCAGTCATCTGAACGAGGCTGGACCCAATGGAAGCAGGATTGCATGATGCAGACCTCTTTGTTCCTCCCCCATTTCAATGCCATTCTTAATGGGGTGACGGCTGCTCTGCTTCTGACTGGTTTCGTTCTCATCCGTCAGGGCCGACGCCACGGGCATCGCCTGGTCATGCTCGCAGCCATCGTCGTCTCGATCCTCTTTCTCGCTAGTTATCTGGTCTACCATTTCACGGCACCGATCCTGGTCTTTCCAGCCGAGGGCTGGGTCCGGCCCGTCTATTACACCATCATGATCACGCATATCATTCTGGCCATGGGCGTGACACCCCTGGTCGCCATGACGGCAGGGCGCGCCTTGCGCGGCCGTTTCGACCGGCACCGTGCCCTGGCGCGGTGGACTCTGCCAGTCTGGTTGTATGTGTCGGTTACAGGTCTTGTCATCTATGGGATGCTCTATCATGTTTATGCATGAAGCCTGTTACGATGAAACACGAACGACCGGCTGAACCTTTCCTTGGCGAAACGGCTGCTGTTCTCGACCCGGCGCTGGTGCGGGAAGTGAAAGGGTGGGTGGGCTTGGCGGTTGCCGCCCTGGCGGCGGCGGGCTTCCTGGCGCTGCTGGCTGTCATGGCGCGCACGCCGGGCCTGCGGGATCTGCTGCCCTGGCCGTGGCAGGAGATTTTCCCCAAGGTAGTCATCACCCACGTCGATCTCTCCATCATTCTCTGGTTTCTGAGCGTCCTGGGCGCCATGGTCGTCCTGGCCACGGCGCGGACGACTCGCGGCAAGCTGCGTCAGCGCAGTCTGGGTGGAGCCGGGTTAGGCATGACGGTCATGGGCTCTGTTCTGCTGGTCGCGCCGGCTTTATTCAACTGGGGAGAGGCGTCGCTCAACAATTACGTTCCGGTTCTGATTCACCCGGTATTTTACGCCGGCCTCGTGGGGATAGCGGTCGGCGTGGCGACGGTGATCCTCCGTCTGCTTCTCAACCTGCCGGGCAACCGTATCGGCCCGTTCGAGCATGGCGTCGCTGCCACGGGCGTGACTTTTCTGGTCGCACTGGCCTGTTTCGGCCTGGCCTGGGCCGCCCTGCCACCTGGAACCGACCCGGCACTGGCCAATGAACGCCTGTTCTGGGGAGGCGGCCATCTCCTGCAATTCGTTAATACCATGCTCATGCTGGTCGCGTGGCAGATTCTGGCTGAGCAGGCTGTCGGCGTGGTGCCATCCCGCCTGTTCGTAGCGGCCATGTGGGTCCTGGCGGCGGCGGCTTGGCCCGGGATCGCCCTGTATGGGGCCTTTGACGTGCTCGGACGTGAACACCGCGAGGCCTTTACGCAGCTCCTGTGGTATGGCTTGTTATTGCCGCCAGCGGTCATGATGGTAGAAACTGTCGTGAATCTGATTCGGGCGCGCCAACGGCTGGCCTGGGGCGAAACACCGGGGTTAGCTCTGCTGCTGTCGCTAGTGTTGTTTTCAGCAGGAGGGGGGCTTGGCTATTTTCTGGGCGTTGGCGATACCCGCACGCCATCGCATTATCATGCCGTGATCGGCGGTGTGAACCTAGCGGTGATGGGACTGGTCTTCACGCTGTTCCTGCCCTTACTGCAAAAGCAGCGGCCAACGGCAAGGACAACGCGCTGGCCGCTGCTTTTGTACGGCGGCGGACAGCTCGCGTTTTCGCTTGGCCTGTTTGCCGCCGGCCTCATGGGCGTACCACGCAAGACTGCTGGCCTGGACCAGGGGCTTGATACCACCGCCAAGTCCCTCTACATGGCTGTTTACGGGGCAGGGGGTATGGTCGCCGTTGTCGGGGGTATCCTGTTCGTATGGATGGCGGCAAGCCGTCTGCTGTTCCGACGGGGGGAACGATGACACGGTGCAGGCTATCCTTTGCCAATTCGCGATGGGGCGTGCTTGCCCTGACGGTTGCGACGCTGGCCCTGGTAGTGGCCATGCCGGCTTGGCGGTGGATAGGAACGCCGCCACCGGCTTTCGAGGCCTATCCGGTCACAACGGATGTTTTTCTTGCACAGGTTGATGCCATGATTTCCGCCCACGCTACCGGTGCGGAGAGCGAAGGTCTGCCGGTTGTTCATCCGCCACCTGGCGATCTCTATCTGGCTGTCCAGAGGTTCCGCTTCATGCCTGTGCTGGAACTGGAGGCGGGGCACGCCTACCGTCTGCACGTAGCAACGGTCGATGGCGTGCACGGTTTCAATTTCCCGCTCGCCGGAGCGGATCTGTTGCTGGTCCCGGGCCGGGCAGCGGTCATGTCTTTGACTCCTACGACAAGAGGATATTATGCTATGCAGTGCAGCGAATATTGCGGTCTCGACCACAATCGGATGAAAGGATGGGTCCGGGTCGAGTAGCAATCGTGGCCTGAAAGAATGCAAAGGGGTATGGGAAGGTCTCCCCGCGTCTGGCGCCGTTGAACGGGTCCAGAAGCGGTCGGGGTAGGTAGTGCCCGTGAGCGTAAATCCTGGCTTGCGCTTATGGGACCGCTGCGGCCAGCTTGGCGCCTGGGGGGGGGGCCTTGATCGGTCACGATCAAGGCGCAACGGTGCAAGCATGTGTTTTAACGGGGAAGACCCACCTCTCCCGTCGCGCCTACTGCGAGCCTTCCATTTTGCAGGAGGGAGGAGGGGGTTAGATTTCGTCCATATGTAAGGAGGGAGGGTCTGTATGCAGACATTACTGCGTCTCTTGGCACAGGGCGGTTTGGCCATGACTCTCCTTGCCCCGGTCTGTACCGCCCAGGAAACTGTTTCCGATGAAAGCCCGGTGAGGGCAGTCTCTGCGGCGTCCGAATCCCATCTGCTTGCGGACCGTTTCATGGGAAGGGCGGATGCGCCTGTAACGGTAATCGGCTATTCTTCGCTGACCTGCCCCCACTGCGCTGAATTCCACACGCGAATCCTGCCAAGGTTCAAGACCCATTACATTGATACGGGGAAGGTGAAGTTCATCTATCGCGATTTTCCTCTTGAACGTGTTGCCACTGCGGCGGCGATGCTGGCCCGTTGTGCACCTTATGACATGTATTTCCGCTTCCTTGATGCCTTGTTCGGCAGCCAGAAGACATGGTCCAAGGCAGCCAAACCGCGCCAGTTGCTTGCCAGCCTGGCCAGGTTGGGCGGGATGAGTGAAGAGGAAGTGGATCAATGTCTGGGCAATGCCACCCTGCTGACCGGCCTGACCGCCATGAGGAACGAGGCCCGGGATAAGTACGGCATAAAGGCAACCCCCAGCTTTGTCATCGGGAACAAGACCCATGTCGGTATCGTTTCCTATGAGGTTCTGGTCTCCCTGGTCGAGGCAGCCCTGCCGCAGTCCTCGCAGTGAGGCGCGCGGTTCGGGGTAGGCAGACCAACGGAATCGATTCTCCGGCTGGTGGTGTGGAGGTCCGCCTTTCGGCGTGTGCCCGGGGTGGCCGTGAATCTTCAGATAGCATGCCGTAAGGCAGAGGCTTTCAGCCAGGGAAAAGCGGATCTTTGTCATACCTTCCGTGATGTCTGCGGCACGCCAGTGATCTGGTTCACGCGACTCCGCCTGTCCGGATTCAAGTTACTCGCCGACCCGACCGAGCTTCGGATCGAATCCGGACTGACCAGTATCGTTTGTCCCAACAGTTGTGGCAAGTCCAATCTGATCGAGGCTCTGCGGTGGGTCATGGGTGAAACATCCGCCAGGCAGATGCGCGGCGGGGAGATGGATGGTGTCATCTTTGGCGGCACGACCTCCCGTCCGGCATACAACCCAGCCGAGGTGACCATGGTGTTGGACAACTATGCCCATACCGCGCCCGTTCTGTTCAACGAAGCTGCCGAACTGGGAGTGACCCGCCGCATCGAGCGCGGTGCCGGGTCGATCTATCGGGTCAACGGCCGGGATGTGCGGGCCCGCGACGTCCAGCTCCTGTTTTCCGATGCCGCCACCGGGGCCCGCTCCACGGCCCTGGTTGGCCAAGACCGCATCGGCTTTCTGATCAACGCCAAGCCGTCGGGGCGCCGCTCGCTGCTGGAGGAAGCGGCCAGAATCGGCGGTCTGCTCGGCCGTCGCCACGAGGCCGGGGCCCGCCTGAGAAGTGCCGAGGCCAATCTGGAACGGGTGGAAGATGTGCTTTCCGCCTTCGAGAGACAGCGACAGAATCTGCGCAAACAGGCTCGGCAGCCGGCGCGTTACCGCACGCTGTCTGACCAGATTCGCACCATCAAAGCCGTCATTCTCCACATGCAGTGGATCGCTGCCCTGTAGTCTCTGGATGAGAATCGTAACCGTCTGGCGGCAGCCGAAGCGCGTGTCACCGAATTAACGACTACCGCCACGGCCCGGGCTGACGCGGCCGCTCTTCCTACCGGGCCTGCGACAGGCCGAGGCCGAGCGGTTGCAGCGGCTGCTTCTGGCACGAGAGTTGTTGGACTCGGAAGCGGCCCGTCTCGTCACGGCCCGCCGCGAGGCGGAAAAGACTCTCGTCCAGATTACCGACGATCTGGAACGCGAGAATGTTCGCCTTGCCGATGCCGGGCGGGCGTTCACCTGGCTGACGACGGAACGCCATGCCCTGGAAACCGAGCGTGCCAACGAAGCGGCCGCCCATGAACAGGCTATGACCACCCTGCGGACAGTCGGCACGGCCCTTGCCGCGGTCGAGGCTAAATGGTCCACCTGACCGAATAAGTTGCCCACCATCGATGCCGGTCGGACCGCCTTAGCCCGCCCCGTGTGGAAGAACTGCAGACCCGTCTGCAACGCCTTGCGGATCGCGCCGCCGGCGAACTGAAGCAGACCCCATGCCCATATGCGCCGCGGCGGTCGTACCGGCAGGCAACGCTGAAGGCGGCGCATGAACCGCCTGATCCTGGCCGAAGCGACAGCCGAGGCTGCCCGTCAGGCTGTCGAGGCGACCCTTGATCCATCGTGACGACACCCGCGTCGCCTACGAGAGGACACACGTACAGGCCATGCACAGCGGCGGAGACCATGCATGCCAGGCTGGCTGCCGAAGCCGAGACGCTGCGCGACCTGTTAGCTGGGAGCGGCCCCGTTTGGAGGCCTGGGGGCCCCTGCCATTCTCGATGCTATCGTCGTGCCACCGGGTCTGGAGATAGCCCCGGCCGCCGCTCTGGGGGATGACCTGCTCGCTTCAACCTGTGGCGACAGGATGGCGCTTGCATGTCAGCAGTGCTGCGGCACCAACCCCGGCCGCTATCCGTCTACGGCAGAAGGGCCGTCTTGCGGCACTCAGTGACGCACGTGCTGCTGCTGCCGGGCAGGTCATGACCGTCACCGCTGCCGTCGAAGCCACCCGCAAGGCTGCGGAATCAGTTGTCCTGACCGAAAGGGGTGAACCACAGGGTCATCTAGTAGTCAATGGTCAGCTCTCCGTGGCGGATGAAATCGAAGTTCAGTGTATAGGGAAGCTCGGTGCATAGGAATGATTCAAGAAGCTCACGTAGCCCAGCGCAGTACCGGCACGGCCTTCGTGCTTGTACAAATCTTCTTCTACCGTGTCATGTTCCCACATGAAAACATAGGTGAAGATGATGCTGTCATCGACCTTGTTTCAGTCAATCGCTGGAATGATCACGACAGAGGCCCGCTTATAGAGAGCATATCAAAGCAGTGTGCAACCACACAGCACAATTCTGCTCCAGGCAGGTCCGGACATCTTGTGTGCAGATGAAAGTTTAAACAACTTTAAAGCTATAATAAGACTGACGTATAGCCACTTTGAATGATTTATTGCTTTAATAAAGCAGATTACAGACACAGTATCAACTGTATACCCTTTAAATTAAAATTATCATAGTAAATTGCAATTGAAAAAGATGGTTCCCCATCATAAAAACCATTTGATGGGAAAACACGATGATGTCTTTTGAAGAAAAAGCGCACACCAGAGGGTGAAGACACCTTGTGTCTCTGCCACCATGGAGTTCTGATGGCACGAAAGAATGTTGTTTCAGTGCGCTCAGGTTTCCGCCCCGTGCACAGGGATACGCGGCATCTGGAACGTGATGCGGGTGTCAGCGCCGGGGGTGTGCTGTCGATTCGCAACGTGCCACCATGCAGTTCGACCAGATGGCGTGCCAGTGGTAGCCCTAGTCTGAGGCTGCCATTCTCAGTCAGCATGATGTTGCGGCCCCGTTTAAAAGGGCGCTGGATTCGTTCCAGATCTTCAGCGGCGATGTCTTCGCCGCTATCGGTCGCGCTGACCTTGAACAAGACAGCGTCGGTCATGCGGCGATTCAATTCATAGCAGCCCGTTTCGATCCATATCATGTCAAGCAGATCGTTGATGAGGTGCAACAGATAACAGCCGCTGTCGTGAATGTCGCGAGTGTATTCCGAGTATTTTTCATTGCCCAAGAGCCCGAAGACCTGCTGGCACAGTGCTAATGATGGCGTTCAGTGGCGTGTTAAGAGCATGCCATACGCTCGCAACAAGTTCAGCCTTGGCAGAGTTGATTGCTTCTCCCTGTTTGTTGTACCATGGGTGCGCCTTTCGGGTGTCGATGCGGTTTCGCACCAGGTGATCAGGTCACAGGCTCCGTTCTCATTATCGAAGGGTCCGATGGATAGATGACACCATGTCTGGTAAGTCGGTGACAAGGGAAGCCACGCGAGAAAATCACGCACCTGTCCACCGTTGGCCATCAGGATCAAACCGAGAAGCTAGGCAGTCAGGGGATCTGGCAGGGGCAGAAGCCGCTCGCGCAGGCATTGTCCATCCGCTTCGGGGCCGCATAGGAAGCTAAGCACGTGGGCCCCTACCTCGTTCGTAAAAGCGATGGTTGTATCCGAATACCGTATGACTAGGAGTGGAGAACCGATGGCCGTTGCGGCAGCCAGGAAACACGGCAACAGCCACCTCTCTCTGTCTGAAGGGTTTGGTAAGTTCTAACGAGAAGGTGTGTCGGGGGTGGTTGGGTTCATTCTTTTTACTATGGTTATGGGAATCGGTGCGACTGACCAGACAAAATGATGGCACGGGACGGGGCATCAGGTAAGCCTCTGTCCTGTGTCGGCCCTGATTCTCCCTGTCTTTGCGCTTTGTCCTGGAGAGCATGACCCTCAGCCGTGTAGGGCAATGTGAACCAGACAATTGGCAACCGCTTCCACAACGCGTAATACGGAGTCCGGAGATTTTCCGGAAACCGTATAATACCCATGGGTACAAGTCTTGACTTGGGGACCGCCGCGGTGCGCCGAACGGCGCAAAAGCCAAGGGCCGCGGATGCGGGCCTGCCGGCGGCGACTGGGGGAAGTCACGATCAAGGCTCAAAGGGATAATGACGCACCGACGAGAACCGGGAAGGGAAAGAATGGATGCAAAAAGGCAGGTGGATCGTCCATTGTTTCGAGGCGGGCGCCGCTCTTTTGGCCTTTGGCTTGTTTCGTGTCCTGCCGGTGGAGGTCGCGTCGTGGCTGGGCGGCACGCTGCTGCGCCTGATCGGACCCCAGCTTGAAGTATCGCAAGTGGCCCGGCGCAATCTGAAAGCCGTTTTTCCTGACAAGCCCGCCGTCGAGATCGAAACAATCGTCTGCCGCATGTGGGACAATCTGGGCCGTACGATCGGCGAACTTCCCCATATCGCTACCTTGATACGCGACCCGGACCGGGTTCAGGTGGACCGGCCCGATATCATTGCCACCTTGCGCGATGATGGACAGCCGGGCATTGTCTTTTCCGCGCATCTCGGCAACTGGGAGGTGGCAACCGTGCTTGGTCCACGTTATGGTCTACCACTCGCAGTCTTCTACCGGGCCCCAAATAACCCGCTGGTCAGGCCCCTCTACCGCAGGATCCATGGGGCTGGTGGTGCGCATCTGCTGGCCAAGGGAAGCGGGGGCGCACGGGAGGCCCTGAAGATTCTGCAACGGGGGGGCCATCTGGGCATTCTGGTTGATCAGAAGATGAGCGATGGGATCCAGATTCCCTTCCTGGGCCGAGAAGCCATGATCGCACCCGCCTTGGCCCAATTCGCCTACCGCTATGGCTGTCCTGTCGTGCCAAGCCGGGTGATTCGACTGGGTGGCGCCCGCTTCCGGTTCGTGATTCAGCCGCCGTTGACGCTACCCGCAACCGGTGATCGTCAAGCCGACGTGGTTGAGACAATGCGGCGCGTCAACGCCTTCATCGAGACGTGGATCCGTGACACGCCTGAACAATGGTTGTGGATTCACCGCCGCTGGCCGGAATGATGACTCATACCTTTGAGCCTTGATCGTGACCGATCAAGGCTCCCTCAGTCGCCGGGCACTTGCGTGCCTGGCTTTCGGTGCAGGGGTGCCGGCTCACGTTGCGAGCTCGGAGTCCGGAAATTTTCAGGACTCCGTATTACGATTATTGGTATCACGCCTGTAAGCGCAATCAAGGTGTATAGATATCACGCCCCGGGTGCGCCGGTCGGTATCCTGGAATCCCGTTGTCTGGCTTCGGCGACCCCTCCCAAATCATATAAAAGCAATACAGAATATTATAGCAAACAAAAGTATAATATAAATATATCTGCTTACAAAGAACATAAATATTTCTCTTGCAAATCCGGACAGATGGAATTACATCTTACGGAGAAGGCATGGATAGACATCCCGGAAGAGCAAGGGTCCTGTAAGGATGGTGAAGCGCCGCGCTCGTGTACCGCACAGGCAAGAGGTGGGCGAGTGTGGGTGGTGGGTGGCTCTATAAGGCCCCGTTCAACAGACGTCTTTGATTATTAAATTTCGTCTTCGTCATTCCTGTGAAGACTTGTCTGCGCGCAGGCGGGGGGGGGGGAATCTATGCCGGTCTGGTACGTTGTGGATACCTGCTTGCGCCGGGTTTTTCGGAGTATCTAGAGCTTGGACGTTCAGAACGGCTGGTCGTTTGAGTCTGTAGAGCTAGTGCTTAGCCCATCGGTCGGGTCGTAAGGAAGACGGAACCAAATGTGCTCTTAACGTGGAGGCATCCCCCTCTCATCCCCCAATAGCCTCCCGTTCGGGAACGCCCCGCGACTTATCGCGGGGCGTTTTCGTTTGGCCTCTGGAGATCCCTGACGGTCATGACCGTCATAAGACGGTGTCCCTCTGCTCAATAGTATACCTATGCCAATGTGCAGCAATTCTCAGTTCTCAGTATGGAATCTATTCTAAGTCGCCTTAGCCTTAACAGGCTTCACCCCTAAACCTTTCTCCCCCGAGGAGGCAGGCCCCCCCTTCAGGGGGAGGGAGTCTTCCCCTCCCCAGTCTACCGTATGCTTGACGCACAGCCGGAGGGTGACATAAGGTACAAGAGATCGTTTTCCCAAGTCGGTGGAAGAAATGGCCGTGTCTCTGTGACGCGGCAAGGGTGGTTTTGATGATTCCCACGCCTGCCGTCTCGGGGGAGAGGGGGACTTTCGTTTCGTGCCACAGACAACGCCAGGGAGGAGAAACAGGGGATGGCAAAAGAAAACGAGGCTGATGGTCATCGGCCTACAGGATTGCAGATTGTCACGACCATTGGGCTTGGCGTGACGAGTCTGATTCTCTACCTGCTTCTTTTCAGATATGAACGCGAGCTTCTTGATCTGTCCGGAAGAGGAGGGTGGTCATTCATCATTCCGATTACAATTGCCTTCGTCTTCTCGTTTGTGCATGGAATATTTACGAGCAACTTCTGGGATGTGTTGGGCGTCAAAGCCAGGAAATGACCGCCCCGGCGACAGTCATTGACAGCAACCGCAAAACAACTTTCTTGCACGGAAGGATAAGACTGTGGATTCGGTGACGAGCTTTGCTGACACGCTTCCCTATATGCTTGGGTCAACCAACATCATCTATCTTTTTCTTGTCGGTTTCGTAGGCGGCTTGGTGAGCGGTTTCATCGGTTCGGGAGGGGCCTTTGTTCTGACACCGGCCATGATGAGCATGGGCGTGCCGGGAATCATCGCCGTGGCTAGCAACATGTGCCACAAGTTCCCCAAGGCCATGGTTGGGGCCATCAAGCGCGCTAAGTATGGACAGGTGGATCTCAAGCTTGGTCTCATCATGGGGGTTTCGGCAGAAGCGGGGGTGCTGTATGGTGTCCATATCCAGGAAATGATCAAGAAAAGCTTCGGTGACGCCGGTTCCAACCTGTACGTCAGCGTGGCTTTCGTCATAGTGCTTGCTATTATCGGCGGGTATGTCCTGTATGACGTCTACAGAACGCATCGCATGGGCATGACCCATGTCGAAGAAAAAGCGGGACGGCTGGCCCTGTGGGTCCAGTCCATCAACATCCCCGGTACGATGATCTATCTGAAAAGCATCAAGGCGCACGTCTCTTTCCTGGTCACAATTCCCATGGGTTTTGCGACCGGCATGCTGGCTGCCACCATTGCCGTGGGAGGGTTCATCGGCGTGCCGTCGATGATCTATCTGCTGGGCCTGCCCAGTCTGATGGCTTCTGCCACGGAGCTGGTTGTCGCTTTTGTCATGGGACTCGGCGGCACGATCAAGTTCGCCTGGAGCGGCTATGTCGATATCCGTCTGGCCATGATCATTCTCGCAGGGTCGCTGTTTGGCATCCAGCTTGGTGCCATTGGCACCACCTATGTCAAGCCTTACATGATCAAGGTCGTCATGGGTGTGATCATGGTGATGATACTGGTGAGTCGCGCTTTCGTGGTACCAGTCTACATGGCAGAGCTGGCATTGATTGCACCTTTTACCTCAGAAACGGTGACGTTTCTCAGGGATGTGAGCTTTGCCATTATGATCCTGGCGCTGATGATCGGAGCGGGAATCATCCTGTGGTCGTTGTTCAAAGGTATGCGCGAGCACCAGGCGCGGCACGAAATGATGGAAGAGCCGACGGCAGCAGATTGAAAGGGAGACTGTCTTGCCTGGAACGATGCTTTCACCCTGAAGGGGTTGGGGAGGCGTATTTGCCTGTGAATGATGGCCTTCGTGTTCCGTAGTTGGCGTTCAGGGCACCAGAATCATGTCTCTTACGATTTCCCTGCTCCTCCCCCTACCCGTCCCTCTCGATGGGAGAGGGACGGGTAGGGGGCATCCGCTTGAATGTAGAACCAGTTGCGGGATTAGAATAGAGGCTTGCCTATGGACACTTCCAAGAGCCCTCTCTCCGCTCTAAGGGAGAGGGCGAGAGGGGCTCCTGGCGGTGTCCGCATGCGGCGGTGGGCAATGCTGGCAGCGGGATGGGGGCTGGTCGGGCTGGGCGTGTTGGGACTGGTATTGCCGGTATTACAAGGGGTGTTGTTTCTGGCTATTGGCGGCACCATTCTCGCCAACGAATCCCCATGGGTGCGAGTACGATTGTACCTTCTGAAACGCCGTTATCCGCAAGTTGCCGCCCGGTTCGACAGGGTTGTCAGGAGAGCGCGACAACGGGGCTGGATCAGGTGAGGGAGCCGGGAAGCGATGATCGTACCGTTTCGGAACAAAAGGAATCCCGGCAGCCTGTCGCCATGTGTCGGTGTATGTGTCATGGACGAAGACAAGGGATGGTGCAAAGGCTGCTACCGCACCTTGCATGAAATCACTGTGTGGGGAGCGCTGACGCTGGTGGAACGGCGCAAAATTCTGTTGGTAGTGACCCACCGTCGTATCGGAGAGCGTCAGCCGTGAGACAACCGGGATCCCGCGAGTCCTGGAGCGGGAATCGTTCTACGAATTGCCCAGACAGCTCCCGCCAGGACAGGATATGACCATGCCTTTCTGCGAGGGAGCAAACGATTCTGGTCTAGCTGGACGCGTGTTGTATCGCGATGCCATGATGCTGATTCTCAACAAGCCGGCCGGCATGCCGGTGCATGCCGGACCGAGCGGGGAGATCACCCTGGAACATGGTCTTGACAGCCTGCGATTTGGCCTGCCCACGAGGCCGGGCCTGGCCCATCGGCTCGATCGCGATACTAGCGGCTGCCTGGTACTGGGCCGCCACCGCCGGGCGCTGCGGCGGCTGGGTCAGCTTTTCATCGCGCGTCGGGTGGAAAAGACCTACTGGGCGGTGGTGCAGGGCGAACCGGACGATGCCGTTGGAACCATCGACCTGCCGCTTGCCAAAGTTTCCCTGCACAAGTCACGCTGGCAGATGAAGGTGGATACGACCGTAGGACAGACAGCCATCACTGACTATCGGGTGGTTGCACGCCGCGGCGGTCTGACGTGGCTTGCACTTCATCCACGCACCGGTCGCACCCATCAGATTCGGGTGCATTGTGCCGCTCTGGGATGTCCAGTTCTGGGCGATGCCGTTTATGGCAGCGGCGGCCGCGAGCCCTTGCATCTCCATGCCCGATCCATCGCAGTGCCGCTGTATCCCCGACGGCCGCCCATTACGGCTTCCGCACCGGTACCGCCTCACCTGGAAGACCGCTTGCGCCAGCTTGGTTATCAGGAGGCTGTGGCGACAGACGATGTCCTTTACACGCCCCGTTCATGACCTACAGTATCAAAGAAATCGTCTACACGCTGCAAGGGGAGGGCGCCCAGACCGGTCGCGCGGCTGTTTTCTGCCGCTTTTCCGGCTGCAATCTGTGGAACGGTCGCGAACAAGACCGGGCGGACGCCCTGTGCCGGTTCTGCGATACCGATTTTTTCGGTACCGATGGCCCGGGCGGTGGCCGCTATCCGGAGGCTGACCACCTGACTGCCGCCATTGTCGACCGCTGGCCGGGAACCGGTAGCACACCTTACGTCGTCTGTACAGGGGGAGAGCCGCTCCTGCAGCTCGATGCAGCGTTGATCGCCGCGTTGCGGGGGCGTGGTTTTGCCGTAGCGGTGGAAACCAACGGCACCCGACCGCTGCCCCCTGGTCTTGACTGGGTGTGCGTCAGCCCTAAGGCCGGCGTTCCCCTGGTCCTGACCGAGGGCAATGAGCTGAAACTGGTATTTCCGCAGGAAAATCTGGACCCGGCCCGGTTCAGCAGTCTAGGGTTCTATCATTTCTTCCTTCAACCAAGGGATGGACCAGACCGGGAATATAATATCGTGGCCGCCGTGCGCTATTGCCTCGCTCATCCCCGTTGGCGCTTGTCGCTCCAGACGCACAAGCTCCTTGGCCTGCCGTGAGACGGTGTCATGACCTATACCGTCACCCGCCGCATCGAGATCGATGCCGGTCATCGCGTCATGACCCATGGGTCCAAGTGCTGCCATCTGCATGGGCATCGTTATGCCATCGAGGCAACTTGTGCCGCGGTGGGACTGCACGAGAGCGGGGAACAAACCGACATGGTCCTGGACTTCGGCTTCCTGAAAGGGGAAATGCTGAATATCATCGACGTGCCCTGCGATCACGGTCTCATCGTCGCTCTGGCGGACGAGGCACTCCTCACCCTTCTGGCACCCCTGGGCCAGCTGTCGGGTGTCTGGCGTCAGTCGCTGGCGACAGTCGTACAGGAACAGGGGTTCTGTTCTACCACCGAATGCCGGCTGGGTACCCGCCTGTACGTGGTGCCCTTTCAGCCGACCGCCGAGCGACTGGCGCGTCACTGGTTCGAGCGACTAGCGCCGGCCGTGGCTTTCCGCAGTGACGGCCTCGCTATGCTGGTATCGGTTTCGGTGTGGGAGACTCCAAACAGCCGGGCGGATTACCGGATTGACGACAAGGCCGGTGACAGACGGTGATCTGCCGTCATGCTTCCCGGTTCAGGGTCATCATGGCCTTGACGACGTTCTCGGCACCGGTGGCAATCTGGTCGATGGTTGATTCCAGCATGTAGCAAGGCGTCGTCACCACCTTGGCCCTGGCATCGACGCAGACTTCGCCATGACGGGTGTCCTGGTGGCGTGCGCCCATCCTCTCGACCACGGCAGCAAAGCTGGGGTCCTGGCCGATGGTAACCGCGACTTCTCCCAGGACCCTGGCCAGCAGGGTGGGCGAGATGCACAAGGCGCCAATGGGCTTGCCGGCCGCCCTGGTTTCCCGGATGGCTCGCTCGACCTCGGTGTTGACCTTGCACGCCGCGCCGTCGAAGGCCACGCTGGACAGGTTTTTCGCCGCGCCAAATCCGCCCGGGAAGATCAGCCCATCATGGTCTGCCGCCTTGTAGTCGCGCAGATCCTTGACGTTGCCGCGGGCGATGCGCGCCGATTCGACCAGGACATTGCGGCTTTCCGGCATCTCCTGGCTGGTCAGATGATTGATGACATGGGTCTGAAAGATGTCGGGAGCGAAACACTGGCAGGTGCCGCCCTGTCGGTCGATGGCAAGCAATGTCAGCACCGCCTCATGAATCTCGGTGCCATCAAACACACCACAGCCGGACAGTACGACTGCAAATTTGGATTGACCGCTCATGCGCCTTCTCCTTTTCCCACGGATACGGGGGCAGAACGATGCGTCTGTCCCGTGGCCGACCGGCATGATGCCTGAAGCCCTTGCCCGATATCCAGTGCCGTGGCAACAACGGAACAGCCCCCGGTCCAATGATTAGGTTTGAGAATAGAGCGGAGGAACGTTAAAAGAGTTCTTCCACAGTCTGAATGCCGGCCCTTTGCATGACAATCGATTTGCCACCGGGTTCCGATCCGCCCTTCCCGTTACCTGATCTGGCCGTCGTGGTGCCGGTCCGGAACGAGGCGGGCAACATCCTGCCCCTGATCGAGGAGATTCATCAGGCGCTGGGCGCGCGCGTGATGTTCGAGGTGATCTATGTGGACGACGGTTCCACAGATGCCACGCCTGCCCGTCTGGCTGAAGCCCAGCGCTATTATCCACGCCTTACGGTGCTCCGTCACCGGCGGCGCTGTGGCCAGAGCCAGGCCATCGTGACGGGTATTCGGGTAGCCCGGGCGGCGTGGATTGCCACCCTGGATGGGGACGGGCAGAACGATCCTGCCGATATTCCAACCCTGTTTGCACGGGCACAGGGCACGAACCCGACAGCGCGGACCATGGTGGTCGGCTGGCGGACGGCGCGCCGTGACAGTTGGCGCAAACAGGTCGCCTCCCGTTTGGCCAACCGTTTGCGGGCCGCTCTGCTTAAGGATGATACGCCCGATACCGGGTGCGGCCTCAAGATCTTCGCGCGGAGCGTTTTCCTTGACTTCCCGTGCTTCGACCACATGCACCGCTATCTGCCGGCCTTGATGATCCGCGCCGGTGGTCAAGTGGTTTCGCTGCCTGTCAACCACCGGCCCCGCGTCAGCGGTCGTTCCCACTATGGCACTCTGGACCGGCTGTGGGTGGGTCTGTTCGACCTGATCGGGGTAATGTGGCTGCAACGGCGCAACTGCCGACCCACAGTGATGTCCTGTGAAAGCGATCCCCCATGCGCTCCACCGACCTGAATCTTCCCCTGCGCGGTCTGCTCCTGCTCATCACGCTGGCCGCGGTTGGGTGGCTCGTCAAGGTGACGGGTTTTGACCAGGTGCTCGACACCGTCTGGATCGACACCAGAATCAAGGGCAACGGTCTGGCTGGCGAGGCGTTGTTCGTGGCTGCGGGCGCCTTGTTCACGGCCCTCGGTCTGCCACGTCAGGTGATCTGTTTCCTCGGCGGCTATGCTTTCGGCTTTCTTGAAGGGGGCTGGCTTGCCATGCTGGCGTCGGTTGGAGGATGTCTTGGCAGTTTCGGCTATGCCCGGCTGCTAGGGCGATCGGTGGTGCTAGCCCGTTTTCCTGACCGGATTCGCCGCCTCGACGCCTTCCTCCGGGGCAATCCGTTTATCATGACACTGTTGATTCGGCTCTTACCGGTCGGCAGCAATCTTCTGACCAATCTGGCAGGAGGCGTGTCCGGCATTCAGGCCTCGGCCTTCATCGCTGGTTCGGCGCTGGGCTACGTGCCACAAACGGTGATTTTTGCCTTCCTAGGCAGTGGCATCCAGGTTGATCCGATTTTCCGCATCGGCCTGAGCATTGTGTTGTTTGGGCTGTCCGCCGCTCTGGGGGTGTGGATCCTCCGCCGTCAGGGCGTTCTGGTGGTCTCGGGACCATCTCCCGAGTCGTGATTGCGTCCTGTTCTTCTGGCCTGGTCTACTCTCTCTTCATCTTGCCGATGTTCTTTCCCAGGGCGGAGAAAGGCAATACCCCACTTTTCCCGCCATGAAGGGGCACTGGCACAGGTAAAGGGTCGGCTCACACTATCGAGTGAGTCTTCTCTCCCTGTCGATGGAGGCCTGTCATGGCTGCAACGCGATAAATCGAGAAACATTTATCTTGCGGTGCAAGATATGCTTTTATTGTAAATCTGTCATGCGTTACCATGTTGACGAAGCACCTGCTGCCATGAAAGAATGAGCCTAGGCTCGTGGGTAGGCGAAATTAAGGTGTGTCAGCGATAAAAATGGTATGTCAAATGTCAGGGAGCAGCGTACCGGAGCAGCAGGAAACAACAGGCATTATGCAATTGTCACCAGGACATCAGGGGAGAGACGGATGAGTGAAGTGTGCAGGAGTCTCCGAGCCTTTTGCATCCGCAACGAATCGGCTGCCAATGTCTTTGCGTTTCTAGGGGCGGCTGGCTTTCTGGTTGCCATATGGGTTGCGATCTATTTTCAGTCCGGTATCCTGCACTGGGTTTACAGAAATCCGTTGCTGCATGGCTTGATTCTGGGAGGGGGCACCCTAGCAGGGAGTCTGGTCATTTTTAGCCTTCTGTGTCTCGGCTTTTCCGAACATACACATGAGCACAAAACATGTACACATGCCTACCGCGGCCGCGGCAAAGGCAAACCGTTGTTTCCGTGGCTTTACCAAACCATCAGCCACCTTGGCGCCAACCCGCGCTGGCGCGTGCCCCGTCATTGACAGCTTCCGTGGATATTATATATTATATATATAAGGGCCCGCTTGCACAGGTCCGGGGCGTGGCCCCCGGCTGCCAGGCAAGGAAACCGGGTTTCTGCTGCCTACCCCGATCGAAATATCCTGAAAAACTCGAAATCTGCTGCTCCCGCACAGGCGGGTATGACGGTCGTTCTGAAATCATCCCGCTCTAAAAAACTCCATCCGGAAACGTTGTCATTGCGTCAAAGCCGAGTGTAATGGAGCTGACTGCCTTGCGC
>CAZUWH010000001.1:130055-132244 GCA_964624075.1 uncultured Rhodobacterales bacterium
CCCCCCCCCCCCCCCCCCCCCCCGCAGGTCGGCCTCTATGAAGTTGACGTTGCGCAGGCTGGAGCCAGTGAAGTCAGCCTGCCTCAGATTTTGGCACCACGGAAGTTTGCGTTGTTCCAAACGCCGGAACGACAGATCCACACCACCCCTGGTCGGGTGCCTCCTTCAGACCCAGAAGTGGCATGGGCCGTACGCTCAGAGAGATATTGTCGTCTCAATGACGGGGCGCGGAACCTGATTCTTCTCCACAGGGGTTTCTTCAGTCTGGGTGAGCACCTTTCTGGCTAGGGTCGCCCCATGGTGTGAAGCCGAAAGCCAGCGTATTCCTGACGTATTCAATCATTTTGTAATACCTACTATACTTCAAGAAGCAACCTTGCCGGGTCCTCGAGACACTCCTTGACCTGGATCAGGAACGAGACGGCCTCGCGACCGTCGATAATGCGGTGGTCATAGGACAGGGCGACATACATCATTGGCCGTGCCGCAACCGAGCCGTCTGCCAGAACGACAGGCCGCTGCTGGATCTTGTGCATGCCGAGAATGCCGGACTGCGGCGGGTTCAGAATCGGTGTGCTCATCAGTGAGCCATAGATTCCGCCGTTGGTGATGGTGAAGGTTCCCCCGCTCAAGTCCGCCACCGTTAGCCTGCCTGCATGGCCCAGATGCCCCAGCGCGGTGATTTCAGCCTCAATCGCCGCGAAAGACTTGCAATCAGCATCCCGTACCACCGGGACCACCAGGCCCTGGGCCGTACCGACGGCTACCCCGATATGACAATAGTTCTTGTAGACGATCTCCTCGCCATCGATTTCGGCATTGACGGCTGGGAACGCCTTCAGGGCCGCCACGCATGCCTTGGTGAAGAACGACATGAAACCGAGTCGGACCGCATATTTCTTCTCGAACCCCTCGCGATGACGGTCACGGAGGGTTATCACGGCCGTCATGTCCACTTCATTGAACGTGGTCAGCATGGCGGCGGCATTCTGGGCCTCCTTCAAACGGGCAGCAATCCGCTGGCGCAGGCGGGTCATGCGCACCCGTTCCTCACCACGTCCGGCGGCAGGAGCCGCGGGCAAAGGGGCAGGCGCCGCTGTCACAGAATCCGCAGGCATCGTTGACAGGCGAGTCTCCTGGAAGGTGATCACGTCTTCCTTGGTCAGCCGTCCCCCCCGGCCGGTGGCGGGAATGACAGACGGGGTCAAATTCTGCTCTGTCACCATCCGGCGCACGGCAGGCGATAGATGCTCAGCAAGAGGAGACAACGGCGGTGTTGAAAGAGGACCGGGCAACGGCGGAGAGGGGAGGGGCACCGGTGCTCCTGTATTCACCCCGATGGTGGCGATCACCCCCAGGACAGCTCCGACAGCAACAATCTTGCCGGCAACGGCGATGACTTCGAGCAAGGTGCCGGCCACCGGCGCAAGAACTTCGACCGTGACCTTGTCGGTTTCCAGTTCGACGAGAGGTTCATCGGCGGTAACCGTTTCCCCCACCGTCTTGAACCACCTGACCACCGTGGCCTCGGTCACGGACTCGCCCACGGGAGGAACTCTGACTTCGATGGACATGGCATCCTCGGCATGCGAAGCGTTACACAGTGGCAAGAAAAGCTTCAGACTGGAATCGTCATCGCCCCAAGCTCGGTCATGCGCCGGAACGGCTGGGTGATCTCCGCCGCATCCCAGCGCAAAGCCTGCTCCACTAGCAAGGCCTGCTCTTCCAGGTGACGGCGCAACAGCCCTGTCGCCGGCGAGGCCGAGGCCTTGCGGCCGGCATAGATCGGCCACCGCTGACGACGTCCCAGCTCCTCAAGCAGGTATTGCAGGCGCCGATCCACATGAACGAAAGCCCCCTGGTTGGCTGGTTCCTCTTGGCACCAGGCCAGTTCAGCGTTGGGATACTTGGCAAGCTTGGCCTTCACGCTGACCTTGGGCCAGGGGTAGGGCTGTTCGATGCGGACGATCGCCACATCCTGCAAACCCAATTCCGTCCGTCGCTGTGCCAGATCGTAGTAGACCTTGCCGCTGCACAATACCACCCGACGCACCAGATCAGGGGACACCAGCACGGCATCATCGTCCAGCACCCGATGAAACCGTGAAGCCGGCCCGAAGGCCGCCAGAGGCGACACGCATGCCTTGTGTCGCAACAGTGATTTGGGTGTGAACACGATCAAGGGCTTG
>CAZUWH010000001.1:132254-173015 GCA_964624075.1 uncultured Rhodobacterales bacterium
TTGCGGAAATTGCGCTGTACCTGCCGCCGTAGCAAATGAAAGAGGTTGGCTGGCGTGGTCGGAATGCAGATCTGAATGTTGTCTTCCGCAGCCAATTGCAGGTAACGCTCCGGCCGTCCGGAGGAGTGCTCCGGCCCTTGACCTTCGAAGCCATGCGGCAGGAATACGGTCAGGCCCGACAGCCGCAGCCATTTCGATTCACCCGAGGCGATGAACTGGTCGAAAATCACCTGTGCGCCATTGGCAAAGTCGCCAAACTGCGCTTCCCAGACCACCAGGGCCATCGGCATTGCAAGCGAGTAGCCGTATTCAAAGCCAAGCACCGACTCCTCCGACAAGGGACTGTCAATGACTTCGAACAGGGCCTGGCCCTCGCGAACATGGTTCAGAGGCACATATGCGGATTCATTCTCCTGGTCCACCAGGACTGCATGCCGCTGCGAGAAGGTCCCGCGTCCGCTGTCCTGGCCGGACAGCCGCACCGGCGTTCCTTCCACCAGCAGCGTGCCGAACGCCAAGGCTTCGGCGGTGGCCCAATCGATACCACGACCAGTTTCCATCATATGCCGCTTGCTTTCAAACTGGCGTAGGATCTTGGGATTGGTGACAAAACCGGAGGGCGGCGTGAAAATGGCCCGTCCCACCTCCTGCAGCAGTTCCACGGGTACATCGGTTGCGTCCTGGCGCAATTCCTCCTCACCCGTCGCGGCTACCAGACCGGTCCAGATGCCTTCCAGCCAGTCAGCCTTGTTAGGCCAGTAGCTGGCGGACGCCTCGAACGCCTCCTCCAGGTGGGTCCGGCAATGCGTGACCATGGCCCCGGCCTCACCGCTTTGCAGCAGGGCCCCGTCTTCCAGCTTGCGCACATAGATTTGTCGGGTCGTGGGATGGGTGGCGATGCTCTTGTACATAGTTGGTTGTGTAAATCCAGGCTCATCAGCCTCGTTGTGCCCGTAGCGGCGATAGCAAATCATGTCGATGACCACGTCGGCCATGAACTGCTGGCGAAATTCAGTAGCGATGCGGGCAACATGGACCACCGCCTCCGGATCATCCCCATTGACATGGAAGATAGGCGCCTGCACCCCCTTGGCCACGTCCGACGGATAGGGACTGGAGCGGCTGTACTGGGGCAGGGTCGTGAAGCCGATCTGATTGTTGATGATGATATGGATCGTGCCGCCGCTGCAGTAGCCTTTCAACTGTGACAGACCGAAGCATTCGGCAACCATGCCCTGTCCGGCGAAAGCGGCATCGCCATGCAGGATGACTCCCATCACCTCATCACGGGCGACCATGCCGCCACGCAGCGTCTGATTGGCACGCACCTTGCCGAGCACGACCGGATCGGCGGCTTCCAGATGCGACGGGTTGGAGATTAGCGAGACATGAATCGTCTTGCCATTGAAGGTACGGTCGGCCGAAGTTCCGAGGTGATATTTAACATCCCCGCTCCCCTGTACATCTTCTGGATTAGCCGGATTGCCCTGGAATTCCGAGAAAATGGCCTGATACGGCTTCTTTAGGGTATGGGCAAGCACACTGAGCCGTCCGCGGTGGGCCATACCGAAGACCACATTGTCGATGCCAAGCTGGCTGCCACGTTCAAGGATCTGTTCCAGAAGGGGGAGCAGCGCTTCCCCCCCTTCAAGGCCGAAACGCTTGGTGCCGACGTATTTGGTATGCAGAAAGCGTTCGAATTCTTCCGCTTCGGTCAGGCCCTCCAGGATGGCATGCCGGTCCAGCGTGGAGAAGGCGGTCTGATTGCGGACGCTTTCAATGCGGCGTTGAATCCAGGCCTTCTGTTCGGGATCCTGGATGTGCATGAATTCCACCCCGATGTGTCCGCAATAGGTGGCACGCACGACTTCGATGATCTGCCGCAGGGTGGCTATTTCCATGCCGAGTACATTGTCAATGAAAATCTCGCGATCCAGATCCGTTTCAGTGAAACCATACGTATGATAGTCAAGCTCCGGATGATAGCGCTCCCCTTGTAGTCCCAGTGGATCCAGGCTGGCAATCAGATGACCGCGTACCCGGTAAACCCGGATCATCATCAGGACACGGATCGAGTCGAGCGTATGGCGGCGGATCTCCTCAGTTGTCGCGGCGCGGTGTGTTACAGGTGGCGCAACGTCCGTCCTGGCGCTTCTCTGTCTGGTATCATGCCGGCTGGCAGGAGGATCCGTGACGACGGTGGCCTGGAGCGGGGCCCACGACGCCCCGCGCAGATCGGCCAGGATGGCCGTGCCGTCCTCCTGCAGGTCGTTGAAAAACTGAACCCAGCTTGGATCGACGGCGGCCGGGTTGAGAAGGTAACGATGGTACAACTCGGCCAGGAACGTCGCATTGGTACTGGAAAGAAAAGTTTCTACACCGCATCCCATTTATGGTCGGTGCGGCTTGCACCGTACCGCCTTCTGCAAGTCAAACACACCCAGCCAACGCCTCCCCCCACGAGTCAGCCGCGCCATCCCGGTTCAGACCCCTGACCCCGGAAAGTCAGACCCCATTGCCAACACCTTTCCATGACCAACCCACCCCGTCATGGATCGCGTGCCGCTTTTGACAATGGGGTTGCCTCTGTCTGGCGGCTTCAGCCGCGTATCGCTTTCAGCATGGTACTGCCAAGGGCTGCAGGCGATTCCGTGACATGAACGCCGGCACTGCGCAAGGTTTCGTATTTGTCGGCCGCAGTACCCTTGCCGCCGGAGATGATGGCACCGGCGTGTCCCATCCGCCGTCCCGGTGGCGCGGTTGCCCCGGCGATGAAGCCGACTACCGGTTTCTTCACCTTGTTGTGCTTGATGAAGTCTGCTGCATCTTCCTCAGCCGTGCCGCCGATCTCACCGATTATGACAATGCCTTCGGTTTCCGGATCGGCCAGGAATGCCTCCAGGCAATCAATAAAATTCGTGCCATTCAGGGGATCCCCTCCGATCCCGACACAGGTGGACTGTCCGAGACCGGCGGCAGTGGTCTGCGCCACGGCTTCGTAAGTCAGGGTGCCAGAGCGGGAGACGACCCCGATCTTGCCTTTCCGGTGGATATGACCTGGCATGATGCCGATCTTGCACTCACCCGGCGTGATGATTCCTGGGCAATTGGGGCCGATCAGGCGACTCTTGTTCTGCACCGTGAGCTGCCGCTTCACCCGCAGCATATCAGCCACCGGAATGCCTTCGGTGATGCAGACGATCACCGGGATTTCGGCATTGACTGCTTCCAGGATGGCGTCAGCCGCAAACGGTGGCGGGACATAGATGACCGAGGCATTGGCGCCGGTCGTCTTCCTGGCATCGGCCACAGTGTCGAAAATCGGCAGATCCAGGTGCTTGGTTCCGCCCTTGCCGGGTGTCACACCCCCGACCATTCTGGTGCCATAGGCAATGGCCTGCTCAGTATGAAAGGTCCCTTGCGCGCCAGTGATGCCCTGGCAGATGACCTTGGTCTCTTTGTTGACGAAAACGGCCATGTTACGCAGCCTCCTTCACGGCCTTGACCACCTTTTCGGCCGCGTCGGCTAGATTGTCGGCGGCAATGATGGGCAGTTTCGATTCGTTAATGATCTTCTTGCCCAGTTCGACGTTGGTCCCCTCCAGACGGACCACCAGCGGCACGTTCAGGCTGACCTCACGGGCCGCGGCTACCACACCCTCTGCGATCACGTCACAGCGCATGATGCCGCCGAAGATGTTGACCAGAATGCCCTCGACATTCGGATCCGAGAGGATCAACTTAAAGGCTACCGTAACACGCTCCTTGGTTGCACCGCCGCCGACATCAAGGAAGTTTGCCGGCGAACCGCCATAGAGCTTGATGATATCCATGGTCGCCATGGCAAGACCTGCGCCGTTGACCATGCACCCGATGGTGCCATCGAGAGTGATAT
Organism: uncultured Rhodobacterales bacterium; assembly: GCA_964624075.1. Classification (GTDB taxonomy): domain Bacteria; phylum Pseudomonadota; class Alphaproteobacteria; order Rhodospirillales; family Rhodospirillaceae; genus CAZUWH01. Next base: position 136,150 of record CAZUWH010000001.1, read on the forward strand.
AGCTGAGCGAATGGCGGGCGGCTTCCAACTCGCGGGGATCTTCCTCGTCCTCGTCACGCAGCTCCTCGATATCCTTGTGACGGAACAGAGCATTGTCGTCGAAATTCATCTTGGCATCAAGGGCGATCACTTCTCCCGCGGGGGTCACGACCAACGGATTGATCTCGATCAGCGAGGCATCAAGATCAATGAACGCATGGTACATGGCGGTGACGAACTTGACGCAAGCGTTGACCTGCTTGCCTTCCAGCTTTAGCCCGAAGGCGATTTTGCGGGCATGGAACGGCTGGATGCCGGTGATTGGATCAATCGGCACCTTGACGATTTTCTCCGGTGTTTCCGCCGCCACTTTCTCGATCTCCACGCCACCCTCGGTGGAAGCGATGAAGGTCACCCGGGAAGCGGCCCGGTCGATCAGGACCGATAGGTACAACTCGCGTGCGATATCACAGCCCGCTTCGATATACAACCGCTTGACGGACTTGCCAGTCGAACCGGTCTGATGGGTGACGAGGGTCTTGCCCAGCATCTGTTCGGCATTGGCGCGGACTTCCGCCACCGTCCGGGCTAGACGAACACCTCCCTTCTCGCCGGATTCGGGCTCCTTGAATTTGCCCTTGCCCCGACCACCGGCATGAATCTGGGATTTGACGACGAAAAGCGGGCCACCAAGCTGCTGGGCGACCGATTCCGCCTCGTCCGGTGTGTAGGCAACCATACCGTTGTTGACCGCAACACCATACTTCTTCAAAAGCCGTTTTGCTTGGTATTCGTGGATATTCATGGACTTTCCCTCGGATCACGCCGGCTGCATCATACCCTTGGCCACATCGATCAGAGTACGGACCGCCGCGACCGACTTGTCAAAAGCTGCTTTTTCTTCGGCATTGAGCTCGATTTCAACGACCCGCTCCACGCCGCCGGCGCCGATCACCACCGGAACACCAACGTACATGCCTCTTACGCCGTATTCTTTATTGCACCAGGCAGCGCAAGGCAGGATGCGTTTCTTGTCTTTCAAGTAGCTCTCGGCCATCACGATGCCGGCCGCGGCCGGGGCATAAAAGGCTGAACCGGTCTTCAACAGACCAACGATCTCTGATCCACTATTACGGGTACGATCGACGATAGCATCAATCCTAGCATGTGTTGTCCAGCCAAGTCGGATGCATTCCGGCAGCGGTACGCCTCCGACGGACGAGTAGCGGGCCAGTGGCACCATGGTGTCGCCATGCCCTCCCAGCACGAAGGCGCTGACGTCTTCCGTCGACACGTTGAATTCCTCGGCGAGGAAGGTGCGGAAGCGTCCCGAATCGAGCACGCCGCCCATGCCGACCACCATGTTGGCGGGCAGGCCGGAGATCTCGCGCAACACCCACACCATGACGTCCAACGGATTGGTGATGCAGATGACGAAGGCGTTCGGGCAGTATTTCTTGATGCCTTCCCCCACCGCCCCCATGACCTTGGTATTGATGCCGATCAGGTCATCGCGGCTCATGCCCGGCTTGCGCGGAACGCCGGCCGTGACGATTACGACGTCGGCACCGGCAATGGGGGCATAGTCGTTGGCCCCGGCCAGTTTGCAATCGATATTCTCGATGGCACTGGCCTGCAGAATGTCAAGCGCCTTCCCCGACGGCATACCGTCCACGACGTCGAACAGAACGACATCGCCAAGTTGTTTGAGCAAGATTAGATGCGCCAGGGTGCCGCCGATGTTCCCGGCTCCAATCAGTGCGATTTTCTTACGTGCCATACAGGTTTCCCTCTCCAGAGATTCTTGTGTTCTCAACACGCTGGGTGGCCCGCGCCGAAGCGCGATGTCGTTCTCAGGCTGCCTAACGTGCCGTGATTCGCGCATAATGGCAAGTGCGACGGGACGGCTTTCTCCATATTACGAATATAGAATGTTGCAGCGCGCAAGATACTCTTAAGAAGGCTCTTTGTCTGCCTGCCCTTTCCGCCGGCATGACGTTTCGCTCTCCGTCTGACCCCTTTCCCTTGGATCGGGAGGGGGGTTAGGTGGGGGTTGATCCATCCACCTGGACGCTGTGTCAGCCCTTCCCCCTGGATGGGGGAAGAAGTCATTCGGGGGGGAATGAGACACCTGTCCAGGCCACAGTGACCGACGTGTGCGCATACGGGCGCTCGGCACAACGCTCCTTTCAACGGAGCGGCATGGCATAAAGAAGCCCTCCCTGCGTCCACAATGCATTAAGACCGCGATCAGGTTGATCCCCGTTTTCCATCGCAAACACGCGCGCAAAAATCTCCCCGTAGCTGCCAACCTGGCGGATGATCCGGTAAGCCCATCCGTCATCCAGCCGCAAGGGCGCGCCAAGACCGGGTTCGGCACCAAGCAGGCGCCGCAGCGTCGGATCGCTTGCGGTCATCATCTGGTCAACGTTGGTGGCAGTCAGACCGTATTCCTCAGCCGCGATGGTAGCGAACACGACCCATTTGACGAGGTCGAACCAGCTATTGTCGTCACTGCGCACCCCGGCGCCCAGTGGTTTCTTGCCGATCCGTTCCGGTAGGATCACGAATGCCGAGGTGGGCTCAGGGGTGGGGTCGGAAGAACGCGCTCCTGCCGCCACGCTCGCTAGCACCGATGCATCATGCACATAAATGGCGCAGTCCCCTGCCAGGAAAGCCAGACCAGCCTCTGCCCTTGAAGGAAAAACCCGCAATGACAGAAAAGAAAGAGCGTTGTCGTGGATGTAATCCTGTACAGCGGAAAGACTGCCTGCATGACTCGCGATACAGGCCACCGCCGGCTGTCGTAAGGTGGCGAGAGCTCCAAACCCTTGCGACCGTCGTGCTAGAAAGGCCTGGCTGTCGTAAAAAATGACAGCGGTGAAGTCCACCGTGTGCCTGCCGTCGTGAACCAAGGTCCAGTTCTGAAACAAGACGTCCACCGCGCCGGATTCCAGAGCCGACACCCCGCTTTCTTCAGGGAGCGACACGAGCGTAATACGTCGGGCATCACCCAAGGTAGCGGCAGCCACCGCCCGGCAGAATTCGCTACCCATGCTCACTTCCCTGCCCGTTTCCCGATCGTCCCGTTCGGTGAGACCGGAAGGGGAGGCCGGCAGACCACAGACAACGGTCCCACGGCTGCGCACGAGATCGAAGGTCTGTGCCGCGGCAGCTTGCGCCACAGAAGCCAGTACAACCAAGGCGGCCACGACTCTCCCAAGACTCCATGGTGCCTTCCACCACATCGCGATCTATCCTCGACTAGTTCAGCTCGTCTTTTACAGAAGGACGAATGGCCCCGTCGACCATCCCCTCTGTTTAGCGGGGACTCAAGTCCTTCTGCGCTACGGCAGGAAAAACGGAGAGAACAGCCACCTGGTCTTTCTGGCCACGAATCCGGACAACGTCAGATCCATATACGACAGTTGCCATTGGAACAAAGGATCAAGGTGTAACCTGTTCGCACGGGCAGGGATTCAGTGTGGAGGAAGGATGATGCCTATGACAAGGGATATAGTGTCATATGCGTTGAAGTCCCATGAACGATACCTTATTAGCATAGCGGAAGGGGCCCTGACAATGCTGGTGATCGTGGCCGATGATCGTGTTTTGTCCCGGGGATGGGATGCGTCTTCAGCTCCAGGAACTCGATACGGCGATCGAGGTTCTGGAGCTGGTGACTTCGGGCAGGCGTTGAGCCTGGTCAACCAGTGCAACAGCTTGGCGGATCTACTTCTGCTGGATCTGGGCATACCAGGCATGGATTGGCGCCAGGCGCTGGAAGAACTGGGAGAGTATTTCGGAATCCGTGTTGGTTGTCGTGGGGTCTGCAACCGGTGATTCGGTGGTGATCGAGGAGGCCCTGGCCAGGGGTGCAGCCGGTTTCATTCCCAAAGATTGCAGCGGCAAGGTGATGCTTGGTGCCCTGAAGCTGGTTCTGTCAGGGGGAGCCTATGTGCCTCCAGCTATGTTCTATGTTGCAGGGCTGGCACCGGTCGGGCGGTGTCGTGAGCCGGCGGGGCGGAACAGGGGAGGTGCGTGCACGGCATTGCCCTGACGCGCCGGCAAATGGACGTCCTGTTCCACCTGGCCGTGGGACAATCGAACAAGGAAATCGCCCGCGATCTCGAGCTTGGCGGAAGGAACAGTGAGGCTACATGTCACTTCCATCCTGAAGTCGTTTGGTGTTCTCGAACCGCACACAGGCCGTAATGGCGGTGCAACAGGCGGGATTCCTCCTCTTCACTGCCGACACAGGTAGGACCGGGCAAAAGAGACGGGACACCGCCCCATGCCGCTACGGCCATCGGATTGGTTGATCATTTGGATATATTACAGCCATCTGGAGTGCTGTCTGTCCGTGCACTGGATGATGCCAATGGGGTACAACTTCTGCAAGAGGCAACACGACGAAGGCGCGTTCATGCAATCGCGGATGTGGCAGGACAGGAGAGGCGACGCGGACGATGTCATAATAAGAGAGCAGATCGAGGTCCAGAACACGGGGCGCATTGGGAACCGTGCGCACCCGACCGAAAATTGCCTCCACTTGATGCAGAAGGGCCAACAGATCTTCTGGCCCCAGGGTGGTGTTGATCAGGGCGACACCGTTGGTGAACCATGGCTGGCTAGAGGGCGGCTGGGGTGCGGATTCGATCCAGCGGGATTGGCGCACGATCGTCACACCGGCCGCGGCAAGCCGGGCGAGGGCGGCGAGGCAGGTTGAACGGGGCGGTCCCGCTGGCCCGGGAAGGTTGGCGCCGATTCCGATCAGAATCATGGGATTCCTCTTCAAGGGTACTGGAAGCCGTTTAGACTACCAGGACCACCAGGTGAAGAGCCATGGCCATTGGCCCCCTTCCCGCCTTGCAAGGGCGGGGAAGGGTGTACCCGGTCACGCAATTCGGGGGAGCGCTGTTGTCCATTAACATTGTTGCGTCTTAGGCCGTCTGTGGGGGACGGGCAGAGACCCCTCATCCGATCGCTCTTCCCAGACTACTTGCAGCCGTTGCCATGTCTGCCTACCTTGAATACAGGGATCACCGTTGTCTGAGTCTCTGCTACGTTCAGGTGTTTCTGCCTTTGCCGGCCGACGGAAATAATGTTCATGATCTCATGCATTCAACCCCCTGTCCATCCGACGAGAACCGGCATACGCCCCGCCGATGGAGGATGGTAATTATTTCTGATACGAGTTTAATACGAGGTATTCACCATGGTTTTTTATCAGCAGGAACGGATTGGGCTTTTTATTGACGGCTCCAATCTTTACGCGGCCGCCCGGGCCTTGGGGTTTGATATTGACTATAAACGTCTTCTCCAGGTCTTTGCGTCAAAGGGTCGCTTGGTCCGGGCCTTCTATTACACGGCATTGGTCGAAGATCAGGAATATTCCCCGATCCGCCCCCTGGTTGACTGGCTCGACTACAATGGATACACAATGGTCACCAAGCCGACCAAGGAGTTTACCGATGCCACAGGACGTCGCAAAATCAAAGGCAACATGGATATCGAACTGGCCATCGACGTAATGGAAATGGCCGAGCATCTTGATCATGTTGTTCTGTTTTCCGGTGATGGTGATTTCCGGCGGCTGGTGGAAGCCGTGCAACGTAAGGGGTTGCGGGTGACCGTGGTCAGTACCGTGCGCTCTCAACCTCCCATGGTTGCCGATGAGCTGCGTCGGCAGGCCGATGTCTTCATCGAGCTTCAGGATCTGGAATCGGCTATTGCCCGCGCGGTACCGGGACGGAATGCCCCCATGATGAACACCGCTGTTCCCAACGGCATCAGGGGAGGGCTGGGCGGACGTTACGCGGTTGGAGCGGCGATGGAAGATCTGCCTGAGGAAAGGGAGAGCAACGCAGAGGAGACGTTCGAGTCCTCTGTCTCCCATGTCCCATGAGGGAGGCTGTCGTGCAAACAGCCCCCGTTGTCCCCGGACGGGAATGTTTCCGCTGTCCTCGACTGGCAGCCTTCCGCGACGCTAATCGCACCCGTTTCCCGGCCTGGCATAATGCGCCTGTCCCATCGTTCGGGAGCGAGGCGGCTTGGCTTCTGGTGGTCGGGCTAGCGCCGGGCTTGCGCGGGGCTAATCGGACCGGACGGCCTTTCACGGGTGATTTCGCTGGTGAACTCCTTTATGCTACCCTAAAAGACTTCGGGCTGGCCACGGGAACTTATCGGGCCAATCCTGAAGATGGCCTGTATCTGCAGGGGTGCCGCATCACCAATGCCGTGCGCTGTGTGCCGCCTGAAAACAGACCGCTGCCCGAAGAGGCCCGCCAGTGCCGGTTTTTCCTGAGCGCGGAAATGGCTACCATGCCACGGTTGCAGGCGATTGTAGTCCTGGGGCGGGTTGCACACGAGTCGATCCTAGCCGCCCGTGGACTCAAGAAATCTGCCTTGCCCTTTCGTCATGGTGCCCTGTACCGGTTGGCAGGGGACGTGTTGCTGGCCGACAGCTACCATTGTTCGCGTTATAACACAAAGACAGGGCGCTTGACGGAAACGATGTTCCGTGACGTCTTCCGGCAGGTGATGGATACCGTCGCCACCGGATGATACTGGCGCATACACTGTTTGACACCCGCTACCCTCACCCAGACCCTCTCCGATCCAGGGGAAGGACTTTCCCAAGCCTTAGCCTTTCCCAGGCGGGTCGGTAGGCCGCATCCGCGGCCCTTGGCCTTTTGTGCCATGCGGTGCATTGTCGCGGCAGACACTTGAGCGTTTGCCACGCGTGATATCTAAAGGTATTAGGGCATGATGATTTTATGTTAAAGCGGAATAGTCGTTATACCAAAGGCTGTCGTAAGACGAACAGGAGAATGGCCCTTAGGGGTGCTCGTTCTGGTTCGTGGCCGGTGGTCAGTGATTGGCAACCAACCACTAACCACTCCCATGACAGGGCATATGATCAGAAAATAATCCCGCTCTATTTCAACGGTATCGAGTGTCCAGTTGCCCTGGCCTTGCTTTAGTCAGAGAACGGGTCATGAACAAAAACGGTATCACTCCGCTCCGGGCTGGTGGAGAGCAAGACCACGGGTGCCTCGATCAATTCCTCGATCCGGCGCACGTATTTGATGGCCTTGGCAGGAAGCTCTGCCCAGCTCCGGGCCCCACGCGTGCTTTCCTCCCACCCCTCCAGTTCTTCATAAACAGGTTCCATGCGCGCCTGGGCCGACATGAGCGCCGGCATGTGGTGCAGATCCCGGCCGTCAAGGCGATAGCGTACGCAGATTTTGATGGTTTGCAAACCATCGAGAACATCCAGCTTGGTCAGGGCAATCCCCTTGATGCCACCGACCTTGATGGCTTGGTGCGCCAGTACGGCGTCGAACCAGCCGCAGCGACGTGGCCGACCGGTCACAGTCCCGAACTCGCGGCCGCGTTCGCCGATCAGGGTGCCGGTGGCGTCGTGCAGTTCGCTCGGGAACGGTCCGGCGCCGACCCGAGTGGTGTAGGCCTTGCAGATGCCAAGAACGAAGCCGACATGACCCACACCGATCCCCGAACCGGTGGCAGCCTGTGCCGCAACGGTATTGGAAGAGGTGACGAAGGGATAGGTGCCATGGTCGATATCGAGCATGGCACCTTGCGCGCCTTCGAACAGAATCCGCTTGCCCCCCAGTCGGTATGATTCGAGCCGTTGCCACACCACGTCCATGTAGGGCAACAGGTGTGGCGCCAGATCCTGCAACGTTTGCAGCAAGGCCGTCCGATCAACTTCGGGCTGGCCGAGTCCCCGCAGAAGCGCATTGTGATGAAGAAGCAGACGGTCGATCTTATCCGCCAGCACCGCGTTATCGGCCAGATCGCACACCCGCACGGCCCGACGCGCCACCTTATCCTCATAAGCCGGGCCAATGCCACGTCCGGTAGTACCGATCCGCATCGTCCCGGCTTCGCGGGCCAGATCGAGCGTGCGGTGCAAGGGCAGAATCAAGGGTGCGTTCTCCGCGACGTGGAGCGTTTCCGGGGAGACGGACACGCCCTGTCCGGCCAGACGCTCGATTTCCTCCAGCAATGCCCATGGATCGAGCACCACGCCGTTGCCGATGATAGAGGGCTTGCCACGCACCACGCCAGATGGCAGCAGGTTCAGCTTGTAGGTGACTCCGTCGATGACCAGGGTATGGCCGGCATTATGACCGCCCTGAAAACGCACCACCACGTCAGCCCGCTCCGACAGCCAGTCGACGACCTTGCCTTTGCCCTCATCGCCCCACTGGACGCCGACCACCGCGACATTCGTCATTGCCTGTTCCAATCCTGTTCAAACATGGTCAGTCGTTGGTTCCCAAACCACCAGCCACTAACCACCCCCAGCCACCACCAGGCTGCCCTCAATCAGAACATGCGAGCACCCCAGACGTCTGGTAGCAGCCATGACATCTTCCCCCGGGTCAAGGGCCGTTACCGTCACCCAGCCGGCGGCTTGCCAGGCCCGCGCCGTTGCCCGTGCCGTGCCAACGGGCAGCAGAAGACGCACCAGGGGGCGGTCCGGTCTCTCTAGCACCTCCAGGACCGCATCCACGAATAACGTCGCGCCAACAGCCGGTTCCCCGATCGTATTGCCGACACGGTAGCGTCCGCCCCGCCCCAGCTCGCTTTGCGCGCCGCGGGCGAACACGGCGAAACTAACGCCGGCATGATACTCGAAACCGCGATGCTCGACCGGATCAACGGTCACCGTCAGGTCTGACGCCCCGGCGCGGATCAGTTCAACCACCCTGGTCAGGATATCCCGTTCGGCGGCAGCGGCAGGTGGCAGATCAAGGCGGGCCAGCGCATCGACAGCCCGATCGGCAGGGCCGCTGGCCGCAACCAAGGCGCCAAGCAGATAGGCCGTTCTTCCTTCCTCTGCAGCGATGGCCGTGGTATCCTTATGGTCGAGCGCCCGCCGCAACCGTTCGGCCTTCTCCTGTTTCACATCGAGATCGGCCAGTACCGTCGGTACCAGCGTTGGCAGGTTGAGGTCCACCGAAACACCCGTTACCCCCAGTTCCGCCAAGGCTTCAGCAATCAGCAGGGCCACTTCGGCATCGGCATGGGGCTGGGCGGAACCGATCAACTCTACACCGGCCTGGATAGACTGGCGCTCCGGACGAAGCTGCGTGCCCTTGACCCGCAACACCGGGCCAGCATACCCCAGACGCAACGGTCGTGGGGCGTTGACGAGACGAGTGACAGCGATGCGGGCTACCTGCGGTGTCATATCCGCCCGGACCCCCATCATGCGCTGGCTGACCGGATCCATGAGCCGAAACACCTGGGCTGCCGTGGTGGCCCCGCTGCCAGACAACAGCGTTTCCTCGAACTCAATCAAGGGGGGACTGACCAGATCATAACCGTTGGCCGTAAAGAAACCCACCAGGCTTTCAATCACCTTGGCCTCGAAAGCGGCGTCGGGCGGAAGCACATCCCTCAGACCGACCGGCAACAGCGCCTGCCGTGCCCGGTCGGTCGCGACGGCACCCTCGGTGGTATCGGTGTGAACCCCGGACAGATGAGCCCCCGTTGTCGTGGTTCCTCCGTAGACCGGCCGTATGTAGCGTGTTCAGGCGCGAACAGCAAACGAAAAGAGCCCATCTCCAGCAATTCTCGGTATGGAATTCATTCCAGGTCGCCTTGGCAGGTCCCCCCTCCAGGCCCTTCTCTCCCGAGGGGGCAGGCCTGGTGGTATCTGTGGAAATATGGCCTCCCGCCGCTTCCACCTGACCGAAAACCGCTAATAACCGCTAATAGAAGCTACCGGCTTCAGGCAGGAATGATGGCACACTGTGGTCCGGAACCTCTTCCGTGCTGGGTTCCTCGGAGTCCTCAGGTGTCAGGTCTTCCTCTCCCAGCACCGCACTACGGCCTTCCGGGATTGTGCCAGGCTTGAAGGCTTCCAGGATCACATCCCGGTCCTCGCCGGAAGAGGGTGTCCCGCTGCCATGATGGACCCGGACCAGGCGAACACCCGCTGGCATGCGGAAGTCGGTCACCGGCCGGTCGGCCAGGGCTTCCCGCATGAAGTCGCGGAAAATGGGAGCGGCCACGCTGCCGCCAGTCTCCCTGGATCCCAAAGTGCGCGGTTCATCAAAGCCGACGAATACGCCCACCGCCAGATCGGGGGAAAAACCGATAAACCAGGTGTCCGTGCTGTCATTCGAGGTGCCGGTTTTGCCGGCAAGAGGCTTGCCGACTTCGGCCACCTTGCGTCCGGTGCCGTACTGCACGACCCCCTGCAACAGCGATACCATCTGATACGCACTGAGAGGGTCGGTCTCCTGTGCGCGTGTATCGGGAATCACGGGCATGGGCTGTTCACGCCAGACATTTTCCCGGCACCCCTTGCAGGAACGATCATCATGACGATAAATGGTGCGACCGCTGCGATCCTGGATACGATCGACGAGCGTCGGACGGATCTGCTTGCCACCATTGACCAGCATCGCATAAGCTCCTGTCAGCCGCAGCACGGTGGTTTCAGCGGCACCGAGTGACATGGCTAGACCGGGCGGCAGGCGATCGACTACGCCAAACCGCTTGGCGTAGTCGGCAATGATCGACATGCCGACAGCCTTGGCCAGACGCACGGTCATCACGTTGCGGGATTTTTCGATTCCTACCCGCAACGTCGTCGGTCCCAGATAGCCGCCATCGTAGTTCTGGGGTTTCCATTTCGGCAGGCCCGGTCTCTGGTCGACCACGAAAGGGGCATCCATGACCACGCTCGATGGCGTGTAACCGTGGTCCAGTGCGGCCAGGTAGACGAACGGCTTGAAGGCCGAACCTGGTTGACGCAATGCCTGGGTGGCACGGTTGAATTCGCTGCGTTCGTAGGAGAAACCGCCGACCAGAGCCAGAACCCGGCCGGTATGGGGATCAAGGGCCACCAGGGCACCGTCTACCTGTGGCATCTGACGCAGGCCATAGCCGCCGCTGCCAGCTTTGACCGGCTCGACTGCCACCACATCGCCAATGGCCAGCACATCACCGGTTGTCCGGACCGGTGGCCCGAGCGCCTGGTCCGGTTTCCATGCCCGGGCCCATGTCAGTTCAGACAGGGAAATTACGCCCGTCTGGCCGTTTTCCAGGCCGATTGCGGCTTTGATCGCGTCCATGGCCAGCACCACGGCCAGAGTCCATTCCGCCGGCAGACCGGCAGGCCGGCGGACTTCGCGCAAAGGCTGGGTCCACTCCCCACCAGTCCGGATGCGACCGATGGCGCCTCGCCAGCCGTGGCGGCGGTCATAGTCGACCAGCCCGTTGCGCAAGGCCCGTTCGGCAATTCTCTGCAATTGTGGGCTCAACGTGGTGCGGACATGTAGCCCCCCCTTGTAAAGGGCCTCCTCGCCATAGCGTTCCAGCAGCAGACGGCGGACATCCTCGGCAAAATGATCGCCGCCCTTGATGAATTCAGTCGCGATACGGTCACGCACGATCAGCGGCTCACTCTGTGCCAGCACGGCCTCTGCAGCCGTGACATGGCCATCTTCGACCATGCGGCTGAGGACCCAGTCACGCCGCTCGCGAGCGGCAGCAGGATTGCGCACCGGGTGATAGTTGTTGGGAGCCTTGGGCAGGGCCGCCAGGAAGGCGGTTTCGGCAATAGTGAGTTCATCAAGCGACTTGTTGAAACAGTTCATGGCCGCGGCGGCGACACCATAGGAACCGAAGCCGAGATAAATCTCGTTCAGGTAGAGTTCAAGAATATGGTCTTTCGAGAACGTCTTCTCGATACGGAAGGCCAGGATGGCTTCCTTGATCTTGCGATCCAGGGAAATCTCGCTGGTGAGAAGAAAGTTTTTTGCCACCTGCTGCGTAATGGTAGACGCCCCCATGGGCTTGTGGTTGGTGCCATAGTTCCTGATGTTGACCAGAAGCGCCCGGGTGATTCCCATGAAGTCCAGGCCGCCATGCTGGTAAAACGATTTATCTTCCGCCGACAGAAAAGCCTTGATCACCCGCTGTGGCATGGCCGTCAGCGGCACGAACACCCGTTTCTCCACGGCATATTCAGCCAGCAAACGTCCGTCGCCGGCATAGATGCGGGTGGTCACCGGCGGTTCATAATCGGCGAGCTGGTGGTAATCAGGCAGGCCGCGCCCGTATTCGTACAGCACATACAGAACGCCTGCGCCAGCGGCTGCTGCCCCGAGAAAGAGAAGGCTGAACAGAATGATCAGGAACCTGGCCATGATTTTTCAGGGTCGATGCAGGACTCAAATTGAACCATGCTACTCTCTGGAGAAGGGAGTTACCTCTTTTCAGCAGCAGCGGTGACCTCAAGGCTGAGCGACCTTGCGCCCCTTGAAATAATGATCCACGGCGCGCACCAGAGCGGATCCGAGTTTGGCTCGATACGTCGGCTGACGCAACAATTGCTCTTCCTCAGGGTTGGAGAGATAACCCATTTCCAGCAGCACCGCCGGGACATCAGGGGCCTTCAGCACGGCGAATCCGGCAAAGCGGTGCGTTTTGGGCAGAAGCTGCACCTCCCGCCGCAACTCGCGGATGAAAGCGCTGGCCAGGCGCGCCGAGTGATTCATGGTTTCCCGCTGCACCAAGTCAATGAGGATATTGGTCACGTCGCGCGATTCATGCGACAGGTCTAGACCACCGATCAGATCGGCCTTGTTTTCCCGTTCGGCCAAGGCCGCCGCCTCCTGGTCGGAGGCTTCCTTGGACAGCGTGTAGACCGACAGGCCACGAATCTCAGGGCTGGCAATGGCGTCGGCATGCAGGGAAATGAACAGATCCGCCTTGTGTGTGCGGGCGCTGGCCACCCGTTCCCGCAGAGGAATGAAAATATCATCCTCGCGGGTCAACGCAATCCGATAGCGACCGGTTGCCAGAAACTTCTCACGCAGATCGATGGCTATGGCAAATGTGATGTGCTTTTCAAAAATGCCACTGGTTCCGGTGGCACCGGGATCAGCGCCTCCATGCCCAGGATCAAGCACGATCATGGGGCGCTGCGCCTCTCGCGGTTCCTTGCGCGGCCCAGTTGCATGCAGTGATGCTACTGCCCGCTGTGGTGGCGTGGTCGCGGTTTCTGGGGATGCGCGCTTTTTCGGCTGGGGCGTTGCAGGGCCGGACGCATGTCCCGGCGCCGTTTCTGACTTGGCCAGAGACACCGCTGCCGGTGGGGGCGACTGGTGGTGCGGGGAAGGGGGGGAGGGCAGGGATGATGAGTCGGTGACACTCTGTCCCGGGCCGCTAAGCGGACGAGCCACGGCGCTGTCGAGGGCGCTGCCTTGCCGTAGGCCTTGGCTGTTGAGGAAGGCTTCCGATGTGGTTTCGGCGAGATCAACGACCAGTCGCCAGCCCTGGCCCTGACCGGGGGGAAGCATGAAGGCGCTGATTACAGCCGCCGGTTTGGCCAGATCAAGCACAATCTGGGCTGCCGCCCTGTCATAGCGATAGGCATACACGACACCGGTGCCGACACCCGAAACCGGAAGCGTCTTCCATGTCGCTTCGGGCAGATCAACCACTACGCGATGTGGATCGATCAGGGAGGAAACGGCAAACGATAGATTCGCCGACACGTCAACGACGAAACGCGTATGATTGCCGTGATCACCCATACGCACGGCCACTGCCTCCACGGCAAAGGCATCTTGCGTCAACGCCTGCATCCACGACAGCACAACGCCCAGAACAGCCGCGAGGGCAACCGCTCTGCGCACGACCGTCAAGGCGGGCACGATACGCACCTCCCTTTCCGGGGCCGGCTGTCCCCGGTCCTGCGAATGGCAAGCCTCAAACTCGTGCCTCGAACATGTTGCACTGAACGTATCAAACACCTTGCGCTGAAGGCTGCGCGGGATCGAGCCTAAGCGTTACCGGCAGGGTATACCTCTCCCCTGCTCCGGCTTCAAGCGTCAGTGACACGAAAGGCCGAGCAATCAGGAGAAAGAAAAGCGAATTTCACCCTTGCATGATACGGATTCCGGAAAATTCGCGACGGGATTCAACGCGAAATCAGGGCGAGTTTCAGCCATTCCTGTTCGCTCAAGGTTCTGACCCCGAACGCCGCCGCTTTGAGGGCCTTTGTCCCGGCGTCGGTTCCCAACACCACATAATCGGTCTTCCCTGAGACCGCCTCGGCAACCTTGGCTCCCATGGCCAAGGCACGGGCCTTGGCTTCCTGGCGGGTCATGGTGGCAAGCGTTCCTGTGAAGACGACTGTCAGGCCAGCCAGCGGCGACTCACTTCCGTTTTCGCGACAGATGAACGGTTGGACCGTGACCCATTGCGCAAGATCATCAAGAACGGCCCGATTGTGAGGCTCGGCAAAGAAAGTCACGATCGCTTCAGCCTTGATTGTTCCTATCATGGTGATGTTGACCAGATCCTGCCAGGCTTCGCCCCTGCGATCCTCGGCCACGGCCATGGCGGTGCGTAATATGGGCAGGCCTTCGTAATAGATGGCAAGCGTCCGGGCCATGGCTGCACCGACATGGCGAATCCCGAGCGCGTGCAGGAACCGCTCGAAGGGAACCGTGCGCCGGGCGCGGATGCTGTCGAACAGCTTACGGGCAGATTTCACGCCCCAGCCGGTGCGGGCCGCGAGAGGGATCAGACTACCCTTGTCTTTCTCCTCCAGCCGAAAGATGTCGGCCGGGGAACGGATCAGTCTCTCATCATAAAAGACCTCGATGTGCTTTCCACCCAGACCTTCGATGTCGAAGGCATCACGGGAGACAAAATGCTTCAGGTGTTCCACGGCCTGGGCCGGACAGATCAGGCCACCCGTGCAGCGCCGCACCGCTTCGTCTGCTTCACGCACGGCCAAGCTGTGGCAGATCGGACACGTGGCCGGCGGCTGATAGGGTAGGGCGTCGGCAGGCCGCAGATCGGCAACCACCTCTACTACCTGCGGGATGACATCCCCGGCGCGCTCGACGATGACGGTATCGCCTGCCCGCACGCCCTTGCGGGCAATCTCGTCCTCGTTGTGGAGGGTGGCACGACTGATGACCACACCTCCGACCGTGACGGGTCGCAGATGGGCAATCGGGGTCAACGCACCGGTCCGGCCCACGTTGATCCCGATCGTTTCCACGATCGTGCGTGCCCGTTCGGCAGGGAACTTGTGGGCAATGGCCCAGCGCGGTGCCCGGCTTACGAAACCAAGCCGTTGCTGCCAGTCCACCCGATCGATCTTGTACACGATGCCATCGATGTCATACGGCAGGTCGGCCCGGCGGGCAGCCAGGTCGTTATAAAAGGTGAAAACTTCCGAAGCCGTTTCACAGCGGCAGGCCAGCGGATTGACGGCAAATCCCCAGCCGCGCAGTCGGTCAAGGAATTCCCAGTGGGTAGACCAGTCGGGATCGCGGACCTTGCCCCACGCGTAGGCAAACAGCCGCAAAGGCCGGTCCGCCGTGACACGCGGGTCGAGCTGGCGCAGGCTGCCGGCGGCAGCATTGCGGGGGTTGGCAAAAGATCTGCTTTTCAGACTCGGTTCTTCCTGGCGGCGGTTGAGGTCGAGGAACTCGGCCCGGGCCATATAGATCTCGCCCCGTACTTCGAGCATCGCGGGTACGCCATGGCCGGACAGATCGTCCTCCTTCAGACGGGGCGGCAAACCCTTATCATACAGGGTACGCAGGTTGACGGTTACATCTTCTCCTGTCTGGCCATCGCCGCGGGTTGCGCCTTGCACGAACAGGCCTTTCTCGTAACGGAGTGAGACCGACAACCCGTCGATCTTCGGTTCGGCAACCACGGGTACCGGCGTCTCCTCGTCAAGCCTGAGGAAGCGGCGTACACGCTGGAGGAACTCGGTCACATTATCTTCCGTGAAGGCATCCTTAAGCGACAGCATCGGCACGATATGCCGCACCGTCCCAAAGCCCTCCGCCGGGGATGCGCCAATGCGATGCGAAGGGCTGTCAGAGCGAATCAATGCGGGAAAACGGGCCTCGATGGCCGCATTGCGCGCCCGCAAGGAGTCGTATGCGGCATCGCTGATTGCTGGGTCGTCTAGCTGATGGTACAGACGGTCATGTTCGGCAATCACACGGGCCAAACGCTCCAGCTCCCTCGCCGCCTGATCGCGATCAATGATTTCAACCGGCACGGTGGACAGATCGTCTGTCATGCGATCGTCAACATGAGATTCCCCGCAAGGAGTCTATCAGGGCCGGAAGATCTATTTGCCGGTGCCGGCGCAGACGTTCGGTTTCCAGGATTGCCGCGACGACGGCAACGCTGTACTGCACGTTCCGGTTGATGATGACATATCTGTATTCGTCCCAATAGCTTATTTCATCGGCAGCCTTAGCCATGCGATGTACGATGGTTTCATTGCTGTCCTGGCAGCGTCCACGCAGGCGCTGTTCCAGTTCCTCGACCGATGGCGGCAGGATGAACACGCCCACGACATCGGCAGCGATGTAAGTTTTCAGGCGGCGATGTCCCTGCCAGTCGATGTCGAACAGAACATCCTGGCCAACCACCAGGGCTTCCTCGACCGGTTGGCGAGGCGTTCCATAATAATTGTCGAAGACCTTGGCATATTCCAGCAGCCCCCCCATTGCCACAAGCTGCTCGAAGGCGGCCACGGTGGTGAAATGATAGTCATGGCCATCCACCTCGCCCGGACGGGGAGAACGTGTCGTGACCGACACCGACAGCACCAGATCAGGGTTCAATTCCAGGAGGGCGCGGCAGACGGTACTCTTACCGGCGCCGGAGGGAGAGGACAACACTAACATCAGGCCGCGCCGGCGCACACCGCACGCATCAGCGAGACAAAGGGGATGGGAAACGGCGGAAGGAGGGCGGTCAGCAGCGATGATCATGGTACGCCTACTCGATATTCTGAACCTGCTCGCGAAGCTGATCAACGGTTGCCTTAAGATCAAGACCGATGCGGGTAAGATCGACACTGCCAGATTTAGCGCACAAGGTATTGGCTTCGCGATTGAATTCCTGACAAAGGAAATCGAGTCGTCGCCCCACGACCCCGCCTTCGGCCAGAATCTGGCGTGCCGCCAGCACATGGGCATGCAGCCGGTCCAGTTCCTCGCGCACGTCGGCCCGTGCGGCCAGGAGAGCCACTTCCTGTGCCAACCGTTCCTCAGATAGGCCGGAGGAGGCTTCCAACAGCGTATCGACCAGTCTGCGCAGGCGGTCACGAATGATCCCGGGCTGCACGGCCGCGGTTCCGTTGGCGCGCTGGATCAGGATGTCGATGGTATCGAGATGCGTGACCAGGCGTGCAGCCAGCCGCTCGCCTTCCTCTGCCCGCGTGGTCATCAGGGCAGCGAGAGCCTGGTCGAGAGTCTGCAACACCAGTGTTTCACACGTCTTTGTTCTTTCCTTGTTTCCGTCCTCCGCCGGAGGGGCCAGCACGCCTGGAAGCGCCAGCAGGCCATCCAGCCGCGGCGGCCGAATCAGTTCAGGGTAACGGCGATGCCATTCCGAGGCGATCATAATCCACCGGGTCAGCAGGTCTTCGTTGACATGCACCATGTTTCGTTCGTCAATTCGGATCACGGTCAGCACCAGGGAAACAGCGCCACGCTTACAGCATCGTCCCACCATTCCCCGGACCGTGAACTCCAACCCCTCGAACCCCGCCGGCAGACGCAGACGAACATCCAGCCCTCTGGCATTGACACTCCGGACTTCCCATGTCCAGTCGTGAGAGGGCGGTCCGGGATCGTTGCCATGGATGCAGGCGAAAGCGGTCATACTGCTGATGGTCACGTTATCCTCATGCCGGAGTCATCCCCCGCTCTAAGTGAAGGTGTGTCTTTTGCAAGGACGAACAGGCCTCTTGCAGAACCCCTGGGAGTACCGGCACTGGAGCACATACATCCCACCCCGCAGATTGGCGGAAAAGGTACGCTCGCGCTCCAGGGAGAAGGCTTTCGCAAGAGGCCCAATGCAGACATTTCCCTTTGTCCAGCGTTCAGCCTGCTGGGAAAAACAGAAAAATAGAAAAGACCGGGCGCTCTCCCGGATCGGGCATAACAAACACTTCCCCCGACACCCAGCCCGGGGCTCGAACATCCAGATTGTTCCCGAGTTGGCAGGATCATCACCCGAAGTTCTCCCAGAGGGGGTACTTATAACGCGGTTATGGGCCCTGGCTCAAGTGTCAGCGTGCATGGGCAGCAATTCTCGGTATAGAATTCATTCCAAGTCGCCTTGGCAGGTTCCACCCCCAAGCTATTCTTCCCCGAGGGGACAGGCTCCCTTCAGGGAAGGGTGGTGCAGGGAGGCCTCTTCTGCAAATTAGTGTCATTTCCATAATGAGAATCGCTGGTGCGCGGGCAAGGAGACGAAGGAGAATAGTCCCCTGTCTGGGGGCAGGGGGGGTGAAAACTAGACCGCGCCAGTGCCCCACCGGGAACCCTCCCCGATCCAGAGCGGAGAGGACCTTCTTGACTGGCCGGTCACGTAAGAGGAAAGATGGCAGCGCCCTTCGGCCATGACACACAGGCCGCCATAGGCGAACACCTCCGTTTCCACCGCAATGGCGTGGTGTGTCGGGGCAGTGATCTCCGGGATCGTCAGCACCCGTGGCAGCACGACCCGCCGGATCCCGGATGTCTGAGCATAATAGGTAATGGCGGCGGCATTGGCAGCCGACGTCTGAACCGACAGATGGCGCCGTACATTCGGGTAGCAGGTGCTAGCGTAATCGAGCAGGCCGATGTTGGCCAGGATGAGGGCGTCGACACCAAGACGGGCGGCGTCGTCCACAGATAGCGTCGGCCAAAGCCGCTACCGCCGCTTGCAGAGCGACCGGCGCTCCGGCCAGTGCGGCCATTTCGAGGGCAGGAATCGTCATGCGGGCCACCCTGTCATGGGATTCCGAGGGGAGAGGAGAATTCCGGACCGCCAAAGTCTCCAGAGTCTTCTGTTCCATGTTCTGTCGCAGGGGTCTTCCCCCGACGTTACCGTTCAAGCGCCGTGAGGCGGGCATTGAGGGGTACGCACATGGCGGGCCTTCATCTCAAGACGACGCTGGAGGGGGATAAGCAAGCGCCGTTGCCAGCAGGCGGCACGTCCATGTCCATCCCGCCGGACCAGATGCCCACCCTATGCCATTGCCTTCTGCACGATCCTGGCGAGGGGACCGAAACGGCCAGCCAGCCATATGCGACCGAGATCGATGTCGGCACCGTCAAGGACATTGGACAAGGCGCCACGACTGCCTGGGTATCGCCGCTGATTATCAGGGCGCGCGAGAAGAACATGGCATCCCCATCGATCCTGCCGCTCAACAGCACCAACAGGATCTCAAGCGGTACGGTGATCGTGGCCACAGGTTGCGCGCTCGTTCCCTCACGCTGCACGCGCACGATCGGGGGACTGGCGGTCGGCTCGAATACGAACACGAACGGAAAATCGACCGGATCAATCAGAAAGACCAGCCGCTCCCCAGTGCGCAAGGGCGTGAACAGGGAGGGTCGCTCGCGTGCGATCATTTCCATCAGGCTGGTCAGGACCGCCTGAAGGGGTGCGAGCGGCAGCGGCCGTGTGGCCAGCCCCGCACACAGAAAGAGAGAAAATGGGGCGGCACGTGTAAAGTCTATCATGTTCCCTGGCTTTGATCTACTTCAAGGTGATGAAAGCTTGTCATTGCGTCACAGAAATCCGCCATCATTCCCGCGCAAGCTTGTCCTCGCGCAGGTGGGGGCGGGAATCCAGCTGGCACAGTGCGCTGTATGTTTCCGGACGGACACGCAAGGGGTGACGAATCGGGAAGGTGTTGTTTTATCTTGCCTTCCAGCTGGCTGGTGGGGTTCTATGACCCCGCTTGTCAACGAACGAGGATTTCGATGCGCGCCGAAGCGGATGCTCTTAATACCGAAATCGAGCAGTCATTGGCACTGCTGAGGAGGTCTCTTTGACTGGGATCATGCCCTGGTCCGTCTTGATGAACTGAACGCCCGTGCCGAGGATCCAACTCTGTGGAATAATCCTGTCGAGGCCCAGAAGGTCATGCGCGAACGGACCCGTCTGGAAGAGGCAGTTGCCGGCTGTCGCACGCTGGAACGGGAACGGGAAGACACCATGATACTGCTAGAACTGGCAGAAGACGAAGGGGATGCCGTCATGATCGCCGAGGCCGAGCAGCAGTTGCGGGCCTTGTGCGATCGGGTCCAGGTCAGGAAACTGGAGGCTTTTCTGTCCGGAGAGGTCGATGGCAATGATTGTTTCCTCGAAGTCCATGCCGGCGCCGGCGGAACCGAGGCACAGGATTGGGCCGAGATGCTCTTGCGCATGTACGGCCGCTGGGCTGAAGGGCGGGGGTTCCGGTTCGTCTGGCTGGAGGAAAGCCCGGGCGAGGAGGCCGGCATCAAATCAGCCACCATCCAGGTTTCCGGTCCGAACGCCTATGGCTGGCTCAAGACCGAAAGCGGCGTGCACCGCTTGGTACGTATTTCGCCTTTCGATGCTTCGGCCCGCCGTCATACCAGTTTCTGTTCCGTATGGGTCTATCCGGTGGTGGACGAAACCATCGCGATCGAGATTGCTGAAAAAGATTGCCGGGTCGATACCTACCGTGCCTCCGGGGCCGGCGGTCAGCACGTCAACAAGACCGACAGCGCCGTTCGCATCACCCATCTGCCGACCGGCATCGTGGTCCAATGCCAGAGCGAACGCTCGCAGCACCAGAACCGGGCCAAGGCATGGGCAATGCTGAAAGCGCGTCTCTACGAACGGGAACTGCGAAAGCGGGAGGAAATCACCGCCGCCCAGGTCGAATCCAAGCCCGATATCGGCTGGGGACACCAGATTCGATCCTATGTCCTGCAACCCTATCAGATGGTGAAGGATTTGCGCACGGGGGTAGAGACGTCGGACACGCTGGGTGTGCTTAGCGGCGCGATTGATCGCTTTGTGTCAGCAGCGTTGGCGGCGCGGATCAATGGTAGCACGCCAGCCGAAAGTCGAATCGATGACCTTGCCTGAATCCAAGTCTGAAACCCGAAACCGGAGTGAAGCAATGCCCCGCACCGTTCTTGGATCCGTAATGCACTGGCTGTTGTGGCCGGTTGCGGCTAGTGTGGGGAGCTATACAACACTCGTGGGCGCCATGTACACCGTCCAACGGTCGCTTATGTATTACCCACATCCGGTTATGACATCGCCTGCAGCTTCCGGTGTCCCTGATATGCAGGAGGTCCGGCTGCAATCCAGCGACGGCCTGACTCTGATAAACTGGTATGCACCCCCCCGCGCCGGACAGCCAACGGTACTCTATTGCCACGGTAACGCCGGCAACATCGCCACACGGGCGTTCAAGATCAAACCCTTTCTTGAACGCGGCTACGGCGTGATCCTAGTTGGCTACCGCGGCTATGGTGCCAATCCTGGCACGCCTACCGAAGCTGGTCTTCATGCCGATGCCGAAGCGGCGTTCCATTACCTGCTGGCCCAGGGCATTACCCGAAACCAGGTAGTGATTTACGGGGAATCGCTTGGCTCAGGCGTTGCCGTCAATCTGGCCTCTGCACATCATCCCGGTGCCGTGGTGCTGGAAGCCCCCTTCCCCTCCGCTGTCGAGGTGGCCCGGCTAACCTATTGGTACCTGCCAATAGTGCAGCAATTGATAAAGGATCGCTTCGATTCCATTGATTGCATTCAGAACATTGGCGCGCCGGTGCTGGTACTGCATGGCGAGAAGGATGGCGTCGTCCCGGTCGACCTGGGCCGACAGCTGTTCGCGGCTGCCCTCGAGCCGAAGGAGTTCATCGCTTTTCCCGATGGTATGCATGCCAACCTGCATGAACAGGGGTCGGCCATTCGTGTAATGGATTTCATCGGCCGGCATCTCAGCCCTAGCTGAAAAGGAAGCGCTTCCCGCCGCGTCCGGTGCGTACCATGACCCTGTGCAGGAAGTCGAGAAATGCAAGGCCAAGAGGAGAGGAGGAAGGACCCCCCCGCCGGCAGGCCAGGCTTGAGGAGGCGTAACGCCTCCATCCCCCTCGCAACACACGCCCTGAAAGAAAAGAGAAAATACATGCCTATGACAGGAAGGGCAGGGACACATGCTTGTCCACGAACACCGCGACAAAAACCCCCAGCAGATATTGCATGGAGCCAAGGAACGTTGCGCGTGCCATGGCCCGCGTGGGGGCCTGCACGAGTCGCCAATTAAGCCACAGGAACCACCCCCCTGCCAGGGCGGCACCGGCGCCATACCAGTGGCCGAGCTCCCCCGTCCCCCACGGCAACAGAGAGGACGCCACCAGCAGCAGGCTGTTGAAGAAGATATAGCGGGCTGTTTTCGCCTCCCCGACCAGACATGGCAGCATCGGCACGTTGGCCCGCTGGTAATCCTCCTTCAGCAGAATGGCAAGCGCCCAGAAATGGGATGGCGTCCACAAAAACAGGGTCAGGGCCAGCAGCCAGGGCAGAAGCCAGATGGTCGGATCCACGGCCGCCGCACCGGCCAGCACGGCAAAGCTCCCGGCCGCTCCGCCAATGACGATGTTGAGCCACGTCCGTCGCTTGAGCCAGACCGTGTAGACGACACCGTAGAAAAAAGCCCCCAGCAGCAGATGCAGGGCCACAATCCAATTAAAAATGGTCACAGCCAGGGTGACACCGGCCACCAAGAGGGCGGCCGCGAGCCACAGAACGCGCTCAGGTTGCCCAACGGCGCCAGATGCCAGCGGACGATGAGCGGTACGGCTCATCAGCCGGTCGATATCACGGTCATAAAAGTGGTTGAAGATCGAAGAACTCACCGACCCCAGCAGCATTGCCAGTGCCAGCATGGCCAGGTGCGGCCCGTTGATCTGATTGGCGACAGAGAGGTAGCCGATGACGGCCGTTAAGGCAATGGTCACACCGATCCGCAACTTCAGAAGCTGCAGAACTCCCCTGACCGACAAGACCGCTTCCCCTGTCTTGACCATGTCACTATGCTTCCCTCGTTATCCCAGCTTCTTTTTGCGACTTCTCGCAGTCTGTGAGCAAGTAACTTGTAGCACACCTCTGATCTGTTGGCATGGAACAATCGAAGCGTTCTCTGCCATAAAATGCGGTTCGTGCCTTGCCCGGCTCTTTGCACGCTGATCCACGCGACTCCCTTGCGGTGGGTGCGCCTTTATGCAGTCTGGACAGCCGACGTCACCTTGCGCAAGAGATCGACCCGCATTGGCTGGTTAAAGGCACGGCTGCCCCCAACGCTGGGAACGCCGAGCCGGGCATAGGCTTCGCGTAAAGCGGATTCCATTCGGGCGACACGAGCCGCCTGTTTGCTATCCACGGCAATCAGCCGCTCGCAGAAAGAAGAAAAATCCTTGAGCACGATGGTGTGCAGATAGGTCCGTTCCGTCTCGATTGCCAGGTCATGCCGTACGGCCATGCGGAGCACCGTCTGGGCGGCAGCGCCGCGGACACGGGTTTCATCGTCCACAGGCTGACACAGGGCGAAGAATGGTCCCGTTGCCACAGGCTCTGCCACGTAGAGGAGACCCTCTGGTTTCAATACCCGCGCCGACTCGGCCAGAGCCTGTTCCGGGCTTGAAACATGATGGAAGCTGTTGAAGAAGACCGCCACATCCACCCCCTGGGCAGGCAGAGGCAGGCATTCGGCTTCTCCCTGAACAAACAGCACGTTATCCGTCTCTGTCGCTACAGCGTTGGCCCGCGCCAGCGGGGAGAGCCTTGTGTTTCGATTCCCAGGGCATAAGCCCCCTGCCGGGCCATGAAGCGCGCCGGGGCCCCATCCCCAACTGCCAACATTGTTGACCACCCTACCGGCCCGACAATGCCACCAGTTCTCCCAGCACATCACTGCTGTGCCCTGCGCTCTATGGCTGCGCCGTTTCCCTCTGCATCGGTCTCTTTCCCTGCTGACATCATGGAACGCACAGCGTAACTTTTCAAGCAGGGCATGGTTTTCAGACGGGATCCGCCAGGGGGTCTGCATCGGTGGGATGGCTGCATCCCATCACAAGGGTTAATTGTTCCGTGCGCTCTCTCGTAGAACCATCTGAAGGAGGAAAAGGCCATGACGCGGCGCACCCTGATCGTGACCGGCGGGCCGAACACGTGTCGGCCAGGATGGCGGGCAGTGACGAAACGCTCAATCTAGTCGTTCAGTTGTTCACCGGAGGCCTGTCGCTAGCATGGGATAAACCTCCAGCAAGTGTCATCGGGCCTGTGAAAGTCCTGGTCGCCGGCCATCGCTCAGGCCCGTTCGGGCGATCAGTTCGGTGAACAGCCCCTTCACCGTTTTATAACCCGGATGAAGCCGGAACCAGCCGATCACTTTGCCCACCAGGCTTTTCCAGCGCGTCAGGTTCCCGGCAATGCTTCAGGCGGAACAGAAGGGCCGTCAACGGCCTCCCGCTAGGCCAGGTCTGGGCCTGGGAAGGCTCCTTTATCAAGGAGATAATAACGGAACCGAGGCTGCCATGGTCAGAGTGGCGACTCCGGGGCGGGGCGATCAGGCCGGTAAAGATCCACCGCGGCGTTCCAGCGACGGTCGCCGTTGTAGAGGACAAGCGGCAGAACCAGCGGCAGCCGGTCCCCCCGTTTCAGCTTCTGCTCCCAGATGATCTGCTGCTACAGCAGCCCGACATAGGCCAGGACCCGGACCACCATCCATCCATCCACCACCGACTGGAGTTCGAGGAGGATATAGAGATAGATCGCCCCACCGTTTGGGGTCGGGATCCGCCAAATGATGTCGCCCTCGCGCCGCTGGCCCTCCTGGCAGGTGTGAAATTTGGCGTTGACCCGTTCCATGGCCGGCAAAATCAAGTCCTCCGGCTTCCGGGACGAACTCCCGCACCAGCTCCTCGACCATGAGCGGATGTAAAAACAGACGATAGTAAAGAGAATCCGTCGCCACGTCCCCCTCTTGTACTCTTGAACCTTGATCGTGGCTTCCCCCAGGCGCCGGCGGGTCGCGCACCCACAGCCCTTGGCTTTTCGCGCCATGCGGCGCGCTGCGGCGGCGGCGGATATCTGAGCGTGTGTCACGATTGACGCTCAAAGGTATTATATAGTTTCCGGAAAGTCCGAGGACTTTCCGGCAACCTGTCCTCAGTCGCCGGGCGCTTGCGCGCTTGGCTTTCGACGCAGAGGCGCCGAGCCGCACGTTGCGGGCTCGGAGTCCGGGGAATTTCCGGACTCCATATTATCCGCACACATCGTTATACCCCCCGCGCAGATAATCCAGAAACCAAACACGCTCCCTCGCCGTGGGTGCATTATACCGTTCCTCACGGGAGAAGGTTTGCAGAGAGACTGCCGGGGAGGATTTCCCACGCTCCCGTGCATCCGGCTTCTCCCCGTTTTCAGAAATCGACCGGCTAATAGAACTGATTGTTGTTCTTGAGCTTTCCGCACAGGATGACAGCGGCATTACGGGTGGTGACAGGCCCGGCCACGAGGTGATAGCGGGTTCCATGGCCCGGCTTGAAGGGCCTGTAGTGGGGGACGCAGCTTGCCAAGTAGGGCGCCGTGTTGACCCATGGTTTCAACCCACCCTTTCTCTGCCGCAGCTTTGGTGGTGTAGGAGGCAAGCAGAAGACCCCAGGTCTTGACCTGGTGTGTCGGCCTTTTGGGCGGGGGGGGGGGGCGGGGCGGAATCGCTTCGGCAATGACCGGTCCGCGCATGGCGGCTTCCAGGGCTGCCTTTCCCCGGGCCAGCTCTTCCCCGGAAATCAGTCTAGCCTAGCGCAGATGTTCCAGACGTCCGGCAGCAGCCCCCATCTCGATGACTCCGATCGGGGTAGAGGAGCCGGTTCGGCCAGGGCAACGGGCATGGCTGGCAGCAGGGCTTCCAGGATGGCGGTTCGTTCGGCGGCATGTTCGGTGCTGGTCAGGGCGCGTTGCTCAACAACGTGTCGCAGCTCTTTGAGTCTGACAGCAACGTCGCTGGTATCGGGCACTGGTCGGTGCAGCCCGGCGGCCGGTGGCGGTGAGGACAACGGTAGCAGACTGCTGATGTTGCGATCACGACGAACACGATATTCGCCCTCGGTGATCAGGCTGCCGTCCTGCAGGGCGCGCAGAACCTGAAAGCGTTTTAACGGCTTCGGCGTAACCGGCCCTGTCGGCGTCAGGGGACGGTAGGGAGAGGAGGGAGAAGACAGCGAGGACTCATCCGGACCAGGGGCTGGCCAATGGGTCGGCGAAGTCCGGTTGGCATCAAGGGATCGTAGATAGGCGGCAGCCAGGTCGGTCAGAAGGTGTAGCGTCAGGTCCCCTGTCCCCATCAAGATGGCAACGCCTTCCCCTTCAGGAGCAGGGTTCCTGGAACATTTGCTGTGCCTTCTGCGGGCGGCTGTGGCTTTGTAGACCAGACCGGCCGCATAGAGAGAGAAGAGACCATAAGGATCTTTCGGATCCTGGAACAATGCCTTGTCGGCATGCTGTTCGGCTGCGGCGAAACCCCCGCGACTGACAGATCCAAGGGCCAAATCGGCGTAGGGTACCCCCTTCTGTCCTGGTCACGCACTGTCTAGGATGTCATGAGAACCCATTCACCCCGCAAGTCCTGCCACCGCGATGATTACCCCTGCACGCATCCCGGCACCCGATCTTCCCCTTTTTATTCTCTAGTTTATCTCTTTGCTCTGTCACGTCCTCTCACGAAATTCGCGGTGAGCCATCAGGCGGGAGGTCATGGACCGAGAAACATATTGTTCAGGTAATTCATAGGGGAAGAGAAGGAATGGGCACCACGGCCGATATCATAGGACATCCGTCCCACCATTCCGGTCATCTGGGTGACGTTGCCGGCCATCAGGCTCACATTCTGTGACACCTGGGCTACGGCTTCGTTCATGGTGGTCATTGACTTTCGCATAACCCCGATGTCCTGCGACATGGTCGAGATGTCGTGTCCCATGATATTCTGAACCTCTGCCATGCTGGTCAGGTCGCTGCCCATCTTCTGCATCACCGTCGTCATGGTGTCGAGATTGCGGGCCATCCCGTACATGACAAACGTGAAAAAGCCCATCACAGCCATAATGCCTATAAGCGCTGCGACACCGACCGGGTTCTTGACGACGAAATTTCTCATGGCCCCTTTCTTTCGCTGCCACCCCACTCAAACGATCTACTTTTCCCTTCTGCCATATGGGCAGACAACATCACCCCCTTCTTTCTTCTCTCCTTAAGAGATTCTGCGGGTGGGAACCTGCTGCCGACCTTGGACAGGCTGGAACACGAAGCAAATCCCTTTTCCCGCCCCCGTTACCGCTTTCCTCGCGACCTTCTGTCCACTCCTACGTCCCTGCTATTTTTCCGTACTTTCCTTCTGCAACCATGCCGACAACGATTCCGCCTGTCTAGAGCCGTGTTGATCACGGTACACTGCCACACTGCCAGAGTTTCCATCCCCGATCAACGACCGAACAATTTCTGGATTCTGTTCCCGGTCTCCGTTCGATGTCCGCCCGGATACTCCGTATTAAGCAAAATCGATACCTTGCAGGCTGTATGAGCTGTCTCCCTATTAAGACTGTCTCTTAAGACTGTTTCCCTGTCCGTCATGACCGAAGTCTGGCAACAAGGGTCATATTCCCGGACACCATGCGATGCCAGGGAGCGCAAGACGCAAAAGGAAAAACGTGGTTCAGAAGCCGAGTCGCTGCATGCGACGCCACAGGGTCGTGCGGTCAATGCCAAGCAGACGGGTTGCCTTGGCCTTGTTGCCCTTGGTCTAGTGGGAGGGTGTTGGCAATCTCCTGCCGTCGAACATGCAGGTCGTCGAAGGCAATGGATACGTGTTCCGTGGAAGTTGGGAGGGGGGAAAGGCATCTCCTGGCGCGCCCCGGTCATCTGTGCAGGCGGCCCATGGTCGTGGGAAAGGCGACTCGAGCGGGCGTAGTCCTAGATCTCTTGCGGATATCCCTCTTCGATGAGCTGTTTGCAAACATGCAACATCAGCAACGGAATATCGCCGGGTCGATCACGCAGAGGCAGAATGCTGACCGGGATGACGGCCAGCCGGTAATACAAATCGGTGCGGAATGTTCCCTGTTCCACCATCTCACGCGGATTGCGATCCAAGGCGCTGATGACCTGCGCATCCACCGTGACGGTTTTGTCGGATCCAACCATTTTGAAGGTCTGGTCCTGGATGACCCGCAGCAGTTTTGGTTGGACGTGCAAGGGGATCTCGCTGATTTCGTCCAGGAATAGGGTGCCCTGATGGGCAGCCTAGAAACATCTGGGTCGATTTTGATGCGCGCTGGGTGTAGGCGTCCTTGACATGGCCAAACAGCTCCGACTCGATTAAATCCTCCGGAATGGCGGCGCAGTTGACCTCGATGAATGGTCTGCCTGCGCGGTTGCTGGGCCGGTGACTCATGCGGGTGAGCTAGAGTCTTGCCCGTGCCCGATTCCCCTTGCAGGAGGACCGGGGCGTTGGTGGGCGCGATCTGCTGGATTCGGCGCAGGATCCCCAGCATCTGTGGATCGGAGCTGATCAGTTCCTTCTTAGCCCGCGAGAGCATGGCTTCCATACGGCGCTTGTCGGTGCGTGCGGTCACGAATGATGATCAACCGCAGTGTTTCTGCCCGTCCCGAGGCGACCTGCGAACAACTGAATTCAAGCACGCGAACCCGGTTGTCGATCCGGATGTGTCGCTCAAACCACACGTGACCGTCTCCCTCGCGGTCACAGACCCGGCCAATCGCCTGATCAAGGTCAAACGCACAGGCATCTAGCAAAAGGAGAATATGTTCATTAGTTGCACAACTAATAAGCAGGCACGTGGCGGGATTCTAGTACAGCAAGATCCCCTCAACGTGCAATAATCAGCACGCCATCATCGATGTAGGAAATAATTGCTTCCCGAAGGGGAAGAAAGTCATTAAGGACAACCACACCTTCCTCCAGACCCGGCGCATCTGCAACGGCCTGTAACGTTGTCTGCAACGCGACTACGGCAGCCTCCTTCTTCTGCTCGCACCGTTGCGGCACCGCGTTGGGTTGATGTTGTGCCCGTCATGACTGTTATGCAACAGCTTGCAACCTTGGTACCGACGTGATAGAGTAAACTAGTTGAGGATTCAAGCACGAATGCCCCGTGGTTTTCAATCCAGTCATCATCGTGGCAGGAAGGTGTATTAAGGCGATGGGGGCAAGGGGCGGGTGGTTGGCCTCGTGTCTTGCGAGCTCCTGGTGTTGAGGCGATGCGCGCTATTTCAGCTCATGCAGTGACGGAATTTCAGCTCATGCTAGTGACGGAGCGGGACAAAATCCACGGGTCAGTGACGGGGAAGATTCATGGCAGAACTGTTTTCAAGCGAATGGATGAGCAAATTTGCCGAGGCCTGGAATGCCGAACCGGCGTTGGCGAATGAGCTCGCGAAAATCGGCTTCAACAGCAACGTCGCTTATGGTTTCCTCGAGGAGGAAAAACCGCGTGGTGTGCTGGTAATCGTGAATGGCAAGGCCAAGGAAGGAAGGTCTTACGACGGCCAGGTTCTGAACTGGGATTTGCGGGCAAGTCAGGAGGACTGGGGAAAGTGGGCGAAGAAACCGCCTGGTCTTATGGGGCTCGGCATGGCCTATACATCACGAAAGTTGCGTTTCAAGATCGGCGACTATGGTGCGATGATCAAGGATCCACGCATGGCTGGTCCCTTCATCAAAAGCTTCGATGTCATGGGGCGCGTCTGATCATGCCAGGAATACCCAGGATCATTGCCGCGGCCCTGTTGTTGGTGGCTTGCGGTATCGGTAAAACGGTGTTGGCAACCGAGTACCAGACGGCTACCGTCACAACGGCACAGGTTGGCCACACGTCTACCGTGGGCGGAACGGTCGTCCCGTACAAGGAGGTCAACCTTTCCGCCCAGATCCCGGGTCAGGTAACCTTTATCGCGGGGGCGGAGGGGGATAGCTTCACGGAAGACGCTGTGCTTGTCCAGATCGATGATGCCCAGATTCAGGCCCAACGGCGGGCTGCCCTTGCCCAGATTACCAACGCGGAGGCCTCGCTCCGCAATGCCCAGGTTCAATATTCGCGGGAAATCTGGTCCCCGCGCAGCAATACCCCGAATGCCATGCCCGGCATGGGCATGCCGAACATGTTTGATCAGTTCTTTACGCGCGGCCTTTCCAATATGATGAGGCGCAGCGACACGGGGCTCGAACGTTATGCGGACTGGTATGCACAAGGGGCGGAGGTACAACAGGCGCAGGGAGCACTGATGCAGGCCCGGGCCCAGCTCGAACAGCTGGATGCCAAGCTGCGGGATGCCCAGCTCGCCGCGCCCTTTGATGGTACGATCGTCAAGAAGATCGTTGAGGTTGGCGATACGGTGCAACCAGGACAACCTTTGTTGCAGTTTGCGCATACGACATATTTGCGCATCCAGGCTGATGTGCCTGTCCGTCTGGTAGCCGGTCTTGAGAAAAACATGCTGCTGCCGGCCCGTCTGGATGTGGGGGGGGACGAAGTCAAGGCACGTGTGGCTCAGATCTATCCAATGGCTGACCGCACCCGTCATACTGTGACGGTGAAATTCGATCTTCCCAAAGGCGTCCCGGGTGGTCCCGGCATGTACGCTGAAGTCCAGATTCCCGATACCACCGAACCAAGCCGTGAAATTTCCGTTCTGCCGGAACGGGCGGTGGTATGGCGGGGCAGTCTGCCGAATGTATTCGTTCTCCAGAATGGCCGCCCATCATTGCGTGTCATACGGGTAGGCAGTGTGCTGGGGGGAGGATTTGTCAGTGTGCTGTCGGGGGTGAACGCTGGTGATCAGGTGATCGTCGATCCGGCTCCAGGGTTGGTATCCGGCGGCCGGTAAGGCTTCGTTGCGCCGGTGGGAGGGCTGGAGGGAGCTCCGGCCAGGGGAAACAATGCTTCGAAAGACGGATGTCTATGGCCGAGAACGCCGTTAACGGAGAGAGGTCCCGTCACCATCATGGGCTGGGGCTGGCCGGCACCATGACGCGGGCCTTCATTCATTCGCCGCTGTCGCCCTTGCTGCTACTGGCCGCCCTTGCCGTGGGTATTCTTGGGCTTCTGATCACGCCGCGACAGGAAGATCCGCAAATTTCGGTCCCGATGGTGGATGTGTTCATCCACTATCCGGGCGCGTCGGCAGAGCAGGTGGCTAGTCTGGCCATCGATCCGCTGGAGCGGATGCTGAGTGAAATCCCGGGCGTCAAACACGTCTACTCGGCGTCACAGCGCGGCCAGGGAATGGTTACGGTCGAGTTCAATGTTGGCGAACTCATGGAGCCTTCGCTCGTCAAACTGTATGACAAGCTCGAATCGAACAAGGACAAGGCTCCGCCAGGCGTGATTGGCCCCATCGTCAAACCGAAGGGGGTGGACGATGTGCCGGTCGTGACCTTGGCTCTCTGGTCCCACGACATCACTGATACCCAGTTGCGGTTGATTGCCCTTGATGTGATGCAGCGTCTGAAAGAGGTACCGAACACGAGCCAGAGTTTCATCGTCGGCGGCCGGTCCGAGGAGCTACAGATCGAGGTGTTTCCCGAACGATTGAAAGGCTTCGGTATCAGTCTTGATCAGATCGCCGAGACGATCAAGAACGCCAACAGCGAACGCGGCACCGGTCATATCGAGACGGGTGACAGCAGCTACAAGGTCTATACCGGCTCGTTTCTGCACAATGCCGTTGAGGTGGAACGGCTGGTAGTAGGGGTGCGCAGTGGGGCACCCGTCTATGTGCGCGACATCGCCCAGGTGCGGGAGACGCCCGCCGATGCCCACGACGTGGTCATGTATTATACTGGTTCTGCCTCCTCTGAGGCCTCGGCGGCTCCCCACGGCGCCCCGGTGGTGACCATTGCCATTGCCAAGAAGCCCGGCACCAACGGTGTCACCGTGGCCAGTGCGGTGCTGGAGAAGGTGGACTATCTGCGCGGGCGCCTTGTTCCGGACAACGTGCATATCTCGGTTACCCGCAACTATGGAGCCACTGCCAACGACAAGGTCAACGAGCTGGTCTTCAAGCTGTTCATCGCAACCGGTATCGTCACGCTTCTGATCTGGTTCCTGCTTGGCTTTCGGGCCGCGATCGTGGTGCTGATCGTGATTCCGGTGGTGATCCTGATCACCGTGTTCTCAGCCTATGTTCTGGGATACACCATCGACCGGGTGAGTCTGTTCGCCCTGATCTTTTCAATCGGCATTCTGGTGGATGATGCTATCGTGGTGGTAGAAAACATTTATCGCCGCTGGCTGGAGAAGGGGGAGATCGACACCGAAACGTCGGTGGATGCCGTGCGCGAGGTTGGCAATCCGACCATTCTCGCGACTTTCACCGTCATCGCCGCCCTGCTGCCGATGGGATTCGTGTCCGGGATGATGGGCCCCTACATGGAGCCCATTCCGGCCCTTGGGTCGGTTGCGATGCTGTTCTCCCTGTTCGCGGCCTTCATCTTCACGCCTTGGCTGGCGATGCGTATCCGTCCGTCCCTGGCCAGGCTGAAAGGGGCGCAGGAGAGGGAGCATCGGCAGGTCCATCACCTGGACCGTCTGTTCCGGGGTCTAATTAATCCGCTGCTGGACAGCACCACCAAGGGGTATACCTTTCTTTCTGTCAACATCGCCCTGTTTTTCATATGCCTTCTTTTGTTCTATACGAAAGACGTGACTGTCAAGATGTTGCCCTTCGATAACAAGTCGGAGTTCAATGTGGTGATCAACATGCCGGCGGGAACTGCTCTGCCGGCCACGACCAATGTGACCCAGCGTCTGGCGGAAGAGGTTCTGAAGATTCCTGAAGTGGTGTCTGTACAGACCTATGCCGGGACGGCCTCGCCGTTCAATTTCAACGGTCTGGTACGGCATTATTATTTGCGTCAGGATCCCTGGTATGGCGACATTCAGATTCAGCTTCAGGACAAGAGGGCGCGCAAGCGGTCCAGTCACGAGATTGCAAGCGCAGCGCGTGAAGTTCTGACGCCGATCGCCAGAAAATTGGGCGCGCGCATCGCGGTGGTAGAGATGCCGCCGGGACCGCCGGTGCTGCAGACCCTGGTGGCCGAAATTTACGGGCCGGATGCCGATATCCGTCGGCAGGCGGCACAGGATCTGACCGCTCTTTTCGCACGCACGCCAGGCGTGGTCGATGTGGACAACCTGATGCAGGAGTCCTACGAGATCTGGCGATTTGAGGTTGACCGGGAAAAGGCCGTGCGACATGGCGTTTCAGTCGAAGACATCAACCGTCAGCTCGACCTGGCCATGGGCGGAGCGCGACTCGGTGATATCAAGGTCGGTCGCGTTCTTGAACCCCGTTATATCGTCCTGCAGGTGCCCATGGCTTTGCGCAGCCAGTTTGCCCGGCTGGGTGAGATTCCGGTTCCCTCGCAAACCGGTCAGATGATTCCCCTGGTCGAGTTGGGTCGTTTCGTGCCCGCGCGACAGGATTCCATCGTTTTTCATAAGGACCTGCGGCCGGTTGAGTTCGTGACCGGTGATATGGCCGGTCGCTTGGGGGCACCGATTTACGGCATGATGGGGGTGGAAGCCGAAATGGTCGCCTACCGGGCGCCAGATGGTGTGGCAGTGGAGACCCACTATATCGGTCTGCCGGTGGACAATGCGAAGACGGCCTTCGAGTGGACCGGGGAATGGACAGTGACCTATGAAACCTTCCGTGACATGGGCATTGCCTTTGCCGTGGCTATGGTACTGATCTACATGCTGGTGGTGTGGGAATTTGGCAATTTCATTCTACCGGCCATCATCATGGCGCCGATTCCGCTCACGCTCGTCGGCATCATTCCGGGACACTGGCTGTTTGGCGCCGAATTCACGGCGACCTCAATGATCGGCTTTATTGCCCTGGCCGGCATCATCGTCCGCAACTCGATTCTGCTGGTGGATTTCTCGAAGCAGGCAGTCGATCGGGGTGAGGCCGTACGCGAGGCCGTGATCCAGGCGTGCCGCACGCGAACCCGTCCCATCCTGATTACGGTGTTTGCCTTGATGGGAGGGTCGGTCGTCATCTTGACTGACCCGATCTTTCAAGGCATGGCCATTTCACTGATGTTTGGCAGTCTGGTGTCCACGCTCTTGACGTTGCTGGTTATTCCGCTTGGATGTGTCAGTGCATCGTCAAGCTTTCTGCCGATTCATCATGGTGAGGAAGGCAGTGCAGGAGAAGGGGGGGACTGGGAAAGGAACCAGGAAGGAAGGGGTATGCCTCCTCCTACCCTGTCGCCTGTGGCCGGTCCGTCAGAGCCATCCCTGATCATGCGGGTGAGAGGTCTGCTGAATCTGGTCCTTGCCGTGATACGGCTGCCGTTTGTTCTGCTCGGCATGGTGGTGCGCCGTCTACTGGCGCACCAGCCTCCTCAGCCGCCAGTTTCTCCTCTTCCGCCTCCCCCTCCCCCTTCTCTTTCTTCGACCCCGGATGTTGGCAGGGCAGGGGCAGAGGGGGCACGCACGGTTGCCGACGACACGGTGACCGAGCAGGGCAAGAGCCAGGCAGCGGAGGGAGGAAGTGTCGCGGCCGGCGAAAGGGTGTTAGCGGTTCGTGAAAGTCGTGACGAGGTGCCGGCTGGTGGGCGGAGAGACGAGTCCAGGGCGGTAGCTCCGCTCCAGGCCAGGCAGCATCCGCCTGTGATGTTCCCCGATGCAACGGCAGACACGGCAGCGGACTCGGCAGGGATGGGCAGGACCGCACGGCCAAAAATAGTCCTTCGCCCGACAGGAAGATCGGTGGGTAAGACGGTTCAGGCCGGCAGCACACAGACTAGCAGGGGGACGGCCAAGGTGGTGACGGCTAAGGTCACCAGGGTAACTAAGGTTGCCAAGGTGACGGCCAGGGCCATCAGCAAGGCCGGTAAACCTGTTGCGGTGCGGCCAATGGGTGGAAACGGGGGGGGCGGGACGGACAACACGGGGACGGGGCGAGGCGAAAAGATGGCGGGCAGTTCCCGACGTCTTCGTCGTGGCATCCGGCTCAAGCTCCCGGTCGAACCAAAGTGAAGTTGCAGAAGGCAAACCATAATGAAGCGCTTGCTCGTTACCCTGACGCTCTTGTTTATCCCCGGCCTGGGAGGGGGGAGCGTCTTTTCTGCGGACGGAGATACGCCCGGTGCTGCAGCGGATGCACCCGCTGCACCCGCGACGGTCTTGGCGGCGACAGACTCTTCCGTGAGGCAAAATAGTGGCGGAGAAGGGGGCAGGGCCGTGGTCCCGCCACCGCCGCCTGGCCATTACTGGTCCTCGACTCTGATGCCGTGTCACAATGTTCCGAGTCGGGAGGGGCCCTGGCGGATTCTTCCGCCAGTTTGGGGGCCGTGGGGCGGCACAGGTTACGGGCCGGCGCCTGTTCCGTATCATGGCTTCTCTCCCCCTGCCCATGCCTACCGTGGCGAAGGGGAGGTGCCCTGGTTCTTTGAGCCGCATCATCGTGGGGGGCCATGGTCAGGAGAGGGACCGGGGAGAAATGGTTTCAACGGAATGGAGGGATATGGTCCCTGGGGAGGGGGGAGGCCTCCTGCCATGGGTCCCCCCCGGAGGGGCGGGCCTGTTTCCCCGCCGCCAGTGATCAATGAAAGAAAAGGGATGATCCACAACGGGGTCATGAATAATAATGGGTATAGGGAATGAGGCGCACGATTTGAGATAGAGCTATGACCAGGCCAGGATCTTTGCTGGTGAAAATCGTGTTGGCGATCTGCTGGAGCGTCAATCCGGTCGCTGCGGCGGGCGACAATCCCTGGCGGGGAAGTGGCCGTCTTTTCAGAGGCGACGATGATTCCACGGCAAGAACGGCGTACACCGGGTGGAGAAATGAAGAGCAGGGTGTTTATGCGGGGCAACGCCCCTCTTCATGGGATCGCACAGTTTCTTATTGGCGGGATGACCGCAGCCGAAAGGAGAGAGGTTCCTTTGGCGGGACGGGGGAGCAGGAGCGACGTCTGTCAGTGGGGGCGGAAGGGCGTGACAATCTTTGGCAGTGGAGCGGGCGTAGCCGTGGCCAACAGGTCAGGTGGAAAGAGGCGCGAAACATAACGTCTGTTGGTCTGGAGCGAAGACGGTCGGGGGAGGGGCAGGACTGTGCGGATCAGAGGGGGGGATTCCATCGCGCCGACAATGAACACTGCCGCCGTTATGGCGATGACGCACGCAGCTATGAGTTCCCACCCGAAGTAGATCGTAAGAGTGAGGCTGTCGCCGTTCAGGATCGGTACGGCGGAAGGGGGCGATATGGTAACCAGGGTGCAATTCCTGAAAGCTGGATATTGCCCCCGGAGATTGTAGCTGGCGCAAAAAATTATCCGCCCAAATCGGTTGTTGGAGCCTTCCAACAGCCTGTGACCTCGGGAGGTATCGTGCCGCACACGGAGTCGCCAACTCGCTACCCGGCGACAGTGCCGTTGCCATCCTATCCGTTGTCGGGGTACGCAAGCGAATTTAACATCGGTGGAGAGTATGATTACGGTTCCAGTCTTTCTGTCTGGCCATCGGTTCCTCCCCCGGTCAGTATGGGGGGGGGGATCTACACGCCCCCGTTCGTAGTGTGGCCAGGCAACTGGCAATGACGGGCGGATCCTCCGCCGGTTCGCAGCGCTTCCTGGAGAACTTCCCTCCTCCGGGCAGCCGATTTCAGCAGAGGGAATTTTTGAGTGAGGAAAAGAATGAAGCGTTTTGCACTCGTATCGGTGCTCGCAATCGCTGCGGCTATCGGTATAGCTTCAACCAGTACGGCAGAGGCCTGGTGGGGCGGTGGTCCGTGGAACAACAATGGCTGGGGGGACACGGGCGGTGACTTTTCAATGAACTTCAGCGGCCGCGGCACTGGCACCGGGTCTGGCTACAACGGCTACAACGGTCCAGGCTATTATGGCGGCGGCTACCCGGGCTATGGCGGCTATGGCGGCGGCTACCCGGGCTATGGCGGCTATGGCGGCGGCTACCCGGGCTATG
>CAZUWH010000001.1:173115-201053 GCA_964624075.1 uncultured Rhodobacterales bacterium
GCGGCGGCGGTCCAGGCTACTGGGGTGGTCCATACGGTTATCCATATGGTTCGCGCGCGCCAGATGGTTCGCCGCGCGCGCCGGCTGCTCCCTCCAACCAGCCACAAAGCGGCAGCAACTGACAGGTGAATCCAGAGGCGGCACCGGAATCCGGTGCCGCCTCGCTGGATGGCAGAAGCAGGGTGAAGACACGGGGGACAGATTATGAGGAAAGGCACGGGGTTTACCGTCGGTATGGGAGTGTTCTGTGGGGTGCTCCTTGCCACATTCCCGGTGCTGTCAGCACCAGCGTTCACCGCCGAAGCCGTTCATATTCTCCCAGGCCAGTCCCCGGAAGCGGGACGTGTTTTCATCAGTGAACAGGGCTCGCGGTTTGAGTTTAAACGCAAAGGGCAATCAGTCGTTCAGATCGTTCTGCCTCAGCAAGGGATCATGCGACTGCTTTTCCCCCGCGACAAAACCTATCTGGAGATGACACAATCACCTCAGCCGACGACGAACCGTTCGATGACACCCTGTCCACCGTCGGCCATGGCCCAATGTGAGCAGGCGGGGGCGGAAACCCTGAGCGGGCGGACAGCCGAGGTGTGGCGCATTACCTTTAACCCCATTCCCGGCCAGGAGTCCTCACCCAGGGCCGCTGGCTTTCTTCAGATCTGGTGGGATGCGGAACGCAAGCTGGCCTTGCGAGAGCAATATCCGGATGGCCGGTCTTCGACGACCGTTCTACGCGGCCGGGTCAACCATCAAGGCCGCTCTGTCGAACGCTGGCAGGTGACCTTGACCGGTTCCGAAGGGAAGACGCTCCAGATGGAGCGCTGGTACGATCCAGAACTGCAAACCGAGGTGCGGGAAGAATATCCGAATGGTACGGTCCGTGAATTCCGTGACATCCGTCTGGTGACTCCCGATCCGGGGTGGTTTACCGTGCCGGTTGACTATCGGCAGATTAACCCGCAAGCGATCCAGGGAAATGGATCGGGGGGTGCCTTGACGGTTCCCCGTCAGCCAGGGGAGGCCTATACGCCCAATGGCACGATGGGCGATTATCCGCCGACAGAGCGATGATTACGGTTGTTGGCAACCTGAAGGGTGGTACAGGTAAAAGTACAGTTGTGTTCAATCTTGCCTTGTGGTTGCTTGACAGAGGCAATAAAATCGAGGTCTGTGACCTTGATCCCCAGGCGACTTTGAGCGATGTGGCTGAATTGCGCCTGGAGGAGGGTTTCGCGCCTTTTCTGCCGGTGTCAGATTGCCTGCCTGAGCGCGACAGTGGAGAGATGCTGGTCGATATCGGGGTTGCCAATATGGCGGGCTTGTGCGATGCCCTTGCCAGGGCAGATCAAATCATCATTCCCGTTTCGCCCAGCCAGGCCGACGTATGGTCTACGCAACGCTTCCTAGAAATCGTTCACGCAACCAGTACAAGATCGCCAAAGTTATATACATTCATTAACCGTGCCGATACACACCCTACGGCGCGTGAAAATGCTGAAACAGAAGCGGCGCTGCGTCAGTTGGGCGGGCTGGAAGTTTTGTCGGTGCGACTTGCCCAACGTATCGTTTTCCGCCATTCCTTCAGCGAAGGGTTGGCGGTGTTTGAACTGGAGCCTTCCGGCAAGGCCAGTCAGGAACTCACGGCATTGGCCGAGGCGGTTTATGGAGTAACCCACGGCCGATGATATTCTGGGAGACCCCTCATGCACGTCTTCAGATTTTTTCTGAATACACTTCTTCTGGTAGCGGCAGTTGTCAGCGGGGTGCTCGGCTTCATTTACCGTGATGAGGTCATGCAGAAAGCCGCCGCGTTGAGCGGAACCGTGATGACGCTGCTGCATGAACAGGGGTGGCTTGCAACCAGCCCCGTTGCGAAACAGGCTGCGGTCGCGGAGCCGCCTGCGCAGGTGGCCCCCGCACCAACTGAGCCCGTTTCGGAGGTGATTCGGCCACTGGCGGAGTTGCCTCCCCTTGCGACCGTGCCACCACCGGTGAGCGAGATCACCAAGGCAGACTATCCGCCCGAGAATTATGTCCCGGCCGGTCCGGAAGTCGATGCCAAAAATGTCAAGAATGTCAAGAAACGCATCACCGAAGCCCACGATCCGCTTCCCATGGACTCGATGCCGCCAGGAGAACCAGGCGGCGGAGGAATGAACGTCATGCCGGCCCCCGAAAAGGGGAGACCTCCTGAAGGGCAGGGAGGGCAGATACCGCAGGTGGGCCCATTGGGGCAGATGCCATGGATGGCACAGCTTCCGCACGCGGTGCGCGCGGGCGAGGGGCAAAGCACATCGGCAGCAGCACCTGACTTCATCCCCTCCATGGCAAACAACAACTTCGCCGGTCCGTTGGGCGGTTTTCCCTCTCCCCCGCTGACAGAAGAGGCAAATGTGGGGGAAGAGGCCGGAACCGTTCCCTATCCCTCATCTCTACCGCCTTATGAAAGGGGTGAATCCCGGGTGGCGCAAGGTGCCAGTCGCGGTGCGGGCGGCGCGGAAGGGCCCCATCCTTTCCCGTGGTTTTCCCAGCCACCGTTCTTTCCCCCTTCTGCGCGCGATCACAGGCAGGAGGAGGGAGGGAGCGATGAAGCCCGGATGGCCCAGACTGTTCCGCCTTGGATAAGGCCATCCTTGGGTGGCCCGCGCCCCTCCCCCTCCATGCCTTCCCGGCCAGCCACGGGTGAGCCGCCGCACCCGCAAGCCTCTGCAGCCCGTAATCAGCAGCCTCCTGTGGTCTTGCGTGAGGCGTGGATTACCGCCCGACGGGCGTTCTGGGAACAGGACCCGTCCGTGGCGGAAAAAGCCTATCAGGCCCTCATCCGGGACTACCCCGATGAACCCGATCTGCCCGGGGAGCTTGGCAACATTTACCTTCACCAGGGCCGTTGGCCGGAGGCCGCCGATCTTTACTACGAGGCGGGTTTGCGTACCATGCGTTCCTCCAACCGTGGGCGTGTCGGTGCAGTGATCAGGATTCTTCGTTCCCTTGATCCCGCTAAGGCTGAGGCGTTGCGGCAGAAGATGACGGCCGGTCATGCCCCAGGATGAAAACCAGGCCAGAACCGGCGCGAAAGGGGAAAAAGCGGAACAGGAAGCAGGGACCGGCAGGTTCTCGTGCCTCCTGTTCCAGGAGAGCCATGCGCCGTTCTTCTGCTATACCACCGGGCATGAATCTTGATTTACGCTCGATGATCCGCTGCGATAGCGGCGGGCCGGCGCTCGTGCGCCGTGAACCAGGCGCAGCACACGCCCGGATACTCTGAGGGACGTCTTGGGCAGTCGCGATCAAGGCGCATAGGTAATCGGGAGATGCCACCGGTGGCGAGGATTATGATCATGCTGTTTGGTCCGTCGAAGGCCCTTGCGGAGCGTCTGCGCAGTCTCCAGGTTCATCTGAAGGCGGAAAATCCCCTTCTTCTGGATGTGGTGCCCACCTATCTGAAGATGGACAGGATTCTTTACCGCCTCGGGCTCTTGAGTCGGGATGAATCCCTTGCCACTCGAATTCCATGGTGGCCCTTGATCAGTGTTCTTGGAACATTCTCGTCGGGCAAGTCCACTTTCATCAACACCTACATCGGTGAATCCCTGCAGGTCACTGGGAATCAGGCGGTCGATGACAAGTTCACGGTTATCTGTTATGGGGCAGGCGAGAGCCGGGTTCTGCCCGGGACGGCCCTGGATGCGGATCCCCGTTTTCCGTTCTATCGCATGAGCGAGGAAATCGAGCAGGTTGCCCCCGGCGAGGGACGACGGATCGATACCTACCTTCAGCTGAAGACGACTATCCAACCTTCCCAGAGCGGCAAGATCATCATCGATTCCCCTGGATTTGATGCTGATGATCAACGTCGTTCCACCTTGCGCCTGACTCACCATATTATTGATCTGTCTGACCTGGTGCTGGTGTTTTTTGATGCCCGCCATCCTGAACCGGGCGCCATGCAGGATACTTTGCAGCATCTCGTGGCCAAGACCGTCCGCCGTCCTGACGCCAGCAAGTTCCTCTACATTCTGAACCAGATTGATACCACGGCACAGGAAGATAATCCAGAGCAGGTGGTTGGTGCTTGGCAGCGTGCCATCGCCCAGGCCGGCCTAGTTTCGGGACGTTTCTATTGCATATACAACCCCAAGGTGGCCATTCCCATTGCTGATTCTAGCTTGTGCAAGCGCTTCGAAAGCAAGCGCGATCAGGATCTAGCGGAGATTTACGGCCGGATGAGCGAAGTTGAGGTTCAGCGCCGTTATCGTATCGTGAGCGTGCTTGAAGCCGTTGCCAATGAAATTGAACAGGAAATGATCCCAACCTTGCAAACCGCCCTGCAACGTTGGCGCAAGTTGGCTCTGATCGGCGATGCCGTTGTCATGGTGATCGCAGGGGGAGTCATCGGCATGCTCGCTCACCTACTTGGCCTCACCGGGCTGGAAGCCGTGCAGCAATGGGTGGATGCGAATCGGTTCGAGGCCGTGGCCATTGGAACCGTGCTGATGGCTGTCGTTATCTCCAGCCATTATACGCTCCGGGATTGGGCGGCGCGTCATATCACGACACAGCTGCCAGAACGTGCCGGTCCGTTTGACCTCGGGCTGCGCATGGCATTCGCGCGCAATGTCCGGTTTATACGTTCCTTGTTGCAGACGACACCAGCTGGCTGGAACCGTCGCACCCGTCGGCAGCTTAGAAATCTGCGCAGGGCTGCGGCTACCCATATTCAGCATCTGAACGACCTCTATACGGATCCGTCGGGTCACCGTGCCAGGATCGAGCCGGTGATGGGAAACGAAAGCAGGACTGGGAAGGCCGCG
This sequence comes from uncultured Rhodobacterales bacterium, assembly GCA_964624075.1. Taxonomy (GTDB): domain Bacteria; phylum Pseudomonadota; class Alphaproteobacteria; order Rhodospirillales; family Rhodospirillaceae; genus CAZUWH01. Next base: position 177,924 of record CAZUWH010000001.1, read on the forward strand.
GACCCGATGATCTCTGTGGCGGCATCCGTTCCCCTTTCCGTTGCATCGGTTTTTTCAGGGGAAGCTATGCCGGCGTCTGGTCAGAATGTCGTAAACGATAGCGCAAAAACCGGTTGATCCGCACGATGTAGATAAGAGGGCCGCCAGTTCCCGGAATCCAGGGCCACGTTGGATTGGCAGGATGGGTACTACTGATCAACCACAAGGGCGCGCTTCAAACCGTGTTTCTGTGTGAGTTGGAGTGACAACACGGCGTTGTCCAGGGTGTTGCGGGCGTGCGCGGTTCAAGAAGGGTGACCGAGGCTGGCACGCCGGTCATTCTGGCAAGGGTTGCCATGGTCTCGGCCTCGCTGACGGAATGGGTAACGGGTCTGCCACTCAGCAGGAGGCGGGCAATCCTACCTTTCTTGTACAGCCAGACGGCATAGGTGATGCGGCGATGCAACGCCATACTGGGGGTGCCGTCCCCGGATGGACATGGCCCCCCCCAGCACGACGGCAACCGGCCAGGTTTCATTCTCTCCGTTTATGGCAGGATTGTATGATCTCAAGGCAGTTTTCACCAGTGGTTGCCAGTCCTGATTTATACACTTGTTAAACTTGTCCTGGACTGGCCAAAAAATCGAGTATATCTTGCCTCCTCTTGCCGTCTCTTGATGAATGGATCTGGTCTCGATCGTGATAACCATCAACCATCTAACACTTTCGCGCGACAAAACAGTGATCAGCCATGATCACCAGGGAGACCACCTGCTGGAGATTCGCAGCAACCGGACGGCCTTTGTCCTCTCTCAGGGAGGCATTATCGAGCACATGACCGTGCGGGGGGGGCATACGCTGGCTGGTACCGTGCGCATGACGGTTATCATGATCAACGCCTTTCTGTGTCACGAAGCTGTCTTTCGCGAATCGGTGCCGTCTGATTTTCTGGCTGCCTGGCAGCGTATCGCGTCACCGTACGAGGATACTTATCTCTTGCCCCCAATTTGGTATCGGTGCACGTCAACGGGCTACCCTATTTCGATACCATCATCCAGGAAACGGATCAGCAAACGGCCGAGCGGACCTTGGCGATGTGGGAAATCATCGATGCCATCGAGAAGCTTGCCAAGGGAGGGGAGCTGTCGGAGTTCCTCATTCGTGAGGCCGTGAACAAAGCCATCCCAGGCCGTTCAGTGCATCATGCGACCCAGACGCCCTGTGCTGACCGAAATCCAGGTGGGCAACGAAATGTGCTACCCTGGAACGGGACGGGGAGAGGACTAAACGGTCGGTTTCGTTGACGGTGATGACTGACAAGACACCCATCCTAGCCACGGCCCTACTTTTTGCGGCCGCCGACATCATCGAACTCACGAACCTGGCTGATTTTATCAATCATATCAACCGTAGAGAGAATTAGAAATCCACATCGCCTGATATTTCCATCGCCCAGATTCTGGCCACCACGAACCGGCGTAAGTACCTTCTGGATTATTATGCACGGCTTTGAAAAGGCTTATGTGGTGCGTTACCGGCCCGATCGGCCCGGCTGCCTTGACAGCATGCCTTCTGCTGCCGTGCGGCGGTAGGCACAAAAATCAAAAGCACGGTATGTCAGAATATCGGCAAGGCTGTTTTGATTGATCCATTGTCTTCGGCGCGGTACACCAGGGGCAGAATTTGGAGAGGCGGCTTTCGGTTCCCATCTCCATGGAGGAAGGGGACCGAAAGGGAAGGTGTTGCATGGAAAGGGTATCGTGTCGGCAGGATGCGTTTCTTTCCACCGGGTAACCCCTTCAGGCAACCTGCTGTCAATAACAGGGTGGAAAATGCCTGGTCCAGTAGCATTGTTGAATGAACGGGAGCTTCCATGACCCAGGAACAGTTGAACGGCTCGCAAATCCTTCTCAGAGCGCTCGCCGATCAGGGCGTAGACGTCGTGTTCGGCTATCCTGGTGGAGTGGTCCTGCCACTTTACGATGAGCTATTCAAGCAGAATGCCGTTCGCCACGTTCTGGTCCGGCACGAGCAGGGTGCAGTCCATGCGGCGGAAGGCTATGCCCGCTCGACCGGCAAGGTGGGGGTGGTTCTGGTAACATCGGGGCCGGGTGCGACCAATACCGTCACCGGTTTGACCGACGCTCTTTTGGATTCAACGCCGATTGTCTGTCTGACTGGTCAGGTGCCGACGCATCTGATTGGCAACGACGCCTTTCAGGAAGCCGATATAACTGGTATCACGCGTGCCTGCACAAAGCACAACTATCTGGTCAAGGATATCAACCGGCTGGCCTATACCTTGCATGAGGCCTTCTACGTAGCTCGTAGCGGTAGGCCTGGTCCGATTCTGGTTGACTTGCCGAAAGACGTCCTGACCGCATTCGGGCCTTATCTGCCACCCCAGGCCGTGCACCACAAATCCTATCGCCCCCGGACCAAGGGTGATCCCGTGGCCATTACAGAGGCGGTGCGTTTGATGGCACAGGCACGCCGGCCTTTGTTCTATTGTGGCGGCGGGGTCATCAATTCCGGACCGCAAGCGGCGGAACGGCTCACGCAGCTTGCCCACACCACCGGCTTCCCGGTCACGCTCACGCTGATGGGACTTGGTGCTGTGCCGGCTGGCGACCCCCACTTTCTTGGCATGGTCGGCATGCATGGCACCTATGAAGCCAACATGGCGATGCATGACTGTGACCTGATGCTGTGCATCGGTGCCCGCTTCGATGACCGTGTCACCGGCAAGGTGTCGGCCTTCTCACCCCATTCGCAGAAGGTGCATGTCGATATCGACCCCTCTTCCATCAACAAGAACGTGATCGTGGATCTCCCAATCGTTGGCGATGTGGGAACGGTTCTGGAAGACATGCTGCGGGAGTGGCAGGCTCTTGTGCTGCGGCCGGACCGTTCGCTCCTCGCACCATGGTGGGATCAGATTGAAACATGGCGCGCGCTCCAGTGCCTCAAGTTCGAGACGACCGACCGGGTCATCAGACCACAGCGCGTGATCCGCAGTCTGTATGCTGCAACCCGTGGTCGTGAGGTCTACGTGTGTACTGAAGTCGGTCAGCACCAGATGTGGGCTGCCCAGCACTTCGGTTTCGACGCGCCGCGACGATGGATGACTTCAGGAGGGCTTGGCACCATGGGATTCGGCCTGCCGGCGGCAATCGGTGTGCAGGTGGCGCATCCTGACGCGCTTGTCATCGATATTGCGGGCGAGGCCTCGATCATGATGAACATCCAGGAAATGGCCACGGCTGTTCAACATCGCCTGCCAGTCAAGGTTTTCGTCGTAAACAACCGCTACATGGGTATGGTCCGGCAGTGGCAGGAACTGTTGTACGGCGGACGGTATTCGGAAAGTTATTCGTCGACTCTGCCCGATTTCGTCAAGCTGGCAGAGGCGTTCGGGTGGACGGGATTCAAGGTGGAGAAAGCTGCCGTTCTGGATGAAGTGATCCAGACTGCCCTGGATACGCCGGGGCCGGTTATTGTTGACGTCATCGTGGATTCGTCTGAAAATTGCTTCCCCATGATTCCCGCCGGGGCAGCGCATAACGAAATTCTGCTGGGGCCGGCCGATGAAACCAGCCGGGAACCGGGCAGCGAGGAGGGAATGGTGCTGATTTGAACCAGCGTCCCCCAGAAAGAATGGGGCGGGGGGGGGGCCATACCTCCCCGAAAGGTTGCTTCGTTGGACCTTTTGCAGAACTCACGGGAGCGCAGGTGTCCCCTCTTTGGCAGGCGGGCGGGGTGCCTACCCTCCTGGGAGGAGGCTTTTGCAAGAGGTCTGTTGTCCGGGGAGTCTGCGGAAAAGCTGAAAATGACGACGATGGCAAGACAAGAGGCACGGCATACCATCTCCGTGCTGGTGGACAACGAGGCCGGTGTGCTCGCGCGGGTCATCGGTCTGTTTTCCGGGCGCGGCTATAACATCGAAAGCCTGACGGTGGCAGAGGTGAACCCGCGCGACAAGCTGTCGCGCATCACCATTGTCACCCTCGGCACGCCGATGATTATCGAACAAATCAAGGCGCAGCTCCGCAGGCTCGTGCCGGTGCAGAAGGTTTCCGACCTGACCGCCGAAGGTCCCTATGTCGAACGGGAACTAGCCCTGGTCAAGGTGCGGGGAACAGGCGAGGCCAGACGGGAGGCCTTGCAGATTGCCGGCATCTTCCGCGCCCGGGTCGTGGACAGTACCAATGAATCATTCGTCTTCGAGATCATCGGCAATCCCGGCAAGCTTGATGCCTTCATCAACCTGGTGGAACCGCTCGGACTCATCGATGTTTCGCGCACGGGCGTGGTCGCCATCGCCCGCGGTAATCAGCCTTTGTGACAGTTTCTGGGGAAATACCATGCGTGTCTATTACGACCGTGATGCCGATGTGAATCTGATCAAGGGCAGAAAGGTGGCTGTCGTCGGCTATGGCAGCCAGGGGCATGCCCACGCCCTCAATCTGCGCGATTCCGGCGTTGGCGCGGTAGCCGTGGCCCTCCGCACTGGCTCAGCCTCGGCTCGGAAAGCGACCGCTGAGAATCTCACGGTTCTAAGTCCAACCGATGCGGCGCGCTGGGCTGACGTGATGATGATTCTCGTGCCCGATGAACTGCAGGCTGATCTTTACCAGCAGGATATCAGACCAAACCTTCGTGAAGGCGCGGCCCTCGCCTTTGCCCACGGTCTCAACATCCACTTCAATCTGGTCGAACCGCGTCCTGATTTGGATGTGTTCATGGTCGCGCCCAAAGGCCCTGGTCACACCGTCCGCGCCGAGTATCTGAAAGGGGGCGGCGTGCCGTGTCTGGTCGCCGTGGCGCAGAATGCCTCCGGTCAGGCCATGGAACTGGCCCTGTCTTATGCTTCGGCCATCGGCGGCGGACGCTCAGGAGTCATCGAAACGACGTTTCGCGAAGAGTGTGAAACCGATCTGTTTGGCGAACAGGTGGTGTTGTGTGGCGGCCTAACCAGCCTGATCCGGGCCGGTTTCGAGACCCTGGTCGAAGCGGGATATGCACCCGAGATGGCCTATTTCGAGTGCGTGCACGAGGTGAAACTGATCGTGGATCTAATCTACGAAGGGGGGCTTGCCAACATGCGCTATTCGGTGTCCAACACGGCCGAATACGGCGATTATGTGTCCGGTCCACGCGTTGTGCCGCCCGAGAAGACCAAGAAGGTCATGCGGCAGATCCTCGAAGACATTCAGTCGGGCCGTTTTGTTCATGACTGGATGGCCGAATGCCGGGTCGGCCAGCCCTCTTTCAAGGCCCATCGCCGCCGCTGGGCCGAACATCCCCTGGAGGGGGTCGGCAACCGTCTGCGGGGCATGATGCCGTGGATCGGAACCGATCGCCTGGTGGACAGGAGCAAGAACTAAAAGAAACATGTCGCGCGGTGAGGAAAGAACGCGGGCGCCTCAAGATACCCTATGCGTTCTTGCCGCCGTGCTACGATGCCTGCCTCCACACTGAACGGGAAAGCCCTTCCCCCTCACGTGGGTGATCGTGACGTGCAGACGATTAGGCCCCTTTGACTGAAGGAAGGACTCCCTCCTCCTGGACAGACATACTCCTTCCCCCTTGGATCGGGGGAGGGTTGGGGGGGGTGAAGGGGACGTTTAGTCGAGCGGTGAGGGGGCTTGTGGCGGTCACGCCGTCGAACCCGCGCGAGTAGACGGAACCATCATCCCCCCCCCAACCCTCCCCCGATCCAAGGGGGGAGCTTCTGGCGGGGACAGGCTGTTCCCCTATTCCATCCCATCAGGCTTCAACCCCAGCTTGGCAAACAGCACCTGATCGGTCTCTGCGACGGGGTTGTCGGTGGTCAGCAGGCGATTACCATAAAAAATCGAGTTGGCGCCGGCAAAGAAGCCCAATGCCTGGGCCTCGTCACTCAAGGCGGTCCGTCCTGCCGACAGTCGGACCCGTGCGCCCGGCATCAGAAAACGGGCAACGGCAATGGTGCGCACCAGTTCCAGAGGTTCAGTCCGCTCGACGTCGGCAAGCGGCGTACCGGGAATGGGGACCAACATGTTGATGGGCACGCTTTCCGGTGGTGGTTGCAGGTTGGCAAGAGTCACCAGCATGGCCGCCCGATCGGTGCGACTCTCGCCCATGCCGATGATCCCTCCCGAGCACACCTTGAGCCCGGCTATGCGCACATTGTGCAGGGTATCCAAACGGTCCTGAAAGGTACGGGTGGAAATGACCTGGTCGTAGTACGCCTCTGACGTGTCGATGTTGTGGTTATAGTAATCGAGACCGGCCTTCTTCAACTGGGTGGCCTGGGCTGCCGTTATGAGACCAAGCGTCACGCAGCTTTCCAATCCCTCGTCTTTCACGGCGGTGATCATGTCAGCGATATGCGGCAGGTCACGGTCGCGCAACGTCCGCCAAGCCGCTCCCATGCACAGGCGACTCGACCCAGTCGCCTTGGCCTGGCGGGCGGCGGTGCGCACCTCGGCCGGATCCATCAGTTTGGTTGCTTCAACGGGCGTATCGTAATGACCGCTCTGACCGCAATATTTGCAATCCTCGCCGCAGCCGCCGGTCTTGACCGAAAGCAGAGTGGACAACTGAACGGCATTCACGTCCCAGTGACGACGATGCGTTTCATGCGCCCGGTGCAGAAGATCATTGAAGGGGAGTGCAAACAGCGCCAGGGCTGCTTCACTGGTCCATACCCGCTGGTGCGGGGAGGGGACGACGGATTCAGTCACATGGGTCATAAGGATACGGGTCCCTTTCGTTGATTGGTGGATGACACGCGAGCCTATCCTGAAAAGACACCCCCGCCGGACAAGGCCGCCTCGATCAGGTCATAGGCCCGATCGAGCTGCTCTGGCGTGATGCAGTACGGCGGAAGAAGATAGACGACATTGCCCAGTGGGCGCAGCAGCAAACCACGCGCCAGGAAGAAATCCTGCAATCGCCGTCCCACGGCGGCGCCGTAGCCGCTACCCTCTCCTATCACGTCGAAGGCGGCAATCGTTCCCGTCACCCGTGGTCGTCCCACCCGGGGATGACTGGCGAGCCGTTGCATGCGGAGGCGATGGTACCGTTCGATGGCCTGCAAGGCCGCTTCGGTCTGGCTGCTCATGAGAAGACGCAATGAGGCCTGTGCCGCGGCACAGGCCAGCGGATTGGCGGTGAACGAATGGCCGTGGGCAAGCGCGCGATCAAAGGTCTCTCCCAGAAAGGTCTGGTAGATACCATCACGGCACACAGTGGCTGACATCGGCAGAAACCCACCTGTCAGTCCTTTGGCGAGGCAGATGATGTCTGGCGTCACCCGGGCAGTGAGGGTCGCAAACAGCCGCCCCGTGCGGCCGAAACCGGTCATCACCTCATCAAAGATCAAAAGCACGCCTGCCGCCCGGCAGCGGCTGGCGATGCCGTTCAGGAACTGGGGCCGGCACATGCGCATACCTCCTGCTCCCTGGACCAGAGGCTCGATGATCAAGGCTGCCGTCTCGTGACCGAAACGGCCCAGCCACGCGTCCAGAGCGGCCAGGCAGTTGAATTCGCGTTCCTCGATCCCCTGATCGCCGTCCCAGGTGGCCGGAAACGGCAGACTGGCCACTTCAAACATCATGTCGGCAAAGTGGCCGAAAAAAACCGACCGTCCACCCACTGACATGGCCCCCACGGTGTCGCCATGATAGCCGCCATCAAAAGCGAGCAAACGGCGACGCTCCGGCGTGCCCATGTTGCGCCAGTATTGACGAGCCACTTTCAAGGCGACTTCGACTGCCGTCGAACCATCGTCGGAAAAGAACACCCGGTTCAGATCGTCAGGCAGGAGACCGGCCAGATGACGGGCCAGCTCCACCGCTCCCTCGTGGGTGAAACCAGCGAAGATCACCTGCTCCAGCCGGCTAGCCTGCGTGGCGATAGCGTGGACAATGTCAGGATGGGCATGGCCATGTAGGTTGACCCACCATGATGAAATCAGGTCAAGATATTCTTCCCCGTCCTCGCCATAAAGCACCGCTCCTTTGGCAGAACGGATGGCAACCGGCGGCGGTGCCGTATAGCCTTGCGTAAACGGATGCCAGATATGGCGCCGGTCATGGGCCAGTAGAGCCTGAAGGTGATCCATTCCCACGCATCCTTCTTCTTTGTTCCCGTTCCTTCTCAGACCGGCCTGTTCCCCTCGTCACCTGCATCTCACCGCCATCACGGCATCCTTGAAAACGCGCGTCAAACTCGCAACAGCGACAGAATCCAGATGATCGACATGAGGGAGTTCCTTTACCGGAATTCGACCATAATCTTCAAGGGCAGTGCAATTAGGCGGGTTGGAAGGACCGTTCATCACCACGCCCAGCACCGTCAGCCCCCGGTTGCGCAAGGCTGCCAGCGACAGCAGGGTGTGATTGATGGTACCAAGTCTGCTACGGGCCACCAGGACCACCGGCAGGCCCAGACGGGCCATCAGGTCGATCATCAGATGGCGCTCGTTCAAGGGCACCAGCACGCCCCCTGCGCCTTCAACCACCAGCGGCCGCGTCGTGTGCGGCAATTGGAAGTGGTTTATATCGATCGTAATACCCTCGCGGCGGGCGGCCTCGTGCGGGGAGAGTGGCGCCTGTAAGCCATGGATGCATGGATGAATCCGGTCCGCTGACACGCCTGTCAGATGGGCTACGGTGGCCGAGTCATCGGCCACTGCCAGTCCCGACTGTACCGGCTTCCAGTAATCTGCCTCTAGCGCCCGCACCAGACAGGCAGCCACCACTGTCTTGCCGACGTCGGTATCGGTGCCGGTGATGAACAAACTCCGCCATGATATCATATCTCCTCCTGTCCTGTGCCAAGCCGGTGCCACAGGCCATAGGCGACATGATAGCTGACGGTAGCGCCTGCGCCAAAGGCCCGCAACACCTGCCGGAACGTTCCCGGTGCCAGTGGCCGCCGCTCACTGGTATGGGCGCCGATGGTCTTCAGGGTGGCAACGAAAGCACGGGCATCGGGATAGGCATGGCGGATCACCTCTCCGGCCACGGTTCCCTTGCCACCGGGTGGCAACTGCCGGTTCAGGGTGGCCAGGTCGGGATAGATCGGTGTGCCGGCTGTCACCCCCAGCCGGCGGTGGATCTCCACCCATTCCACAAAGGTGCCGGCAGCAAGCGTGGTGAAGGCGAGCCATCCTCCGCTCCGTGTCAACCAGGCAAGACGTTCCAGAGCGCCGGCCAGATCGTCGAACCATTGCATGGCCAGATTAGCACAGACCAGATCGAAGCCGGATGCCACAGCCGGCATCTCGCCATCCATGCAGGCGAACAGGAAGCGCTGATCAGGACCGAAATGGTCCCGGCAGCATGTCGCCATGGCCGGGGAAACGTCGGTGGCGAGCCATAAGGTAGGCTCCAGCCGATCCAGGACGGCACGCGTGAACAGGCCAGTTCCGCATCCGATCTCCAGTACGGTCGGATGGGCGGGCAGGTCGAGTCGTCTGATCCACTCGGCCAGATGGCAGCCGATCGTCTTCTGGACCACTGCTGCGGTGTCATAGAGGCAGGCGGCCTGCTCGAAGGCAGCAATAGCCTCTTTCTTGCGCTTGCTGATCAACGGAGTGCCGCCATGGCCGGAGGGCAGCATGAAAGCGTTTTGCCGCACGTGCGTTGGGCAAAGGCCCGGATGTGAGTGGTAACCCACGCTGCATGGGTAAGGGCCAGCAGATGTCCCCCCTCCGGCTGCCAGAGGATCTCCGCTTCGCGCCGTTCTCCAAAACAGGCCTCGGTCATGGCCGGGGGAACGATCGGGTCGATACGGCCAGCCAGTACCAGAAGCGGTGCCGGCTCAGCGGCAAGGGCAGGGCAGGCATCCCAGTCGCGCAGCCACAGAAGCCCTTCCCGCAGCCGGTCCGGCGGCAGCTGGTCGGGAAACGATGTTTCCGGTGCGCCGCACCGCTCCAGAAATGCAGCCCGGACCACGGCGGGATCATGATCGAACCGGTGCAGCATCCGGTGCAGCAGGCGCGCCTCCACCCCGTGCGGAAAGTCGGGACCGGCCACGAAGCGGGTGAATCCGTTCACCGAGACCAGACCATCCCAGGCGAAAGGGCGCTGGTGCAGGAGCCATAAGAGTCCGGTTGAGTGGCCAACAGCCAAACGACATTCCACCGGTAGAAGAACATCAACCAACTTGCCAAGCTCAATAGTTGTAATCCTCAGCCGTGCGCCGGACATCCGTTTCAGTTCGGTTTCCACTGATGCCCACAGGCTCCTGCCCAGCCCCCAGCCGGGCACGAGGATCACTTCCGCAAAGGGTTCCTCTCCGCCGGCATTGTCGGGAGGAAAAGGTGTGATGCCTGCGGATCCATCCATAACCGTGACCTCATCCTTGTCATCGTTTCGTACGCAGGAGATCGACGTTTCCGGGCCCATCGATCGGGGCGGGGTATTTCCATACATGGCGGTACGCTTCCCGGACGATATCTGACTGTGGGAGGGCGGGGGAGGGCAAGCCTCTCCCCCGCATTTCGTGGTTCATGACGCGACAACTAAACATGGGGAACGCGTGCCTCCTGCCTCTCTGCCGAAACCGTCCGTCATGAAGCGGCTCTGTGCTGGAAGGTGGCCAGCGCCGGAACAGCCGCTAGCAAGCGGTCGAGAGCGGCTTCGTCATGCATCGCGTTGATGGCAAAACGAATCCGGCTGCTGCCAGCCGGTACGGTGGGGGGACGGATGGCCAGGGCGAGCAGGCCGTACGCCTCCGCAAGAACCCGGCTGGCTGCCAGGGTGACAGCTTCGTCTCCCAGCACGACCGGTACGATCTGTGTCGAGGAGCCGGCAAAGGAAAGCCCGGCCGCTGTCAGAGCGGCCCGCAGACGGGCTGCGGTGGCCAGTACCCGTGCCCGTTCCGCATCCAGACGCGGTACCAGCTCAAGGGCGGCGTCCATGGCGCCCAGGACCGGCGGCGGGAGGGCGGTGGAATAGATGAATCCGGCGCAGCGGTTGACCAGATAGTCTTTCAGCCGGTGCGAACACGCCACATAGGCCCCAAACCCACCCAGCGCTTTACTGAAGGTCCCCATGATCACATCCACCCGTCCGTGGGCCTCGGCCGCTACCAGGCCGGCCCCTCCCGGCCCGAACAGGCCGGTGGCGTGGGCCTCGTCCACGTACAGCACCGCCCCGAAACGATCGGCCAGAGTGGCAAGACGCGCCAGGTCGGCTCGGTCGCCGTCCATGCTGAACACCGATTCGGTGAGAATGAAGGGCTGTCGACCTGGCCGGGCATGTTTCTGCAGAAGGGACTCCAGGTGATCGAGATCATTGTGGTGGAACCGGATCTGATGCACGCCCGCTGCCGCACACCCCTGGTGCAGGCTGGCATGCATCAGGCGGTCGGCCAGGACCACTGGCTCGGCGGCGAGTAGGTCAGGATCGAGCAGGGCCGGCAGGATGGTGCTATTGGCCTGAAAGCCAGAATTCAGGATCAGGGCCGCTTCGGTTCCCTTGAAGGCGGCGAGCCGCGTCTCGACCTGTTCATGCAGGGCAAGGGTGCCACACACCAGGCGCGAAGCCGTAGCGCCGATACCATGGGCCCCGGCCCACGCACGAGCCCGTTCGATCAGCCGCGGATGGCCGGCCAACCCAAGGTAGTTGTTGGACGAAAAATTCAGCAGTATCCGTCCTCCCTGTCGGACGATTGCCCCTGGACCGGACTGGACCGACCGCAGGACCCGCCGCTGTGCCTTCAGGGTGTCAAGAAAATCCTGCGCTCTTTGGTCCAATCTGTTCATGGATGCGTCAGGGCCATCAATCGAACAGCGGTGTTGACAGATAACGTTCGGCGAAGCTAGGTAGGATGACGACCACCTGACGTCCGGCTAGGGCAGGACGTTGCGCCACTTCCAGCGCCGCGGCGATGGCTGCGCCAGAGGAAATCCCGACTGGCAGGCCCTCCAGCCGGGCGGCCTTGCGGGCCATGGTAAAGGCGGTTTCGTTACCAATCTGCAGGATTTCGTCGATCAGTTCGGTCTGCAGGACCCTGGGCACGAAACCGGCCCCAATCCCTTGAATCTTGTGGGGGCCCGGCGCACCGCCCGACAGCACCGGGCTGTCCTCAGGTTCCACGGCCACCATGTGGAGGGCGGGATTGCGTGGTTTCAGGGCCTGGGCGAGGCCGGTCAGTGTGCCACCCGTGCCAACGCCCGAAACGATCACATCCACCTGTCCACCGGTATCGCGCCAGATTTCCTCGGCGGTGGTGCGGGCGTGGACCGCCGGATTGGCCGGATTGTCGAACTGCTGCAAGATGATGGCATTGGGAAGGCTGGCCGCCAACTCCTCGGCCCGCTGGACGGCGCCGGTCATGCCCCGGGCTGCCGGGGTCAATTCGATTTTGGCACCGAGAAGCTGAAGCATCTTGCGCCGTTCCAGCGACATGCTTTCCGGCATGGTCAGGATCAGCCGGTAGCCCTTGGCAGCACAAACGAAGGCAAGTGCGATCCCTGTGTTGCCGGACGTCGGTTCGATCAGAACGGTATCGAGCGACAACCGCCCTGCGACTTCGGCGGCCTCGATCATGGCCAGGCCGATCCGGTCCTTGACTGAATTCAAGGGATTGAAGAATTCACACTTGCCCAGCACTTCGGCAACGCATCCGGCTTCTTCTGCCAGCTTTTTTATGCGCACAAGAGGCGTAGCCCCGATGGTTTCGGCAATGGAATCATAAATGCGTCCGCGAAACTCTCCTGATGTCGCGGCCTTGAGCGCAACGGTCATGGCGTTGATGTCCTTTTTCTGTCATGCTTTCTAAAAGGCGGTCATCCCCTTACCCCGGCCTCTGGGCTGGCGTGGAGACCCCGGGCAAACGACCGCATCCTCCGCCAGGGACCTGCACCACGGCACACCAGCCCGTTCCATTCCTGTTACGATATTGATGAAATTCCGTTTCAGATGTTGAAGTCGAGCTTTTCCCGCCCCTCGCTCGGTAAACCGTTCTTGTAGGCCTTCATGCACAGATCATCGACAGTAATGGCATCGAGCCTTCGCATGATCTCGTCCTGAAGATCCCCCCACATGGGCCGGATGACCTGGCGTCCCAGATCCGAAGCCGGCAGCTCACTGAACGTATCTTCCGGTGCTTCCATGGCGCGAATGACACGCACAATCTCACCGACCGAAATGCGGCGACGCTCGCGGGCCAGGCGATATCCCCCCCGCGGGCCGCGGACTCCGACTAGGATGTCACTGCGCACCAGATGTTGCAGGGTCTGCTCCAGATAACGGCGGGGAATGCCCTGACGACGGGTAATTTCCCGGCTTTGTACCGGTTCTCCGCCCGCGTGATAGGCAATGTCGAGTACTGCCTCGATGGCGAACAGCAGCTTCTTGGACGGTCTCAGCATGTCTGATCCTCTGAACTCGTTTCCGTCAGAGCCGCGGCAATGCGGTCAGCCAGGGCTTCCGCGACCCCGGCCTTTGTCAGGGTGGGCCAGCTGGTGGTGCCATCTGCCGTGATCAGATGGATGGTGTTGGTGTTTCCCCCGAAGGTGTCGGTGCCGGTGGAAACGTCGTTGGCCACGATCCAGTCGCATCTTTTGGCATGCCGCTTACGGCGGGCATTGTCGAGCAGCGCCTCAGTTTCGGCTGCAAATCCCACGACCAGGACCGGTCGTCGCGGACCTAGCTGACTCAAGGTGCCCAGGATATCCGGATTGAGGGCCAGAGACAGGGTGGGAGGCGTTTCGTCTGCCCCCTTTTTCAGCTTATGCCGACTTGCGTTGGCCACCCGCCAGTCGGCCACGGCAGCAGCGCACACAGCCACATCGACGGGCAAGGCCGCCTCGCAGGCTGCTAGCATCGCGCGCGCGCTTTCGACATGGATCGTGTTGGTGCCAACCGGATCAGGCAAGGCCGTCGGACCACTGACCAGCGTCACCTGTGCCCCGTGCCTGGCCAGGGCGGCTGCGATGGCATGACCCTGGCGGCCGGAAGAGCGATTGGCGATGTAGCGAACCGGGTCAATGGCTTCAAAAGTAGGGCCGCTGGTGACAAGGGCCCGTCGTCCGGTCAGGGAGAACGTTCGTCTGCTGGTCAGCAGCGACTCGATGGCGGCCAGAATCTCGGGCACCTCGGCCATGCGGCCTTCGCCTTCCTCCCCGCAGGCCAGGGCGCCGCACGCCGGACCAACGCGATGCACGCCGCGTGCCTCCAGCATGGCCAGATTGCTCCGCGTGGCCGGATGACACCACATTTGCACGTTCATGGCCGGTGCCACCAGGATAGGCCGGTTGGTGGCGAGCAGGGTGGTCGAGGCCAGATCATCGGCCAGACCGTGGACCATCTTGGCCAGCAGATCGGCCGTTGCCGGTGCCACCACGACCAGTTCGGCTTCCCGCGACAGGCGGATGTGGCCCATTTCAGTTTCGTCCTTCAGGGAGAACAAATTCTGATAGACCGGTGTGCCGGACAACGCCGCCAGTGCCAGGGGTGTTACGAAACGGGCACCCGCCTCGGTCAGAACGCAGCGCACGCCCACCGCCTGTTCCCGCAGTCGGCGGATCAGATCCAGCGTTTTGTAGGCGGCAATGCCACCGGCTATGATCAGGAGCACCCCTTGGCCCTGGCTCACGGTCCTTGTCCTGAGAGTTGTACAAAATATACCGTTATTACTGAAGGAATCCCGGGTCAACTGTCATAATACTCTTGAGCCTTGATTGTGACCGCCCTCAGGCGCCGGCGGGGCCGCCTCCGCGGCCCTTGGCTTTTTTCGCGCGCCATGCGGCGCGCCCCCCCGCTGCGGCGGACATTTGAGCGTGTGCCACGATTGACGCTCGTTGGTATAATGCGGAATCTGGAAGGTTTCTGGACTCCGGGCCCGCAACGCGGGCCAGTGCCCCTGCGCCTAGCGATTGAGAGCAGGTTTTCGGAAAGTCCTCGGACTTTCCGGAAACCGTATAACCTACGCGTCTTGATCATAACCGATCAAAATCCCTCTCAAGCGCCAGATGGTATCCTCCGGGCGATACGGATTCCGGAACATGTGTGAATAGCAGCGGGCAAGTATCCCGCCTAGCCATCATCGCGGGCGAGGCATCCACTCTCCCGGGGGCTACCTTTTACTTCAAGGACAGAACCGATGCCGGCCATCTCCGTCAGCGGCTGAGAAGCAGGACGACCAGGAGCACCACTAGAGTCCATGGCAACATTGTTATAATCGCTGAACGTGTACCACGCCGTCCTATAAGTTCAGCGAGCGTTTCCGGGTGCAATCTCAAGCCTCCACTGCCGAACATGGCAGCCGTTCGTTCGGAGTAGGCGATCAACCGGGGGATTTTTTCGAAGGAAGAGGCAATGTCCGATACCACCTGCCGCAGCCGGGCCTCGGGTCCCAAGGTTTCGCGAATCCAGTTCTCGATCAAGGGATGGGCAAGCGTCCACATGTTCACATCGGGAGCCAAGTGTCGGCCAATTCCCTCGGCGGTGATCATGGTTTTCTGCAACAAAAGAAGCTGTGGCTGTGTTTCCATGCCAAAAGTCTCGGTCACCTTGAACAGATGTCCAAGCAGGCGGCCAATGGAAATTTCGTTCATGGGGCGACCGAAAATGGGCTCGGCCACCGAACGGCAGGCCTGGGTGAAAGCATCCACCGACCGATCGGCAGGCACGTAGCCGGCCTCGAAGTGAATCTCGGCCACCCGACGATAGTCGGCAGTCAGAAATCCTAAGAGCATTTCACCGAGATAGCGACGGGTCTGGTGATCGACACGGCCAGTGATGCCGAAGTCAACCAGGATTACCTCCCCCTTCGGTCCGACGAACATGTTGCCGGGATGCAGATCGCCATGAAAAAAGCCGTCGCGGAAGACCATGTTGAAAAAGGCATTGGCTGTCCGCGCCACCACCTCGCGCGGCTCGATTCCGATATTGAGCAGGGCATCGCGTTCATCAATGGCGATTCCATGCACCCGTTCCACCGTTAGCACCCGCTGCGAGGTCCGCCGCCAGTCGACGGCCGGGATGCGAAAAGAGGGATCGTCGGCGAAATTGTCGGCGAATTCGGCGGCAGCGGCCGCCTCGAAACGTAGGTCCATTTCCATCTCGACCGTTTGTTCGAAAGCACCAACGGCTTCGACCGGTTTCAGGCGGCGGATGCTGGGCTGGGTGCGTTCGATCAGTTCGGCCAGCCAATAGAACACCTCGAAATCGCGTGCAAAGGCTTCGCGAACCTCCGGTCGCAAGACCTTGACGGCCACTTCCGCGCCTTCGCTGGTGACGGCAAAGTGCACCTGGGCGATGGAAGCGGCCGCAATCGGCACTGGATCGAAGCTGCCGTATACCGTCTCCAGGGGACGGTCGAAATCCTCTTCGATGATCATCCTGGCCTGTGCGAAAGAGAACGGTGGCAGCCGGTCTTGCAGAGTGGTGAGGTCGGCGGCCACCTCTTCGCCAATGAGATCGGGCCGTGTAGACAGGGCCTGCCCCAGCTTGATGAAACTGGGGCCGAGCTCCGTCAGTGCAGTTGCCAGGCGCTGGCCAGGTCTGGTTCCGTTCTTCCGGCGGCGGTTGATCAGCCGGAAGACATAGACCGGGTCACGCATGGCCCCGATCCGTTCCAGGGGAAACAAGGCGTCGTGGCACGCCAGCACGTTCATGATCTGGAACAGACGGCGGATATTGCGGATGGCGCGGATCATCGACCGGACTCGCAGGCGAAACGACAGGTCATGTGCGCCAGGCCGAATGCATGGCGGCAATGCCGCCGGAAAGATTTCTGTATTTCACGAGACTGAAACCTGCTGCCACCAACCGTCGGTACAAGGCAGCCTGATCGGGAAAACGGCGAATGCTCTCCACCAGGTATTGATAGGCCTCACGGTTGCCGGTGACCATCTGTCCCAGAAAAGGGAGAACGGTGAAGGAATAGCGATCATAGAGAGGACGCAGGAACGGCAGAATGACGTGACTGAATTCAAGGCACAGGAAACGGCCACCTGGTTTCAACACCCGTCTGGCCTCGGCTAGAGCGGTGTCGATACGGGTGACATTGCGCAGGCCAAAGGCGATGGTATAAGCATCGATACTGCGATCGGGCAACGGCAACGATTCGGCATTGCCGCAGATCCACGCAATACCGGTGACCAGGCCTGAATCAATGGCCCGGTCGCGGCCGATCGTCAGCATTTCCGGCGTCAGATCGCAGACGATGACCCGTCCGTCCGCCCTGGTTCCCAGACGATGCAGGATACGCATGGCAATATCGCCGGTGCCGCCAGCCACGTCCAGAACGACCATGCCAGCGCGTGGATGCAGCCAATCAACGAAAATATTTTTCCACAACCGGTGAACGCCACCGCTCATGAGATCATTCATCAGGTCATAGCGGGAAGCCACCGAGTCGAAAACACCCTGGACAAGCGAGGCTTTCACCTCGGTTGCCACGGTCTGGAAACCGAAGTGTGTGGCGGTCCCGCGATCGGGATCAATGCCAGTGTTCTGTGTCATGACCGCGCACCATAGCCGAACAGAATAGCCATTGACAAAGCAAACCTATTTCCAAGCCTCTGCAATTTCTCACGATTCAGCAGAGGATGAAACCATCCCCCCACAACGCGCTGGCTGGACTTCACCTGGTCTCTACGTCATGCTCGCAGGAGCATCTGACCTGAAGAACAGACACGAATAAGTTGTATTCTTCGGACATCAGAAGACCTCTTGCAGAATCCCTCTTCCCGGGCATGCGGGCTGTCTTGCCCGTTGATTCGCGGGCGGGACGCACACGCTCCAAGGCCGGTATTCCAGGGGGTTCTGCAAGAGGCCTGTTGATGTTCCTCCATTGTTTTTGATGATGACGGAAGCCATGAGACGATCCTGCGCATGCTCTTTCGGAAGGATTGGGAAATGCCGGAACTGCCAGAGGTAGAAACCGTGCGTCGCGGTCTTGCGACCGTGTGGGAGGGGCGGGTCTTGAGCCGAGTCGTCACCCGCCGTTCGGATTTGCGCCGGCCGCTGCCGCTTCATTTCACGCAGCGTCTGGGGGGGCGCCGCATCGACTCCGTGTGTCGCCGCGCCAAGTATCTGCTCGTCCGGCTGAACGATGGTCAGGTGTTGCTGATTCATCTCGGCATGTCCGGGCGCCTGGTCATTGCGGCGCACGACAGGACGGCTCTCGGCCGCCATGATCATGTCCTTTTTACCACTGAAGAGGGAACAGTGGTGACATTCTGCGATCCGCGCCGATTCGGGCTCATGGATCTGTGGCCGGCCGAAACCCTAGCGACACATCCTCTGCTGGCCGGACTGGGGCCTGAACCCCTGGATCCGGCATTTGATGGGCCGCGATTGGCGGCAGCGTTGGCCGGCCGGCGGCTGGCGGTGAAAACGGCTCTTCTGGATCAGCGGCTGGTGGCGGGTCTTGGCAACATTTATGCCTGCGAGGCCCTGCACCGGGCCGGGCTGGCGCCCGACCGACCGGGGGGCTCGATCGCTGGCGCAATGGCTGACGCCCTGGCCACAGCCATCAAGACCGTATTGCAGGAGGCGCTGGCCGCAGGCGGTTCGACGTTGCGCGACCATGTCCGTCCCGACGGGGAACGGGGCTATTTCCAGCATGCGTTTGCCGTCTATGGCCGCGCCGGTCAGCCGTGTGGAACCTGTGACTGCAACGGTCGGCAGAGGGTCGTGCGCATGGTTCAGGGAGGGCGGGCGACTTTCTTCTGTCCGCGCAAACAACAATGATACTAAGATGAAGGCCATGGTGATTCGTGCTTTGATCTTGACTGCATTGACCAGTGTTTGCATCATTGTGAGCGTGCTGCGCGCGCAGGAAGGCGATGGTTTCTTCAGTACCATCGACGATCTGCCGATCATGCAGGGGCTGCATGAGGCACCTGAGACCATCGCCACCTTTGATACACCAGCTGGGCGAATTATTGAAGTCTATGCCGAAGGTGAAAGCATGACTTGGCTCCAGGTCTCTCGTTTCTATGAACAGACCCTGCCGCAGCTCGGCTGGGCGAAGGGCGGTCACAACCGATACCGGCGCGAGGGCGAAAGATTGCATATCGAGCTGATTGGCAAACAACCCTTGACGATTCGCATCACGTTGGCACCGGAGTGAAGGGCATCAGGATCGGCAGGCAGTCCGTGATAGGGGCCAAGGGGGGAGAGGTCTTCGCATCGGCCAGATGACGGGTACGCATGCCCGTGTCGTCGTCATGGCGGATTTTCCATTCTTTCAAACCGAGCAGGAGGACACTGCGCATGTCTTATGAGACCATCCTGACCGAAACCAGGGGTCGGGTCGGCCTGATCACGCTCAACCGGCCGAAAGCGCTCAATGCTCTCAACAGCATGCTGATCCGTGATCTGGCGCAAGCCGTGGATGCTTTCGAAAACGACCCTGCTATTAGCGCTCTCGTCCTCACGGGCGGGGAGAAAGCATTCGCTGCCGGTGCCGACATCAAGGAGATGGCCGGGAAGAGCTTCATGGAGTGCTATCACGAAGACTTCATTACCAAGGGATGGGAACGCACGGCCCAATGCCGTAAACCAACCATTGCCGCCGTGGCCGGCTATGCCTTGGGGGGGGGCTGTGAAATCGCTATGATGTGCGATTTCATCATTGCCGCTGATAACGCCCGTTTCGGCCAGCCCGAAATCACCATCGGCACCATTCCCGGTGCCGGCGGCACGCAACGGCTGGTTCGGGCCGTCGGCAAGGCCCTGGCCATGGATCTCTGCCTGACTGGACGCCAGATCACCGCCGAGGAAGCCTTGCGCGCCGGTCTGGTCAGCCAGGTAGTCCCACTGGCCACCCTGCTCGATGAGGCGGTCCTGGCAGCGGACAAGATCGCCTCCCTATCGCTGCCCATTGCCATGCTGGTCAAGGAGTGCATCAACCGGGCTTTCGAGGTCACCCTGTCGGAAGGGGTGCGGTTCGAACGCCGCATGTTCCATGCCACTTTTGCCACCCGCGACCAGAAGGAAGGCATGGAGGCATTCACGACCAAACGCTCCCCGACCTGGATACATAGCTGACGACGGGAAGGAAGCCTGTGTCAACACCAGCGGTTCTCATGAGGGAAATGACACCGGCTTGCAGAAATAGCATCACTGCATCCCCTCCCCCGATCCAGGGGGGCAGGGGTGCCTCTTCGGCAAACCACTGCCATTCCCATAATGGGAATCGCTGTTTGCGCAGGTGTCATGATTCGCGCTCGCTGGTATAAGTTCTATAACGAAATTACTGGTATCAACACTGCGTATAGGCTCGCGGGACAGGTGAGTTTATGTCCAGAGACGTCACTCATGAAGCGGCAGGCAGGTGCGGTAGGGCACGCGGGCTAGCTTGCCCACCACTTCCGCCAGCCCCAATTCGACCAGAGTCTGGGCCGGCTCGTTCAGGTGGTGGGACGTGGTGAACAACCCCGCCAGCGCCCAGCCATCACGAGAGAGAATCCGCCCCTGGACCAGGCCATTTTCGTCCGGTTCAAACAAGGTCAGGGTCAGGCGCGTGGCCACGCCGGGAACGTAGGTCCGTGTCTGTGTCAACCCGACATGGAGGTCAAGCGCATGCACGGTCATGGCCGTGTTGGCTGTTGGCGGCCATGGCGCATGGCGGCTTGTCATCGTGCCGCGCAGGTAGTAGGTCGGCAGAACCAGTCTGTTGGCACCGGCCACGGTTACGTCAGTAAAAAGCTGCGCCAGGTCGCCCTGACTAGTGTCGAAATCGATGACACGGAAAGCCTCGCTGTTGAGCGACATGGCCGACAGAACCGTCACCATCCCGTCACGGCTGGCAATCATCCGTCCTTCCTCGTCGGGGATGCCGGCCACGGTGACATGAACATCCCTGACGCCAGCCTTTTGCAGCAGGTCGTCCACGCAGGCCAGGGTGCTCCCGAAGGTGGCCAGGGTTGGTGTCGGAGCAGATGCCGCGACAATCGAAGGAGGCTCCTCCGGACGCTGGATCTGCATGTCGGGTGCCGGACTCTCGGCGGCGGTAACCTGAGCCATGCCGCCAGCCAGCAGCAACGCTATTCCCCTCCCAGCCCTGGCCGCGCTTTTTTTGGACGGTCGTCTCCCCCAGGCCATCACCTCTGTCTCCCGATGTCACGTGCCCTGCGCCGGCGACCATAGACCGTTCCTGCCTTTCCGGAAAGGGTAAAGCTTGCGCAAAAGGGGAGGGGAGGCCGTGTCTCCCCTGCCTGCTGGTCGCGTGTACAAGGATGGAACAAGACGCCACAAAACGCAGGGGTTCCCCCTTCCGAATCTTCAAGGGGTGGCATTATGCCGATGTATCGACGTAACTGCCGGCTGGATCCTGGCAGGAATCCCACTCGCCTGGGGTCGGCGGGATCGGTTCCTGGAGGGGAGGTGCCTGCCGCTTGGGGCCGCCGCGCGATACCACGACCATGGCCGGCCGCACCAGCCGGTCGCGCAGGATGTAGCCTTCCTGGAGAACCTGCACCACGGTTCCGGTGGGCACCGACTTCTCTTCGATTTCCTGCACCGCCTGGTGGCGGTTGGGATCAAACGGCTGGTTGAGAGAGTCAAACCGACGGAGGCCGTTGCACTCCATCAGAGTCAGCAGTGACTTTTCCGTCATTTCGACTCCGGTCGCAAGGCCGTTCAACAAATCGTCGTGGGTGCGGGCTTCGGCTGGCACATGCTGAAGGGCGCGATTCAGATTGTCAGCTACCGTAACCAGATCCTTGACAAAGTTGGCAACAGCGTACTTGGTGTTCTGCGCGATGCGGCGGTCGGCGCGTGTCTGGGCGTTCTGGGCATCGGCCAGGGCGCGCAGGTAGTCGTTCCGCAGGGCAGCCAACTGTTCTTCAAGTTCAGCAACGCGGGCAACCTCTACGCGATCGGGCTGACCCCCTTCGTTGTCGGCGACATCCTGATTTTCAAGGAGACGGGCATCAGGAGCACTGATTTTGTCGTCGTTCTGAGTCATGCGCTATAGTCCTGCTCTATCAACCAATGAGACGGCCAATCATTTTTGCCGTGTAGTCCACTATCGGAATGATGCGGGCGTAATCGATCCGGGTCGGGCCGATGACACCGATCGCACCGATGATCTGCTCCACCCGGTTCCGATAGGGGGCAACGATCATGGCGCAACCTGACATCAGAAACAACTCGTTCTCGGCGCCGATGAAGATTTGCACGCCATCGGTACGATGGGCCTGATCCAGAAGACGCAAGACCCTCTCCCCGTTTTCCAGGGCTTCGAACAGGGCCCGAATCCGTTCCAGGTCATCGAGCGCGATCACATCCTCCAGCAGATGGGATTGCCCGCGCACGATCAGGACCCCCCCGCTGACACCACCACTCCAGATGGCCAGGCCCGCCTCCACCACTTTGCTGGCCAGGGTGTCGAGCTGATGCCGTTTGCTTTCCAACTCGGCGAGGATCGTCTCGCACGCCTCTTCCATGGTCAGGCCGGCAATGCGGGCATTGAGAAAGTTGGTAGCCTCGACCAGGGCTGAGAACGAAACGGTATTGGGCACGTCAATGATGCGGTTTTCGACCAAGCCCTTGTCATCGACCAGAATCACCAGGACCCGGCCGGGTCCCAGATTGATGAACTCGATATGCCTGAGCGGGTTTTCCAGCTTGGGTGCCGTGACCAGACCGGCACAATGGGACAGACCCGACAGAGTCGCCGTGGCCTCGCCCAGCATCTCCTTCACGCTGCGTCCCGCTGCCTGGCATTGTGCGTCGATACAACGGCGTTCCTCCTCGGCTACGTCACCTATTTCTAGCAGTCCATCCACGAACAGCCGCAGGCCAGCTTCGGTTGGCAGTCGTCCGGCGGATGTATGCGGTGCACGCAAAAGACCGGCCCCTTCAAGGTCGGCCATGACATTACGGATGGTGGATGGCGATAGTCCCATACCCGATTGCCGCGCCAGGGCACGCGAGCCAATCGGATCTCCCGTACGAACATAGGCATCGACGATACGACGAAGGATTTCGCGCGACCGCTCACTGAGCTGGGCACCCGTCGCGCTGTGCACACCCGCCATCGTCTTGTCCCCGTTTCTTGACGTCTCTGACAGGCACAAACAGTCTAGTATGTGTGCTTCCCCTCGTCAATGTGGGCTCTTGAGGGCCAGCAATTCTTGGTATGGCATTTATTCTAAGTTACCTTGGCAGGTCCCCCCCCCCCCCCCCC
>CAZUWH010000001.1:201063-267604 GCA_964624075.1 uncultured Rhodobacterales bacterium
GGGGGGGGGGGGGGGGATCAGGCGGAGAAGCGGGTCTCTTCCCTCGACGGCCTCAAGAGACTCGGGGCCCCGGAGTCTTGAATCCATGGTCGCATCATATCAAGTATGTATCCCGTACTGATACGCTGTTACAATACCAACCGCTAGGATAATCAGGCCGCTGACGTGCGATGTTACCACTACGGCGTCGATGGGCGTCGGGAGCCGGTAGCGTGTCAACAGCACAAAAACAACGTGAATACGGAAACAGACAGACGACTACGCTCATAAGTAGGAGCGTCATGGTAGACGGACGACGGACCAGCATGCGTCTTGAACCGGAAATGTGGGAGGCCCTGGAAGAAATCTGCCGCCGCGAGGATATAACTGCCAGCGAGTTCTGTTCCCTCGTCAATCGCAATCGTGGCGACAAGCAGCCTGACGACGGCGACACGAGTGTCTCCCTGCTCCTGTATTTCCGCGACGTGGCCAAGGGGGCAGGCCATCGCCGCGCCTCGTATCCTGTCGTCTTTCCCTTAGCCATGCGGTAGCCTGTTCCGGGGAGTCATTGTCTCGCATACGCCTGGGTACGAAACGACATCCTGCGGCGGGCAGGGGGGGAAGGTTCCCGTTCGCAGGGCCTGCCACACGTTGGCAGCCTGACGTGTTTCAGCCACGTCATGAGCACGCACGATCCCCACGCCCTGATCAAGGCCCGCGAGAGTCGCCGCAAGTGATCCAGGGAGACGGGCCTGAGGCGGTTCGGCGGCAGATATCCTGGCGATGAAGCTTTTGCGCGATACGCCAAGGAGCAGACCACATCCCAGCACGTGTAAAACGGACAGCCGTCCCATGATGTCTAGGGTGTGGGCCACGGTCTTGCCGAAGCCGATGCCGGGATCGACGCAGATATCAGCCCGAGTGATGCCAGCCCGCTCGCAGGCGGCCACCCGTTCGGCCAATGCATCGCAAATATCGAGCGGCGCTAGGCGGTACTGCGGGTTCTCCTGCATGGTGTGCGGTTCGCCCTGCATGTGCATCAGAATCACTGGAACCTTGCGGGTTGCTACCAGCGGCAGGGACTCCGGATCCCCTGTCAGGGCGCTGACATCGTTGACAATGGCGGCGCCCGCCTTGATGGCGGCGTCCATCACTGCCGCATGGCGGGTATCGATGGAGACTAGTACGCCCCGCTCGGCCAGGGATCTGACAACCGGCACCACCCGGTCGATTTCCTCAGCCGGTGCAACGGGGCAGGCGTTGGGGCGCGTGGACTCGCCGCCGACGTCGATGATGTCGGCACCAGCCTCCTTCAAGCGCAGGGCATGAAAAATGGCCAGATAGGGATTGGCGAATGCGCCGCCATCTGAAAAACTGTCGGGCGTGACATTGATGACTCCCATCAAACGTGGCCGGTCAAGCGACAGGCCGGCAAAGGGCAACCGGGGGGCTGACAGCCGATCGAGTCGGGAGTCGATCCCTCGAATCATGTTTTTTCCCCGACGAGCTGCCCATGTCCGGAGTCTATTAAGCGGCAGCATGGTCGCGGTGACCCTCTCTCCCTGGCAGATCATCACTTCGCAGGCCGTGAAGGCGAGCGGCCCGCCAGCCAGGAGGCGCGCCTGACCCTGTTCCAGCGCGGCCGCAGCGGCCATCCCAGACACCAGCCCTGCCGGCACTAGATGGAGGGTCTGGCCGGATAGAGAACCAGAAAGATCGGGAGGATCAATCTCCCGCTGTACCGAATCGATTCCGTCAGACCTCTCCATCATCGCTTTCTTTCCGACTTTAGCGGTTGCCACCAGGAACCCACAGCACATCGGCCTGACCCTGCCCGTTTGCGTGACGGGCAAGGACGAACAAATGATCCGACAGGCGATTGAGGTAGCGGAGAGCCACAGGGTTGACTCCCTCTGGTTCGGCTTCCATCAGCGCGGTCAGCAGACGCTCGGCACGCCGGCACACAGTGCGGGCGTGGTGCAGATGAGCGGCCACGGCCGTACCGCCTGGCAGGACGAATGACGTGAGCGGCGGGAGCTGCGCGTTCACAGCATCAATTTCACGTTCCAGCCGTTCCACCTGCGTCTCGATGACCCGCAAGGCCCGGGAGGCCGGTCGGGCAGGATCGTAGGGCGTGCACAGGTCGGCACCGAGATCGAACAGATCATTCTGAACCCGCATCAGCATGGCGCCCATGTCGGCCAGCGCGGGCCCCCGGGTATGCAGGCGGACCAGACCGATTGCGGCGTTGGTTTCATCCACCGTTCCATAGGTCTGGACACGGATATCGTGCTTGGGGATGCGTTGGCCGGTTGACAACGATGTCTTGCCCTTGTCCCCGCCGCGGGTGTAGATGCGGGTGAGTTGAACCATGGCTGCTCCGTGTCTTCATGATCATGCAGGTGTGCATAGGATATCCGAGGGGGGTCGTGTCCGTCAACACCAGTATCAAGTGTTATATGCGAACTTTTTTCATAGATACAGCATTTTCACGAGTCCTGGCGAGAAAAACGGGGGAGAAACTATTCTGATTCTTGGTACCTATATCAGCCGCCGTTTTCTCGAGGCCTTTGGCACCGTGTTACTGACGATCGCAGGGCTTGTTCTGCTCTTTGACATGATCGAGCTGGTTCGGCGTGCCGCGGCTCGTACCGATCTGTCCTTTGCGCTCCTGTTCAGTCTGGTCCTCCTGAAATTGCCGCGGATGGTGAACCTGGTGCTGCCATTTGCAGTTATGCTGGGGGGCATGGTAGTCCTGTGGCGGCTGTCACGTTCCCGTGAACTGGTGGTGATGCGCGCGGTGGGCATCTCGGCATGGCAATTCCTGCTACCCGTTCTGCTGATCGTGTTCCTGATGGGGGTTGGCAATGTCGCCTTTCTCAATCCACTGGGGGCGGCCTTGTATGCCCGTTATGAGCGGCAGGAAGACGTTCTGCTCTCGCACCGTACCAGCCCGCTGTCGTTGTCGGAAGGCGGCCTGTGGCTGCGTGAGGTGGTGGTGGGGCGGCAGTCAGTCGTTCACGCCAGCCGGCTTCATCAGGAAGGATTGAAGCTCTATCTGCGCGACATCAGCGTTTTCTTGTTCGACGAAAAGAACTTATTTGTTGAGCGAGTCGAGGCATCGAGTGGCATTTTACAAAATGACATGTACTATGAGCTATACGATGTATGGGTTATGCAACCAGGAAAGCTGTCCATCCATCATGACACCTTGCGCCTGCCGACCACCCTGACCGTGGGCCGTATTCAGGAGAATTTCGCTTCGCCGGAAACAATATCGGTTTGGGAACTGCCGGCTTTCATCCGCTTTTTCGAGGCAGCCGGTTTTTCTGTCCATGCGCATCGTCTGTACCTGTATACTCTGGTGGCTTCGCCGTTTCTTCTATGCGCCATGGTGCTAGTCGCAGCGGCATTCGTGATGCCGCAGACCCGGCGCGGCAGGGGGGGGTTGTTGCGGATTATCGGTGCCACCGGTGCCGGGTTTCTCTTGTATTTCTTCTCGAAGGTCACGCACGCTCTGGGCCAGTCGGGCATCCTGCCGCTGGTACTGGCCGCCTGGAGCCCGGTTCTCATCACGGGCCTCCTGGGGCTGGCCGCCGTGTTTCATCTCGAGGACGGATGAGGGCTGCGGTCCTTCCCGCCGTTCAACGTGGCATGGCCCGATAGACACGCAGTGTTTCCCGGCGGCCACGGGAATAATTGAGGCCGTCTATGGTAGAGAGAAGGTCCGGTGCGAACCCACGCGCGGCCAGGGCCTGGCGGAAGGTTTCATCCTCTCCCTGGCTGACGACCGCCACTGCGGCTGGCGCGGCGGTGACATGCGCGGCAGCGCCGCTGCCATCAGCAAGAATCGTACTAGTTCCCAGCAGGAAGACCAGACTGGGTTCATGATAGCCGGCTGCAGCCACCGGCTGGGTGCGATCTGCCGCCGTAGCCGCCAGAACGGCTTGTACCCGTTGCGACAGCCACAACGATTCTAGGGATGGTATCAGCACGGCGAATATGGTCGCGGCCATAACGCCTGCGCCCATGCCTGCAATTACCATGGCCGGCAGGAACTGGCCTCGCCAAGCAAGACATACCGTCCCCCATGCCGTGCCCCATGCCGTGAACCCGACGGTTCCCGCCGTTCCCCACGGAAACGCTTCGCCGCCAAACAGCATCGGCGCGGTCAGAAATGCCCCTCCCAGGGTTGCGGTCAGCACCGCCCACCCGCCATACCACAGACGTGCCCAACGGGTGCGCAGCGGAGAGGAAGGAGTCTCTCCCGCGCTCCACACGGCCGCCGCCACCAGCAGGGCCAGCGCCGGATAGACGGGCAGGATGTAGTGGGGCAGTTTGGTCGGTACTGCTTCGAGCACGAGCCATACCAAACCGCTCCACGCCAGACAGAAACGTACCGCTGGCGTTGTCCGTTGACGCCAGCTCTGTGCCAGGGCCGGCCACAGGAACAATGACGCCGGCCAGAACGTCAGGGTGGCCAGGAACAGGAAATACCCCGGAGGGGCACCATGGGATTCCTGGGCCCCCAGAAGTTTTGGCAGCAAATCGACCCGTACCGCCTCAGAGACAAAAGAACCGCCGGTCGCCACGCTGATGGCCACGAACCAGGGACCGGTCACGGCCGCCGTCACCACAAGACCGGTCAGCGACCGCAAGCCCGTCACCCAGCGCGGCACGGTCCGTTCCCACGCCCACAGGCCCGCAATGGTCAGGCTGCTGACCAGCGGGACAATGGGACCCTTGACCAGAATGCCGATTCCTTGCGCTAGCCAGAAGATCAGGGCCATTCCCAGTGCCGGAGGCGCTGAGCCTGGCACGGCAGCCAAGGCACTGGACAGGTAGAAACGGGCCAGGGCCCCTTGCGCCGCTACCACGCACGCCAGCAGCACGGCATCGGTTTTGGCCTGGTGGGCCTCGATGATCACCAGTAATGCGCCGCCCAGCAACGCAGCCCCGAGCAGGGCGGTACGACGGTCAAACAGTACCTGGCCGAAATGGAAGGTCAGAAGCACCGCCGCCAGAGCACCGGCAACGCTGGGCAGACGGTAAGACCGGATGGCTGCCGGATCGCCAAACATTTTGACCGCCGCCGCCTGCAGCCAGTGGATACCGACCGGTTTCTTGTGACGGGGCGTGTTCTGGAAGTGGATGTGCACGAAATCGCCTGTTTCCAGCATCTGGCGGGTTGCCTGGGCGAAACGAGCTTCGTCCCGGTCAAGAGGCGGCACCGCCGCCAGGCCCGGCAGATAAAGGATCAGACAAAATACGGCCAGCGCGAGATAAGGACGAAGGCCGATTGTCACACGATGCATGTTTGCATCCCTTTACGGGGGGTATCATCCCCTGGGCGTTCAATAGCATCAATGGCACCATAGGTCAGAATCACAGGCTCTGCCAGGAAATGCATGTGGCATGAGGTCGTTTTCTTGGCTACCCTGATTTCCGTTTTGAGTCGTCATTCTTGGAATGTGAGTCCGCGATGCAGGCTAGCGTCTTTCCTGTTGCCGCGATGGGGGAAACCGGGAGGGGGGTCCAACCCGATGCGTTTCCTCTCACCGTCATGATGGCCGAGATGGGATACCGCGCCCGCGGTGCCGCTCTGACGCTGGCGCAGGCGCCGACCGTGGCCAAGAATCAGGCCCTGACGGCCGCCGCCCATGCCCTCCGTACCCGTGCCGCAGCCGTGATTGCCGCCAATGCCCGTGACAGGGCCGCGGCCCTGGGGTTGTCACCGGCCATGCGCGACCGGTTGTTGCTAGATGAGGCGCGTGTTGAAGCCATGGCCAAAGGGCTGGAGGAGATCGCCGCCCTGCCTGATCCGATCGGTACCGTTCTTGCCGAATGGAGTCGCCCCAACGGCTTGCGGATCAGTCGGGTTCGGGTGCCCCTGGGCGTGATCGGAATCATCTACGAATCACGACCCAATGTGACCGCCGATGCCGGAGGGTTGTGTCTGAAATCAGGTAATGCCGCCATTCTGCGGGGCGGTTCGGAAAGTTTCCACTCCGCGCGGGCTATCACGGACTGTCTGGCCGAAGGGCTGAGGGTTGCCGGGCTGCCGACGGATACCCTGCAGATGGTGCCGACCACGGACCGGGCAGCAGTCGGGGCGATGCTGACCATGGTTGGCGTCATCGACGTTATCGTCCCCCGGGGCGGCAAATCCTTGATTGAACGCCTGATTGCGGAAAGTCGGGTGCCTCTGTTCCAGCATCTGGAAGGGCTCTGCCACACCTACATTCATGCCGGTGCCGACCTGGCCAGGGCGCGGCGCGTCGTGCTGAATGCCAAGATGCGGCGCACCGGTATCTGCGGGGCAACCGAGACACTACTCGTGGATCGGGCGGTGGCTGCAACGATGCTGCCGCCTGTCGTAGACGACCTGATTGCTGCCGGGTGTGAGATCCGCGGCTGTCCGGAGACGCTGGCGCTCGACCCACGCGTCACGCCTGCAACTGAGGCCGACTGGAAAACCGAATATCTTGATGCCATCTTG
Source organism: uncultured Rhodobacterales bacterium (assembly GCA_964624075.1). Classification (GTDB taxonomy): domain Bacteria; phylum Pseudomonadota; class Alphaproteobacteria; order Rhodospirillales; family Rhodospirillaceae; genus CAZUWH01. The sequence goes on from CAZUWH010000001.1 coordinate 207,542, forward strand.
TCCGTGAAGGTGGTGAACGGCCTGGCGGAAGCTATCCACCATATCAACGCTTATGGTTCCCATCACACCGACGCCATTCTCACCGAGGACGCGGCGGCAGCAGAGCGGTTCATGACCGAAGTGGATTCGGCCATTATCCTGCACAATGCATCGACCCAGTTCGCCGATGGCGGCGAATTCGGCATGGGCGCCGAGATCGGCATTTCCACCGGCAAGCTGCATGCCCGCGGTCCGGTTGGGATCGAGCAGTTGACCAGCTTCAAGTACAAGGTCCGCGGTGAGGGGCAGATCCGGCCATAAAGCCAGCGCGCCGAAGAATTGGCACACGTCTCCTCTGAAAGACCACCAGGCTGCATCGTGTCCTGGCTGGTGTGGGCGGTACCGCGAGTCGTCTTGCGATCCTGTCCCTTTCCTTCGTTTCGGGGGGGGGGGGAGAGAAAGCTTTTGAAACGGATCTGGCGTAGATGAGGCGTTCGGGGCCGTGGCCTCCGGTAACCGGGCGCAAAGAATTCCGGCTTGGCAAATGCAGCTGCCCTGACGATACTCCGGGCGCGTTCGTTTTCGTGGTGCGGTATCAGGGTTTGGATTTGAACCGGAGAGGGAAGACGTCATTATGGGATTGTTCAGAAAAACACTGCCCCTGCTGTGGCTCGGACTCGGCTTTGCTCTGGTACCGGTGGACGGGTGGGCCTCGGAAGGTCATGCGGTGCCGCATCTCGAGGGAGCCCGGCTGAGTCTGATCTGGGGTGTTCCTTTTATCGGGATCTTGTTGTCCATTGCCATGGGACCGCTGCTTTTCCCTCATTTCTGGGAGCATCATTTCGGCAAGGTTTCGATGTTCTGGGCCCTGTGCTTCATCGTTCCCTACACCCTGCTAGATGGTGCAACAGCGGCCGCTTATCAGCTTCTTCATACCGCCCTACTTGAATACTTTCCCTTTATCATCCTTCTGTTTACCCTGTTCACGGTGGCAGGCGGCGTTCGTCTGAAAGGCGCCCTGGTGGGGACACCGATGGTCAACACCACCTTCCTGCTGATCGGCACCCTGATCGCGAGCTGGATGGGAACGACCGGCGCCTCGATGCTCCTGATTCGCCCCCTGATCCGGGCGATCGAGAACCGCCGCTACAAGATCCATGTGATCGTGTTCTTCATATTCCTTGTCAGCAACATCGGCGGCTCCCTGACACCGCTTGGTGACCCGCCCCTGTTCCTTGGTTTCCTCAAAGGTGTTGACTTCTTCTGGCCGACCGTTCATCTGCTGGTTCCGACGGTCGTGGCAGAGAGCCTTCTTCTTGGCCTGTTCTTCGTTCTTGATGCCTATCTTTATGGTCGGGAGAGGGGAACGGCACGGCAGGGGGTCGGCAGGACCGGCGAGTCCCTGGGTCTGGAGGGAAGCGTCAATATCCTCCTTCTGGGGGTCATCGTCGGGGCGGTCCTGATGAGCGGGATGTGGCAACCTGGTGTAGCCTGGACCTTCTTCCATGTCGAGGTCGAGCTGCAGAACATGGTCCGCGACGGACTGCTCCTGGTCATCGCCGCCTTGTCCTTGGGGGTGACGCAAGCGGAAAGCCGTACCGCCAATGGTTTCACATGGGGGCCGATTCTGGAGGTGGCCAAGCTGTTTGCCGCCATTTTCGTGACCATCATTCCGGTCATTGCCATCCTGCGCGCCGGAACCAATGGAGCCTTGGCTGCGGTGGTGAGCGCCGTCACCGGTGCCGATGGCCAGCCGGTCAACGCGGCCTATTTTTGGTTTACCGGCATCTTGTCGAGTTTCCTCGACAACGCTCCCACCTATCTCGTGTTCTTCAACACCGCCGGAGGCGAGGCACCCGTTCTGATGGGATCGATGGCCACTACGCTGGCAGCTATTTCCATGGGAGCGGTATTCATGGGCGCCAATTCCTATATTGGCAATGCGCCGAACTTCATGGTCCGTGCCATCGCCGAGGAACGAGGGGTGAAGATGCCGAGTTTCTTTGGCTACATGGCCTGGTCAGTCGGTATTCTGGTCCCGTTGTTCGTGTTGTTGACGTTCCTGTTCTTCCGGTGAACCATTACGATGGCAGAAGCGGCAGGACTTCCTGCCGCATGCTTGCGGGAGGTGGGGAGGGGGTCGAAATGCCCTCTTGTGCCGTTCCCGAAAGAGGGGTCATTATGCGTGTGCGCGCGCCCGCCGCCGTCATGCCAGGTCCGACGGCAGAGGTGGGTGTCGTATTTTGTCGTTCCTGATGGGTTGCATCATGCTCAGAAATTTCTTGCGTATCGCTGCGGTTCTGATCGCTGCTGTCCCGGGGGCTGTCGTGCAGGCTGCCCCTGATCCGGTGGTCGCCGTCGTCAATGGCACCGAGATTCATCGTTCGGCGGTGGAGTTGCTGCTGCGCACACTGCCGCAGGGACAGGGCGTGGCAACGGATGCCGCGCTGCAGGACCAGATCCTTGACCACCTGATCACGGCCGAGGTGCTGCGGGAGGAGATGCGGCGGCAGGAGCTGGACCAGGCGCCCGAAGTCAGGGCGCAACTGGCGGAAATGGAAAGGCATCTGTTCCGGCACGTCTACCAGACCCGCGTCATTGAACCCCAGATCACCGATGCCGTCCTTCGGGCGCATTACGACAGGATCATCAAGGATCTGCCGGAGCGCGAAGAGATCCGGGTCCGCCACATCCTGCTCGGCAGCGAAACGGAGGCACAGAGCGTGGTCGCCGACATCCAAAGAGGTGCCGATTTTGCCAGCGTGGCGCGTGAACGGTCTTTCGACAGTTCGAAGAACCGGGGTGGAGATCTCGGTTTCTTGCCGATCGAAGCCCTGGTGGAGCCCTTTGCCCAGGCCGCCGTGGCCCTGCAGCCCGGCCAGATGAGCAGCCAGCCGGTCCAGAGTCCGTTTGGCTGGCATGTCATCAGGCTGGAGGAACGACGCCGCAGCAAACCCGGATTCGATGACGTCCAGGATGAATTCAAGGCCAGCCTGGTTCAGCAGGCTCTCACCCAGTCCCTGGAGGCCTTGCGGGCCAAGGCGGTCATCAAGAAAATGTCGTTTCCCGCTGTTCCAAGGGGCGACAGGATATTGTGAAGAGCGACGACACGTTCTATCGGCGCTGATCCTTCCAAGCAATGGACTCTGCCATGGTCACCGCTTCGCCATTTGCACCCTTGAGTTTACCCGAATTGCCATCCATTGACGGAGTGCGTCTGGCAACCCGTGCCTGCGGCATCCGTTACAAGGGACGCACCGATCTCTTGTTTGTCGAACTGGTACCAGACAGTACCGTGGCGGGGGTGTTCACGCGCTCGAAAACCTGCTCGGCGCCGGTGGATTGGTGTCGCATGGTGGTTGCAGAAGGCCGTGGACGGGCGCTGGTGGTGAATTCCGGGAACGCCAACGCCTTCACCGGCCGGGCTGGCGTCAGTGCGGTTCACAGCATTGCGACCGCCGCGGCCGCCGTGGTCGGGTGCACGCCGAAAGAGGTCCTGATCGCCTCGACGGGGACCATCGGCTTTCCGCTTGATGATACCAGGATCACGATCGCCCTGCCGGATCTGGGGACGCAAATGTCTGAATATGCATGGTCGGAAGCGGCGCGGGCTATCATGACCACCGACACCTATCCCAAGGTTGCCACCCGGCGGGCCATGATCGACAATACCCGGGTCAAGCTCAACGGAATTGCTAAGGGCTCAGGAATGATCGCCCCTGACATGGCCACCATGCTGGGGTTTGTGTTCACCGATGCGACCATCGTCGCTCCGGTCCTGCATGATCTTCTGGGCAGGGAGGTGGAGAGAACCTTCAACTGCATCACCGTGGATGGCGATACATCAACCAGCGATACCCTGCTTCTGTTTGCGACCGGCCAGGCTGGACATGCTGCTGTCACCAGCGTAGGCGATCCGCGGCTCACCGAATTCCGCACCCGCCTGAACGAGGTGCTGCGCGACCTGGCCCATCAGGTAGTCAAGGATGGCGAGGGGGCTTCCCGCTTTGTCACCATCATGGTCAGCGGGGCCGCAAGCTTCGGGGCCGCTCGGCGGATCGGGTTTGCCATTGCCCATTCGCCTTTAGTCAAGACCGCCATCGCCGGTGGCGATGCCAACTGGGGACGGATCGTCATGGCTGTGGGCAAATCGGGCGAAAAGGCTGACCGTGACAGGCTGCGAATCTGCATCGGCGGTATCGTGGTGGCCGAGAACGGTGGTCCGGTTGCAGGATATGATGAAGCCCCCGTGGCTGCCCACATGCAAGGCCGTCATATTGTCATTGAGGTTGACGTCGGTATTGGTCGTGGCAAGTCTACAGTGTGGACATGTGACATGACACACGCTTACATTGATATCAATAGTTCATATCGCACGTGAATGGGGATGTGACGCGGGAAAAGGAAAAACGGTGCCATCCCGCTCGCGTCCACTGAAACCCTGATCCGCAAAGGACGGGGACGATTCACAAGGGAGGCAGGGTACAGGGTACAAACGGCTCAAGGCCTGCAAGCCTTGCATGAGACTGGATGTTGATCTTGATGTATGGCAGTATTGGTCCGGGAAACGGCTGAAGATCTAATGGTTTCTTCTGATGCCAGAGAAGGGGGAACAAGCACAGGTGCCGGAGGCGAGTCCAGCCTGTTCTGATACGGCGTGGCTGGAGCAGGTTGCCTTGCGTTACCTGGCCCGTTTCGAGGCCCCGCGGGAGCGGGTACGCCGTCTGCTTCTGGCCAGACTTGGACGCGTTGGTGGCACGGCGGCAGGGCTTGCTGCGGTCGAAGTCGTACTGACGCGGCTGGTTGCCCGGCGGCTGATTGATGATGATCGTTTCGCGCAAATGCGTGCGCGCGGCCTCAACCGCAAGGGACGATCACTCCGCGCCATCCGGGCCATCCTGCAGGATGGCGGGGTGGCGACCAGCACGGCAGCGGCTGCTCTTGCCATGCTGGTCGAGGAAGGCAGCGTGTCCGATCTGCGGGCCGCGGCTGTTTATTGCCGCCGTCGGCAGTTTGGACCGTTTCGTTCTCCCGCGCAACGGCAGACCCTGCGTCTACGTGATGTGGCCGCCTTGACCCGTGTCGGTTTTGAAGCCTCCATCGCTTGCCTGGTGATCGATGCGGCCACGGCCGAGGAAGTAGAGGCCTGGGCCCTTGATCCGACAGCCGGTTAGAAGTCGGCAGGGTCCTTATTCTTTCCGGAGATTCAATTCGTGTCTGTCACCATTTATCACAATCCCTGTTGCAGCAAATCACGGGCTGCCCTGCATCTCATGCGCGAGCGTGGAATCGAACCCGTGGTCATCGAGTACCTGGCTACGCCACCGACTGCAGAGGAATTGACTGCTTTACTCAGGCTCCTCGGCCTATCGGCGCGTCAGCTTTTGCGTTGGAAGGAAGCACGGAAGGCAGGCGTGGACGAATCCCTGCCAGATGAGGTGGCGCTGATTGCAGCCATGACCGGGAATCCCCTCCTCATCGAACGCCCTATTGTCGTGGCCGGGAACAGGGCCGTCCTGGGACGGCCGCCGGAAAAGGTCCTCGAACTTCTCTGACCTCCTGAAATCGGTCCCGCGGATGGTGCAACCCCTGTTAGAGCGTGCCCTGTTGCGGTTGCAAAGGATCCATCTGCCCTGGCGAAAGGGCGGACTATCGGTACGCCTGTTGTGGCTCACCATTTTATTCGTCATGATTGCCGAGGTGCTGATCTATGTACCTTTAGTAGCGAATTTCCGCCTTCACCATCTGGAAGAATGCGTGGAAGCTGCGGAACTGGCCGTTCTGGCCCTGGATGCCACGGAAGCTGGCATGGTTGGACATTGGCCTGCAACGGCGTCTGCTGGAACGGGCCGAAGCGCTTAGCATCACCGTGCACCGGCGCAAAGGCAGTTTCAAGCTGATGTTGAGCCTGCACGGCGTGAAAACGGTTCACACCTACATTGATCTGGAAAAGGTGGGATTGGGCGAAGGCATCGTGACCGGCCCTGGAGACACTGTTTCGGCAGGAGGATCGCATTCTGGCCGTGACCAAATCGTCGCAATATGACACCGTCTTGTCCGTGGAAGTGTTCCTGTCGGGGAGGCACGCCTCCGGCAGGCGATGCTGCTCTTTTCCTCCGGGGTGCTGAGTCTCAGCATTTTCATTTCGGTGCTGACGGCGGCTCTGGTCTATCTGGCGTTGCACTGGTTGTTTATGCGGCCGATGACACGGTTGATTGCCGGCATGGCCGTGTTTTGTGAGGCACCAGAAGAGGGGGCCTGCATCATCCGACCTTCCGGCCGGCGGGATGAGATCGACGTGGCGGAACAGGTGCTAGCCGAAATGCAACGACAGATTCGGGATGCTCTGGTCCAGCAGAGCCGTTTGGCAGGGGTGGGAATGGTCTGCCAAGATCTCCCATGATTTCAAAGGCGTTCTGACCGCAGTGATGCTGGAATCGGATCGTCTGGGGGCCGATCCGCGGGCTTTGCAGCCCATGACCCAGGGGCCTGTTGCGCGCCCTGGAACGGATAGTGGGCTTATGTTCACACATATTCCGATTCGTGCGCGATGGGCCACCGACAAGGATCGACATCCGCGCCCATCCCCTGCATGATCTGGTTGCAGAAGCTGCTGTCACCGTGCCAGAGCTATTCGATGGCAGACGGGCGTTTGGGAATGGCACGTCGCGTCCTTACCGCCGGTCCCGTTGGATCGTGAATTGACGGTGCGGGCCGTGAGCAATCTGTTACGCAATGCCGCTGAAGCCGGCGCGTTCGCCGTGTGGGTTCAGGAGGGTTACCTCGACAGAAGGGTGGTGCTGTGGATCAGGGACAACGGTCCTGGACTGTTGCCGGGGGCGCAGAAGAATCTGTTCCAACCGTTTTCCGGTTCAGCACGCGCAGGCGGCACGGGACTGGGACTGCCGATCGCACGGGAATTGATGCGGGGACAGGGGGGTGATCTGGTCCTGGGATGGACGGGTTGAGAAGGCACAGCCTTCGATCTGCGATTGCTACCTCTCAATTCCAAACCAATTCCGTCTGCATGGCGCCAGAGTCCCTCAAGGCATGCAGGATAGCTACCTGGTCAATGACGCCCACGCCGGCTTCATCCAGTTGCTGCATCAGGGCGCCAACCGTAAATGGTCGTACGTGCTACCATCGCGGTACGGCCGGCATTGGAAAATAGCGGGGGGTATGATGCCACGGGCGTCTCGGTCACCTGCATCGTGAGTCCGCCGTAGTGAAATCGATGTCGTGGCGATGGGAATATCAGCGCCCGCCACGATGGCGCCGGAACACGAGTCGATCACCACCTATGCCATCCGGCTGGTCGGGCGTGGCCAAGTGCCTGCTCGGCGCTTGCTAACAGCGCCGCCGTCCCGCCTGGGAAGTCCTAGGGCCTCCGCCAGAACCACTGCGCTCAGAGCGCCTGCCCAGAAGAGCAGACGCCAGGCAAACCCGTGACGCATTCCACATTCCATCATCTTCTTGTCGCCTCTGTACGGGTCATTCCGACTAGGAAACGGCCACTGTTCCGGTCGGAGCCGCCTGGGTCTGGTAGATGAAGCCATGGGTCGCATAGGATGATCCCCATTGGCCTCGACGGCTCTTGAGCTGCACCAAGGTCCAGTCGTTGCGGGGGGAAACATCACGGGCAGGTTGACGTTCATGCACGGCGCCGCGCGTCGCGTTGTCGCTGCCCCAGTTGGCATGGGTCACCAGCATTTCCCGCCTGCCTGACACCTGGGCTACCACTGCCACATGCCCCAGTTTCAGTCTGGGCGATTTCCTAAAAACCAGAACAGCCCCCTCCTGTGGCATGTTCCCTCTTTGGTAGTGGCCGGCGGCCCGTTCCCACCACGTCCAGGCATCGCCATACAGGGCAATTCCGGAAACCGTCCGGGCAAAGGGAACACATTGCAGGAATTGATCCAGATCCGGATAGGGCTTCAGGGAGGAACCGGCCAGAGGAGCCGTGCCGGTTGTGACCGGACTGGATGTCGTACACGCTGCTAGGACCAGGATCACTATTGCTCCGCCTGCCATCCATGGCCGTATCATGACCTTGTCCCTTGTGTGTGCCCGTCTGCAGAGCATTCAAGCATGCCGGTCCGGGTCCTGTCAAAGCAATGAGGACGGTCATGACACACAGGGCAAGTGCCTCTGGATGTGATGCCCTGGCAGGGTGCTTCACGCAGGCCATATCGGTGCCTGCATGTTCTCTTGCGTATATTCCAAACCCGGGATGGTCGATTCTGCGCTACCGGAAGCCCTCTCCCTGGATCGGGGGAAGGTCTGGGGGAATGATAGGGAGGGACGCACCAAGATGCGTGAGGTTCCCTCTGCCGAGACACAAATCGTGGAATAAAATGATTCTCTCCCGGATTCGAACGTCATCCTCTCCCAAATCTTCCCCCGACCCAAGGGGGAGAGTTTTTAAAAGTGCCCTGGCATAAATCAACCTGTTCCTGACCCATTCTTCGCCTTGAGCATCGTGTCGTCTTCGGGCATGCTGGCAGTCCGTTGCTGGATTCTGGCTGTCTGAAAGTTCCCCGAGCCATCATGAACGATGATCGCATTTTCCTTTATGATTGCACCCTGCGCGACGGAGCCCAGACCAAGGGGGTCGATTTCACCGTCGCTGACAAGGTCGCCATTACCCGCGAACTGGATACCCTTGGTGTGGATTATGTGGAAGGGGGGTGGCCGGGCGCCAATCCTACTGACGATGCCTTTTTCCGTTCGGCCCCGCTCGATCTTGCCCGAAGCCGGCTTGCTGCCTTCGGCATGACACGGCGTGGTGGCCGCAGTGCGGCCAATGATCCCGGCCTGGCTCTCCTTCTCCGCAGTGGCGCGCAGGTGGTGACCCTGGTGGGCAAGGCATGTGATTTTCAGGTCAGGGTTGCGCTTGGTGTGGATCTAGATGAGAACGTGCGCATGATTCACGATAGCGTCGCCTACCTCAGCCGCCAGGTCGATGAAGTGATGTTTGATGCCGAACATTTTTTCGATGGTTTCCAGGCCAATCCCGATTATGCCCTACTCTGCCTCCACGCGGCTTACTCTGCCGGAGCCCGGTGGGTGGTGTTGTGTGACACCAATGGCGGTAGTCTGCCGTTCGACGTCGAGGCGATCGTGGGCCGGGTGGTCACCCACGTCCCGGGCAGCCATCTGGGCATCCATTGCCATAACGATACCGACAATGCGGTCGCCAACTCGCTTGCGGCGATCCGCGCCGGTGCCCGTCAGGTTCAGGGGACGCTGAACGGCCTGGGCGAGCGATGCGGCAACGCTAACCTGACCTCAATCATCCCGAATTTGATACTAAAAATGGGCTATCGAACCAACATTGGCGCGGCTGACCTGACCCGTCTCGTGCATGTGTCGCGTGTGCTCGACGAACGTCTGAATCAGGCTCCTCGCCGCAATGCCCCTTATGTCGGGGAGGCAGCCTTTGCCCATAAGGGCGGGCTGCATGCATCGGCCGTGGAAAAGGATCCTCGCTGTTATGAGCATATCGTCCCGGAACAGGTTGGCAATCGCCGGCAGATTCTGGTCTCGGATCAGGCCGGGCGCGCAAGCATCCTGGCCCGCTTCCGCCAGATCGGCCTTGTCTTCGATCCGGAGGATGCCAGGGTTGGCCGTCTGGTGGAGGAGGTGAAGAACCGTGAGTATCAGGGTTATACCTACGATGGGGCGGATGCCAGCTTCGAGCTGCTGGCGCGACGCGCCCTGGGGCAGGTGCGTGAGTTCTTCCAGCTCCAATCCTTCCGGGTCATCGACGAACGGCGCCTAACCAGCGTCGGCACGATCGAGACCACCACCGAGGTAACCATCAGGGCTGCAATCGGGGGGACCATCGTCATGACCGTGGCCGAGGGTAACGGTCCGGTGCATGCGCTCGACTCGGCCTTGCGCAAGGCACTTGCCCCGGTCTATCCGCAGATCGACGCGCTGAAGCTCGTCGATTACAAGGTACGCATTCTCACCCCTGAAGCCGCCACCGCCGCGGTGACGCGTGTGATGATCGAAAGCAGCGATGTGCATGGCAATCGATGGGGGACGGTCGGCGTTTCCACCAATGTCATCGAGGCCTCCTACCATGCCCTTTACGATTCCCTGACCTACAAGCTGTTGCGCGATCAGCCGGAAGGAATATCCGGGCCGTGAAACCGGTGCATGTGATCGGTGGCGGTCTCGCCGGCAGTGAGGCGGCATGGCAGCTCGTCCAGGCAGGCGTTCCTGTGATCCTGCACGAAATGCGACCCCTGCGGATGACGGAAGCCCATGCTGGTGGTCAGTTGGCCGAACTGGTGTGCTCCAATTCGTTTCGTGCCGACGATCCTCTCACCAGCGCTATCGGTCTGCTGCACGAGGAGATGCGACGGCTCGGGTCGCTCGTGCTCGCCTGTGCCGATGCACACAAGGTTCCGGCAGGCGGGGCGCTCGCCGTCGATCGTATCGCCTTCGCGGCAGCGGTAGAAGCAGCCCTGGTCGCCATGCCGGGGATGGAAGTCCGTCGTGAGGAGGTCACCGGCCTGCCTCCAGCCGACTGGGAATCGGTAATCATCGCGACCGGTCCGCTGACCGCGCCCGCCCTGGCCGGAGCGCTCCAGACCCTGACCGGGGAGGAGTCACTGGCCTTCTTTGATGCCATCGCTCCGATCATCCATCGCCATTCCATCGATTGCGACATCGCCTGGTTCCAGTCGCGTCATGACAAGGCAGGGCCGGCCGGTGACGGGCGCGATTACATCAACTGTCCGCTGGACCGCGACCAGTATCATGCCTTTGTCACGGCCCTGCTTGCCGCCGACCGGACGGATCTCCACCCCTGGGAAAAAATCGTTCCTTATTTCGAGGGCTGCCTGCCCATCGAAGTGATGGCCGCCCGCGGCCCCGATACGCTTGCCCATGGTCCCATGAAGCCAGTCGGCTTGCGCGATCCCTGCCACCCCGACCGGCGGCCGTTTGCCGTTGTTCAGTTGCGCCAGGACAATCGGCTAGGCACGCTTTACAACATGGTCGGCTTCCAAACCAGACTGAAGCACGACGCACAGATCCATCTCTTTCGCACCATTCCCGGACTGGGCGGGGCCGAATTCGCCCGGCTGGGGGGCATGCATCGCAATACCTTCCTTAACAGTCCGCGTGTTCTTGACCGTTGGCTGCGACTTAAGAAGGATCCGCGTTTGCGTTTTGCAGGTCAGGTGACCGGCTGTGAGGGCTATGTGGAGAGCGCCGCTGTGGGGCTTCTGGCCGGCCGTTTCGCCGCTGCCGAACGTCGGCGTGAATCCCCCCCGTCGGCACCGCCGCCGACCACCGCCCTGGGGGCGCTTCTGAACCATGTCACGAGCGGGGCGATGGTCGATACCTTCCAGCCCATGAACATCACGTTCGGTCTGTTCCCTGAGCCCGGCGTTGACGACCTGCCCGAGCGCCGCGTATCGAAGAACCCGAAAGGCCGGGAACGCAAACTGGCCTATTGCCTGCGTGCCCGGCGGGCCCTGGATGCCTGGCTGCGCACAATACTAGAGATTGTAGGAATTGCTGTTGAGATGATCGGAACGGGATTTTTCCCTGGGATAACCTGACGCGCATCGGTTTGGTATACGCGCAGACGGATATGAAACAGATATAAGTAAGCATGTACCCATTCATTGGGCAGGCATGACAGGGCAGAAAAATGAACACGATCATGGGACGTTTTCGGATCTATGCTGATTCTACCGTCGTGCTGCTGCTTCGCTGATATGGCCACAGCCTCCGCCATGCTCGACAGGCTGGTGCGTGAAATCCTACCGCACCTTGGGCGAGCCACTTCGGGCAGGCTGCGCGGCAACCTTGCTGGCCTCCCAGGGCGGGGTGGTCAAGGAGCCCGCCCATTACAGGGGTTCATAGGAATGGGCGGAGAGGACCACGCTCGCCAGGAGCGCCGAAACGCAGGAGTTCATGCTTATACGGTTTCCGGAAAATTTCCGGACTCCGTATTATCCTGTCGGTGACAGAAGCCGTGGAACGGCTGGCTGCCGACGACAGGACAGTCGCCATCTCCAATCTCGGTAATCGGGACGAAATCGGCCAGATAGCCAGGGCGGTCGAAGTCTTCAAAGAGAACGCTCTCCGGGTTGGGCGCCTGCAGGCCGAACAGGCCACCACCAATGTGCAGGACCGTCTCGGCTGCCGCTGAGGAACTGTCCCTCGATTGCCGAGATCCCGGCCCGTCAGGTTACTCAGGCAGCATGCGTTGCCATGAATGCCGTCGATCAGGCCCCGCGCCCCCCCCCGCACCAATGACATCGTCACGGGCTTGGACAGCGCTGCCGATCGCATTGGCGAGGTGGTGAAACTGATCAACGACATCGCCGCGAGCCGGACCAATCTGCTCGCACTCAACGCCACCATCGGGGCGGCGCGGGCCGGCGAGGACGGCAAGGGTTTTGCTGTGGTCGCCAACGAGGTGCTGAGTCTGGTCAGCCAGACTGGCAAGGCGACTGAGGACATCAGCCAGCAGGTCGGTGCCATGCAGAATGCGGCGAAAGAGGCGGCCGCCGCCATCCAGAGCATCGGCCTACCATTGGTGAGATCAGCAAGATTTCCTTTTGATCGCCCCTACCGTCGAGGAACAGGAGGCAGCGTCCCAGGAGATTGCCCGCAACGTCGAACAGGCTGCCGCCGAAGAAGCCGGCCACTCGGCCAACCGGGTGCTGTCCGCGGCAGGTGAATTGTCCCGCCAGGCGGAAACCTTGCGGGGAGAGGTGAACGACTTCACGGTTTTTATACTTTGGGCCTTGATCGTGACCTCCCTCAGGCGCCGGCGGGCCGCATCCGCGGCCCTTGGCTTGCACGCCATCCGACGCGCCGCCGCGATCCCATGAGAGCAAGTCAGGATTTACGCTCATGGATGCGGAACGGATATGACGGTCATGAGAGATGTCCAGTTGCGTCCGTCTTGTTCCCATGAGCCTTGATCACGATAAATCAAGGCCCTCCCCTGCAGGCACCAAACAACGCTCTCCCCCGTGTTCCGTTTCGCGGGCAGACCAACACCTGAAGGAGCCCCTGGCTCCCCACTTCCTTCGCGAATCCTTGCTCAGTGGATTCGATGCTGTTCCTCTTCCTCCTCCTCTTCTTCCTCGTCCTCTTCTTCCGCAGCGATCTTGGCACGGACCTCGGCCATGTCGATGGTCTTTACCTGTTCGATCAAACTCTCAAGCGCATGGGCCGGCAAGACCCCTACCTGTGCGAACAACAAGACCTTTTCGCGGAAGATGACTAGAGTCGGAATGGAGCGGATGCCAAATTGCGACGCCAGCATCTGTTCCTTCTCGGTGTTGCATTTGACGAACGTAATACCTTCATGCTTCTCGGAGGCCTTTTCGAAAACGGGCGCAAATGATTTGCACGGTCCGCACCAGCCAGCCCAGAAATCAATCAGTACGACATCGTTGCTGGTGATGATGTGCTCAAAATTGGCAAGTGTGAGTTCGATCGTAGCCATGAAGCGTCCTTCCTGACGGAATTGCCAATCTCGCCAAGAGTGGCCTCGCCCAAGCCACGATTGACGAGAAATTCATTATACTGGCGTGCGCAATGTTGGATGCCTCACCCCACTGGCCCGCTGGTATCGAGCGGCCACCGGGACCGCCGCCAGGCCCGCAAATGCGCGCGCTCGGCGAGAACAAAACGGCGAGTCACGAAAATAGCTCGCCGGCATTATAGGTGGACAACCTTGCCATATCCACCTTCCCCTCTGTCCCCCTTGCGTTTTTCGGGGTGGAGGAAGGGCTTCTAGAGGGATCCCGGTATCCAGTGCAACCGCGGATGACGGGCAGCCGTTGTTTCATCCAGCCGTCGGCGCGGCGCATAGCGCGGCGCGGCGCGAAAGGATTCCGCCCCTTCCGTTCTCGCTCTGGCGGCCAGCTCTTTCACGGTGTCGATGAACTGATCCAGGGTTTCACGGCTTTCGGTCTCGGTTGGTTCCATCAAAATGGCCCCATGAACAACCAATGGGAAGTACATGGTCATGGGATGAAAGCCTTCGTCGATCAATGCTTTGGCGAAATCGAGGGTCGTCACGCCGGTTCCCTTGAGGAAGCGGTCGTCGAACAGGACTTCGTGCATGCAGAGGCCGGGAAAGGAAGGCGTCAGATCCTCCTTCAGACGCGCCAACAGGTAGTTGGCGTTCAGCACCGCATCGCCGGAGGCCTGACGCAATCCATCAATGCCCATGCTGAGCAGGTAAGCCAGCGCACGGACCCATACCCCGAACTGGCCATGAAAGCCCTTGAGGCGGCCGAAGGGAAACTTACCCGCCATGGTCCACCCCCGGACATGCTCGGCCAGTACGAAACCGTCCGTACCATCCTGGACAAAGGGCAACGGTGCGAACGGCGCCAGGGTGCGCGAGAACACCACGGGTCCCGCTCCCGGTCCGCCGCCACCATGGGGTGTCGAGAAGGTCTTATGCAGATTGATGTGCATGGCATCCACGCCAAGGTCGGCAATGCGTACCCGTCCGACCAGGGCATTGAAGTTGGCACCGTCCAGGTAGCAGAAGGCACCTGCCGCGTGCACGGCCTCGGCGATGGCGACGATTTCTGTCTCGAGCAGGCCGCACGTGTTGGGATTGGTGAGCATGATCGCGGCCGTATCGCCATCAAGCCTTTTCCTGACTACAGCGACGCTGACCCGGCCGCTGGTATCCGCCGGCACGGATTCGACCCGGTAGCCGCACAAGGCTGCCGTGGCCGGATTGGTCCCGTGGGCGCTCTCCGGGACCAGGACCTTGGTCCGGACATTCCCTTGTGCCTCCAGGGCGGCGCGAATGGTCATCATCCCGGTCAGCTCGCCATGGGCACCAGCTGCCGGTGACAACGCCACGGCCTCCATGCCGGTCAGGATTTTGAGCCATTGGCCAAGGGCGTCCATCACGGCCAGCGCGCCCTGCGCGGTACTGACAGGCTGGCATGGATGGATATCGGTAAACCCTGGCAGCCGGGCCAACCTTTCGTTGAGGCGAGGGTTGTACTTCATGGTACACGAGCCGAGCGGATAGAGGCCGGAGTCGATCCCGTAGTTCTTCTGGGACAGGCGGGTATAGTGGCGTACCACCTGCGGTTCGGATACGCCAGGCAGGCCGATCGGTCTTTTGCGCCGCAGACCGCCCAGACGATCCTGGACCGGCTCGTCGGGCCTGTGCCAGTCGACACCGCTCCGCTCTTGTGCCCCCATCTCGAAGATCAACGGCTCTTCCAACATCAGGCCGCGGTGGCGGGTCCCTTCACGCATCATAGGATCTCCTCTAGGGCCAGGACCAGAGCCTCGATATCCTCTGCGCTGTTGGTCTCGGTGCAGGCCACCAGAAGGACGTTTTCCAGTTCGGGAAACTCAGGATAAAACCGGGCCGCCGGCACACCCCCGAGAATGCCGCGCGCGGCCAGATTTTCGGCCAGGACCGTGCCTGAACGCGGCGTTATCAAGGCGAATTCGTTGAACCAGGTGGAAGGGTGAATCCGACACCCGCGCACCTGCGCCAGCCGCGTCCCCAGACGCACCGCGGCGGCATGGTTGAGTTCGGCAAGACGGGTCAGTCCCGCCTCGCCAAGGAGGCTCAGATGAATGGTGAAGGCCAATGCTCCCAGCCCGGCACTGGTACAGATGTTGGACGTCGCCTTCTCGCGCCGGATGTGCTGCTCGCGGGTGTTGAGGGTCAAAACCCAGCCGCGCCGGCCATCGGCATCGACGGTCTGGCCGACCAGTCGGCCCGGCATCTGCCGGACGTATCGTTCGCGGGTGGCAAAAAGACCAAGCCCCGGTCCGCCAAAGTTCATGGGGCCGGCCAGGGACTGGCCCTCCCCGACCATGATGTCGGCCCCCATGGCCCCGGGGGGTTCCACCAGTCCCAGAGACACCGGCTCGGTCACCGCCACGACCAGGAGAGCGCCGACGCCATGACAGGCCGCCGCCAGGGCCGCGTGGTCCTTGAGCAGGCCGAAGAAGCCCGGATTCTGAACCACGACACAGGCCGTTTCCGACTCCACTCGGCCGATCAAATCCTCGATGCCGATGGGATCGGGCGGCAGGGCCGTGATCTCCGTCCCAAGCGGGCGCAACCACGCCTGGGTTACTTGACGGTAATGAGGATGCACGCCCCCAGACAACAGAACCCGCTGCCGTCTGGTGATGCGACAGGCCATGGCGACAGCCTCGGCGCAGGCCGTGGCGCCATCGTACATCGAGGCATTGGCCACTTCCATGCCGGTGAGAAGAGCCACTTGTGTCTGGAATTCAAACAGGGACTGCAACGTGCCCTGGCTGATTTCGGGCTGATAGGGGGTGTAGGCGGTCAGGAACTCTCCGCGCTGGATCAGCGCATCGACCGCTGCCGGAATATGGTGACGATAGACGCCACAGCCCAGAAAACAAGGGGCAGCGGCGGCCGACAGGTTGCGCGCTGCCAGGGCCGTCAGCGTGCGTTCGACCATCATTTCACTAGCATGGAGCGGCAAACCAGCCCCGTCGAAACGGGCGGCCGCCGGAACATCGGCAAACAAGGCATCAACCGATTCCACGCCGATGACGGACAACATCGCGGCACGGTCGGCATCGGTAAGCGGCAGGTAACGCATGGTGATTGACTCGTCAAGACAGACCCGGAGAAAAAATGCTTCCTTGAGTTCCCTTTTTCACATCTTCGAGCCTTGATCGTGATCGATCAAGGCTCTCCCTGGACGCTAGGCGGGCTACGTCCCTTGGCGCATTCACTTTAAACGGCGCGCCACCGCACTCGCGACGGCCCCCCTGAACGCAAGATCAGGACTTGCGCCCCCGGGGACCGGTTTCAGACGAGACCGGCCACATAGGCCTCATACGCAACCGAATCCATAAGCGCTTCCATCTCCTCTGGAGTGGTGAGCCGCAGACGGAGGATCCACCCGTCTCCCAGCGGATCTTCATTGATCAGGGCCGGATTCCGGGACAGGGCGTCATTCACAGCCACCACTTCGCCCGCAGCCGGGGCATAGACTTCACTTGCCGCCTTGACCGACTCCACCACGGCCACTTCGGCTCCCTTTTCCGCCTTTCGCCCCACTTCGGGCAGCTCAACGAAAACCATGTCGCCAAGCTGCTTCTGGGCATAGTCTGTGATGCCGACCGTGCCTTCCGCTCCTTCTTGCCGGATCCACTCGTGCGCCCCGGTGAATCTGATTTGCGCCATGAGATTCTTACCCCTTGTGGTAGCGATGTGGAACGAAAGGTATGGTCACCACCTCCGCCTCTCGTTGCACCATCCGCACGATCACCCCAACCGGGGCTCCGGGCCTGGCATGGCTGGCGGTGACATAGCCCATGGCAATCGGTCGGTCGAGCGTAGGCGAAAAGCCGCCACTCGTCACCGTGCCGATCGGGCGACCGGTGCTATCAGTAATGACCGCATGGGCGCGAGCCGGCACGCGATCCTGCATCACCAGTCCGACCCGGATTCGCTCCGGGCCAGCGGTCAGCTCAGCAAGAAGGATCTCGGCGCCGGGGAAATTGGCCTCAACCCAGCGGCGCCGGCCGATGACCCAGGCCAGACCCGCCTGAACGGGAGAGGTGGCAGGGTCGATATCAGCCCCATGAAGGCACAGACCCGCTTCCAGCCGCAAGGAATCCCGGGCACCCAGCCCGGCCGGCCACACTTCCGGCTCGGCCAGCAAGCGCTCGGCCAGTGTCACCGCCTGATCGGTGGCCACCGACAGCTCGAACCCATCCTCCCCGGTATAACCGGACCGGCTGACCTGACAGGCAAGGCCGGCAACGGAAAGGGACATGGCGTTCATGAAGGGCAGGGCGCCGCTGGCCCTGAACGGCGTGTCGGGTACCAACCGCTCCATCACTCCGACCGCCTGCGGTCCTTGCAGGGCCAGAAGAGCCCGGTCGGTCAATTCGGTCAGACGAATCTCATCACTCAGGACGGTCCGCATATGGGCAAAGTCGGCCACACAAGTGGCAGCGTTGACGATTATGAACAGATGATCCCCCCCATGCATGACCATCAGGTCATCAAGAATGCCACCCGCCTGATTGGTGAGGACGGTATAGCGAATCTGCCCCGGCTGCAAGGCGGCAATGTCGCCTGGCACCAGCCGTTCAAAGGCTGTTGCGACGGCCTGGAAGGCTGCTGGCCCGCTGGATTCCCTCGGGCTATCCAGGCGTCCCTGGCCCATATGGGAAACATCGAACAGACCGGCTGCATTGCGGGTGTGCCGATGCTCGGCGAGAATGCCGGTTGGGTAGTGCAACGGCAGGGCATGGCCGGCAAAAGAAACCATCTGCGCTCCCAGCCGGCGATGCAGGGGACCAAGCGGCGTTTCCTTCAAGGGAGCGTGGTCGTTAGACACGTGTCATCTCTCTTCAGCAGGGACTGCGAAACCTGTAGGGCAACATGCCTTTCAGGGCAAGGCATGAAGAAAGGATACCCTCCTACATAGTCGGTTTTTATTTGGCGTTAAAGGGCCGGATTCCCCCCCCTTCTTTTTTCTGGTTCCTTTCAATCCGTTGCATAGTGGCTCGTGGAGTCGATGACCGGGGCTGATATCCAGGACACCGGAATCTTTGCTGTCGAACGCACCGATTAGGCTGTGGGTCAGGTGGCGCGGATCGAGGTGAGGAAGGCGTCCACCTGTTGCGCCAGAGCACCGTAACCGGCTCCTTCAGATCGCCCCCCGCCTAGATGACCCGGATGGCCGACCCGTAGGAAGAGGCGGTCATGCCGGTCACGGAGGTCATGCTGTCCGAGACGCTCTATGCATCGGTGCTGACGGTGCGGGCATTGCGGGCGATTTCCCTAGTCGCCACTCCCTGCTGCTCGACGGCGGCGGCGCTGGAAGCGACCGCGGCGGATTGGGCCACCTGGCGGCTGATTTCGCTGATGGGGGCCGACAGTTCCGCCGCCGCCGCCACGGTATCCACATTGCTGGCGGTGCGAATGGAGACTTCGGCGACATTGAGGGTGCGACTGGTGCTGGTGTCGAGCTTCTTGCCCACCTGGCCCGCCGTCTCGACGATCTCCTTCGCGCCCCGCGGGAGACTCGTTCGACCACGCTTTTGACAGAGGCCTCAAGCGCGTCGGCGAGAGCGTTCATGGCCTTCCTCTTTTCCAGTTCGGCCTGTTTCTTCTGTGCCTCGGCTTCCGCCGTCATGTGTTCGACCTTAAGGGCGTTGTCGCGAAAGACATCAAGAGCGCGGGCGATGTCGGCAATCTCGTCATTGCCATCTTGCAGTACGCTCGCGTGATGATTGCCGGCGGCCACCTGATGGATCGCCTCCGCCAGCACCTTGAGACGCCCGACGACGTTGCGGCCGACCAGAAACCAGGAGAATGGTGGCGCCGGCAACGGCCAGAAGAACGCCACGCCCCCGTCCGATATCCGCCCGGGTCGAAGCGGCCAGCGCGTCGATGGTGGCGTGCGCCGTTGCCACTAGGCGTTCGGCGTGCTCATCAATGCACCGGGACAGATCCAGGCTGGAAACGACTAGGGCCTCGGCCTGCTGCCCCATCTCCAATTCCTCGTGCCGCAAGTCGAAAATGTTGCCTGGAACGCGATCGACCAGTTTCAAGAGTGGCCGCGTGCACGGCGGCCCCTTCGGGTTATCTCCTGAATTGTGGTCAGAAGCCGCTCGATCGAAGCGGGCGCGGCGATGAACCGTTCCTGCAACGGGACAAGAAACGCGATTTCCGGCGCTGATCGATCGAAGCGGGCGCGGCGATGAACCGTTCCTGCAACGGGACAAGAAACGCGATTTCCGGCGCTGACCAGCAGGCCGGCTACCAGGTTGCCCTGCGCCTGGATCTCACTTAAGGCACGCAGCAGGCCGACATCGTGCTCCAGAAGGCGGGTGATGGCCTTCTGGTCCTGAATCGCCACATCTTCGCCTTTCATGACCAGATCGAAGGTGATGGTATCGACAAGGGGCACGACGATCTTGAGAAAATCCTCATGGGCCTTCAGCAGGGCGATGGTCTTTCGCCCCCGCCGGCTTTTCAGATCAGGACGGGCGGCCATGGTGGTGTCGAGAGGGTGCTCATCTGGCGGGCGATGTCATCGGCCAGCCGTGTGCGGCGGCCTGCATGTCTTTCCGACCGGCCTGGAACTGCGCCAGAGCCGCCAGATGGGGTTTCATGGCGGCGAAATCGTCGTCCCTGGCTGCGGACGCCAGCGAGGCGGGGACCGGCCGCAGTTACCTCCTTGACATGAGCGTTCAGGCTTAAGGAATCATAAACGGCCGGGATGCCCGTGCGGACCACCCGTTCCAGGGTTTCCCTGGTCCCGGTGAAGGCAACGATTGCCATGCCGGCAGCCACCAGAGTTAGGAGCGCTGAAAAACCGAAGGCGATGAACAGCTTGGCGCCGATGGTCAGGCGGCGCCCGCCGGAATCGGCTCTGAAGAGCGGTGGCATGATGGATTCCCCCTTTCCCTGGTGCGCGTGCGCACCACCAACCCCTATGCGTGGAATTCATTGAGCCGAACCAAGAGCCTCGTGACGGCCTTGAACCCGCCGTCGAACTGGATCACGGTCAGGAAAACGTCGTCCATGCCCTGATTGTCCCCCGCTCTATAGACCAGGCGCACGCCGTCGAGATCGAAGGTGGCCGGTCTTCTCGAGCGTTGACAGGAACGCCTCGCGCGTCATCTCCCCCGCAGTTCGCCTCAGAACGTCAATAACCAGCCGTCCGACCATGTAGCCTTCTGCACACCCTTTCTGGCCAAACCGGTGCGATAGCCAGAAGAAAGGGTTGACTTGACGCCCTGAATGCACACGCCTTACCTGTCTGTAATCGAGAGGATGCATCCGCATCCTTATCCCTCGCGAAACAGGAAATCTGTCTCATACCTTTTGTGACAAGAAGGATTCCAATGCATGTTTCATTGCACCGCAATGTATTGTGCAAAGTGCGGCCGGACAGGGGAGAACAGGCAAAGTGTATGCAATCTGGGTCATGATGCATCGCAGAAGGGGGATGATTGCCATATGACATCGCGTCCCGTCCAACGCCACGATCACTTTTCCCAGCAGCTGCTGGACAGGCCGGAAACTGCAGGAACATTGCTGCGCGAGTGGTTGCCGGCGGAGGTCGTCGTTCTGCTCACCTCCGAGCCACCAGAATTGATGCCCAGCAGTTTCATCTCGCGCCGCTTGCGGGTCTACCGCACCGATCGCCTGTACCGGGGCCGCATGGTCACCGGACGCCCAGTCCTAATCTACACCCTGATCGAGGCCAAATCGCGGCCGGAGCCCCCGCATTGGCCTGCATCTTCTAGGCTATCGGTACCAGGCCCTGGCGTACTAGGACAAGACTGAGGGGCGTACCCCGGATGGAATGCTGCGCCCTCTGCCAGCCATTGTCACGATGGTGGTGTACAACGGTGCCGCCCCCTGGACCGTCCCGTTGTCCCTGGCGGAAGCCCCCGCCGCCGAAGCCGCCATGCGGCCCTGTATCCTTGATTTCCACTACAGCCTGGTGGACTTGAGCCGTATCCCCGATGCCGAGCTATCACGGGAACGGCGGCTCCGTGTCGGTACGTCCGGATTCCTACGTGTGGAAGGAGGCCAGCGCATACCTTGATGTCGCGCCAATGCCGGAAGTACCCGTTCCATTGGTACAATATGTGGAAGCTTGCCAACATTGCGGGATGGATGCACATATTGCCGAATTTTCGGGCCACTTTCGGTCCTGCTACCATTCACTGCTCTCAATGAGAGCAACCATGCCTATAGATGACGACAGGGACCATGACGATGACACGCAAATTTCTGCCATCAGGAAGTCAAGCTTGCATGATCAGATCGTTGGCCGCCTCCAGGAAATGATTTTGACAGGTGAGCTTGCCGGCGGTGAACGGGTGGCGGAAAAGCGTCCGTGCGACCGCCTGGGAATCTCCCGCACGCCACTGCGCGGAGCACTGAAGGTTCTTGCGGCCGAGAGGTTTATTGTCTTACGTCCCAACCGTGGGGCCATAGTAACGGCTGTGAATCGGCGTGTTGTCGATGAGCTTTTTCCATTATGTGCCACTCTTGAGCGGCTGACTGCCGAAATAGCTCTGTCAGAGCGTGTTTGATGCGGCCAACCACCGGTTGATGACCAGCACGGCTAGTCTCCGTACCGCCGCTACTGCCAACGATTCCGTCTCCTATCGTCAGGCCGTGCTGGCTTTCCGCGAACGTCTGTTCGAAGTGGCCGACAACTCACTGCTTACCAGTTTCTACCGTGCCATTTCCCGGCAGACCTTGCGCGCGCCTGCCTGGCGATCAGCCCGCTATTGCCTGAGCACCTGGCCACCAGTGCCACTACCCACGAGATCATGCTGGAACACTTGGCCGCCAACGATCACGCGACCTTCGTCGCGGCCATTCATGCCTATCGGATGAGAATGCGTGATTACGTCATAGACAGGTTACGGGAACGGCACATCAGCCGGATCTGAAAAGCCGTCTCTCCCTCTTTCCCCCTTTCGAGCCGACCATGCCTTGGAAGGTGCTGGGTGCGTGCGTGGCACCACACATACCCTCCGTCATTAGACAGATAGTACAACGCCGGTCTTGTCGTTTGCCCATCGTGGATTCTTTGCCATAATTCCTGTCGATCGATTTCTTGATCCCCGGGCGCTGTTTCCTTGTGACTGCGGACCCCCCTCCGTGGCCTTTCGTTTTCCTGTCGTTTTGCATCGCTTGATTCAGTTGCCGGTCAGCCTGCAGCTGGCATCGTATTACGGCGCGAGCTTCACCGTTCTTGGCGTCCTCCTACCATTCTGGCCGGTCTGGCTCAAGGCGAAAGGGTTGAGTGATCCCGAGTTGAGTCTGGTGATCGGCGTGGGCATCGGGGCGCGTGTCATTGCCAACCCGCTGGTCGCTCACCTGGTCGATGTCAGTGGCCGGCGGACCGGAACGATGGCCATCCTGGCGGTCCTTAGTGTAGCGCTTTGTGCGCTGTTCACCGTAATCGAGGGATTTTGGTCTCTGTTGCTGCTAAGCGGCCTGTGGATGGGCGTTTTCACAGCGATTCTGCCCCTTGGGGAAAGCCTGACGCTGCTCACGGCCTATAGCCGCCATCTGGACTATGGCCGGATCCGCCTGTGGGGATCACTGAGTTTCATTATGGTGGCCGTGACGAGCGGAACCGTGCTGACCGGCCACGCACCGACAATGTTTCTATGGCTTCTGATGGCCGGCACGGTTCTGACCTTGCTTGCCTGTCTGCTGCTGGAAGACCTCCCTCCTCCAGCGCGTGGCCGAGCGGATCCGGCAGCCTTTCGACGGGTCATGGCCGACTCCCGTTGTTGGCTGTTTCTAGCGGCGGCCAGCCTAGTCAGTGCCAGTCACAACCTCTACTATGGTTTTGCCACCTTGCACTGGCAGCATGCCGGTCTTTCCCCCCTTGTCATTGGGGGTCTGTGGGCCGAGGCTGTGGCCGCCGAGGTTCTCCTATTCGCCTTTTCCAGCCCGATCGTGACATGGCTGCAGCCAACGGGGCTTATGATTCTGGGAAGTGGCGCGGCGGTGGTCCGCTAGGTGGTGCTGGGATCCTCCACGCACCTGCCGGTGCTTGGCCTCGCCCAGCTTCTGCATGTCTTTACGTTTGGAGCCGTGCACCTGGGCGCCATGCATTTTCTGACACGCGCTACGCCACCAGAGGCCTCGGCCCGGGTCCAGGCGATCTATGGATCGCTTAGCATGGGAGCCGTGGTGGGGGACTTGCCACCATGGCGGCCGGCCCGCTCTACCAGGCATGGAGCGGTCATGCCTTCTATGCTTCGGCGGTGTTGGCTGCCATGGGGGGGGGCTGGCCATCATTCTCCACCATCGCTGGCAGGGTGGCCGTCTGGGGCGATGATCTCCTCCTCCGGGCGCAAAAATATTCTCGTAAAGATAGATTGACCCGTCACCTCGGGCATTTCTGAACATTCTGGACAGTCCTCAAGGGTAGGGCCAGATCAATCGCGTGGCAGGAACCCTGCCTATGCCCGACATGGACCTCTGCCTGAGGGTCCCACGGGCGGCAGGGCAGACAACACAGTAAGGAGCGAGGGACGACGTGGTGGTTGTTCTGAATGGGACGTGAGCTTCGCGAAAGGACATCAGATCATGTGGAAAGAGTCATGTTGGCTGTTTGACGGTGCGGCATGGCTTTCTTCTGCGGGCGTAGTGGTGGCGCGCAGCGTGCGTGTCTTCCCTGCGCACGGGCAAACTCCGGTCTGGCTGGACGACTATTGACTGCAGATCTCGGTCAAGGTTGCAGCGCTTTCTGTCTTGCGGTGCAGCCTCATGAGACGGAACCGTAAGACAGAACCGTCAGGAGAGGACAGAAGCCCATGCGACTTATCGGTGATGTTCGATGTATATTGAAATCGGTTCCCCTGCTGGTGGGACTGTCCGCCTGTGCCGTTGAACCGCAGCCGTTTACGATAGCAGGGTTTGACCGGTAGGCGCGTGCGGACCGGCAGTCTATGCTCGCACAGGGAGAATTGCCTGCCGTCCCCCTCAAGTTGGAGGAGGCCATCGCGCGCACCCTTCCCTATAATCTCGACAAACGGGTCAAGGTTAAGAGGGGAAGCGCTGGCACTCGGACAGAACGCGCTTGATCGTTTCGATCTTCTCCCCAGCTTTGTCTTCAACGCCGGCTACAATGAAAAACCCCGCTCTTCTGCCACGCTTTCACGTGACGTGACCACCGGCCTTCCGTCGGATTCCAATCCGACCTATTCGACGGACCGCTGGTCGAAGACTCTGAATCTCGGGTTGTCATGGAATATTCTCGACTCTGGCGTGTCCTACTTCAAGGCCCGCCAGAACACTGACCGGGCCTTGATCGCCATGGAACACCGCTGCAAAGCGGTACACACCCTAGCTGCAGAAGTGCGGTCTGCCTTCTGGCGTGCCGC
This sequence comes from uncultured Rhodobacterales bacterium, assembly GCA_964624075.1. Lineage (GTDB taxonomy): Bacteria > Pseudomonadota > Alphaproteobacteria > Rhodospirillales > Rhodospirillaceae > CAZUWH01. Next base: position 232,433 of record CAZUWH010000001.1, read on the forward strand.
CGCTTATTAGGTGCTGCGATTCGGTATGATACGAACGATTGCCGAAGCCCACATCGCCCTGGAAAAAGCACGTCTGGCGGAACGGGAGAATCTGAAAACCCCTGTGGAAACATTACGCTATCAGAAGTTGCTTCTGGGAACACTGCGTCAGCTCAGTACCATAAAACAGGATCTGTCCTCTGCTGCCACCGAACTGGCTGCCTTGATCAATGCGCCACCCGGGACTGATCTCCTGCTGGAGATTCCGGTCGGACTCAAAGTTCCGACGTGGAACATGACGGTGGAGGAAATGGAGGAAACAGCCTTTCACAATAATCCGGATTTGTGTGAACAGGGTTACTTCACGCGTATTGCCGTGGATGAGACCCGCAAGGCCATTCTAAAACTTCTGCCCGGCATCACTTTTACGGCGGAGCGCAAGAACTATTACAACTTCCAGGCGGTGGACGTGTTGTAGGAAGTTGACCAGCGGCTGGCGGCAATTGCCGATAACAGAACGGCCAATGATGCCCAAAGCATGCTAGAACGGGTGGCCACCCATGCCTCGACCATCGTTTCCCGGCTTCGCCGTTTTCAGACCTATGCCCTGGTCGAACAGGCGTTTGCGAAGATCCAGGCAGCGCTTAGGCACGACCTGCTGCCGAAGGACGTAACCGTTGCCGATATCGACTCCTTGAGCGCCATAATCGCCACCCGGTTTCGGAACTGGGGCGAGGCGCCCGCCGTCCCATGATCACGTGGCATGGCACGTGCCGCCGTTTGTGCACGTAGGGGATGGGGAGAGCCCTTGCCTGGCTGGGGAAGCTGCTGGCAATGGCGCTTCCGGGAAGCGGGCCCCGCGGCCTTGGCCCAGACACCTAGGCCTGGAATCCGGGCCCAAGTCACCTCGAGGGACTTTACCACACTGGCCGCTGAAATCGGTGCCAGGGTGGAAAGAGTCGCCGTCTGCGAGGGGGAACGATTCGGGAAGGGGCAGATTCTGGTGGCCTTCGACTGTTCGGTTCAGAAGGCGCAAGCCAGCGAAGCACGTGCGGTCCTAGTGGCAACGGAAGAAACGGTTGCGGTGAACCGGCGGTTGCTGGCCTTGCAGAGCATTGGAGGACTTGAGGTCGAAATAGCGCTGCGGAGGCTGACAAGGCACATGCCAGGGTCGCCACCCATGCAGCGATCATGGCCAAATGCACGGTGCCTGCCCCTTTCAGCGGTTGGGTGGTCGAACAGAAAGTGCAGGTGCAGCAATTTATGCAGCCTGGCCAGGCGCTTCTGGACATTCCGGACGACTCGGTGCTGGAAATGGTGTTCGTGGTGCCCTCGCGGTGGCTCATGTGGTTGAAGTTGGGCCATCCCTTCCAGGTCGTTCCCGACGAGATCGGTCAAACCTATCCAGTGCAGCTCGCCCGCGTCCAGGCCCGTATCGACCCGGTGAGCCAGACGGGGGGTCAAGATGGTCGGAGTCCCGGAAGGGCGTTTCCCTGATCTCAAACCCGGCATGAGCGGTCGGGTGCTGCTGATTCCTCCCCCCTGAAGAATGACCGGACTCGCAAAGACGGGGAGAAAGCCCGTGACCAATGCCGCTGCGAGATGTACACTCTGGAACTGTGTGTGCAGTGAACGTCAGCACCGTTATCGTGATGTTTAATTCAGCGAATATCATTGCTAGCTGTCTTGGCGCCTTGCCAGATGGCGTTTCCGTGATCGTCGTGGATAACGCAAGCACGGGCGGTACACCTGAACGGGTCCGGTCGGTGCTGGATAATGCTGTGATTGTACAAAATGCCGTCAACGAAAGGGTACGGGCGAGCGAACAACCGGGGCATGGCCATGGTGAAGACCCGCTATGGCCTGCTTCTCGACCACGATGCGCTGGTCGATGGCAAGGCCCTAGAACATCTTTTAGCGGCTGGGGCGCGCAATCCGGATGCAGCCACGATCGCGCCTTTGTTTCTCAGTCCCGGGCATGGGCTGGGCGGACTGCGGCTGATGGGACCATCGGAGAAAAACCACCAGCTGGCCGAAATGGAGCCCGATGGCGATTTCTGTACCTGGCATTTCAGTGCGGCGGCGTCGCTATTCGAAATTGAGGCATGGCGGTGGATCGGCGGATTTGACGAAGAGATATTTCTCTACTACGAGGATACTGACCTTGCCTTGCGGATCAATGCCTACGGCTATACAGAGATTGTGACTCCTCTAGCCAGAGGTGCCTCATAACGGGGCTGGAGGGTCCATTCCCGCAACCATGCGCATGGCTGGAAACAGGATCCCCCCCCCCCCCCCCCCCCCCCCCCCGCCGCCGCCCGCCTAGGTTGCGAATCACCCTGCGGGCCAAGCTGCTCCCTCCTCCCGAACCGGCTGCGCCGGGCGCCTATGATTTTACCCGTCAAGCCTGGTTCCAGCAGTTGGGGGCGGTGGGGTTTACGGTGTCTCCCTGGATGGACGGTCGCAGTTGGCCCTGGTCGCGGCTTTTGCCTATCTGCTGCTGTCCGGAGGCGTTGTGCCGACGCAGCGTTCCTTCCTGATGGTCGCCCTGATGCTGGTGGCGGTGCTGATCGACCGGACTGTTCTGTCGATGTGAACCGTTGCCTGGGCAGCGGTGGTGATTCTGCTGTGGCGGCCTGAGTCCCTGGTTGGCCCAAGCTTTCAGATGTCGTTTGCCGCCGTGGTTGCCCTGGTAACGGTCTACGAAACCGTACGCCTGGTTCCTGTTGGCCAGGGGGGTGCAGGCGATGTCGGGCACCGGATCGCGTTCTATGTCGGAGGCATTCTCCTGACCACTCTGGTCGCAAGCGCAGCCACCATCCCTTATGCCACCTATCATTTCGGCCGCATTGCCACGTATGCCCTGGCCACCAATCTGGTGGCGGTACCGTTGACCAGTCTGGTAGTCATGCCAGCGGCGGTGGTTGCGGTGCTGTCGATGCCATCTGGGCTTGACTGGCCGGCTCTGGCGGCCATGGGGGGTGTGGCCTTGATCTGGTCAACGCCAGCGCACGCATGGTTGCCGGCTAGCCTGGTTCCGTCATGGTCTGGCCGCCTTTGTCCATAGGCGGCCCTGATTGACATCACTCTGGGAGGCTTGTGGCTGTACCTATGGTAGCGGCGCTGGCGGCTGCTGGACCTGTCGCCGATCGTTCTGGGACTCGTGTCGCCTTTTCTGGCACCGGTTCCCGATCTCATGATCAACGGGACTCGCACGCTCCTCGCTGTGCGTGGCACGGATAGCAGCCTGCTGTTTTCGTCACGGCACAGCGACCGGCTGGCACTGGAAGTGTGGTCACAGACCGTTACGGTGCCGGGCAGGCCGCACGGCTGGCCCGCAAACGGTCCTGGGCATAGAAGAAGAGCCGCTGCCAACCTGGCCTGCGATTCGCTGGGGTGCATTTACACCGTGGAGGAGGGGCGTTTGATCGCCCTGGTGCGAACGACTGGTGCCTTGAGCAAGGATTGCGAAATCACCGCGGTGGTGGTGAGCCGGGTTCCTGTGCGCCGCCCTTGCCGGGGAGCACCGCCTGGTCATCGACCGTTTCGATCTGTAGCGCGGCGGCGGTACGCATGTCTTGGCTCAAGAACCGGCCTGTGCCGCGGGTGGAGACGGTTGCCGCTGCGATGGGCAACCGCTTATGGACGTCAGCACGCTGGCATCGCAAAAAGTAAGGGCGGTAGCGAATCCGCCCGGCGTGGGCCGCTGCTGTTGTCAGCCTTCCTTCTCGGCAGGCTGCACAGGATGCAAGAACCTACCAGTAGACAGAGGCCCGGATTGTCTGCACAGTGCAGGGGGACGACAGGCGATGCGACCAATGGCATCCGATGATCCTGTAACAGAGTCGTTGGCTTCGTTGAACACAGTATGCTAAAAAGGGCTCCCCTGCGGGCGTGGCGGAATCGGTAGACGCGACGGTCTCAAAAACCGTTGTCCTTCCGGACATGCGAGTTCGAGTCTCGCCGCCCGCACCAGGCCGTTACCGGCCATCTGGGGTTGGCATTATGACTCCCAAAGCTGAATCACCTTGTCCGGTGCCGTGTCAAAACGGCAGGGGAGTTTCTGATTCTGGGCAAACCGGAAAACAATATGCTTCCCGCTGCTAGTGCTTTCGCGGTGTCAGAACTATAGCTGGAGGCATATGCGTTTAAATATAAATTATTTTTGGAAACGAGAGTGTATTTTGCCTCCGTGCCCGGGGGAGTCAGTTCCTCATCTGCAAGGGTACTGAACGTCGAAACGATTGAGAGGATGTTATCATGTCATATTGGTGGATTGAATTGTGGAAGCTTATTACTGAGTGCCCGACGTGCGACAAGGACAGGGCTAACAGCCAGACGGTGAAGGCAAGCGAGAAGAGCGCCATGGGACACAGCGGTGATTCCGCCTCTATGGTGTCTTCTGAACTTGATTTCTCGCAGATGGTCAAGCCCGAGACCCTTTCCGAGACGCGGAAGGAAGTCACGGATCTCCTGAAGGACAAGGATCTGTATAGCGAGCCGAACGGCAAGTCGATCCTTTCCTCTGTGATCAAGCCCGAGACCCTTTCCGAGACGCGGAAGGAAGTCACGGATCTCCTGAAGGACAAGGATCTGTATAGCGAGCCGAACGACAAGTCGGTCCTTTCCTCTGTGATCGAGCCCGAGGCTCTTTCCGAGACGCGGAAGGAGATCACGGATCTTCTGAAGGACAGGGATCTGTTCAACGACCCGAGCGACAGGTTGATCCTTTCGTCTGTGATCGAGCCCGAGGCTTTTTCCGAGATGCGGAAGGAAGTCACGGATCTTCTGAAAGACAGGGATCTGTTCAATGACCCGAGCGACAGGTTGATCCTTTCGTCTGTGATCGAGCCTGAGACTTTTTCCGAGATGCGGAAGGAGATCACGGATCATCTTCTGAAGGACAGGGATCTGTTCAACGACCCGAACGACAGGTCGATTCTTTCGTCTGTGACGGATCATCTTCTGAAGGACAGGGATCTATTCAACGACCCGAACGACAGGTCGATTTTTGCGTCTGTGGAAGAGGAATCCTTCCTGCTCTCCAGGCCGGAAGGCTCGCACTCTTATTTGGAAGAGGGTAAAGACGATAACTGCTATGACTGCTCTGCGATGGGAAGCATGGCAGAATTCGTATCCGTAGGCGTACACGTGGATTATATTTCTGGGGGAACGGGGACAGATTATTTCCTGTCCTGATCAATCGAGATAAGCAGTAGCTAGGCCCGTCTCCCGCGCGCCGCATGTGGCATTCCGAAAAGAAGGAATGGTGTTCTAACGGTCAGGTTGTTGGCCGCTTGTGGCCGCAGGAGCGGTGTCTTTCTCGGGCAGGGGGAAAAAACGGAGCGCTGGCGTTCGGTTGTGGTGCTCAAGCGTTGCGGCGAAAGGCATAGCTCCTGTCTCATCGGCAACAAAATACAGACTTCCGTGACGGCAGGATGATGGAGCACGGCCAACAGGGCAGCCTTGCCGGGGTTGCAGATGGGCGTGGGGAGGGTGAGCCGTCGATAAAATTAGGTGTTTTATAGGGTGAAGGACGTACTAGGTCGGCCCTATAGTCAAGGGGCGATCGTTACGGGCCTCGGCGTGGGCAGCGAGCCCGCAGATGACGTCGGATCGGATTGTAGCTTCATGCCCAATCGCAGCCGATTCAGGAATACCCCGGCGATGTGAGCCTGCTCGTGGGCGAGGGCTGTCTCCTTTTCGACAATGGAAGCGAGAACCAGGGCATCGTGTTTGCTAGCTGGGGCATTTGGGGAACGATTGAGCCAGAGGGTGTCTATTGTTTCAGTCATGGCTTTCTGTAGGCGCGAAACAATATCAGTGCGCCGCTCCCCCCAGGAGATAATGGTAGGTTTCCGGCAGCAGGCTGCCTTCAAGGGGGGAGGGCTGCAGCGTGTCTTCCTCTGTTTCTTCCATGCCTTCGGCGCGGGAGAGGGCACGCATCATCGCGGCCGATGTCAGGCCTTCCGCGGCAAAAACGATCTTGCGCACCATCACATCCCCGCGTGCTATTTCGCCAAGGATGTCTTTGAGGTTTGCCGCTGCTAGGCGGGAACAGATACTCACCCGCCTTCAGGGAGGGATAGAACCTGGTTGCAGCCAGCATCACCAGGGAGATCCGGGGGGGGGCCGTTGTAACAAGCCCATGTGCTTCCAGGAAACGGACGATGCTGATCACCCCACTGCTGCCTTTTGGAATCAACACACACCTTTCGGCACGTATGTAATCCGACCGTTCGAAGCGGTATTGACTACACTACACCCCCCGGTAACCACGCCGGCAAGCAGGATCCCGATCCCTACCCGCTGCCGCCAGGAAACACGTTCCCCTCCGGTACGCCGCCTCCTGTCCCGTTTCACCTTCCGCGCACACGTGGTCTCCATCTCAGGGCGTTGTGGTGAGCACCAGGGAAGCATTGGTTCCGCCAAAACCGAAGGAGTTGGACAATGCAATGCGCACCTTGCGGGTCTTGGCCGTGAAGGGGACCAGGTCGATGTCGCATCCCTCGGAGGGATTTTCCAGGTTAAGGGTCGGCGGCACGATGCCATCCCGCAAGGCGAGGATAGTGTAAATGGCTTCTGCAGCCCCGGCTGCACCCAGTAAGTGACCGACGGCTGATTTGGTCGATGACATGCACAAGGCATAAGCATGGTCACCAAACAGGCGTTTGACGGCACCGAGTTCGATTTCATCCCCCAGTGGGGTCGATGTTCCGTGTGCGTTGATGTAATCGATATCTGTCGGCTCCACCCTGGCATTGCACAAGGCATTGCGCATGGCCCGGTAGGCACCGTTTCCATCCTCGGCTGGGGCGGTAATGTGATGGGCGTCGCCGGACAGGCCGTAACCGATGATTTCGGCATAGATTCTGGCGCCACGTTTCCGGGCGTGCTCCAATTCTTCCAGTACCAGCATGGCTGCGCCTTCCCCCATGACGAATCCGTCGCGATCCTTGTCCCACGGACGCGAGGCAGCCTGCGGGCGGTCATTGAAGCCGGTGGAAAGGGCGCGGGCGGCTGCGAATCCGGCGATCCCAAGCCGACACAAGGCCGCTTCCGTTCCCCCGGCGATCATGACGTCGGCATCGCCGAACATGATGAGACGGGAAGCATCGCCGAGGGCATGAGTCCCGCTCGCGCAGGCGGTGACCACGGCATGATTGGGCCCGGTAAAGCCATATTTGATCGAGACATGCCCGGCCGTGAGGTTGATCAGGGCCGCTGGAATGAAAAAGGGACTGACCCGGCGCGGTCCGCTTTTCTCAAGCATGACACTGGTAGCGGCAATACCTGGCAGGCCGCCAATGCCGGATCCGATTATGACCCCGGTTCGGGCGCGGTCCTCTTCATTCTGTGGCTTCCAGCCTGAATCTTCCACGGCCTCTATGGCGGCAGCCAGGGCATAGAGGATGAAATCATCCATGCGACGCTGCTCCTTGGGCGGAACAAAAGCGTCGGGATTGAAAAGCCCCTTCCCCCTACCGCGGGGAACAACGCCGGCAATCCGCGACGGGAGGTCGGAGACGTCGAAGCGGTCAATGGCGCAGATACCGGATTCGCCGTTGATCAGACGTTCCCAATTGGTGCCCACGCCGCACCCCAGCGGCGTGACCATCCCCATGCCCGTGACGACAACCCGTTTCATACTGTGGTGGCCCTCATGTCGTTGCGAGCCCGCAGCTCAAGCCCAGGAGGGCGGCCCATGGGAGAATCAGGCCGCCGCCGCATTTGCCTTGATGAAGTCGATTGCGTCTTTCACGGTTAGAATCTTTTCTGCCGCGTCGTCGGGAATCTCGCACCCGAATTCTTCCTCGAAGGCCATCACCAGTTCGACCGTATCGAGGCTGTCCGCCCCCAGATCGTCAATAAAGTTTGCATTCTCGGTCGCCTTGGATTCCTCCACACCAAGATGCTCGACGACGATTTTCCTCACGCGTTCGGCGATGCTGTCGCTCATATGCTAGTCCTCAATCCGAGAGTGACAAAAGACAATTAAGACCGATGTTTCTCTTACCGGGACACTCCTGCCTTTCCAGCCGTGTCATCGGCTTCCCAAAAATGGCATGGCTTCGTACCATACTTTTGCAGGCTTGACCAGCACCCGCCGTACACCCAGCCTTCCCCCCCTGGCCAAGTGTCAGATCATGACCATACCTCCATTGACATGGAGAGTCTGCCCTGTGACATAGCTGGCTTCGGGACTGGCAAGGAACAAGACCGCTGCCGCGATGTCCTCTGGCGTGCCGAAACGCTTGGCCGGAATGGTGATGATCAGCCTGTTTCGCTGGGCTTCAGGCAGCTTGTCGGTCATGGCGGTGACGATAAAACCGGGCGCGACGCAGTTGACCGTGATTCCGCGCGAGGCCATTTCCGCAGCTAGGCTTTTGGTCATACCAATCATGCCGGCCTTGGCGGCAGCGTAATTGACCTGTCCTGGATTGCCGGTGACGCCGACAATAGAGGTGATATTGATGATGCGTCCGAAACGTCGCTTGATCATGCGCCGTACTGCCGCCCGGGACAAACGGAACACCGCCGTTAGGTTGACATCCATCACCTGCGTCCAGTCCTCGTCCTGCATGCGCAAGATTAGGGCATCACGTGTGATGCCGGCATTGTTGACCAGAATATCAACCTGTCCCATGGCTGTCTCAGCTTCCGCGACCAGCCGCGCGACGGCTTCGGCGTCGCCCAGATCACAGGGCAGCACGTATGCCCGCGTGCCAAGGGCCGTCGCTGCCGCTTCAAGAACATCCTGCCGCGTACCGGACAGGCCAACTGCTGCACCATGCGCATGGAGTATACGGATGATGGCACTCCCGATTCCCCCCGACGCCCCTGTCACAAGGGCATGCCTGCCGCTCAGATCGAACATCCGTCTGCTCTTTCCTGCCTGGTCATAGCACGATACACGATGCCCCCCCTCTGGCCGAACGACGGTTCCGGACTTCTTTTCGAATCCCGTTTTCTGAACCCTGCGGCAGCCCTCCCTGGCGGGCTGCCGTGTTGCACGCTTTTCCCGAAAACGGGCCACGGTGGGCAGATAGGAACACTTCTGTCCGGAATCGCACCCGCTCGGAAGGGGAATTTCGAGACTGTCCCCGGATCAATTCAGATCAAATCGTCTTCAGAAAAGCCTCGATGTCATGGGGTGCATGCATGGCCACGCCCGAAAGATCCCGCGCGATGCGCTTGGCAAGCCCAGTCAGCACCTTACCGGCGCCGATTTCGACCACCTGTGTTACCCCGTGTTCGCGCATATATATCATGCTTTCCCGCCACCGGACAGCACTGGTAATCTGATCAATCAGAAGTACCCGGATGACGTCCGGTTCCTCGACCCGGCGGGCCGTGACATTGGCCACCAGAGGAACCACCGGCCGTTCCAGTGCTATCCCTGCCAGAAACACAGCCGTGGCGTCGGCGGCCGGCTGCATGAGCTCGCAGTGAAAAGGAGCGGAAACCGGCAACATCATGCTTCGCTTGGCGCCACAGGCCGCCGCCAGAACGACGGCTCGTTCGACGGCGGCGAGATGACCGCTTACCACCACCTGGGCCGGGGCATTGTCATTGGCTGCCGTACAGATTTGCCCTTCTGCCGCCCGTTCGGCCACCTCCCGGGCCATGTCGAGATCGAGCCCGATCAACGCTGCCATGGCCCCTAGCCCCACCGGTACGGCCTTCTGCATGGCTTGGCCGCGCACCTTTACCAGACGCACTGCATCAGCCAGCGCAAAACTCCTCGCCGCTGCCAGAGCTGAATACTCACCCAATGAATGTCCGGCCACGAACTTGGCCTGTTGCGAGAGTTCCAGGCCGCCTTCACCTTCCATCACCCGCATGATGGCCATGCTGACCGTCAACAGGGCTGGCTGGGCATTTTCCGTCAACACCAGTTCGTTTTCCGGCCCCTCGAACATAAGGCGGCTTAGGTGCTGTTTCAACGCCTCGTCAACCTCCTCGAAGACGAGACGGGCGGCGGGAAAGGCCCCTACCAGTTCCCGACCCATGCCAACGAATTGGGACCCCTGCCCCGGAAACACGAACGCCCGCGCCATCAGCAACCCATCCTCCGTTATCCAAAGGTGATGCTAGTCATACCGGCCCTGACAACTCTGTCAAGTGTGCTTGCACGAAAATAGAAACGGTGTATAGTGCGCTCCCGCGAACTCCTTGCCGAATCCTAAAGGTTCGGCTATGCCCGCCCGGCGGGACGAGAAAAGCCACGAGGGGTGCAAGTATGCCATTTTATGAAACTGTTTTCATCCTGCGCCAGGATGCCTCGACCCAGCAGGTTGAAAACCTGACGGACCAGTTTATTGCCCTCATCAGCGCGCAAGGGGGGCGAATCGGTAAGCGTGAAAGTTGGGGCCTGCGCAATCTGGCCTATCGGATTAAGAAGAATCGCAAAGGGCACTATGTCCTCTTCACTATCGACGCCCTGCCGGAAGCCATTCTCGAAATGGAGCGGCAGATGCGTATCAACGAAGATGTGTTGCGCTATCTGACGGTCAGGACCGACAAGCTCGACGATCAGCCATCGCCGATTCTGCAAAATCGCGGCGGACGGGAGGGTGAACGGGGCCGATTCGGACGTGAACGTGAAGGAGGTGGGCGATTCGGCCGGGAACGTCGGGGAAGCGAACGCGGTGGCGAACGTGACGGCGATCGCGGGAGTGAACGAAGTTCTGACCGTGGCGAAGGTTGCAGTGACAAGTCCAGCGAGGGAGATGCGTGATGCCGGTTCCACGTCGCCCCTTTTTCCGCCGCCGCAAAACCTGCCCGTTCTCGGGAGCGGAGGCGCCGCGGATCGATTACAAGGATGTGCGGCTGCTCCAGCGTTATATCTCCGAACGAGGCAAGATCGTTCCGAGCCGAATCACGGCGGTATCAGCCAAGAAGCAGCGAGAGTTGGCCCGCGCCATCAAGCGCGCCCGCTATCTGGCTCTTCTGCCCTATGTGATCAGCTAGGGCGGGGAGACAGCCGTCGAGCCGTTTGCCGTATCGTGCGGTAGCGTGCTCCGGCTGTCTCAAGAGTGCGAAGCGGGAGCGCGGAAGATCTTCCAAGCGTCTGGTCTTGCACGGAGGGGAGCCGAGTCTGCGACAGAAATGCCGACAGGCATAAGGGTGCGGCTATGGGAGGGAAAGGAATGGAAGTCGTTTTGCTTGAGCGGGTCGAAAAACTTGGCCAGATGGGAGATGTGGTCAAGGTCCGCCCCGGTTATGCCCGCAATTATCTGTTGCCGCAACGGAAGGCCATGCGTGCGACCAAGGAGAACCTGGCATATTTCCAGCAGCAGCGTACCCAGCTCGAAGCCATCAATCTGAGGCACCGCGAGGAGGCTATGGCAGTCGCCGCCAAAATGGATGGGCTGGTGCTGTTCATCGTTCGTCAGGCTGGCGAAAGCGGACAGCTTTATGGTTCGGTGGCAACCCGCGACATCGCCGAAGTCGTCACGACAGCCGGGTTTACCTTGCAGCGCAGCCAGGTACAATTGAGCAAGGCTATCAAAACCCTTGGCAAAACAGATGTGCGCATTTCTCTGCATCCTGAGGTGGCTGTCACGGTGACCATCATCGTAGTTCGTTCCGTCGAAGAGGCCAATGCTGGCCGCAAGCGTGAATCACCTCCTGCAGATGACAGCGCAGTAGAGGCCGTGAAAGAAGGCTGAAAACAGACAACCAGGAAGGAAAGTGATCCAACCCGAGTGTCTAACCCGATTGCCTCCCGCGCCTTGAAGTCTTCATATCTCCGGAAAGGCGCACAGATCGCGCACGATGCACTGTGCGCATGCGGGCTTGCGGGCCTTGCAGACGTAACGGCCATGCAGAATCAGCCAGTGATGCGCATACTGTCGATAATGATTCGGGACGATAGAATCCAATTGTTTCTCTACTTCAAGCGGAGTCCGCCCCTGTGCCAGGCACGAACGATTACAGACTCTGAAGACATGTGTATCAACAGCGATGGTCGGCTGTCCGAAGGCGACGTTCAGCACCACGTTGGCGCTCTTGCGGCCGACCCCTGGCAGTTCCTCCAGGGCAACACGATCGGCTGGGACCTTCCCCTCATGACGTGCGACCAAAACGCGGGACAAGGCCACGATGTGACGGGCCTTGCTGTTGAACAGGCCGATGGTCCTGATATATGTTTTCAGCCCCTCCTCGCCCAGGGCCAGCATCCTAGCCGGTGTATCGGCAACGGCAAACAGTGCGCCCGTTACCTGGTTCACGCTCCTATCTGTGGCCTGCAATGACAGAACTACCGCCACGAGCATGGTATAGGGACTATGAAAGACGAGCTCGCTCTTCGGTGCAGGATTGGCCGCAGCAAGGCGGCTGAAAAACGCCTCACCCCGTGATGCCTCTACCACTCTCACGTTTCCTGTACTTTCTGGGCTTCTGAAGCGGCACCCCGATCCCCCCTCCTGCTACTTCAACCCTGGCGGGCCTTGTAGCGCGGGTGCCTCTTATTGATGATATAGACACGTCCCTTGCGACGCACCACATGACAATCCTTTTCCCGCTCCTTGGCCGAGCGCAACGAATTCCGAACCTTCATGAAACCAGATTCCTTCTTTTTTTGCCAGCGACAAAGCTAGCACCATATGGGTGCCACCCGTTTCTGTCAACCATGACACGGCGGATCAGCAATCTAGGACGGCAAGCCCTCCCCCGATCCAAGGGGGAGGAGGTCTTCCCTCCAGGAGGAGGGGAGTGCAGGGGTGCCTCTTCTGCAAATCAGTGTCATTCCCATAATGAGAATCACTGCGGCGGGATCAGCGGCTGTTTGGGAGGGGAGGGGGGCGTCTTCACCTGTATTTCGTTTCATATTTTCATGGAGGCATGAAAGACAACGTGTGAGGAAACCAGAGGTTCCCTCACACCACCTTCAAGTTCTTGCCGTGATGTCAGCCAACGATTTCGATCTCGGCGAAGAAGAAGGCGACTTCCCGTCTAGCCGTTTCAGGCGAGTCTGAGCCATGCACCGAATTGGCCTCGACATTCTCGGCAAAGGTGGCACGAATGGTCCCCGCTGCGGCGTTGGCCGGATTGGTGGCCCCCATCACCTCGCGATAGCGGGCAATGGCATTTTCGCCTTCTAGCACCTGAACGACCACCGGCCCTGAGGTCATGAATTCGACCAGAGCATTGAAAAACGATCGTTCCCGATGCACGTCATAGAACAGGCGCGCCATTTCAGTCAACAGGCGAATGCGCTTCTGGGCGATGATGCGCAGGCTGGCTTCCTCGATCATGGCATTGATCTTGCCCGTCAAGTTGCGGCGCGTTGCATCGGGCTTGATAATGGAAAGCGTGTGCTCGATAGGCATCGCGTGGTTCTCTCTTGCTATTGCCCTGTCTTGTCCTACCAGAGAACGACTCCTTGCAAAGGATTCCCGTGTCTCGGACTTCGAAAAAAGCACACGGTCCCCTTCCGGTGGTTTCCGCGCGCAAACGGGGCGGGTTATAGACCGGAATGGCCAAAGAGGCAAGACTAATGGAAGTGAGACTCGGGACAATCGGGTGAGGGAATATAGACTTGCGGTCAGGCGTGGCCCGGAAATGAGGTTCATGAGGGATTAAAGATTAATTTCTTGATTGATTCAATATACTATACTAGCTAGCGCGAGCCGGGATTGATGCGCGTGAGCGTGGTTGCTTGTAGAATCGTGGCAGATACGAAACATGATGAAACAGGCCCAGGAAACATTGACCGTCCTGACAACGGGAGAAGGCTTTTTCGACATCACCCGTGATATAACCACCTGGGTGGAGCGGCAGGACGTCCATACCGGTCTGCTGACCCTGTTCAGCCAGCATACCTCGGCTGGTCTGACCATTCAGGAAAATGCCGATCCCGATGTAATAAAGGATCTTGAAACCTTTTTCAAACGCCTGGTGCCGGAGGCACAACAGCTTTACCGCCACACCATCGAAGGACCGGACGACATGCCGGCTCATATCAGGACCATGCTGACCGGCATTCATCTCTCTATCCCCGTTCGCGACAGGCATCCGGTTCTGGGAATTTGGCAGGGGATCTATCTTGCTGAATGCCGCCAACGCCCGCACACCCGCCGTATCGTCATGCATCTGGTCGGGCTTTGAGAAGAAAAGGGCAGGCAGGTGCCGTCGGATGGCGCAGGTAATGATCCGGTGGTCAATGCGCGATCACCTGGGTGGTATCTGCGACGTAGCTTTTGAAACGGGTCAGTTCCTGTGCCGTTAGACGAACCGGTACCACGAGATCACTCTTATTCATGGGGTTGACCTGGCGATTGTCAACCAGCACCTCGTAATAAAGGTGCGGCCCGGTTGCAAGACCAGTCATGCCGACATAGCCGATCGGCTGTCCCTTTTTCACCCGTTGGCCTTTCTTCAGGTGAGGCGCGAATCCATCCAGATGGGCGTAGGCAGTCGAAAGAACATCGCTATGGCGAAGGCGGATATAGAGACCGTAGTTGCCACGCCGGCCCATGTCCTCGACTACGCCATCAGTGGCCGCAAGGGTGCGTGTTCCCCGCGGCGCGCGGTAGTCCACGCCGCGGTGGAATCGTTTGTTGCCCAGAACGGGATGGATACGCCAGCCCCAGCCCGAGCTGATTTCGACCACATGATCAATAGGTGTGCGCAGATCGACCAAGGCTACGCCCCGTCCCTCTTCGTCGAGGTAGGCGACCTTGGTCTCACTCAGAGGAAAGCGGTAGAGACGATGCTCGCGCCCTTTATCATGCAGTGCAGCGAACCGCAGGACCGATTCTCCCTCTCCAGGACTCTCATAGACGATTGTCAGGGTGGCCTGGCGACTCGGCCTGACCGGAAGAACAGGAACCACCGCCGTCTTTACCTCCTGCACGACCGGGGCAGGGAAACCCACGAGAGAACGGTCCAGGCCCCGGTCCAGGGAGAGAACACGGCGATGCAGCTTTCCTTCCCGGTCGGGGAGACCACGCACGAAACGGCCATCGGGCGTGCGCCAGAAGGTGAGGCGGGGGCCATCGGGAATACGGAGCGCAAGTGTGGCCATCTGCTGTTTTCCACCCCGATCCGCCCCATGCAGAACCATCAGGGCATCACCAGGACGGACGCGGCGGGCATCCATCGCACCGGCCAGCACCTGGGCAATGGCGTTGGCATCATTGATTGATACGCCATGCTGTTTCAGCATACCGACGACGGTATCTCCTTTGCCAAGAATCAACTGCTCATATGCCATAACCATGCTATCTTCTCGTGTTGTCATGGGATCGCACGTATGAACGGCATGCCGGACGGCTTGCGGCGGGTGGGGCGGAAGGGGGACCCGACGTGCCGTTTGCGCGCCTTTTACGGCTGCGGCCTTTGTCTCTTTCAGGTCTTTCATATCCGTCGCAGCGTGAGGAGAGGACTTTGGTGTGGCGAGGAAGGTGGGCCTGGGAAGGGGCAGAGGGATGTTGGGAGGTGGAGCGTCACGGGCAGGGGAGGGGAGAGCCCAGGCCGTGCCGCCCTCAACCATGCCCGCGCCCAGACCTGCGATCATGATCGACAGCGCCTTGAGCAGCATTGTATTCCTGGTGTTCTTGGTCTTCTTGGTGTTCCTGTCGCTCTTTGTTCCCTTGTTTCGAAAGAGCATATGCCTCCCTTTCCGCAGAAATATGCGCCTTGTGTCACACGGCTATAACCTCCAGGCCAGTCGGTTGTCAAACCGCGTTTCGCCATTGCAGAGATTCTTTGTAGGAATGTTACACTTTCCTTGTTGGCTTTTGCGCTACGCGGCGCGCTGCGACGGTGGGCGTTTGCGCGTGTGTCATGCGTGAGGCTTGTTGGTATTGTGGCTTGATGTACCAAGGCGACCGAGCATCGCTGTCAGCTTCCGAGGCAGGCCCGATAGCGTTCGATATTGATGCGGACCCGTGTGGCCAGGGGAGGATCAGCCGGAGGGGGGACGAAGGGGGTGCCCGTCACGATTTCGTACAGACGCATATAGCGGCGCGCAAATTCGACGACTGTTTCGGCAGGCAAAGATGGAATCGGCTGGCGATAAGGATCGCAGCGGGCCATTACCCAGGCCCGCGCGAAGTCCTTGTCCAGATTCTCGGGCTTCTCGCCTCTGGCCATGCGGCCTTCATAACTGTCGGCCAGCCAGTAACGGCTGCTGTCTGGCGTATGGACCTCGTCGGCTACCATCAGCCGGCCATCGCGGGTAAGACCGAATTCGTACTTGGTATCAACCAGGATCAGGCCATAGCGGCGGGTGATATCCCTGCCCCGGACGAACAGGCGCAGAGCGGCGCTGGCCACCTCTTCCCACCGGTCAGCCGGGAGCAGGCCACGCGTGACGATATCAGCCGCCGTGATCGGCTCATCATGGCCTCCCCCCTCCGCCTTGGTGGTGGGCGTAATGACCGGGTGCGGCAGGAGATGATTTTCCTGCAAACCATCGGGAAAGCGGAGACCGTACAGGGTTCGCTCCCCTGTCTTGTATAATGTCCAGAGCGATGTCCTGCTGGTTCCAGCCATGTAGGCACGGACCACGATCTCAATCGGGAGCATGTCGAGCCGTTCGACCACAACGGCATTGGGGTCAATGGCCGCCCGCACGTGATTGGCAATGATGTCGGCTGTTTGTTGGAACCAGTACAGTGCCATCTGGTTGAGAATCTGACCCTTGAAGGGAATGCAACCGATGACCCGGTCGAACACGCTGAGCCGGTCCGTTGCCACCAGAATCCGGCTTCCCTCCGTCAGGTCAAAGGCATCACGCACCTTGCCACTGTAAGAGCAGGGTAGACCCGGCAGCGCGAAGCCGGCCAGTACCGCATGTTGCTGGATCTCTGCGTCCCCTATCATCGGCGAACCTTCTTCCCTTGCCCCCTTGGGAAAGCCTTGGGGAAAAGGAATGGTACATTCATCGTCATGCCTGCGCAAGGGCATGACCTCGCTCTCAGCAATTCTCGATATGGACTTTATTCCAAGTCGCCTTGGCAGACTCCACCCCAAAATCCTTCTCTCCCAAGGGGGCAGATCCCCCCCCCAGGGGAAGGCGTGTTCCCTCTCTGGGGGGGGATGTCTGATGGGGAAAGCAGCGATTCCTCCATACTTCGCCGGGGCAGACTTGTGTGCATACGGTCGCCTGGAGGGGGAGGAGGGTGTGGGGATGCCTCTTCTGCAAATCAGAATTATCCCCATAGTGAAAATCACTGCCTCGCTTTCAGGGCATCCTGCCGCAAGGGAGGTACCCCTTCTTTAAGGGTTGCGTTGACGGTAGGCAGTGCCTATCGTCAACTGAACGTTTAAGTTATGGTCGCCAAAGGATTGCTAATGCGGGTTCTGGTGGTTGAGGATGATCCAACGACGACACAGGTCATCGAACTGGTGCTGCGTCGGGAAGGAATGGTCGTCGATTCCACGGCTTCCGGCGAGGACGGTCTGGAGATTGCCAAGCTCTATGACTACGATGTCGTGGTGCTTGATTTGATGCTGCCCGACACGGACGGTTATGAAGTGCTGCGGCGCCTCCGTCAGGCGCGGATCGAGACGCCAGTCATCATTCTGTCTGGACTAGATGGCACCGATAGGAAGGTCAAGGGACTGGGGATCGGTGCAGATGACTATTTGACCAAACCATTTGACAACGGCGAGCTGGTGGCTCGCATCCAGGCGGTCGTTCGTCGTTCCAAGGGACATGCCACCTCGGTCATCCAAACCGGCCAACTCGTGGTCAATCTAGAACAGCGTACGGCTTCCATTGACGGCAGGCCATTGCATCTGACCGGCAAGGAATATGGTATCATCGAACTGTTGTCATTGCGCAAGGGCATGACCCTGACCAAGGAGATGTTCCTGAACCACCTTTACGGCGGCATCGATGAGCCTGAATTTAAGATCATCGATGTTTTCATTTGCAAGCTGCGCAAGAAGCTGGCGCAGGCGAACGGGGGCGCTAATTACATCGAAACCGTATGGGGCCGTGGTTATGTCCTGCGTGATCCGGAACAGATGGATCGGAGTGCACCGCAAAAGGGCCGTCGTCAGGTGGAACATGCCAACAAAGTATAGTCTCGGCACACGCGATATCTGCCCACCTTCCTGTGAAGCGCGGCTTTCCCTGCGCCTCCCTGCCTTTATCCTTCCATGTACCGCCGCCTGAGGTGGGTCTTGAAAGCCGTCACCTCTAGGGGGCGACCGGTTGCCGCCGTCAGAAGGGCATCGGCACGCAGGGACGCCCCCTTCTTGTGCACATGGGTCTGCAACCATGCGTAGAGTGGTGCGAAATCGCCGCGGGCAAGGCCTGGCAGAAGGGTTGCCTCGGCCCGACAGGCTGCATCGAACAGCTGGGCAGCAGTCATGGCACCCAGCGTGTAGGTCGGGAAATATCCGAAAGACCCGGCGTACCAGTGAATGTCCTGCAAACAGCCGCTGCGGTCGTCAGGGGGGGTAAGCCCCAACAGTCGGGTCATGGCCTCGTTCCAGGCCATGGGCAGGTCAACCACCTCCAGGGCTCCCGTTACCAGGGCCTGCTCCAGCTGTGTGCGCAGGATGATATGGGCCGGATAGGTCACCTCATCGGCCTTGATACGAATGAAGCCAGGCTCCACCAGTGTATAGTAACGGTAGAGATTATCCGTCTCCCACACAGGACCATCGCCCTCAAATGCCGCTCGTATGAGTGGCGCCGCATAGGTGATAAATTCCCGCGATCGACCGGCCTGCATCTCGATCAACAATGACTGGCTTTCGTGCAGACTCATGCTGCGGGCCCGTCCCACCGGCTGCCAGCGCCACACCTCCGGCAAACCCCGTTCATACAAGGCATGGCCGGTTTCATGCAGGATCCCCATCAGGGCGGATGTGAAATCATCCGGATCGTAGCAGGTGGTGATGCGCACGTCGTCACAGGTACCGCCACAGAACGGGTGATGACTTACATCCAGACGACCATGATCGAAGAGGAAGCCAAGGATTGCCATGAGCTGCACGCCCAGCGCCCGCTGCCGGTCAACGGGAAACGGTCCCGCCGGAGGCCGCGGTTGATTGTTGCGCTTTTGTTGCCGCGCTAGCACGGCCTCGAGAACGGTGGGCAGGAAGGTTTCAAGCTCTGCAAACAAGGCGTCGATTCGTTCGATCCGCCCGTCTGGTTCGTATTGATTGAGCAGGGCCTCGTAGGGGGAGCACTGCAACCGCTCTCCCGTGGCCTGCGCCGTCTGACGGACCAGGGCCACCACTTCAGCCAGTCTTGGTGCCACCTGGGAAAAATCAGCTGTGCGTCGGGCGTCCCGCCAGCACATCTCACAAAGGGACTCAACCCGTGCCCGCGCCTCGACCAGATCCGATGGCACGGCAGTGGCGTGAATCCACTGGCGCCGCATTTCATGCAGGTTGGCGGCGTCCCATGGATCGTCGGGAGGCACGGCCAGGGCCTCGTCCAGCCAGGTTTCCACTTCGGGAGCGGTCAGAAGCGCGTGATGGAGGCTCTGCAAGGTGGCCCTCTGCTCGGCGCGGCTGGCGGCTCCGCCGGAGGGCATCATGACGGCAGTGTCCCAATCGAGGAAAGCCGTCGCCTCCGCGAGCCGGATCAGGCGGGTGAAACGCTCCTGCAGGCAGGCATAGGCAGTCGCAGCAGACATGACGCAACGATTCCCTTCTGGTCACAATGCCGATAGCATGAAAACCTCGAGACAGTTTATTATCCTTATCATCTTATTATCCTTTCATCATTCCTGAACAGGCACAGGATGAAAGATTTCGTGGGCGTGGGGGAGCCCGTGGTTTCCTTGCGTGGCGGTTCGCATGGAAACAGAAACGTGGGAACGGCGCTTTCTCCCTGCCAGTTCTCCACTAACTCTCTGCCAGGCAAGGTCAGACAAGGATTGAAGCGATGAGCGATTCCGGGCCAGACTCTGCAACCGATTCCCATGCCAGCCGCATGGCGAAAAAAAAGGCCGCCCGCGATCGCCTGATGGCGGGCAAGACCGCTGACAAGGGTCTGCTGATCGTGCACACTGGCATCGGCAAGGGCAAATCGTCGGCGGCTTTTGGCATGGTGCTCCGTTGCATCGGCCATGGTCTGAAGGCCGGGGTGGTCCAGTTCATCAAGGGGGCCTGGGAGACCGCCGAACATCGCGTCCTGTCGGGTTTCCCGGAGCTCGTTACCTTTCTTGCCATGGGCGAGGGATTCACGTGGGAGACACAGGATCGTGACCGCGACGTTGCCGCGGCGAAACGGGCGTGGGCTGCTGCTGCCGCCATGCTGGCCGATCCTGCCTATCGTATGGTAGTGCTGGACGAGCTGAACGTGGTGCTGCGGTATGGCTATCTGCCACTGGGAGCGGTCATGGCGGCGCTCCAGGCCCGTCCGTCCGGGCAGCATGTCGTGATCACCGGCCGTCACGCGCCCGATGATCTCGTGGCGGCAGCCGGTCTCGTCACCGAAATGGCCCTGATCAAGCATCCCTTTCACGATGGCATCAAGGCCCAGCCTGGCATAGAATACTGAGCCATGGTGCCGTGGCCCTGCCACATGCCCGTGGCGTGATCCGAAGGAATCGATCGAGTGTTTTCCTGGAAACATGCGTTCTTGGTCATGGAGCCGGCATCATGGGACTAAACAGAAAGAGCATCATGACAGGCGGGAGACCGGTTTTCCGGATGGGTGTTGCGCTGGCAATGCTGACGGGGGTGCTTCTGTCTGCCGGGACTCCGGCCCGTGCCGCTTCCGAGGAGGCTATCGAGGCCCAGAAGATCGTTGATCGCGCCGTCGTCACCCTGGAACGGCTCTATCTTGACGATAATTTCCAGCGCCACATGCTGCCCAAGATCAGGCGCGCACGCGCGGTGCTGGTCGTGCCCTCCCTGGTCAAGGCTGGATTCATTCTCGGGGCCGAGTACGGCAACGGTGTCCTGATGGCACGCGACCCCGGGACAACCCGCTTCACGGGACCAGCCTTTTTCAAGGTTGTGGCTGGTAGCATCGGCCTGCAGGCCGGCGTGCAGGAGGCAGAGGTCGTGTTCATCATCATGACCGACAGGGGGCTGTCTGCCGTTCTCGATAACAGGTTCAAGGCCGGCGCCGGCGTGTCGGTGGCCTTTATCCGGGGGGTGGGCATCGAGGCGGCAACTACCAGCAATATCGGTGCCGACATTTACGCCTTCGCCCTCACGACCGGTCTGTTCGGCGGTGGGGCGCTGGACGGGACGGTCATCGAACCGCGCACCGACTGGAACAATCATTTCTATGGTGACGTTCAGGCCGATACGCGGGCAATCCTGTTCGAACGCCGCTTCGGCAACCCTGGTGCCGATCGTCTGCAGGAGATTCTCGACCGATGAAACGGGCAGCGGTCCTGATGGTGCAGGGGACTGGCTCTGATGTTGGCAAGTCGCTGCTGGTGGCGGGTTTATGTCGTCTATTCACCCGTCGAGGTCTGGTCGTACGCCCGTTCAAGCCGCAGAACATGTCCAACAACGCTGCTGTCACGCCTGAAGGCGGGGAGATTAGCCGTGCCCAGGCCCTGCAGGCGCAAGCCTGTCGAGTGGCCCCGTCGGTGTGCATGAATCCAGTGCTCTTGAAGCCGCAAGGGGAAAGAATCTCCCAGGTGGTGGTGGCAGGGCAGGTGTGGGGCAATGCCGCGGCAATGGACTACCAGCGCCTGAAACCAACCCTGCTGCCGTCCATCCTCGCCAGCTTCCGGTCCCTGGTCGTCAGGGCCGATCTGGTGATAGTGGAAGGGGCCGGCTCGGCAGCGGAAGTGAACCTGCGCGCCGGGGACGTTGCCAACATGGGTTTCGCCGAGGCCGCCGACGTGCCAGTAGTCCTGGTTGGCGACATCGACCGGGGCGGCGTGATCGCTGCACTCGTGGGCACCCATGCCCTCTTGGGTCCTGCGGAACAGACCAGGGTCAAGGGATTCCTGATCAACAAGTTCCGCGGTGACCGGACACTGTTCGATTCGGGCCTGACCGTGATTGCGGCGCGAACCGGCTGGCATTCGTTCGGGGTGGTGCCATGGTTTGACGCCGCCCATCGTCTGCCTGCCGAGGACAGCATGGGACTTGCTCCCCCTGCCATGGATATGGATACAGGCATGCGCGCAGGTACGCAGACGGACAGAATCCGTATTGTCGTCCCGCGTCTGCCGCACATCGCCAACTTTGATGACTTCGATCCGTTGCGTGCTGAACCCGATGTGGCCGTATCATTCGTTGCGCCGGGAACGGCTCTGCCTGGCGATGCCGATGTCATCATTCTGCCGGGATCGAAGGCAACACGTGCTGATTTGGCCGCTGTGCAGGCGGAGGGGTGGGCGATCGACATCGCAGCCCATTTGCGCCGGGGCGGTCTGGTGGTCGGTGTATGCGGTGGCTATCAGATGCTGGGGCGCAGTGTCCATGACCCTGATGGCATCGAAGGTCCGCCCGGTGTCACACCTGGTCTGGGGCTGCTCGCGATCGAAACGGTGCTGACCGGACCAAAGGTTCTGCGGGCGGTGACCGGGCATGACCTGCTCTCGGGGGAACGACTGCACGGGTATGAGATGCACATGGGCCGGACCGATGGTTCGGACCGGCTGCGACCATGGCTGCAGATGGAGGAGGGCAGGCTGGAAGGAGCCTGTTCCGCTGACGGCCAGGTCCGCGGCTGTTACATCCATGGCCTGTTTGCCGCTGATGGCTTCCGGCGCGCCTTTCTGGCGGGGTTACGTCCTGAACGCCGGGGGACGCTGACGTTCACGGCTCAGGTCGAGGCTGCTCTTGAGGCGCTGGCCGATCATCTGGAACGCTATGTCGATGCGGAAGCCTTGTTCGCCGTGGCGGCACAGGGAAGCGTTCAGATTGGCCACGGACTTCATGTCGGGGCCTCCCCCCCCCCCCGGGGGGCATGACCACTTCTGTCATCTTCCCCTGAAATCCACACACAGGAAGAGCCATCAGGATTGATACGCGATGGCATCAGGGCATCGTCTGAACAGCGTGCTGCAAGACTTCATGCAGACGGGCAGCTTCCTGCTGGCGCTGCCACATCTCGGCATAAAGCCCCTTTCTGGCCAGCAGGGCGTTATGGGGGCCACGTTCGGCCACCACACCGCCGTCGAGCACCAGGATCTCGTCGGCATCGATCACGGTCGAGAGACGATGGGCAATCACCAGGGTGGTCCGGTTGATGGAAACCTGCCGCAGGGATTTCTGGATTTCCTGCTCGGTACGGGAGTCGAGGGCTGAAGTGGCTTCGTCGAAGATCAGAATGACGGGCTGTTTCAAAAGTGTGCGGGCAATCGCCACCCGCTGCTTTTCACCCCCCGACAGTTTCAAACCGCGCTCGCCCACCCGGGTATCATAGCCTTCGGGCAGGCTCATGATGAAGTCATGCAGTTCAGCCATCCGGGCGGCCTGCTCGATCTCCGTGCGCGTAGCCGTTGGTCGGCCATAGGAGATGTTATAGAAAAGGTTGTCGTTGAACAGGACCGTATCCTGTGGTACGACGCCGATCGCCGCCCGCAGGGAGGCCTGCGTGATAGTACGGATATCCTGGCCATCGATGGTGATGCGGCCATCGGTGACGTCGTAGAAACGAAACAGCAAGCGGGAGAGCGTCGACTTGCCCGCCCCCGACGAGCCAACGATGGCGATCATGCGTCCCTCCGGGACCACGAAAGACACGCCCCTCAGGATCGGTCGTTCGGGGTGATAGGCAAAGTGAACCGACTCGAACGCCACCTTGCCCTTTTTCACGTGTACCGGCTGCGCTCCCGGCGGATCGATGACCTCCGGTTTCTGATCGGCCAGGCTGAACATCACGGCCATGTCGGTCAGAGCCTGCTTGATCTCGCGATAGACTATGCCAAGGAAATTCAACGGCAGATAAAGCTGGATCAGATACGTGTTGACCAGCACGAAGTCCCCCACCGTCATTGTGCCTGTGGTGATTCCGTGCGCTGCCAGAAGCATGATGATCACGAGCCCGACGGCGATGATGGAACCCTGGCCGATATTGAGAAAGGAAAGAGTAGACTTCACACGCACGGCGGCCCGTTCGTAGGCGGCTAGGGCCTGGTCGAACCGGCGTACTTCGAGTGCCTCGTTGCCAAAGTACTTGACGGCCTCGTAGTTCAGGAGCGAGTCAATGGCCCTGGTGTTGACCTCCGCGTCGGTGGTATTCATGGTCCGACGAAACTGGAGTCGCCATTCTGTCACCACGAAGGTGAAGGCGATATACCCGCCGATGGTCAGCAAGGTGGCCAGAGCGAAACGCCAATCGTACAGCGTCCACAACACCCCGCACACGAATAGAAGTTCCAGAAGCGACGGTCCAGCCCGGAACAGGGTAAGACGCAGCAGAACCTCGATGCCGCGCGTGCCACGCTCGATGACTCGTGACAAGCCACCGGTCTGGCGCTCCAGGTGAAAACGCAAGGAAAGGCCATGCAGGTTATGAAAAGTCTTCACGCCCAGGGTGCGCACAGCCCGTTCGGCGACCTTGGCAAACAAGGCATCGCGTAATTCGTCGAAGCCTTGCGCGAGCATCCGTGCCACGCCATAGGCCAATACCAACCCCACAGGCAAACCGACCACCACCCTGGTTTCAACCAGGGTTAGCATATCGATGACCTGCTTGAAGAACACTGGAATGGTGGCGCTCGCGACCTTGGCGGCGACCAGTAACAGCAGCGACAGCACCACTCGCACCTTGAGGGCCCGTTCTCCTGACGGCCATAGGTATGGCAGGAGACTGCGGATGGTATGGAGATCATAATGGGAACCGCGTGGTGGAGGTTCCCCTGGGGACAAGCGTCTCATGTTACGAAGAACGGCTCATACGGTTTCCGGAAGGTCCTCGGACTTTCCGAAAACCCGCCCTCAGTCGCCGGGCGCGCTCTGCGCTTGGCTTCCGGCGCAGGGGCGCTGGCCCGCGTTGCAGGCCCGGAGTCCGGAAAATTTCCGGACTCCGTATCATCTGTCGCTGTCCCCCGGTTCATGGGGCCAAGTATCGTGTTTAGGAAAATCCGGTGTCAAGGGACTGAATGGCCGGCCGGGACCCTCCTCACCGCCGCGGTTCTTGTCTTCCGCCTGGTTTTTTGTCGGACGCTGCTCAGAGAGGGGATGTGTTCCGAAAGGATGGGCGCGGCTGGCCAGGGCGGCGAACAGATTGCGGCGCCGGCGACCACGCAGGTCGTTGCGCGAACTATCCTCCTTGTTGTCAGCGGTGAGGAAGGAAAATGTTTCTGTCTCGACCGGAGCCGTGCCTGGAGACGAGGTCGTCACCGGCGGGCTTTCACTGGCCTGATGATTGACCCGTGCCAGTAGGGCCCGAATCCCTCCGAGCGCGCCATCCTGAATCAAGTCCAGTACCAGACGTTCGCTGTCGTGCTCACTGCCCAGCCTGACCAGTCGTTCATACTGATTGAGCACCTGCAACAGGTTAGTCCGCAGGCGGGCATCGGCAACGACGGAACGGCTCAGACTGGCCGTGAAGGTCTGGTCGCGTTCAGCCGCCGCATAGAAAAGATGACAGAACACCCACCGGTCGCCCGCCTGATGGCGGTGCCACAGGGACTCCAGATCAGTGGGACCACACAGCCCAACTCGCAGCGCCAGCGAAGCCAGGGTCGCGCTGATATCGTCCAGTGCTAGACCAACGGTACGGTAGAAGGCTTCATGTCGGGCCTGGCCGCGCCACTCCAGGAGGGTGCGGCTGTGGACACCGCCCTGGTCTGCCGTGCGCTTGATCTGCCGCAGCAGTTGCCGGATGGCGAAAGCCTGATGACGCAAAGCCAGAAGCAGGCCCAGTAAGGCTCCCGCCAGCCAGATTATGGCAACCGGCTCCACCACGGTCCCGGCCAGCTGGACCAGGGACATGGGCTCCAGGGCGAGAAGTCCCTCTGTCCCGAGGCGGCTCACGACGAAATAACAGGTTCCCCCCAGCCAGGTCAGCGAAAGTGCGACAGAGATAGCTACGATCACTGCGGTACCGAACATGGGCTCACCGGACATCCAGGGGATCAAGACCGATAAGATATCATCCGTCCAGTGAAAAAGGCATGCAAGCCCGACGGCAATCAGCGACATGTATGGCCTTGCGCACAGGTAAAAACACGTCTAAGGCAGCAAGCTGGCGGGATGGAATGATGCTACGGATCTTACCATAACAGTAGTACAAATAATAAGTGATTGAGGGCATATATACGACAGTGTGACCGTCAACGCTTTCACAAGAACAACAAAGTGTGACGAACATACCCTTCACCGCCGTCGGAACGGTTACGGAACATCGCAAGGACTCTTGTCCCCAGGGTTGACCCGAACCTCGGGTGAGGGGTCTGGACGGTCCGATACGAGAGGAAGAGAGGATCAGCCAATGGAGGGGCAGGACGGCACCTCCCAAATCCTGCCGATCCAGGTCGCAGGGCAGAGGGGGAAATGGCTGGACGTACAGGCTTAAGACAGGACAGTCCAGCGTCTGGAAAAGGGCGGTTAGAGACGGAAGATCTCGGTCGCCCTTTGTTTTGGAAGGTTCGTCAAGGCGGTCAAGAGCCTTTGTCGGGACGGTAACCGTTCACACCCCCCCTCCTCGCAATCAGCTTCTTCCCGTGCACCCTCGCGCAAGCGGAAGACCACAACGAAGCAGGCGCGTTGCTAGGCCACGACACGCTGCACCGTCCAACCACGGAACCCCGCTCCCTGCTTTCGCGTGGACAAGCTTCACGGGAATGACGGAGGGAGGATGTGTTCAGTTACTCGGGACGGAGGCAACATCCCTTCCTCCCCATTGCCCCGCCCGGAGCGCTCACACACGCTCTTTGTCTTGTTATGCCTTTGCGCCTTGATCAGTCGGTCATGATCAAGGCGCAAAGAGCATTATCCTTGGACGCGCAGGACCACCCCCGCATTCCATCTGCTACCATCGCATGAAACCCTCCGGCGTATCCACATCGATCAAACACACCACCCTCGCTCACCCTCACCGGCTGGAAGCCAAGCCGCTGTAACAGCATGCCCGCACCCCTGCCCCCGTTGCTGGCAGCGCCGCCATGCCGCAGCGCAAGGAGGCCGCCATGTCCTCGTCGTGGTCAGGACATGGAGAACCACACTGACCGTCAAGCCCGCCACAGCAGCAGCGACCGCTTCCACGTCGGGACCGACGACCACCTGCACCGCGGTCGAGCCGCAGAATCGAGCACCTGGGCAACGACATGTGCAATCATCGACCTTCGCCCCTCCGGACTGTCCAGGGGAAGCAGCAACTTGTTAACGCTCTCCATCCGCCGTCCCCGTCCTGCCGCAAGGACGATGACCCCTACCGTCCCTTTGCTGGCTGTGATGTTCCTGGTCACGTCCCTAGCCACGAATCAGCAGAATGGCCGCTGCCAGCAGCAGCACCGCGATCCCCTGGGTGGCCACGCGCACGTTCATCAATTTCAAGCTGTTGCGCTGGTTGATCGCTCCGCCATGCATGAACGTAACGATTCCCGTAGTCAGAACACCAGCCACCACAAGCACAGCCAGGGTCAGAATCACCGTTGCCAGAGTCATCATGAGCCGAATCTCCACAGGACTCCTAGAACCCTGGGGATACGCCCGCCTGCCGCCCTGTATGGGCTCCGGTTACTCTGGTCCCGAGTCGTTGGAACGTGGTCAACCTTGGACCAGGGGCTGCATCCCCCACTATCCGACCATACAGGGACGCTCCTTCTCTTCCCATATCTTTTTTACACGAGACGATCGGAGAAAGGGGCAGGAAACACCTGGGAAGCATGGAACACAATGGATGTTGGACCTTTCCCCTGTGACCGTCCCGATCAAGATCCTCAGGGGGCGGGAACCTGGACCAGATTCTGTGCCGCGTCGAGAAGAAAGGGGGCGGATTTCAATCCGATTACCCCGTATCCTGGCCGATCGGTCTGATTCGAACGTCCTGCCACCGTCGGTTCGGTATCGAATCTGGGCCTTCCTTTCACGCCCGATCTGCGTTTAACTGCATGGCCTGTGGCTATAAAAGGAAACACTTCCCCTGCAGGAAGTCCGGGGAAGTGGGTAAGTATGACAGCAGAGGCTCCATGATGCCGTGTGCCAGCCTGTCGCAAGATGTCACATTCCGACTCCAGTATCCTGTGATACGGACGGTTTTCGACGAGATGATGTTGCCCGATGGCGGTTTCCGCACGCATTGGGCGGGATTCCTGGCCGACCTGTTAGCCTTGCCGGACGGCGAGCTGAAAACTCGGCGCGAGAAGGGATGGCGGCTCATCCGCGACAATGGTGTCACCTACAATGTCTATGGCGACAAGGCGGGCATCGACAGACCATGGGAACTGGACCCAATCCCTTTCCTGATCTCTGCCAACGAGTGGCGTGGGATCGAGGAGGCCTTGATCCAGCGCGCCACCTTGCTGAACCTGATCCTGCGCGACCTGTACGGCCCCCAGAGATTGCTGAAAGAGGGGTATCTGCCGCCGACCGTGGTCTTCGACCATCCCGATTTCTGGCGTCCTCTGCGTGGCGCGCCTGTGTTGCGCGATACGCCTCTTGCCCTTTATGCTGCTGATCTGGCCCGCTCGCCTGATGGCCGCTGGTGGGTGATTGGGGACCGTACGGCAGCCCCTTCGGGAGCCGGTTACGCGCTTGAAAACCGCATCATCACCGCACGCATCCACCCTGACATCTACAAGCATATGCAGGTGGAACGGCTAGCGCCCTTCTTCCTGAAAGTGCGTGAGACTCTCTTGCATCTCTCGCCCCGCCAGGGCGACATGCCACGCATTGTGCTCTATACGCCTGGTCCCTATAACGAAACCTACTTCGAGCATGCCTATCTGGCGCGCTATCTGGGTATTACCCTGGTCGAAGGCGAAGATCTAACTGCCCGCGGCGATCGTGTCTACCTGAAAACGTTGGATGGCCTGCGCCAGGTCGATGTCATCATCCGCCGTACCGACGACGGCTATTGCGATCCCCTGGAGCTGCGCAGCGACTCTTCGCTTGGCATCGCCGGGCTGGTGCAGGCGGTGCATGCCGGGACTGTCAGTGTTGCCAACAGCCTGGGGGCATCAGTCCTGGAAAGTGCGGCCCTGCTCGCCTTTCTGCCCAGTCTGTGCCGCATCGTTCTTGAGGAGGAGCTGAAAATGCCATCGGTGGCCACCTGGTGGTGCGGTCAGGCCGCGGAATTAGACTACGTGCTGGGCAATCTGAACCATCTATGCGTGCGTTCCCTGGTGCCCTCGCTGGCCAAGCCCCTGTGTGGTCGCGACCTGTCCCGTGTCGAACAGGCGGAACTGGTCACCTGCATTCGGGCCCGGCCCTACAATTATGTGGCCCAGGAAATGGTCAGTCTCTCCACGGCGCCGGTGTGGAACAACGACCGGCTTGAACCGCGTCCAGTCGTTACCCGGGCTCACCTCGCAGCCTATGGCGGCAGTTACACGGTCATGCCAGGGGGACTGACCCGGGTGGCCTCGGCCGACGGTCTGTCCACCGTCTCCATGCAGCATGGAGGCACCAGCAAGGATACCTGGGTCTTGTCCGAGAAACCGGTTGAGCCCATCACCTTGCTGCGGCCTGCTGGCTTGCCGAGCAAACCGGTCCGTGGTTCGCGGGATCTATCCTCGCGGGTGGCCGACAACATGTTCTGGATGGGTCGCTATCTGGAGCGGAGCGAACTGACCACCCGCATCCTGCGCGCCGTGCTCACCCGTCAGTTGGAAGGAGCCGGCTTGGGGCAGGAGGAGGAACTGGCAGTCATGCTTGGCCTTCTTGCCATGCTTGGCCACCATCCCCCGCCAGGGAATCCGGCCCCGGAGGCAGCGGTCCTGCCCCGCACGATGCCTCGTTCGTCGGCCATGCCGTCCCAGGAAATCCTGATGCGGCAAGTGCTGCAGGTCAATTTTGATCTAGACCATCCAGTTGGCCTGTGTAGCACCATCCACCATTTACAGAGAGTGGCAACAGTTGTACGCGATCGCCTTTCGCTCGATACGTGGCGCGCCATCCGCCGGTTGGCAGAAGCGATCTGCTGTGAAGAACAGGGAGGGATTCCCCCGACAGAGGGCGACCTGGAGGAAATCTTCCTGCGTCTGAACGAGGTCATCCAGATGACGGAGGCCTTGAGCGGGCTGGTGATGGAAAACATGACCCGCGGTCCATCGTGGCGGTTTCTCGATGCCGGCCGCCGTCTGGAGCGGGCCCTGCATCTTCTCGATCTGCTGGCCGGAACGGTCAACGCCGACACAACGGAAGACAGTCCGGCCCTCGACGTGGCCCTTGGCATTTCGGACAGCATGATGACCTACCGGGCCCGCTACCTGGCGCCGCCGGCCCTGGTGCCAGTGGCAGACCTGCTTTTGTGCGACGAGAGCAATCCCCGTTCGCTGGTTTTTCAGCTTGCTGCCCTGCAAGAGCACATGGATGCCATCAGCGCCGACCATACGTCAGGCACTTTCACGGCCGAGCAGAAGTCTGTCATCGCCATGCTCGCAACCGTGCGAACCCTGGATCTGGAACCGCTGTCCCCTGTGGCAGCCGTCCCGCTCATCGGCAGCCTGTGCCGGGAGTTGCGACGGCAGTTGCAAATGTTGTCGGAAATCCTGAGCCATCAGTATTTCACGCATGCAGTGGAGACCTTTCCCCTGTTGACACAACCACGCGAGTTCTCATGACTCTCGCCGCGACCTATCGCAGCCGTCACCTCACTGTCTATGACTATGCCTTGCCGGTAACCGTCTCCCATCATGCCGCTCATCTGATGCCCCGCATCCTGCCAGCACAGGTCATCCATGACAGCAGCGTGCGGGTTAGGCCGGAACCGGTCTATCGTTCCACACGCGCCGACTACTTCGGCAACCATGTCTTTTTTTTCACGCTCGAAGAAATACATCGCTCGTTGACGGTGGAATCCTCAAGCGTGGTGACGGTCTGGGCCCCCGTGCTCCCTCCGGCCGACACCACTCCGCCATGGGAATCGGTACGGGATCGTCTCGCCCACAATCTGGCGCCCGATAGTCTCGATGCCTGTCAGTATGTGTTCGATTCCCCTTTCGTCGTGACCAGCCTGATGATCGAGGACTATGCCCGGCCATCGTTTCCGCCCGGTTGTCCCGTTCTTACTGCTGCAATCGATCTGATGCACCGCATCCATCGCGATTTTACCTATGACCCCATGGCAACCACCCTGGCCACGCCGCTCGCCGAAGTCCTCAAGCATCGGCGTGGAGTGTGCCAGGATTTCGCTCATTTGCAAATCGCCTGCTGCCGGGTCCTGGGTCTGGGCGCACGCTATGTGTCGGGCTATCTGCACACCCGCCATGCCTCCCCTGACGCACCAGACGGTGTGCCAGCACGGCTGATTGGGGCCGATGCCTCCCATGCCTGGCTTGCCATGTATGTGCCAGGGGTGGGCTGGGTGGATCTCGATCCCACCAATGACACGATTCCCTCTGTTGAACACATCACGATCGCCTGGGGGCGTGACTATGACGACGTGAGCCCCCTGAAAGGTGTCGTGATGGGCGGCGGGGCACACACCCTGCGTGTCGAGGTCAGCGTCATGCCCTGTTCAGAGTCATGATAGTCTCCATGGTCTCTGAACGGGCAGGGGAATCTGAGGCAGGAGAGAGAACAGGACGGCGAGGGGAGGCAGGCTCTCCTGCAAGTCCGGTTTTGAATATAGGGGGAACCCCAGGTTCAATGCCGTTGCAATAGGCCCATGCCCTGGCATTGTCTATTGCAACGGCATTGAACCTGGGGTTCCCCCTACCCTTTGCAATCCCTGTCGAAATCCCGGATCAAGTCGTGAAAGACCTGATGCTAGTTGGTTTCGACTTTCAAGCGTATAAAAATCGCCCCCAGTCCAATAGCGGCGCAGTTCGGCCCGGATCTTTTCCACTACTTCCCTGCCTTCCGTGCCGTCCCCCCGTATCTGGATACGCTGGACCTTGTCCTGCATCAGGGGATGCGTAAACATAACGCGCCCATAGATTCAGCACTGCGATTATGTCCTGGTCCTGGGTCGGATTCTTGAACCCCCATGTTTCGTAAGCATGCACGGCGAGCACTGGGTCGTTGTCACGGAGGGCGAAATAGAGGTTGATGACACCCTTGACGAACGAGGGTAGGAACACGCGGATGGTGCCTAAATCGTAAAGGTTGATAGAATTGTCCGGCCGGACCGTATAATTGCCAAGGTGTGGGTCACCATGGATCACACCGTAATAATAGAACGGCACGTACCAGGGCCGGAACATGTTGCAAGCCACCGCGTTGCGGCGTTCGTCCGGTTTATTCACGATGTCTGTGAGCCGATTGCCGTGGAATGATCGAGCCGCCGGAAGATGGCGAAAATGACCTTGAGCTGCTGAAGGTCGGCTTCAGCCACCGATTCCATGTCGGGATACTGCAGCTTGCAGGCCAGAACGCGCCTATCGGGTTCCACGGTCTGGTGCACTTGGCCAAGAGAGGCTGCCGCCGCGGCTTCGCGTGTAAATGAGCGGAAGCGCTGCGGCCAGTCCGACCCCAGTTCAGTGGCCATGCGCCGCCGGACGAACGGCCATCCCATCTACGGCGCATTGGCCTGCAACTCGGCCAACTGCCGGGCGTACTCACGCGGCAAGGTATCCGGAAGGGTGGACATCAACTGTGCCACCTTCATCAGGGGGCCTTTCAATCCGCCCAGGGCCGTCTTCAGTTCGACTGCGGTCGTGGACGGATCCGTCCGTCGAGGCCCAGATAGCGCGCCCCTGCCAGCCGTGCGGCCAGACCACTCATGGCTGTTCCCACCTGCGCATAACGTCTGACGCGCCCCCGCAGGCTGTTCTGCTCCCGCTCGTTCATGCCCTCGCAACCCGTTGTGAGCACACTCCCTGCATCGGCATCTGTTCAAGCGCGTCAATCAGGTCGGCAATGACCGCAAGGCCGTGTTGCCAGAAGGCCGGATCGGAGGCATCCAGCCCGAACGGTGCCAGCAGCGCTTTGTGTCGCATGGTTCCCCCCGCCTGCAGCATGGCGATATACTTGTCCGGGAAGCCGGCCATTCCATCCTTGTACACGGCATAGAGTGTGTTCACCAGACAATCACCAAAGGCATAGGCATAGACATAGAACGGCATCTCAACGAAATGAGAGATGTAGGCCCAGTATATTGC
This sequence comes from uncultured Rhodobacterales bacterium, assembly GCA_964624075.1. Lineage (GTDB taxonomy): Bacteria > Pseudomonadota > Alphaproteobacteria > Rhodospirillales > Rhodospirillaceae > CAZUWH01. Next base: position 265,525 of record CAZUWH010000001.1, read on the forward strand.
ATAACCATCATCGAAATGAAAGGCTGGCCCCAGGCTTTCATTCTGTATCTGCATCCACAGGCGGCCGATGTCCTCAACCGACAGCTCCCCATTGCGCCGTCCTTCGTGCAATAGACATTCGAACGTGTGAAAGGCAGTCTGGCGCACGACGGTGCTCAGCATGCTCTCGACCTTGATGGCCAGCAGACGCCAGCGTTGCAGGGGGTCGGTTTCCACAGACAGCAGGGCGTGGAAGGTCAGCATTTCGCCGAATACAGACGCTGTCTCGGCCAGGGTCGTTGGTGTCGTGGTCAGCAGGTACCCTTGTTCAGCCGCCAGAATCTGGTGGATCCCGTGGCCCAGTTCATGGGCGAGCGTCATCATATCCTGCGTCTTGCCCATGTAATTGAGCAGGAGATAAGGATGAACCGGTGGCACCGTGGCATGGGCGAAGGCGCCGGATGTCTTGCCGGGCCGTGGTTGCGCATCAATCCAGGGATGATCGAAAAAGCGTCGCCCGATCAGAGCGAGCGTAGGCGAGAAGGCGTGGTATGCCTGCAACACGATGGTCTGGGCCTCGGGCCATGCGTAGCTGCGCTCGGAAAATTGTGGCAAGGGGGCATTGCGATCCCAGTATTCCAGCCGTTCAAGCCCCAGCCAGCGTGCCTTCAGGGCATAGTAGCGGTGCGCCAGCTGCGGATAGGCCTCCCGCACGGTGGTGACGAGAGCCTCCACCACCTTGTCCTCGACCTGGTTGGCGAGATTGCGGGCCGCAAGAGGATGCGGATATTTCCGCCAGCGGTCGTCGATCTCCTTGTCCTTGATCAGGGTGTTGAGAATGCGGGCAAAAACATGCGCCCTCTCGCCAAGCCCCTTACTGATGGCCCCGGCGGCGGCGTGCCGGACGTCACGGTCGGAATCGCACAGGAGATTTAAGCTCTCCGTCAAGGTCATGGTGCGTTCTCCGACAGGAAAGCGCAGGGTGGCCAGAGTCTCCTCGAATAGTCGCATCCAGGCCGTATTGCCCACAACGTGGCGTTCGTGCAGGGCCCGTTCCACGTCATCGGCAAGTTGATGGACCCGGAAGGACCGCAGATCCTCCAGCCACGGCCTGTAACGAGTCGGCGTCGCCAGTTTGGCTTCCAGTTCAGTCTCTTCAAGTCGGTTAATTTCGAGCGTGAAGAACAGGATTTCACTTGATGCGAGCGTGACACGTTCCTGCATGGCCTGGAAAAAGCGACTGCTGGCCGAACTGGTGACATTCGTTGCGTGGTCGAGCTGGGCATAACTCAGGATGCGGCTCATGATCTCGTGCAAGCGTTCATATTCAGCAATGGCTTGTGCGAATTCATCTCCTGCCAGCAGCGCCACCCGATCACGATAGCAAAGAGCGAATGCCCTGACGCCCGTTTCGATTTCCGCCAGATCCTGGTGCAGCGTGGCAGAATCGCGACCCGGATAGAGATCGGCAAGATTCCAACGGGGTGGATCGGTCTCTGGCCGGGAAACGTCAATATTTGTCATTCTCCTCCTCCATGCATTCCGCAGGACAATGCGGGTGTGCCCTGTTTTATTTCTGCCCGCAAGCGTCGGGCAGGCTGTGTCCGCGACCCTCGGCTCGCTCCGCCTCGCGGGGCCGCGATGGCCCAGTCTTTAACACCTTCTCGCCTCCAGACGGAGGGATATCCTCCTTCATCTGCTCCCCCCCGGCCGCCTTCGGCATCGGGCGTGAAATATTTTTGGGGCTGATATAGGACAAGGGGGCAGGGCGGAAACAGGACAGGCGGTATTTGTAGTGGACGCAAGAACAAGAGATTGAAGCGGGGTGCTCAGCGATTCCCATTATGGGAGTGATACTGATTAGCAGCAGAGGCCTCCCTGTACTACCCTTCCCCTGGACGGAACACACACCCCTCGGATCGATATCGTACTGATCCACTAAGTCTATCATGTCATCGTGGTATGTCCACGCATCGATCAAAACCTGATCCTGATTGGAATAGCATGCCTGCCCGCTCGTATCCTCGGACAGGGCATCGAGAAATTCCCGGATCGTCGGTCGTTCGCCATGGCCCAGATACCCCGTCTCCCATGCGGCAAG
>CAZUWH010000002.1:0-180959 GCA_964624075.1 uncultured Rhodobacterales bacterium
GATCGCCGCCCCGTTCGGCCAACTCTTCAAATCCACTTGAAACGTCGAGGAACCGTTTTTAGTGATTCCTGCAGGCGCTCTCTCCCGTGGCATCATCGCTGTTTCTTCCCGCCGGCGTTTCAGGAGGTCAGCGATATCGCCGACCGTGCCGCCAGCTTCATGCAGCATGCGGCCGGCCATGTGCGTGGCGGCAGCCGCTTCGTGCTCATGGGTAGAGAAGGTTAGGGCCATCAACTTGACAAAGTAATCGACCTTAAAACTCGCCCAGTCCACGGACACCTACCCTTTCAAAGTCTCACCCCCTGCCGGCGGGACAGGCAACGTGCCGCAACACAACAACCCACCCTGCTCCCACCTTGAAAGGTCACGGCAGGGAAGGGGGGCCTTTCAGCATGGTGCGGTATGCCTCACACAGGTCAAGGTACTTGCCGACCACCACCGAAAAACCGTCAATTTCTTCCCCAGAAAGCTGACGCAGGAACCTGGCCGGGCTGCCAGCCCATAGCTCCCCGGATTTCACGCGTTTGCCGGGTGTGACCGTGGCATTAGCGGCAACCATGGCCCCGGATTCGACCACCGCCCCGTCCATGACCACCGCGCCCATGCCGATGAAGCAACCGTTCTCGAGAACGCAGGCATGAATGACAGCCCGGTGACCGATGGTAATGTCCGAACCGATGTAGGTGCCAAACCTGCCGCCGGTGACATGCACCACCGAGTTGTCCTGGATGTTGGTCCGGGCGCCGATTCGGATCTCGTGCACATCGCCGCGAACGACGGTGCCAAACCAGATAGAAGTGTCCGCTCCGATCACCGTGTCACCAATGACGATGGCGGTTGGCGCGATGAAGGCGGTATCATGGATGTGTGGCCGCACGCCACGCCAGGATAGAATGTTACCGGTCATGAGTCTCCCTCAGGGCAATCGCATCTGAATGCATTGGCTTTCACCTCGCCTTGCTTTGCGGGACCGAGGCTGCCCGGTTTTTTGTCGGCACACCAGATAGCCACATCTCATTCTTCCAAGGGCGATGCCCTGGGTTTTCCCCTCAGGGAATGTTGCCGGGTCAGGGAAACAGGGGCTGTTGTTCCAGCCCAAGCGTTTCCGGTTGATCAGTCATCAGATTGAAATTCTGCACGGCCTGCCCGGCGGCGCCTTTGACCAGGTTGTCGATGACCGCGCACAGGATGGCTTGTCGCGGAACCCGATCAGCAAACACCCCGATCAGGCAGAAGTTGGAACCGCGCACGTGGTGGGTCTGCGGGATCACGCCAGCGGGGACCACGCGCACGAACGGCGCACCGGCATAGTGTTCGACAAGGGCTGCCCGCAGATCGTCTGCGCTCGTCTGGCCGATCAGACGCACGTAGAGCGTGGAGAGGATGCCACGACTCATGGGAACCAGATGCGGCGTGAAGGTGACGATAACCGGACGCCCGACAGCCTGGGACAGGCCCTGTTCGATTTCGGGCGCATGGCGGTGACTAGCAATGCTGTAAGCCTGCAGCCCCTCGGTGACTTCGCAGAACAGTGACTCTCCCTTTACCGCCCGCCCGGCACCGGAGACACCCGACTTGGAATCGATAATGATACCCTCGGTTGCGATCAATCCGGCAGCGAGAAGAGGGACGAGTGGCAGCTGAACCGACGTCGGGTAACATCCAGGACAGGCAACCAACCGTGCCGTCCGAATGGCTGACCGGGCCAGTTCCGGCAGGCCATAAACGACCTCTTTTTGCAGCTCCGGCGCCTTGTGGGCCTGGCCGTACCATCGGGCGTAAGTTTCGACATCAGCAAAGCGCAGATCAGCCGACAGGTCGATCACCTTCAGGTGGTGTGGCAAGGCAGCAACAACACCCTGCGTGGTTCCATGCGGCAGAGCGCAAAACACCACTTCCAGATTCGACCACTTGACCCTTTCGAGGCGCACCAGATCCGGCAAGGACAACCCTGCCAAGTGCGGAAACACCCCCCCCAAGGTTCCGCCGGCACGACGGTCTGCAGTCAGAACACAGATCTCTGCCCCCGGATGACGGGCAAGAAGACGCACCAACTCCGCCCCTGTATAGCCACTCGCTCCCAGGATGGCGACTCGCACCGCACTGCTGTCGCGCATGAAAGGAATTCCCGTCAGTCCGTTCTCGTTGGTCCGTTCTGGTGGTTGGCTCTCCGCCTCCCGGTTCTCCCGTACATTACCGCTTCGAGAACTGGAAGCTGCGGCGGGCCTTAGCCTTGCCATACTTCTTGCGTTCGACCACCCGCGCATCACGGGTAAGGAAGCCGTCGACTTTCAATGTCGGGCGCAATTCTGGCTCAAAACAGATCAAGGCTCGACTAATGCCATGACGGATGGCGCCCGCCTGCCCCGAGAGTCCTCCCCCTTTGACCGTACAGGTGACATCGAACTGATTGGCGCGGTCAACCACCACGAGCGGCTGGCTGACCTGCATTTGCAAGGACGGGCGGGCAAAGTAATCATTCATTCCCTGACCATTGACCATGATCTTGCCGCTGCCGCGTCTGATCCAAACCCGTGCCACCGCGTTCTTGCGCCTTCCGGTTGCATAGCTGCGCCCGAGCGGGTCGATCTTCGGTTCACGGCGCGGCTGCTCCGTCACGACAACCGCTGCTTTCAGGCCCTCGAACGACTTGATTTCCTCGGCCACGATCAAAGACTCCTTCTGTTCTTCGGATTGCGGGCACCAAGATCAAGGATCTCGGGCTGCTGCGCGCCATGCGGATGTTCAGCGCCGGCATAGACACGCAGTTTGCGCATCTGGTCCCGTCCCAGCGGGGAACGCGTGATCATCCGTTCCACGGCCTTGCAGATGACCCGCTCGGGGTGAGGACCGGAAAGAATCTGCTCCATGGTGCGACTTTTGATCCCGCCCGGGTACCCGGTGTGCCAGTAGAAGTGCTTGTTCTTTCGTTTGTTGCCGGTCAGTTGAACCTGGGCGGCATTGACGATGACCACATGGTCGCCGGTATCGATATGCGGCGTATAGATCGGCTTGTGCTTGCCCCGCAGGATCTTGGCGACCTCAGCGGCAAGGCGGCCGAGGACGACATCCTTGGCGTCGACCACGAACCACTTCCTTTCGATCTCAGCCGGCTTGGCCGAATAAGTTTTCATAAATCGCTCTGTCCCTCAAATGGAGGACGGTTTCCCAAGGTCCCCCTCGCCCAGGGAAAGCAGTATGCCACAGCCTGACCCTCTGTCAACGCTGGAAAGACCCTCTCTCCAAGCAATCGGGTGAAAGAACCGGGGAGGAACCGCTCCCAATGCCGTCATGATAAGCAATGCGGACTTGCGTGAATGCCGTAGCCCGGATCCGAAGGGGGGAGTGCCGTACTGCTTGCAACAAGATACGAAGATTCTCTCGTTCCATCCGGTACATCCCTGGATCAAAATCATCGTTCACAACGTTCGTCCGGACGGATTCATACCTGTCCTGCTCCAGGAAAAGTTGTTCGATTTGTGACGGCTTGCTCTGATTCGTACTTGACGCATCGATAACAGTCATATGTCCTATGACCTGTACAGCCGCCAGGTCGTCAGGGCGGAGGTCCTGTTGCACTGGCAGGAGGAAACGGGGGCCTTGCGGACGGCATCGGATCCCATTTCCATTGCCGAGGAAACGAATCCGACCGCTCTCACCGGTCAATGGATCATCCGAAGGGCCCTTGAGGACTTCTGCCGCTGGCGGACGCAAGACGAGGACTGCCTGACCTCAGGCTTTCGGTTACCATGACCCTCCGCCAGCTCGAGAATTCCCGGTTCATGAACTGGCTGCTTGCGCAACTCGCCACCGCCATGCCGCCGGACCATCTGGAACTGGGGGTTCCAGGAATCGCCCTGTCTGGACTGTCGGAGGAAATCATTCACGACAATCTGCACCGGGCTGGCACGGCGGGCCTGTCCCTGGGGCTTGAGTATTCCGCAACCAGTCCGACCTCTTGCCGTCATCGCCGAAGGTGTGAGAAGCAAGGCGCAGGGCAGGCCACCCTGTTGCAGGCCTGGGGGTGTCCTTCTGCCCAGGGACATCTGCTCAGCCAGCCCCTCCGGCCACGGCTTTCGCCACGCTTCTGGAACGGCAGATGTCTATCGGTGGATCGTTCGCTGTCATTTCGCAGCAGGAGGCCGTCCTGACGGACTGGCCCTGACAGATAGAATGTACCATGAATGCGAAAATAAAGCTGTCGATACTGGAAGGCAGTCCCGAAATAGGGCGGTAGGGCGAAACCGGGGAAAACGCGACACTCGGCACCGGAACGTTTCCACGTCTGGCCTTTTCACGCGAGACCCTGTCTGCGTCGCTGATAATCACCGACGCCCTTGTTGCCGTGCTGATGGGACTGATCGCTCTGGATGGGATGCCTTCCTGGACGCACGGTCATGCCAACGCCATCCCCTCTTTCCCCCTGGCAGTAGGCAGCGGAACGCTGATTCTTCTGTTCCGGCAAATACGGTTCTATGAATTCGAACGGATCAGTCACCAGGTTCGTCAACTAGGCCGCATCGTGCCCGCGGTGGGCCTTGCCATGCTGCTTCTGGCTGTTTTTGCATCTGCGTTCGAATCGGCGTTTTTCGACCGCCCTTATGTCCGCACCGGACTATTCACGCGGTTCGCCCTGACGGGGGCAGGTATTATCGCGGGCCGGCTGATCGTTTACCGTATCGTCTTCAGGCTGGCCCATGCCAGGGGTTGTCTCACAGCATCGCCGTAGTGGGAGGCGGCAAACAGGCCCTGCGATTATTGCGTTATCTGCGCAGTCATCGAGAGCCATGGAACAATATCGTCAGCGTCTTTGACGATCGTGCCGAACGCATCATCCCGGGCGGGGCGGAAGGCACCTTGCTCCGTGGCACCATCAACGATCTGATCGCGTTCATACGCCATAACCGGATTGACGATGTCACCGTCACCTTGCCGTGGTCGGCGGACGGTCGTATCGCGGAAATCGTACGTCGCTTGGACGAACTGCTGGTCAATGTCCACCTGAGTTCCGATCTGGTCGCCTTCACCTTGCCGCGCGCCTAGTTCACATCCTTTTCCGGCATTCCAGTCCTGGAAGTGATTCAGAAACCGTTGACCGGCTGGTAGATCGTCGCGAAAAACATCGAAGACAAGATCATCGCTAACCTTCTGGCCATGCTGTTCTTGCCAGTCCTGGCGCTCGTCGCCCTAGTGGTGAAGCTGGATTCTCCCGGCCCGATACTCTTCCGTCAGCCACGCTATGGATTCAACAACCAGGTCTTTCATGTCTACAAATCCCGCAGCATGTACCACCCTCGGACAGCGGGGATGGACACGCCGCAGACGACCAGAAACGATCCCCGTATGACCTGCGTCGGTGCCTTCATCCACCGTACCAGCCTGGACGAACTGCCGCAACGTACTGGAAGGCACGATGTCACTGGTTGGACCACGTCCGCATGCCGTGGACCACAACAGGCTTTACGGAGAGATCATCGAGCATTACTTCAGATGCCACAAGGTCAAACCTGGAATCACCGGCTGGGCGCAAGTGAATGGCCTGCGCGGCGAAACCGATACGCCCGACGATATGCAAGCACGGGTAGAATACGATATCAATTACATGGACAACTGGTCATTATAGCTTGATGCCCAAATCCTTGTCAAAACCGCCCTGATGGTACTGTCCCAGAAGACAGCTTACTGGAGATTGCCGCTGTCTCGCAGCAAGGACAGCAAGGAAGGAGGCGATTTCCCATCTGATCTGATAATTACGGCGTTTGGCAGGCCCCACTTCAGGGAGCGGGCGTGTTCCCTCCAGGGGGGTCTCTTTCGGGATGGGGACCGTCGGGAGAGGGTTGAGGGGAGGGCGTACGGCCCTCCGCCTGGGCCTTGTCAGCCCTCCCCCGATCCAAGGGGAAGGGGGGTCTTCCCGTCAGATGGAAAGGGTCTTCTCTCCAGGGGGAAGGGGGATGCCTGGAAAGCAACGATTCCATACCGCGCTGGGGCAGGTTTGTGTGCATACGGCGGGCTGGAGGGGGAGGATGGTGCGGTGATGCCTCTTCTACAAATCAGTGTTATTTCCATAATGAGAATCGCTGATCCGGCCCGCGAATTGGGCTGAACGGGATACCCGCTTGTTGCCGTTCGCGAATTTTCCGCAACCCTATGGATGATCGTTCTGGAACGGGTGTCTTGCCGGAAGGATCAGCCGGAGGTATGGTTCTGCCGCTTTCCATCCGGCAAGTGGGGTACGAGGTTATGACCGAAGACGTTGGCGGCATCGCCGCGGACCGTCTGCGTTCGATCATCGAGCGCATCGAACGGCTGGAAGAAGAAAAAAAGGCTATTGCGGGCGATATCAAGGAGATTTACGCCGAAGCCAAAGGGACTGGCTTTGACACCAGGATTATCCGCAAGCTCGTGCAAATGCGCAAGAAAAACGTCTCCGCCCTGCGGGAGGAAGAGGAACTGATGGATCTCTACCGTCAGGCCCTGGGCATGATCGTATGATAACCCAGGCAGGCTGCCTGCCCTCCCCCAGACGGCTTACCGGAAAGGAACGACAGGCGTGGCCTTAGTGTTTCCCTACCATGTGTCCCAGTCGCAACCGCAGGGCGTTCAGCTTGATGAAGCCTTCTGCATCGTGCTGGTCATAGACGGTATCCTTCTCGAAGGTGACATAGTCCAGCCGGTAGAGAGAATGGGGCGACTGACGCCCGACCACGCGGGCCGATCCCTTGTACAGCTTGAGACGGGCCGTGCCGCTGACCATGGTTTGAGTGGCATCGATGGCAGCCTGCAAGGCCAGCCGCTCGGGTGCGAACCAGAAACCGTTATAGATCAGCTTGGCATAGCGCGGCATCAGTTCGTCCTTGAGGTGCATCGCCTCGCGGTCCAGGGTGAGGCTTTCCACCGCCCGGTGCGCCGCCAGGAGGAGTGTGCCGCCCGGGGTCTCGTACACCCCGCGCGATTTCATGCCAACATAACGGTTTTCCACGAGATCGACGCGTCCGACCCCGTGCCGACCCCCGATTTCGTTCAGGTGGGCCAGCAATGCCGCTGGTGACAACGGCTCGCCATTGATGGCCACCGCGTCCCCTCTTGCAAAGGTGATTTCGACATACTCCGGGGTGTCGGGGGCTGCCTCAGGGGCGACGGTGCGACGAAACATGTCCTCGTCCGGCTCCGCCCATGGATCTTCCAAGGCTTTGCCTTCGTAGGAAATGTGCAGAAGGTTAGCGTCCATGGAGTAGGGCGCCTCGCCCTGTTTATCCCTGGGCACCGGGATCTGGTGCTGTTCAGCATAGACAAGCATATCGGATCGTGCGTGCAGCGTCCATTCACGCCAGGGCGCGATGATCCGGATATCCGGTTTCAGGGCATAGCAGGTAAGCTCGAAACGAACCTGATCATTGCCTTTGCCGGTGGCGCCATGGGCAACAGCATCGGCCCCGGTAGCCATGGCAATCTCGATCTGGCGCTTGGCGATCAGGGGACGGGCGATGGATGTTCCGAGCAGGTAGGTTCCTTCATACAACGCATTGGCCCGGAACATGGGAAACACGAAGTCACGGACGAATTCCTCGCGCCGGTCCTCGATGAAAATCTGCTTGATGCCCATCATCTCGGCCTTCTTGCGGGCAGGCTCCAGTTCCTCCCCCTGGCCGATGTCGGCCGTGAAGGTGATGACCTCGCATCGGTAGGTATCCTGAAGCCAGCGCAGGATGACAGACGTATCGAGTCCCCCTGAATAGGCCAAGACGACCTTGCGGACGGTGTCTCTGTTCTTCCCTATCATATGATCCGTCTCCTCCGGCCCCAGAAACCCGAAAAAACGAGGGGAAAGTACAAGCGAACCCCTTCCCCCTGCAAGGGCTGGTTTGGCTGAATGCAGGCTAATCGTATTAAGGTTTATATTCCTATTACTAAGCCCTTCTCCTGGGTGGAGGCGATGAACGATCATCTTGTTAAGATTTGTACCCTTTCCGCGATTGCCGTTTGGCTGAGGGTGGCGTCGGAGCCCGCCGGGAGCGTCAGGCCGCAGGGGTATCGACCATGCCAACAAGTCTTTGCAGGAGATGATCCTGAATATCGAATGCTGATAGATGGTGCAGAAGGCTTGCGAAATAATCTCGTGACGTGCCGCCATGACCAACTCCCTGACGTATCAGGGTAGCTATCTGTTCAAGAGACAAGCATCCAATGTATTGAGGGTGGGTACGGTTGGCGACATAACTCAGGGCAGACACCCGTCGGCCATCATCGAGAAAGACCGTCAGGTACCTGGGTATGTAGGCGCCGCCACCGCGGGCCAGACCGATTTCACGCTCTTGCAGATAGTCGATGACCGCTGCCGCCACCGTTGCTGCTGCCGCAAAGGCGATTCCGCAACAGGCACCACCCCGGTCGAGTCCGACGACCAGGCCAGGGATCTCGGCCGTGCCCCGGTAGTGTGTGGACAGGACGCAAGGGGCCCGGTGGTAACCGCGCAGCAAAGCGCGCCGGCGTTCGATGAACGAAAACCCCGGTTGCCACATCAGGGAGCCGTACCCGAACACCCACAGCCGGTCACCATCGAGACACATCGTCATGCCTTTATTCCGTTGCCTGCCACGGGATCTCGCCTCTCATGTCACGACCATTTATATCCTGATTATATCCTGATGTCCGGAGGGGAGCCAGGATTCGGAACAATCTTGAATTTTTGTCGAGGACAGGAGCAGACCCATGTCCGATCAGGCGGGCCAGATGAACCAGACCAATCAGACGAACCGGCGAACGGGCCGGCAGGGACATCTCCGGCATCTTGTTGCGATGGCCCTTGCCGCCGCTGTCCTGTATGGAGGGTGGTGGGTTTACGCCGCGGCGACAGTGAAAAGAGATCTGGCCGCGTGGGCCACTCGCCAGCGTAGCCATGGTTGGGACGTGACCCTTCCCGAGCTAGCCATCGGTGGTTTCCCGTTCGGGATTATCGTTACTGTGGGCCCGGTGTCCGTTACGGCTCCGGTTGATTCGGGCAGCTGGATGTGGCAGAGTCCTGGCTTGAAAGCCGTCGTTCATCCTTTCGACTGGAGCCGGGCCACGTTCCATGCCCCCGGTGTTCACACGATTCGCCTCTCCCGCCACGGCGCCCTCGTGACCTTGAGTGCCGGGACCTTGACCGTTGCCGTGAGCTACACCCTACGCGGGCAGCCGCAACGGTATGCCATGCGTTTTGGCAGGACCAGGATCGAAGGACTCGCCGCGCCGATCGACGTACAGTTCTTGCAGGGCACGGTGAAGTGGTCCAATGACAGCCAGACCATCGTCGCCGTTTTTGATGGCGCTGGAATCGACCTACCGCCGGCACTTGATCTGCCTGTCGGTGCACGGGTCGAGGCCGTGGGGTTCAAAAGCCGGATCATCGGCACCATTCCGCCTGGCGACCTGGCCCAGGCTCTGGCCAGATGGCGGGAGGCAGGGGGAACCGTTGAGGTGGAAGCCCTTGCCATCGACTGGCCCCCTCTGAAACTGCATGGCAGTGGGACCCTGGCGCTGGATGAACAGCTCCAGCCCATTGGCGCCATGACGGCCCGTATCCAGGGGTTTTTTGCGGCCGTGGATTCCCTCTCTCAGCGCGGCGTGATACGTTCACGGGATGCCAGCATGGCCAAGGTGATTCTGGGCATGCTGGCCCAGTCTCCGCCGGAAGGCGGTCCGCCGGTGATCAGCCTTCCCCTGACGGTCCAGGAACGGACGTTGCAGGCCGGCCCGGTCCGGCTCATCCGCCTGCCTGACATCCGCTGGTCGGCGCGCCATGATCCGGGACCGGAGCCGCGGGGACCGGTACGTCTGCTGCGACCACACGGTTCACCGGTGGAGGGGGGAGAGTGACCGGTAACGCGTACCTGACAACACCGCCGATAACGCTGTCGCGGCCTTTCTGAAACGGGTGGCGGACCATCCCTGCAAGAGCGACAGGCGGCGTGGCCGTCTGATCTTTGCGGATGGATGCCACGGCTAGTCGCGGTCCCACCTGGACTCAGGCTATGTTCCTTCAGGGGGAGATGTTCCGTGCTGCAGCCACGCTGGGCGGCCTGGAGATCCAGCTCGTCTACTACCGCGGCCGTAGCGAATGTCGGGCCAGCCGCTGGCTTGTCGAAGCCGATGCACTGCTAGCCCTGATGCGTAAGGTCGCCTGCGCCGCCGGCCCGACGCAGATCGAACGGGTCTTGCGACACGCCCTGGCGGAAGCTGGGGCGGGAGTCGATGCGGTGGTGTTCATCGGCGACTGCATGGAAGAAAATATCGACCGGCTGGCTGCGGCCGCTGGTGTGCTCGGTCTGGCGGGTGTACCGGTCTTCCTGTTCCATGAAGGACTCGATCCGATCGCAGACGGCGCGTTCCGTCTGGTTGCGCGCATCACCTGGGGCGCCTGCTGTCGGTTCGATGCCGGCAGTCCGGATGAACTGCGCGCACTCCTGACGGCGGTGGTGGTCTATGCTGCAGGCGGTCAGAAGGCATTGCGCGATTACTGGCACCAGGTTGGTGGGCCGGTCTTGCGTCTCACCCGCCAGATGCAGTCTTGACAGGAGCCGCCACGACGCCAGGCGCGTTCTAGCGCTTGCGGACGAGCGGGCCAGGGTTTCTTGGCCCGCGTGTCCAGGTTCAGGTGTTACGGTGCCGGGCTGATGCCCGTCAGGGCTGTAAGCAAAGGCCGCGCCTTGATCATAGTTTCCTCCCACTCCGCGGCGGGGTCCGAATCATGGACGATGCCGCCGCCGGCATGGGCGGCAACGCGTTCGCCATCGACCACCAGGGTGCGGATGACGATCGCGGAATCCATGGCGCCATTGCTGCTCAGCCAGAGAATGGTCCCGCAATAGGGACCGCGCCGGCAGGGTTCCAGTTCGGCAATGATTTCCATGGCCCGGATCTTGGGTGCGCCGGTGACGGAACCTCCGGGAAAGGCGCCATGCAGAAGGTCAACGGCTGTCCGTCCTGCGGCCAGCCGACCCTCGATGACCGACACCAGATGATGGACGCTGGCAAAGCGCTCGAGCTGGCACAAGGCAGGCACCTGCACGCTGCCGGGCTGGCAGACCTTGGCCAGATCGTTGCGTAACAGGTCTACGATCATCAGATTCTCGGCATGGTCCTTTGCGCTGGCTGTCAGGGCTGCGGCGAGGGCGGCATCTGCTGTCGCGGTGGCGCCGCGGGGACGGGTGCCCTTGATGGGACAAGTCTCGACCCGGCCATCACGCTCCACTTTCAGGAATCGTTCGGGCGAAGCCGACAGAATGAATTGCTTCTTTCCCAGGCTGAGACAGGCGGCAAAGGGCGCAGGTGTCAGGGCTCGCAGCCGCCGGTACAGCATGAAAGGCGTGAGACCGGCTGGCAGGGAGGCCGTGAAACGTTGCGACAGGTTAACCTGGAAGACCTCACCGGCCGTAATGGCCTCGATCACCCGCTGGACTTTGGCCTCGTAGTCGGCCCGGGTAATGTCGGCCTGCCAGGATCCGTGTGGTGTCCAGTCCACCGGTGGCAGCACGGCTGCGGCCATCATCCGTTGGGCCAGGTGATGGGCGCTGGCCTCGTCCGGCGCAGTGACCCATGCCTGACGGGTGGCGGGGGCGAAGATTGCCACCGAGTCGTAAATGCCCACGGCCAGATCAGGTAGGACAAAAGTGGCAGGCTGCGGAGGGGGCAGGCGCTCCAGCCGTCCGTTCAGTTCATACCCGAGAAAGCCGACCATATTACCTGTGAAAGGAGACTTATCTACATAGTTTGCAACCAGTTGTGCCTGGGCCAGCAGGGTAGTCAGCAGGGTAAAAGGATTCTGCATCGTTTCCATCTGACGTGTGATCCAGCGCCGTGGGCGCACGGTCACATAGGACAGACCGGCACCATCGGCTGAATCGAGCAGCACGGCACCCGTCTCGCCGGCAAATGCGGCATAGACGGAGAGCGGATCACGATAAGGAACGGGAACGCGTACGCCCCCTTCGGGCTGGCGGGACCTATCGGGCACGGCCACCTTCCGTCGTTCAACAGGGATTTGCCGGGATCTCTTCCTCCGGCCATGAAACCGCCTCTACGGGTGCCTTGCCTGCGGGCAGGCGCCCCTGTCAAAAAAATCCAGAGACATGTTGTGCGTCGCAGTACCATCAGCAATAATCCATTTCTCATGCGCGGCCTGCGCAGCCGATTCGAGGAGGGGGCATGAAGGTTCTCGTATCCATCAAACGTGTTGTCGATTACAATGTCAAAACCCGTGTGAAGGCCGATGGTTCGGGTGTTGAAACAGCCAACGTGAAGATGTCCATGAATCCTTTCGACGAGATTGCTGTCGAAGAGGCGGTCCGGCTCAAGGAAGCCGGTCTGGTGGGGGAGATCGTGGTCGTCAGCATGGGGGTTGCACAAAGCCAGGAAACCATTCGCACCGCTTTGGCCATGGGGGGGGATCGGGGGATCCTGATCCAGACCAGCGATGAGTTGCAACCGCTTGCCGTTGCCAAACTCTTGAAAGGACTGGTGGAGAAGGAGAAACCTGAACTCGTTATTCTCGGCAAACAGGCCATTGATGATGATTCCAATCAGACCGGTCAGATGCTAGCTGCTCTTTTGGGTTGGCCGCAGGCGACCTTCGCGTCAAGACTCATTCTCAAGGATGGCAAGGCCACGGTAACCCGTGAGGTGGATGGCGGTCTTGAAACCATTGAGGTGCGTCTGCCCACTGTTGTCACGACGGACCTGCGCTTGAATGAGCCGCGCTATGCCTCGTTGCCGAACATCATGAAGGCAAAGAAGAAGCCGATCGAAACGATATTGCCCTCCACCCTTGGTGTCGATATCGCCCCGCGCTTGGCCACGCTCAAGGTGACTGAACCCTCCCGGCGCAAGGCGGGGATCAAGGTTGCCGATGTGGCCGAGCTGATAATCAAATTGAAGAATGAAGCCAAGGTGATCTGATGAGCGTCCTGGTCATTGCGGAACACGATAACGCATCGCTGAAACCTTCCACCCTCCACACGGTGACCGCCGCCAAGCTGTTTGGGACCCAGGTGCATGTTCTGGTCGCGGGTCATGGCTGTGGATCGGTAGCAGAGTCGGCTGCTCGCATCCCGGGGCTTGCCTCCGTCCTGTGCTGCGACGACGCCCGTTATACCTACTTCCTGGCCGAACCCCTGGCCTTGTTAGTCAAAAAGCTGGCCCCCAAACATACCCACGTGTTGGCGCCGTCCACGACCTTCGGCAAGAACTTCATGCCGCGGGTGGCTGCTCTTCTCGATGTCCAGCAGATTTCCGACATTGTTGCCGTCAAGGGACCAGATACCTTCGTCCGTCCGATCTATGCCGGCAATGCCCTGGCCGAAGTGACGTCGCAAGATCCCATCAAGATTTTGACCGTGCGCGGAACGGCCTTTGACATCACGCTGGCCGAGGGTGGCATGACGGCAATTGACGTGATTCCGGCAGCAGAGAACTTTGAGGGCTCACGCCATGTAGGGGGGGAACTGTCGAAATCGGTACGGCCTGAACTGACCGCGGCCCGGGTTGTTATTTCTGGTGGTCGCGGCATGCAGAACGGGGACAATTTCAAGTTGTTGGAGGCGGTGGCCGACAAACTTGGTGCCGCCGTCGGCGCCTCGCGGGCCGCTGTCGATGCCGGTTTCGTTCCCAACGACTTCCAGGTCGGTCAGACAGGCAAGATCGTTGCCCCTGATCTCTATATTGCCGTTGGGATCTCCGGCGCCATTCAGCACCTGGCAGGGATGAAGGACTCGAAAGTCATCGTTGCTATCAACAAGGACCCGGAGGCCCCCATCTTCCAGGTGGCGGACTATGGTCTGGTTGCGGATCTGTTCGTAGCGCTGCCGGAACTAGAGGCAGAACTCAATCAGCAGATCCAGTAGGGGCTGTGCAACATGGGAGCAGGCTATGGCGGGGGGAAGGATTGGTGTCATCGGCGCTGGCCAAATGGGCGCCGGAATCGCTCATGTGGCGGCGGTAGCAGGGTATGAGGTCTGTCTGCTTGATACCAGCCCGGGCATTCTTGACCGCGCCATGGCTGCCATTATCTACAATCTGGAACGTCAGATCAGCCGGGGGACGATCGAGGCAGAGCACAGGACAGACGTTCTGGCCCGTATTCATCCCGAAACCGGTGAACAGGCCCTGGCCGGCTGTGTCGCGGTGATCGAAGCCGTTACCGAAGACGAGGCCGTCAAGCGGTCAGTCTACGCCAGGATATGCCCGCTGTTGCAGCCAGAAACCGTTCTCGCCACCAATACCTCAACCATTTCCATCACCCGGCTGGCGGCAGCAACGGACCGGCCAGCCCGGTTCGTGGGCCTGCATTTTATGAACCCGGTGCCGGTCCTGCCATTGGTAGAAATCATTCGCGGAATCGCAACCAGCGAAGAAACTACCAGTTGGGCCAAGGTGTTCGTGACCAGCCTTGGTAAGCGATTCGTTGCCGCGGAAGATTTCCCGGCCTTCATCGTCAGCCGGATCCTGATGATGATGATCAACGAGGCGGTTTATGCATTGTATGAAGGCGTTGGCACGGTGGAGGCGGTCGACACCGCCATGCAGCTTGGTGCGCATCATCCCATGGGTCCCCTGGAACTGGCCGACTTCATTGGTCTTGATACCTGTCTCCATGTCATGCATACCCTGCACGAGGGGTTGGCCGACACCAAATACCGGCCTTGCCCGCTGCTGGTGAAATATGTCGATGCCGGCTGGCTGGGCCGCAAAACGGGCCGTGGCTTTTATGACTATACCGGTATCCAGCCGATTCCAACGCGGTGACATATCACCAGCCCCACCCTGATTCACACATAGCTTCCTGCTCACGGTCGGCAAGAGTAGCGAGGCCCATCGCGTGAGTGTGTCACACCCATAAAGAAAAGAGAGAGAAGCAGGCTGTGGAGGGGAGCCCGTCCCCCCTGCTGCAGGGGGGATCACACCACCCGTCGCTCATGCAACCCCTTGATCTGCTCGTCGTTGAATCCAAGCAGGTCCTTCAGGATTGCATCCGTATGCTCGCCCAGCTTCGGTCCCAGGCTGTCGATACGGCCCGGTGTTTCTGACAGGCGTGGCATGACGTTTGGAATCAGGATCGCGTCACCGTCCATTTCGGGAATGTCCATGGCGACGAGATTCCGGCGTGCTGCAAACTGCCGGTCGCCAAAGATATCGGCAATGTTGTTCAGCGGACCGCATGGCGCCCCTGCGGCCAGGCAGAGGCTCAGAATCTCGTCGCGATTGAGGGAACCGGCCCATGCGGCGACAAGCTGATTGACTTCATGCCGGTTTTCCAGACGCTGTGTCTGCACACCATAGAGATGACTGGATGCCAGCTCCAGTCGTCCCATCGCCTGACACAACCGCTCGAACAGCTTGTCGGTGGTGCAGGCAAATGCCACCCATTTGTCGTCCTTGGTACGGAAATGACCCAGTGGTACAGCGGTCCTGATGTGCGGTCCGTAACGCTCGCGTACGGTGCCATACGCGGCATAGGCCAGCGCCAGTTCATCGGTCAGACGGAACACCGATTCATACAGGGCAACGTCGATATACTGACCCTTGCCGCTCTTCTGCTTTTCATGCAGGGCGATCAGAACGCCGATTGCGCCATAAAGTCCCGACAGATAGTCACCGAGTGTGGTCGACCCCGGTGTGACAGGGGTGTCCTTGGGCATGCCAGCCAGGTAGGCAAGCCCCCCGATGGCATGGGCAATACGGGCGAACCCGGGCCGGTCACGATACGGCCCGTTCTGGCCATAGCCCGACACGCGCAGCATGACGATGCCCGGATTGTTCTGTGCCAGTACGTCGTAACCGAGTCCCCACTTCTCCAGGGTGCCGGGGCGGAAGTTTTCGGTCACCACATCGGCTTTCGCACACAACTGACGGAAGATTTCTGCACCTTCCTTCGCACGCAAATCAAGCGTGATCGACTTTTTGTTGCGTGCTTCCGACAACCAGGCCAGGGTATCGCCGCGCTTTGAGGACGTGCCAAAGTTGCGGCAGGGATCGCCACCGATCGGGTGCTCCACCTTGATGACCGCGGCGCCGAACTCGCCCAGAATGGCGGCGCAATAGGGCGAGGCGATGAAGGTTGCTACATCCACGACCAGCATGCCCGACAGGGGCAGATCGCGTGTGAAGTTCTTGTTCTCGGTCATTGTCTTCTCTTCCTCCCTGGCGTGGCTTAAATGACCCGGCTGTTGCGCAGCTCTTTCAGTTCGGCCGGCGCTATGTCGAGAAGGCTGCCCAGCACTTCCCGTGTGTGTTCGCCCAGACGAGGGCCAAGGCTGGTGATGCGGCCTGGCGTGCGCGACAGCCTGGGGAACACACCCGGCGCGACCACCTCTCCCACCTCCGGCACGGTGATCGTGACGAGATCGCCGCGGGCACGGAAATGGGGATCGGCGAAGATGTCGGCGATGCTGTTGATCTGGCCGATCGGCACCTCTGCGTCGATGCATTTCTGCATGACTTCTTCACGGTTGAGCGACATGGTCCACTGCGATACCAGAGTATCGACTTCCTTGCGGGCAGCAAGGCGTTTGGCCTTGATTCCATAAAGGCCGGAGGAGGCTAGTTCCGGCTTGCTCATGGCATCCTCGACCAGGCGGGCGAACATCTTGTCGGTGGTGCAGGCGATGGCCACCCACTTGTCGTCCTTGGTACGGAAATGGCCATGCGGGCAGGCAATGACGGTACCTGCCCCCTCCCGCTCCCGGATGCGGCCGAACATGCCATAGACCGCGGCGATCTCATCGAGTTGACGGAACACCGCCTCATAGATGCCAACGTCGATCATCTGGCCACGACCGGTCTTCTGGCGCTGTCGCAGGGCGAGCATGATGCCAATGGCGCCATAGAGACCAGACATGTAGTCGCCAAGTGGGTTGGAGCCAGGCACGACGGGCGTCTGTCCCGGAAAGCCGGCCAGATAGGACAGACCGCCAACCGCATGAGCGATATGGGCGAACCCTGGCCGGTCACGGTAGGGTCCTGTTTGGCCGTAGCCGGTGACACGCAGCATGACGAGACCCGGGTTGGTCTGGCGCAACACCTCCCATCCCAGGCCCCATTTCTCCATGGTCCCGGGTTTGAAGTTCTCGAC
Organism: uncultured Rhodobacterales bacterium; assembly: GCA_964624075.1. Taxonomy (GTDB): domain Bacteria; phylum Pseudomonadota; class Alphaproteobacteria; order Rhodospirillales; family Rhodospirillaceae; genus CAZUWH01. Next base: position 17,105 of record CAZUWH010000002.1, read on the forward strand.
CACGACATCACACTTGGCCACCAGCCGGCGGAACAGCTCAGCCCCCACCGGCACGCGCAGGTCAATGGTAACGGACTTCTTGTTGCGGGCTTCTGTGAGCCACATCAGGGTGGAGTCGCTGCGCTTGGTCATGGTACCGAATCGTCGTAGCGGATCGCCAGCGATGGGATGCTCCACCTTGTAAACCTCAGCCCCGAACTCGCCAAGGATGGAAGCGCTGTAAGGCCCGGCAATGAAGGTGCCGACATCGACGACTCGAATGCCTTCGAGCGGCAGGGACTGCTCGGATGCTTGCTCGGATGCTTGCTCGGACATGACCTTTATGAAACTCCCCTGGTTGATCTTCTCGTTTTTGCTTGATATGCGGCAGCACCGCTTCTTAACATCCGCCCGCAGTGCAAATCGACCAGCCAAAGTAGCAACATGTGTTGTCAATCACAACAGAGATGATGTAGATGGACACTGGGACGACTGGACGACCATTCCGTCCCGGGGCAGACTCGCAGGAGGATGGACTCTCGTGAGGGGATGGGGAAACCCTCCTCAGGCGGCCCAGGAGCGGGCTCAAATCTCGATTCTCCCTTACGCGTGACCTTTGGTGGGGCAGGCGAGGGCAGGCCGTCCGGGGAAGGCGTTGCCGTCCTGCTCCTCCTTCCCACCCATAAGGGCACCTTCTTCCTACCTGAACGAGGGTTCCCCTGGCCAGGATTCGTGACAAGACTGCTACGGGCCGGACCAGTTTACAGGTTCTTGCCGATTCTTGCAGGTGAAAGCAGCCTTTTCATGCTGCGCCGAAATCTGCCATCATCGGCCCGCGATGTCTTTGGGGAGGAAACCGGGGAACCGTCATGAACAGTGTACTGAAGGGATTGCGTATCGTTGAGAGTCCTGCCTTTGTCGCCGCGCCATTGGGGGGCATGACGCTGGCCCAGCTGGGGGCGGACGTGATTCGCATCGATCCGATTGGTGGGGGGGTGGATTCACGTCGCTGGCCGGTGACAAGGAAGGGCAAGAGCCTCTATTGGGTCGGTCTCAACAAAGGCAAGCGGTCGCTTGCCATCGACACCACCAGCCCGGAAGGGCAGGAGATTGCAACCGCCCTTGTCACCCAGCCCGGTCCCGACCGTGGCATCTTTGTCACTAACTTTCCGCAAGGCGGCTGGTTCAAGTACGACAAACTGAAGACCAGGCGGGAAGATCTGATTATGGTCAATCTGGTCGGCAGTTCGGACGGGACTTCGGCAGTCGACTATACTATCAACTGTGCCGTCGGCTTTCCCTTCGTGACCGGACAGGTGCCGGGCCGGCCGGGTGGTAATCGGGTCAATCATGTCATGCCGGCATGGGATGCGGTCTGTGGAATCAATGTGGCGCTCGCGGTGCTGGCGGCGGAACGCTATCGCAGCCGGACTGGCCAGGGGCAGTTCGTCAAGATGGCCCTGTCGGACATCGCCTTCGCCATGGTCGGCAACCTAGGCTATATTGCCGAGGTACAGATCAACGAGGAAGACCGGCGTTCCTACGGCAATTACCTGTATGGGGCCTACGGTTCCGATTTCGAGACCAGGGATAGCCGGTTCCTCTACATCGTGGTTGTCACAGGACGCATGTGGGAGGAACTGGGCAAGGTGATGGGGCTCGCCGACCGGTTCAAGGCCCTGGAGCAGGCCCTTGGTATCGATTTGGCGCGGGAAGGCGAGCGGTTCAAGGCCTCAGAGGCTATTTCGGCGCTGATCCGGCCGTGGGTGGCGGCACGGAGCCTGGAGGAGGTCCGGGAAGCCTTCAAAGGCACAGGCGTCTGCTGGGGACCGTACCAGACGTTTCGGCAGATGGTCGAACAGGACCCGCGCTGCTCGACTGGGAATCCGATGTTTGCCGAACTGGAGCAACCGGGTATTGGTCGGTTCCTGGTCCCGGGCTCGCCGCTTGACTTCAGCGCCTGTCCGCGCGAAACCCCGAAGCGGGCGCCACTTCTGGGCGAGCATACCGATGCAATTCTGTCCCAGGATCTGGGGCTCAGCGACACCGAAATCGGCCGATTGCGCGATAATAAAATCGTCGCCGGCCCCGTTGAGCTGTAAAGGGGGAAGACAATGACTGAGCAGGGTGTCAACTATTCCGACTGGATCGGGTCGCAGGAAAGCCGCACGGATGACATCAGCCTGTCACCTGTTCAGGCTGTTCTCAATGTTCTTGATGATGCGACCACGGCGCTCAAGGAAGGCGACCGGTTGCCGCCGCTGTGGCACTGGTTCTTCTTTCTGCCACGTGCGCCGATGGCCCAGATTGGTCCCGACGGCCATCCGCAACGCGGCGGCTTCCTGCCGCCGGTGGCATTGCCGCGGCGCATGTTTGCCGGGGCGCGGATGAAGTTCCCCAATCGGCTGGTGATCGGCCGGCCCGCCACCCGCGCCGGCGAAGTCATTGCCGTCCAGGAAAAAAAGGGTGGCACGGGCACGCTCGTGTTCGTGACCGTCCGCTACCGGATCATCCAGGATGGTCGGCTGTGTGTCGAAGAGGAACAGGATATCGTCTATCGTGAACCCGGCGGGGTGGTGCCTGCGCCCGTGCCGGCTGCCGATGTGCCACGCCAGGCCACGGGAGCGTGGGTCAAGGTGATCACGCCCACCCCGGTGTTGTTGTTCCGCTTCTCGGCCATTACCTTCAACAGCCACCGCATCCATTACGATCGTCCCTATGCCATGAGCGAAGAAAACTATCCCGGTCTGGTGGTCCACGGACCGTTGACGGCGACGCTTTTGATGGATCTGGTTCGCCACAATGCCGACCGTCCCGTCGTGGGCTATTCATTCCGTGGCCGGGTGCCGCTGTTTGACATGCACCCGTTCCACCTGATCGGGCGACCGTCTGAGGACAAGGTCGAGCTGGAAGCGCAAGGTCCCGATGGCATGCCTTGCATGACAGCGACGGCTGAACTGGGGTAGTGCCATCCGGTGGAACCGGTGGAGCAGGAATGACTGGCCGAGCGCCGCTTCTTCGCCAGGGAGAGGTGGTTTCTGGGTCATGAACGAGAAGAGGTTCGCTTCCGTCCGTAACAGGGACAGGAGGCCCAATCAGGGGGCTGCTATGACTGGCACCAAAACCAATCCCGGCAACTTCTTCGAAGATTTCAAGTTCGATCAGGAACTGATTCATTCCACGCCGCGCACCGTCACCGCTGGTGACATCGCGGTTTATCAGGCTCTATTCAGCCCTCGGTTTGCCATCAGCTCGGACAGGGAATTTGCGAAAGCTGTTGGTCTGTCGGATGCACCGGTCGACGATCTGCTCGCCTTCCATATCGTCTTTGGCAAGACGGTGCCGGAAATCTCGCTGAATGCCGTTGCCAATCTGGGGTACGCCGATGGCCATTTCGGTGTGCCGGTGTATGTGGGCGATACCATTACCGCCGTGTCACGAGTCATTGGTCTCAAGGAAAACTCCGACAACAAGACCGGTGTTGTTTATGTTCGTTCCACCGGTCTCAATCAGCATGATGAAATGGTGGTGGACTACGTGCGCTGGGTGATGGTGCGCAAACGGACCGAAAGCCCGCCCGGCATCAGCCCTATCATTCCCAATCTGCCCAAGGCCGTGCCGGCGTCAGCCTTGATGTTTCCGCACCAGCTACGGATGTCGGGCTATGATCTGCGCCTGGCCGGCAGTCCCTATCTGTGGGATGACTATGAAATCGGCGAAAGGATCGACCATGTCGATGGCATGACGATCGAAGAGGCGGAGCATCAGATGGCCACCCGTCTTTATCAGAATACCGCCAAGGTACATTTCAACTTACACGAGCAGTCACAAGGACGGTTCAAACGACGGCTAGTCTACGGTGGTCATATCATTTCACTGGCGCGGGCCCTATCATTCAACGGACTGGAAAATGCGTTCCGGATGGTTGCCATTAACGCTGGCACCCACGCTAACCCGACCTTTGCCGGTAACACGATTTATTGCTGGTCTGAGGTTCTGGACAAGACGACCCTGCCGCGGCGTGACGATATAGGCACATTGCGGTTGCGGACGGTGGCCGTGAAGGACAAGCCGTGCAGCGATTTTCCCTACAAACTCGATGACAAGAAATACGACTCACAAGTCGTGCTCGACTTCGATTATACGGTACTCGTGCCGCGCAAGGCGAAGCGGTTGTAGAAAGGAGTCGAAGGCGGCGAGGGCGAGTGGCTCCCCCGCAGGTCGGTCGAAAAAATTGCGAGGTCGTCCCATGCCCATTCCGACCGAGTGGACCGGGGGGGTGTGTGTTGGTGTCGGTGCACTCGACGACGACCTGCTCGGTGTGCTGAGCTAGCTTGGCTAGGCCCCAGCCGATGGCACGGGGGCCGACGTGGTAGCGAGTCTCGCAATCTTCTTCTGTGATCACGTGCGGACTCATTTCCGCCGTGAAGAAAGTCTGCTGGAGTGCCTGAATTATCCTGGACTTGCCGACCATCGTGCCTGCCATCAGGCATTCGTGGTGTGGTCGGGGGCATTCCGCGAAATCTATACCGATCCGCCGCCGGGCGGGGTGCCATCGCAAATGCCTGCCTTTCCGGCCGGCTGGTCACGCACTTCCTGACCGAGGACGGGAAGTACAGGCATTTTCTGGACGGTCGTGAGGCCGAAGTTGCCGCTGCCTTGGCATCTGAGGATCTGTTTGCGCTTTATAGCTTCGATGGCTCCCGGGCTGATGATCCTTTGCGTCAAGTCGAAGAGGCTGCTCTAGCGGCTGGTAGACACGGGCAATAAGCTGGCATAGGGGAACGCCAACGGGCGAACAGGCAAATAAAGAGAAAAGAGAGAGAGGGGAGGTTATGACTTCGTTGACCGATACTGCTGCATGGCGGGCCCTGAGCGAGCACTACCGAATCATCAAGGATACGCATATGCGCGATCTGTTCGCGCAGGATCCCAAGCGGTTCGATATCTTCTCGCTGCGTATGGGCGATATGCTGGTTGACTATTCGAAGAATCGAATCACGTCTGAGACCATGCGGCTTCTGGTGCAGCTTGCCCGTGAACGCGATCTGGAAGGGCAACGTGCCCGCATGTTCAGTGGTGAGAAAATCAATACCACCGAGAGCCGCGCCGTGCTGCACGTGGCATTGCGCAACCGCTCCAACCGGCCGATCCTAGTAGACGGGGGAAACGTCATGCCTAGGATCAACGCCGTCCTGGCCAGGATGAAAGGCTTCTGCGAAGCCGTGCGCAGCGGAAGCTGGACGGGCGCCACGGGACGGCGCATTACCGATATCGTCAACATCGGCATCGGCGGCTCGGATCTGGGACCGGTGATGGTGACGGAGGCACTCAAACCCTATCATCATCCCGCGATCTGGCCGCATTTCGTCTCCAACGTGGACGGAACCCATATTGTTGAGACCTGTCGCCACCTCGACCCCGAATCAACCCTTTTCATCATTGCCTCGAAGACGTTCACCACCCAGGAAACCCTCGCCAACGCTAAAAGCGCCCGCGCCTGGCTCGTGGAGAAACTAGGCGAGGCGGCAGTGGCCCAGCATTTCGTCGCCCTGTCCACCAATACACAGGCCGTGGCGGCGTTTGGCATCGATACCAACAACATGTTCGAATTCTGGGACTGGGTTGGCGGACGGTACTCCCTGTGGTCGGCAATTGGCCTGTCCATCGCCGTAACCATCGGGTTTGACCGGTTCGAGGAACTGCTCTCCGGCGCCCATGCCATGGACGAACACTTCCGCACCGCGCCATTGGAGGTTAACATGCCGGTGGTGTTGGGCTTGATCGGACTGTGGTATGTAAACTTCTTCGACGCCAGTGCCTATGCCGTTCTGCCCTATGACCAGTATCTGCACCGTCTGCCTGCCTACCTTGAACAGACAGATATGGAAAGCAACGGCAAGGGCGTCACCCATGACGGCAGGGCTGTCACCTACAAGACCGGTCCGATCTTGTTCGGCGAGTCTGGCACCAACGGCCAGCATTCGTTCTATCAGCTTGTTCACCAGGGGACCTGGTTGATTCCATGCGACTTCATTGCGCCAATCCGCAGCCACAACCCCATCAGCGACCACCATGCCATTCTGCTGTCCAACGTGTTCGCTCAATGCGAGGCATTGATGCGGGGCAAAACCGAGACAGAAGCGCGCGCCGAACTGGAAGCACAAGGGCTGACAGGACAGGAACTGGCCGATCTGTTGCCGCACAAGGTGTTCTCTGGCAATCGTCCGACCAACACCATTCTGGTGCGCGTTATCGATCCCTATACCCTGGGCGCTCTGATCGCGCTGTATGAACACAAGATCTTCGTGCAGGGCGTGGTATGGAACGTCAATTCCTACGACCAGTGGGGTGTCGAGCTTGGCAAACAGCTTGCGAGCAGAATTTTGCCACAGCTTAAAGGGGACGCTCCCCTGGAAGGACACGATTCATCCACCATGGGCCTGATACGGTATTATTCGGGGGAAACCGTGCATGATGGCACTGATCACCGAGGTTCATGACGCCCGGCTGCCGATGCGCCGGAGGGCAGGGCACACAAGGCAGCGGGAATCGTGTACGCGAATCGCTCCGCCGAAGTGGAATGACAGCGGCACATGACAGTTCACTTCATTGGCGCCGGACCGGGGGCAGCGGATTTGATCACCGTGCGTGGTTTGAATCTGCTGCGGCAATGTCAAGTTGTTCTATACGCTGGTTCACTTGTTCCAGTTGATATCGCGGCGGAAGGGGGGGCACGCTGCATCGATACCTCTGCCCTTACGCTAAATGACATCATCGCCATCATGGTCGAGGCCCATGCCAGGGGGGAAGACGTCGCCCGGCTGCATTCGGGCGATCCTTCCCTGTATGGGGCTATTGCCGAGCAGATCCGCCGGCTTGAGGCTCTCGCCATTCCCTACACGGTGACACCAGGTGTACCGGCCTTTGCCGCCGCCGCCGCGGCCCTCCTGACTGAATTGACCCTGCCCGGGGTGAGCCAGACCGTCATTCTGACCCGTACCGCCGTGCGCACCGCGCCCATGCCGCCGGGAGAGGATCTGGCGACACTGGGACAAGGCCGCGCTACATTAGCCATTCATCTTTCGATCAACAATCTGACAGCGGTGGTGCGTGACCTGACCCCGCTTTATAGCGCAGATTGCCCGGTGGCAGTGGTCTATCGGGCTTCCTGGCCAGACCAGCATATTCTGCGCGGGACGCTGGCCGATATCCGCGATCAGGTCAAGGCGGCGGGCTTCACCCGCACGGCATTGATTCTGGTCGGGCGGACGCTTGAAGCCCGCGACTTTCCCGACAGCCATTTGTATGCGCCAGGACACAGCCATTGCATGCGTCCTACCAATGACACGATTGAAAAACGAGAAAGACAGAAAGGGGAAACTGCTCATGAAAACGCGCAGTTTTCGCAAAATACCAGCGACCGTGATAACCGGCTTCCTGGGGGTTGGCAAGACGACGGTGATTCGTCACCTGCTTAAAAACAATCATGGCCGTCGGATCGCCGTCGTCATCAACGAGTTCGGTGATGTTGGCATCGACCGCGCGCTCCTGGAGGGATGCGGGGTGGCCGCCTGTGCCGATGAGGATATCGTCGAACTGGCCAACGGATGCCTGTGCTGTACGGTGGCCGATGCCTTCCTACCAGTGATGGAAAGGCTGGGCAGCCGTGACAACCCGCCCGACCATATCGTCATCGAAACCTCAGGGTTGGCCTTGCCCAAGCCGCTGGTCCAGGCTTTCCAATGGCCTGCAATCCGCTCGCGGGTAACGGTGGATGGTGTGGTGGCGGTGATCGACGCCGCAGCGGTGGCCGATGGCCGTTTCGTCGATGCGCCCGCCTGGCAGATGGCGCAAGGACCGCACGACAATCCGCTTGCGGAGGTGTTTGCCGATCAGCTCCTATGCGCCGACATGGTTGCGCTGAACAAGACAGACCTAGTCGGGGTCGAAACGCTTGCGGTCGTGATCGGGGATCTGTCAGCTCGTCTGCGAGCGGGCGTCAGGCTGGTTTCCATTCGTCATGGCCGGATCGAGCCCAGGCTTTTGCTGGGGCTGAAGGCCGCAGCGGAGGAGAATCTGTCAGACCGCCCCTCCTCTCACGATGGTCTCGGCGACCATGATCACGACGATTTCGAAAGCTTTGCGCTTACCTTGCCCGCTATCACCGACCTGGATGCCCTGGAGGCACGTTTACAGGCAGCGATGGTAGATCATGACATCCTTCGTGTCAAAGGGTTTCTCAATGTGCCGGATAAGGCCATGCGTCTGGTGGTGCAGGGGGTTGGCCCGCGAATCCAGCATTATTTCGATCGGCCATGGCATGCAACCGAGTCACGATGCAGCCGGCTGGTGGTCATCGGTCTGAAGGGACTGGACCGGCCGGCCATCGCCGCCGCCCTGGGCGTTCCTCTGTAGGCGGGAGGGCCCTGACCGGTCACGATCCAGGGATCCAGGTGCGTAGGAATGGCAGGAATGAATCGGATTCGAGGGAAGTGCGGGAGAGCCTCCCCAACGTTTTGGTTCTCTCAAAAGGCGTAGGCGAAACAAGGCATGGTTTCCCCCCGCTCCCCGGGTCTTTTCGGTCAGAATGCTTTGATCTACAAGGAATGGCATGCGTGCGCTGTTTCATCTCTGGCTGTCGCCTTACTGTCGCAAGGTCAGACTCACCCTGGCCGAGAAGAAACTCGATTTCGATCTCGTTCTCGAGCGCCCGTGGGAGCGACGGTCGGAGTTCATGATTCTCAACCCGGCTGGTGAAGTTCCGGTGCTGGTGGAGGAGGATGGCATGGTGGTGGTGGATTCTACTGTGATTTGTGAATACCTTGAGGAAGTCTACCCGGATCCTTCCCTGCTGGGCGGGCAGCAACCGGCCGCCCGGGCAGAAGTACGCCGCATGGTGGCATGGTTCGACTATAAATTCAATCGAGAGGTCACGGCTAATCTGGTTGGTGAGAAGATAGGCAAGCGGCTGACCGGGGTCGGCGAACCGGATTCCCGTGCCATCCGGGCTGGCCGGGCCAATATCCATACGCACCTTCAGTATATCGCGTGGCTGACCGAACGGCGACGCTGGCTGGCGGGCAATTCCCTGTCGCTCGCGGATCTGGCAGCCGCGGCGCATCTGTCGGCGGTCGACTACACCGGCGATGTCCCATGGGAGGAACATCAGGGGGCCAAGGACTGGTATGCACGCGTGAAATCCCGTCCCAGCTTCCGTCCTCTGTTGCGCGAACAGGTCCCCGGAACGCCTCCACCGCGCCATTACGAGGATCTTGATTTCTAACCCGTCCGTGACATTCTTCGTCATAATGACGTCCTGTACATACGGGCACACAGGCCTGTTTCTTGTCTACCCCCGATGATAGGGATGACCGTCAAGCAGGCTCTGCGCACGGTAAAGCTGTTCAGCCAGCAGCACACGAACCAGCCGATGTGGCCAGGTCATGAGACCAAGCGACAAGACCAGTTCGGCTCGTTCGCGTACCGCCTCCGTCAGGCCATCAGCACCACCGATGACGAACGCACAGCAGCCGGTCCCTTTCTCCTGCCACGCTTGCAAACGTGCCGCAAGCACTGCGGAGGGAAACACTGTTCCCCGTTCGTCCAGGGCCACCACCGTTGCTCTCCTGGGCAGGGCAGCCAGGAGGAGGGCTGTTTCCCGGGCCATCCGTTCCAGTCGTGGCAGTGGCCGCTTTTCCACGACTTCGACCACCGCCACGCGCCAGTGCAACCTAAGCGTATAACGTACAAACAGATCCCGTTCTGGCCCGGCTCCAATCCGTCCCACGGTGGCTACGACGATATCCATTACCCCAGCTTAACACCTTTGAGCTTTGATCGGACTGATCAAGGCTCCCCCAGGTGCTGGTGGGCCGCAGTCGCGGCGGTCCCATGAGCGTAAGTCAAGGTTTACGCTCATGGGTATAAGAGGCATGAAGCGCACCCGTCGCGTCCTGTGCACCCCACATCTTCTCCAGGCTGTAGAACGCACGCACTTCCGGCCTGAAGAGATGAACGATCATATCGCCGGCATCCAGCAGCACCCAGTTGCATTCGCGCATGCCCTCGGACCTAACGGTCACGCCGCAGGCTTTCAGCCCTCCCAGCAGATGCTCGGCCATGGCGCCGACTTGGCGCGCCGAACGTCCCGTGGCAATGACCATGTAATCGGCAAAGGAGGCCTTGCCGTTCAGGTTGACGACAATGACATCTTCTGCCTTGTCGTTGGCGAGCGAGCGCGCAATCAGATCGAGCATTTCGTCTAGATCGAACGGACCGACCGTGGAGCACAGGAAACCGGTCTGTTGCCTTGTCTGTGTGTTGTTGGTCTGTTGTTTATTCACTCTTTTCCCGCTCCCACCAGAGACCGGAAGCAGCACGGATTCGGGTGGCCGAGTCCGGATGCGGACGGATGGACAGAAAAACCCATCCCGGCGGTTTCCGTCTGGCCAGGACACGAGCCTGGAGCGGGGAAACGCGCCAACGGGCGAAACGCCGTGCTGCCGCACTGGCCAATGCCCTCAGAGAATAAGGGTACCGTGCCAGAACCGCAACGGGTACCAGATAGAACAGACGCGGCCACCGCCACCAGCATGGCATCTGGACCAGATTGTCAGCGCCCATCAGCCAGATGAAGCGGCGATGCGGATAGCACTGGCGCAGGCGTCCGATGGTATCGACCGCATAACGGGTTCCCAGCCTGGTTTCGATGTCAGAAACGATGATCTGGCGGCACGATGTGGCGACGGCGCGCGCGCGCGCCAGCCGCCAGGCCAGTGGTGCCATGTCGATGGCGGGTTTCAACGGGTTCTGGGGAGAAACCAGCCACCATACTTCACTAACACCTAGGACACGCAAAGCCATCCAGCTGACATGGAGATGTCCAGCATGAGCAGGATTGAACGAGCCACCCAGAAGAGCGATGGCACCACGACGCATAAAACCGCCTACCATACCATAGTACGCATGAGCGCCTTTTTCTTTTTACGGTCCGGCTTGGTCGCCAGAACCCATTCCTTGACCTGCATGAAACGGGGAGCGAGGAATCGATAGGTCTCGCGTAAAAGGTCGAGGCTCCTTTCCGAGCGTTGCACTGGAACGGGCTTCCACCTGGTGACGATACTGTCCCAGCTCATCAGACGACGATAAAGGAGGTTATGGATACTGGAGATGAACTGGATCTGGCTATCGATGTTCTTGAGAATAGCCAGGATCCCGCCTGTCTGGACGTCGATTTCATCGAAGCCTTCGCAGAATTGTCGCACAGCCAGCTCGATCAGTCGCGCCACCGGGTCGGCGATTTCAAGAGCACTGCGTTCGTGACCATAAAGCCGCCGCACCCCCTGGATTTTCTGCTGTACCATGAGTACCCGTTTGAAACGATCACGCAAGGCCTCAATGTAGGCCAGTTTCTTGGCCATCCTCTCGATGTAGTCCACCACTTCCTGTTTCCGCGTCCGGCCAATGCCAAGACATTCGGCGGCCTCGGCAAAAGCGATATTGACTTTCTTTTGTGCTAACGGATCGTTGGCAACCTGCATCAGTTCTGTGGGATTGGAGATGACGTGTTCGTCACCGGCCCAGCCAGGTCGCGAGTTGCATTGTTAGCCGCTGATAGGCAATGACAACATGCCGCTCCGACGGAGACCGTGAGGCCGCGGTGCTGAAGATTTCCTTTGGCAGCGGGTCCCCCGCCCGCAGGCCGTGGACATAACCAAGCGCCTCGCTAATCATCTGCAGCATGCGGCCGTCTGCCGAGTCGTCCCCGATCATGAATTCCTGCCGGATTCCTGGCAGGGGTAGGGCGGCCTCGATCTCTCCCATTTTCAGGAACAAGGCTGGCTGCTGCGTCTGTTCGGACAACGCAAAAAACATCCCGAGAAACAAGGTAAAGAACTTATGTTCAAACTTTATGATTGGGTCCATGCATGCACCCTAGCATGGCAGGAAACACGGCCGGCGTTTCCGTGTCATTCTGGGCGGTTTCGGTTTCAGGCATAACCGGTCACTCGTGTCCCATGTCTGTCGCATGAGGTGATTGTCACCCAGACTCCCCGGTCTGTCCAGGGCGAAGCGTCTGGTTGCCGAGGATGTTTACCATACCGTTCATAGGGTAAGCTGCACAACATGAACCGTGTACGATACGCCGTGTGTGACAGGCAAAGGTTATCTTCCCATCTTTTTTCTTCCTCATGGAAAAATTTCGAGCAGTGCCGCGAGAACAATCCCGTCCCTTTTCCCGGGCCATGGGACCCAGGGTTATGGCTGACACCGTGCCGGCGCGGAAACAGTTTTCAACCCTCTGGCCTATTGACAGTAGTAGCAATAAGCCAATCGTTCGCATAACCAGTTTCAACATTTCAGCGATATCTTGATTAGAAATTCACGATTCAGTCCTGCATTCATGGTGACATAATATCTGACTCGAAACGATATCTTGACATTGTTCCAACACTTCATAGTATGGTGCTGCCTTGAAGCCGAATATGCTTCTTCTGGAGGAACACCGGCAATGATCAGAGGCAAACTGCTTAACATCAAACCGATGGTCGATGATGAAATCGCAGCGGCGGCCCTTCACTATGCGGCTGTTGAAATGCGCGCCACAGCGCGTGAAGTCCCTCGGCGCGCCGAGGTCCTCAACAGTATCGCCGACTTAATGGCCGATATTGCCCGCAGCATGATGAAAGGTTCTGTACCCGAGATGATCCACTGACAGCTGCATGCTCCAGAAGCAGAGACAGGTCAGCAAGTAATGAAACCGAGAAATACGGTGTGTCGCGCGATGCGAGATAAGGACGAGAGAGTTCGAGTTTCATATTCGAACGTCAAGAGTGGCAGCAAACAGGATGCACTTCGAACGGCATCCATGAATCGATGAACGGTTTAGGGGTGCCGCTTTCTGGTTCGGAAATCCAGCCGGGTCTTCCGGGCAGTCAGGCAAGTCGAGCCCCCCGAATTGTTTGCATTTATATCGATGGTCATTTGGAAAAGATGAAGGCCAGCCGTTCGTCGTAGTAGGCAGGGAAACCGACCAGGGGCAGGCATTCGTATTCCTTGCTGCCGTCATCGGCACCGGGGCCCACCAGACGGAAGTGGGCGTGGCTAGCTCCGCCCAGCAGACGGGAATCTGCCACCCGGACTGCCGCTTCCCCTTTCAGGCCGGTGCTGAGCCGGGGTCCTTCATGCCGGACTCGAGCCTGCGCCCACTGCCCGTCTTCCAGCCCAGGGGCCGGTACCTCGCGCCCAGGACCGTCCTAGGTCCGGCCCGTTTGTCGCCACGCCTTTCAGGGTTTCCAATGGTCCCAGGAAACGGGCGACGAAGGGCGAGGCTGGCGTGAAATAGATTTCCTCTGGCGTTCCCGACTGATGTACCCGCCCATCCGGGCCCAGAAGCTCGATCCGATCGGCCATGAGCATCGCTTCTTCCGGGTCGTTGGTCACCAGCAGGATTGCCACTCCACTTATCCTTCAGGATCCGGGCCGTTTCCGCACGCACCTGGGCGCGCAGCGTGTCACGTCAAGCGCGGCCTTAGGAAATAGTGCGGGAAAGTAGGAGGGTCGGCAGAAGCCCGACCAGGACGATTTCAAGCTGTTCCTCCTTGGCGAACTGATAAACATGGGTGGCCAGGGTATCAAAATTGGAAGGGCGCAGCATCAGGGTAACCGGCAGTTCCTTCATGGTATCCACGAAAACCAGAATGGCGGCAGTGCCCAGACTGCCCCGAAGCAGGGGAACGTGCACCGGGCGCAGCACGCCCGCCGGCCTGCGCCCCAAGGTGCGGGCTGTGCTCCGTTCCAGTCGGGTCAGTCCGGCTTCCAGGGTACCGCACAGACAGGGCAAGGAAACGCGCGATATAGGTGTAAAGCAGGGTGAACATGGTCCCAGACAGCAGCAATCCGGTCGAAAGGTCAAAGAAGTTCTGCATGAAGGCATCGACCATGTTGTCGAAATGGCCGAAAGGGTAGAGAATGCCCACCCTCAGCATCGCCCCCGGCGTGGCATAGCCCAGGGAATCTATGCGTAGGCTGTTGGTGAGCAGCGCGCCGTGCCCGAGCCGCCCGGTATAGGCCAGGAACAGACCCAGGGCGACAGCGGTGGTGGAAGCCGCTAGGACCAGGCTGTTGTTGCGGGCGTGGGACGGGGAAGCTGGCGGCCCAGGATGCCATCGAGATGGGTGACGGCGTCGCTGGCCGGCCGTGCTCCCGGCACCACGATTCTCAGCAGGATGGGCAGGGAGGCAGGTGGCCACCGTTCCCCCGGCCATCCAGCCGTCGAGCCGGATACGGGGCGGGCACGCGTGGCAGTTGCCGGTGCTGTGATAGCATTTCCGGCGCCGTGCCGCCCGTTCCAGTAGGATCAAGGTTCCTACGAACAGCAGCACCACCACGGCGATCTGGGCGCCGCCGCCCAGGTTGCACATATGCAGCCAGACATTGAATATGCTGGCACTCAGCGTGCGGACGGCGAGATAATCGACGGTGCCGAAATCGTTCAACGCTTCCATCAGGGCGAGGGTGATGCTAACCATGATCGATGGCCGGGCAATGGGCAGGCCGACCCGCATGAAGCTCTTCCAGGGCGAACAGCCCAGGGTGTGGCTGGCCTCAAGAACTGCTACCACCTGTTCAAGAAAGGCAGATCTGGACAGCAAATAGACGTAATTGTAAAGCACCAGAGCCATCATCGCTATCGCCCCGCCCAGGGATCTGATCTCGGAGAATCAGTAATTCTTTGACGTATACTAGCCGAAGACGTCTGGCAGCATAGACTACACCTGATCCGAGAATTCCAGCAGGTCGGTATAGACGTGGGCGATGACGTAGGCCGGCATGGCGAGAGGGATCAGCAATGCCCACTCGAGAAATCCGTCGCCCCGGAAACTGGCACATGCCGACCAGCCAGGCGGTGCCGGTGCCGGTGCCGATGATGAAAGTGCCGATGCAGACCCAGACCATCAGGGAGAGCGTAGTGGGGATATAGCCCGGCAGCACGGGGTCGAGCAGATGCGGCCAGATGTTTTCAGTCGGAAACAGGGCCAGGACAAAGGCGGAATAAACCGACAGTAGCACGATGATGGTGGCGCCCAGGCTGCCCACGGTCCAGACATTGAGGATCAAGCCGGGCTGGCCGCCGAGGGCGCGTCCGGGTAGTCTCTGCCTTCGGCACAGGTATAACCGGTCAGGGTGGGGGAATCGCCCCCGTCTCTTCCGCATGGGCGTGCGCTCAGTCGTCTGGTCTGCAGGGCCAGGCTGCCATTCCAAGTCCATTTTGAAAACAGAATGCCACCCCCGATGGCAAACAAAAGCGGTTATCACGAAAAGCCGGACGGCGGCACCAAAAAGGATACCGCCGTACCGAAACCATCCTTGGTGCCAGGGTCCCGACCATGGTCTGAGGTCAGGGACCGGCATTGAAGTCGATCGCCTTGTCATCGGACAGGAACTCCAGAAGCTTCAGGGCGTTGGCGCGGTTGGGGCATATTTGGCGACGACCGCGTCGGCCGGGCTGTTGCAAGCCTCGGCCTTCATGTGCTCCTCGATGCCGTCCCTTCATGTAAACGATGCTAACCTTGGTGCCGCTGGCCTGGGTGAAGGCTTTGAGCAGGGGGCCGATCAGAAATATCTGCCGATCGGTGTAGACATTGACCTCACCCGAGGCCACCGCCTGGCTGGTCATGGCAAAGGGTAAAGCAATCTCTCAGAGAGTCATCGCAAGATCTATAAACTCAAAGAGGTAAAATTGTCTCGCCATCGTTCTTTTCTAACCTGATTCTGAAAGTTTTTGCGACATATTTACAACTAGTACGATTCATATGCCTCTGGCTGCGAATGCAAGTGGTTTTCATCTACATCGATAACGAGCCTGACCTGTCCTAACCCTCTCTCTCTGGAGGGGGGGTGGAGCCTGTCAAGGCGATTTGGAATGAATTCTATACTGAGAATTGCTGCTCATGCAGGGCTTGATCTGGTTGGGGAGGCGATCATAGAATAACCACCTGCATACAAGCGGGCGGCAGTGTTTTCCCGCATGCCCGCACCCTCTGAACGCCGGACAGAGGAGTTTTGTATCGTGCCCGCTGGTTCAGCGTGGTAGAAAGCGCATGTGGTGGCTTCAGATCATCGACCAGAAGCGAACCGGATTGTATGTACAACCAATGGTAAGGACAATCCTTGTTATTGCCGGCAACAGTGTAGATTATGCGCTTGGCGAAAACATCATAAAATTACCCTTTCTGCACGCCCTTCGGCGCTGGTTTCACGATACCCACATCAGCTGGGGTCCGGGGTTGGGTGAGCCGCTCATGCTGGGAGCCTTGGCGCCATTGTTTGCAGGCCATGTCAGCGAGGTGATCCGCGACTTGAGCATGCCAAAGACAATGGTGGCAGCTCTGAACCAGGGTGCGATTCTGCCCGGGCGCCACTTCGATCTGGTCATCGATACACAGTCCCATCCGGGTTGCACGCTGCAGGCACGCCGGATCGGCCATCAGCGCTTCATCGCCAGAACGTGGCATTGGTGGTTCTCGGATGGCCGGCCACCCCCAGGTCAGTCTCGTTCGCCGCGCCTGGTCCATCGGCTGCTCGAACTGCTCTCGGCGGCGACCGGATGCGTTGTCGAAGCCCCCTACGATCCCCTCCCCTTACCAGCCGAATGGCATGAGCGGGCAGCCGCCCTGCTGCTGTCCGGGCCGGTCTACATTGGCCTGGCGCCAGGTGCCGGTAACAAGGTGCGCGGCAAGTGCTGGCGGCTGGACGGGTATATCGCTGTGGCACAACAACAGGCCGCGCAGGGTCGCGTTCCAGTGTTCATTCTCGGTCCGGTCGAGGCGGAATGGGAGGCATTCCTGCGTGTCGAGGTTCCATCGGCGCTGTTCCCCGATCTCTCGGCCGGCCCGGCCCTGACGGTTGCTCTGGGACAGCGCCTAGCCGCGGCGGTGGCGAACTGCTCTGGCACCGGGCATATGCTGGCATCTGGCGGCTGCCCCATGGTGTCGCTGTTCGGCCCCACTGACCCGAAAAAATATGCGCCGTGGTCGCATCGCGTCGTGGCCATCAGGGCCGCTGATTTCGGTAATCGCGCGATCGACAGTATCCCCGTGCCAATAGTGATCGAAGCGGTCGAGCACATCCTGCGCCCGGAATGGACGGGACCGGCAGAACGTCTGCTTGGGCCGCCGGGCTTGCGTCCATTGTAATACCTTTGAGCCTTGATCGTGACCGATCAAGGCTCAAAGGTATTATGCGGAGTCCGGAAAATTTCCGGAAACCGTATTAGTCCGGGGCGCTCAGGCCTTGACAGAGGCAGTTCCGAAAAGACGGCGTGAAACGCTGCGTGCAGTGCCAACGTAGTTGCGGTTCCCAAGAAGAGCCTAGCCACGGCCGGCATGCCAGAGGCCCATGAAGGAAATGCACGGACAAGGGGCAGGAACAGCTTCGTCGAAGCGCTGCGACGGCGGGGTCTGGATGCGCATGCGATCGATAGCGGCATTAGGATGGAGAACGTTGCTGCCGCAAGCCCGGGGGCTTGCCGGTCGGATCTATCTGGCCTTTCTGATGACGGCAGTCGCGCCTACCTGGTGGCGGCAGCGGCAAGGGAGGGCACGATCGGGCCAGCGCGCCAGCGGATCGAACGGGACTTCGCCACGCTCGCCGAGGCCTATCCGCATATCTATCAGATCCGCTACCTGGATACCCGTGGCCATGAGGTCATACGTGTGGACCGGCGCGATGGTGAGGTCGACATCGTGACCGAACGTGATTTTCAGGACAAGTCGAACCGCTATTACGTCCATGAGATTCTGAGCCTGGGCGCAGGCGAGATCTATGTCTCGCCGCTCGACCTGAATGTCGAGGGCGACACGGATGGCGCGATCCGAGGGCTGTTGGTCATCAACCTCTACGCCGAAATCATGCTGGATCAGATCCAGCAGATAGCTGGCATGCGTGGTGGCATTACCTATCTGTTCAACCGTTCGGGATTTTACCTGGCCCGTTCCGCCACGGACGCCGCCTATCCCCCGGGCGGTGCTTGGCCGTATTCTGGCCGGCGACGGCGGGACCGAAGTCGCTGGCGACTGGATTTTCGCCTTCGCCCCCGTTACCATTGCCCCGGCCGACGGGCCGAAAGAATAGATCGCCGCTCTGGCTTTCCCAAGAAGGCGTCTCCTCGAGGCCGTTTTCAACCTCTATATCCTCTACATCCTCTACGCTGTCCTCGCCGTGAGTCTGGCTGTCACCGCGGCGTCGGGATTCCTTCTCTCCACCCACCTTCTGCGCCCCCTGATGCTGCTGAAGGAGGAGGTCGCGGAAATCGCCAGGGGCAACTTCTCGTGGCAGCTGGCGATCCGGGGGCGTGACGAGATCGCCGAACTGGGCCGGTAGTTCAACGTGATGGCGGAGGAACTCCAGCAGTACTATGCCTTGCTCGCCCACCGCCAGAAGGTCCTGGAAAGCGAGGTGCAAGCGCGGACCACGGCACTCAACTATGACGAGATCACCTTACCACCATCATCCATAACACCGCAGACGGGGGGCATCCTGGCGCTGTGTTCTTGCGCACCTTCCACGGCTTCGCTGCGCCCCAGGAAATGCACCCGACCGCCTGCCAGCTTGGTGAAATCCTGGAAGACATTCTGTTGTGGACCCGCAAGGAGGTGGCATTGAAAGGCGTCACCATCGGCTACAAGACCTGCGATGCCGCACCGCCGCCGCTGTGGGCCGGTCCCAACCACCTGAAGCAGGTCCTGCTCAGTCTGGTCATCAACGCCCTTCATGCCACCGGGACGGTGGCGCAATGTGGTAGACGACGATGCCACCATCCGCGAGACACTGGCTGAGGTTCTGGCACGTGCGGATCATGAGGTGCTCGGGGCTGCCGATGGTGCCACGGCGGTGCGATTGGCACGCGAACATGCCTTCGCTCTTCTGATGCTCGATTTGCTCCGGCATCCGCCAGTACTGGCATGTGTACGAGCGGGTGATGGATGAGAGCGCGAACGCCTACACCATGACCTACGGTCACGCGACCTTGATTGTCTCGTCGATCGTCGTCGTGTTCTTCCTGATGGTGGCGGGGGTGTTCGCGCTGGCCATCCGCGTCAAGGATCATCCCGCCGGCGGGGAGGCCTGACCGTGCCGCGCACCTTCTTTCCGCATCTTCGTCTTCGTGCTGGCGACGGTTGGCGTCTATGCCTACGTCGGCCAGCTTGTCCCGCAGTTCGAGGAGCATCCGCCGGCGAAAAAGGTGATCAGGGAAGGCACGGCTCCTGAGGAGCTGGTCGCCATCGGCCAGGAACTGCTGCGCAGCAAGGGGGGGTGTCTGATCTGCCACAAGGACACCGAAACCGGCAACGAGCGCGGCACCGACCTGCGCCAGGCGGCCGGCAGGGCACCATCACGCAAGCCACCTCTGTCCGGCGAGGATTACCTGCTCGAGTCCCTCACCGATCCCGATGCCTTTCTGGTCGAGGGCTATCCGAAAAGGATGCCATCTGCCCTGAGGTCGCGTCAGCCAACCTGACCCCGGTCGAGATCAAGGCGGTGGTGGCCTATCTCCAGTCGCTCGGCGGGCTTACGCCCACCGTCACGGCCGAAGACGTCGCCCAGTCGAAGCAGAGGATGGAACCCGTCCACCGCGGCCGCGCCCTGATGGACCAGCACGGTTGCACTGGCTGCCATATGGTGGATGGTGAAGGCGGCGAGGTCGAGCCGGTCCTGACCGAGG
Source organism: uncultured Rhodobacterales bacterium (assembly GCA_964624075.1). Lineage (GTDB taxonomy): Bacteria > Pseudomonadota > Alphaproteobacteria > Rhodospirillales > Rhodospirillaceae > CAZUWH01. Next base: position 36,813 of record CAZUWH010000002.1, read on the forward strand.
TTGCCCGTCGCCGCGGGCCGGCCGAGATCCTAACGAAGATCGCCGATCCCACCACCTGGATTGCCGAAGACTTCGAGGCCGGCATCATGCCGCCCGGCACTGAAATACCCGAGGGGGGGATCGCATGGAGATCGTCGCCTACCTTGCCGGCCTGTCCTGGAATGCAACCGGGGCCGCCTCGCCCTGGTCCCATGAGGGTGTGCGGCTCTGGCTCGTCATCCTGGTGTTCACAACCTGGGTATGCTGGGGACACTGGCCCTGGCGCGTCGCGCAGATGGCACGTCATCGGTACGACGCGAAGAGAGGCTGGGGCCATGATCGTCCGCTTCACGTTGCCGCTTGCCGTTCTCGTGTGACTCGGCGTTCTGGTTGGCTTCCGGCTGCTGGTGCGGCCACCTGTTCCGGCCAGCGTGCTGACCATCTACATGGTCCTGGTGACAGCGGCAATCCTCTTGTTCGTCGTTGCAAACGAGAAACGCTTCCAGGCTTTCGCCGCACCGTTGTGCGCCGTGTTCGCGGGCCCGGGCCCAACGCCTCGTGCAGGCCATCGTCCTTGCCGGCATTCCAGTGCTGGCCGGCTGGGGAGCATTCCTATGGACAGCGCCCTCGCTCGATGCCCCGTTCGAGCCGCGGGTCATCCATCCCCAGCCACCCGGCGTTTTTACCTTTCGGGGCAGACAGGTGGAACTAGCCGGTCTTATCAACCCCTTGTGCACCGATGCCGGGCAACTTGCCGCCGGCATCGCCGAGGGCAAGCGGATCTATTACCGGAACTACTTCTTCTGCCATGGCGATACATTGGCCGGCGACGGTCCTTTCGCGTCCACGTTCAGTCCCCGGCCGGCCAATTTCCGTGACGTCGGCACCATTACCATGCTTCAGGAGTCCTTCGTGTTCTGGCGCGTTTCGACCGGCGGACCAGGACTGCCCAAGGGGGGCGACGCCCTGGAACTCGGCCATGCCCGTCTGGTAGGACTTCCTGTCCAAGGACGAGGTGTGGCGAGCGATCCTCTACATCTACGCCGGCTCCGGGCGCCACCCCGCGAAGCTGGGAGGAGGCCCTTCATGCGAGCTACTGACCTTTGCCGGATTGCCACCATGGTTCTGGTTCTTCTCCCCCTCGCCGGGCCAGCAGCGGCCGAGATGACCATGGAGCCGGCTGGAATGGCGCCAATCCTGGCCGATCCGGCGCTGGGCAGGCAACTCTACGAGGATCGCTGCGCCCAGTGCCATGGCATGGAGGGCAAAGGGTGACGGCCCGGCCGCCGACTTCGTCCATCCCCACCCGCGCGACTTCACCCTGGCACTGTACAAGGTGCGTTCGACGCCATCGGGCCGGGTGCCCACCGACCACGACCTGTTCCGCGTCATCAACGAGGGCCTGCCCGGCACCTCGATGCCGGCCTGGAAGAAGTACCTGCCGTAGTGCCATGGCCGCTTCGGACGTGGCGACGGGGTGTCGGCCAGGGGCCTGAAGGACGACTGGGGCCAGCCAATCCGGCTGGTGGACTTCCGAAAAGTTGGTGCTTCCGTAGCGGTGACCGCATCGAGGACATCTACCGTACCTTCACCACCGGCTTCAACGGTACGCCGATGCCGGCCTTCGTGGACAGCATCCCTAAGACGGAAGACCGCGCTGGGCGCTGGCCGCCTACGTGAAGAGCCTGTCGCGACCGATGCAGACCGGGTAGGTGCTGAAGGTCGGACGGGTCGAAGGCCCGATCCCGACCAGCCCCGATGACCCAGCGTGGGAACAGGCCGCGTTGCTCGACGTGCCGCTCGCCGGTCAGATCATCCTCGAGCCCCGCTGGTTCAAACCGGCGCATGACATCGTCACGGCGCGGGCGATGTACAACGACGATGAACTAGCGGTTTTTCTGGAATGGGATGACGGCACCGGCAACACCGGCGCCAACGGCAAGCCCGCCGATCAGGTGGCGCTGCAATGGCCGCTGGAAGAGGCGGCCTGGCTAGCCGGTGAAAAACCGTATTTCATCCTGGGTAACCGCGGGCACGACGTCGACTACTGGTGGCGGGCGAGTACGGGCCTCGAGCGTGTCCGTGCTTTCGGCCACGACCGCACCGAAACCGTGCCAGCCGGCACGGTGCAGGCGGAAGGCCTGCTATGAGAATGACCACAGTACCGCGTCATCCTGCACCGTGCTCTGGCGGTAGCCGGCGACCATGAAGCCACATGGGCACCCGGCCAGTTCATCCCCGTCGCCTTCCATCTGTGGGATGGCGCGCATGATGAGGACAGCCTGAAGGGCGCCATCTTAAGCTGGTACTACGTTCTGCTCGAACCGAGGACACCGCCTGCCGTCTATCTATGGCCGGGCCTGCTCGGGCTTGTGGTGCTGACCTTTCTCTATACACACTGCACCGGCATCTGTCCCCTGATGCTGTCCACTATGGTTGCGGCCTTGGACATGTTAACTCTACGGGAGCGGGTCCGTTTCCTTGGGCTGACCGTCGATCCGGCCCGCGACATGCCCGCCCGCCTCAGGGCCTTCATGGCCGAGCGCGGTCTGGAGGCGGAGCAACTGGCACCTGTTGACTGGTGGCATGCAACAGGTCGCCCACGTTCTAGCCGACTACGGCGTGGTGGCCTGTCCGGCGCCACAGGGCGATTTCGTTCACAACAGTGTGTTCGTGATCATCGATAAAGCGGGCCGCGCGCGGGTCGAATTGCATAGCGCGGCGACACCGGCCGACGCTCTTACTGCCAAGATCCATTCTGTCCTGCCCTCAGGAAGACCGTGATGTACCAATCCCTTTACATACCCTGCGACAACTCGGCCCACGCTCTGGCCAGGCTCGATAGCGCCATCGCCATTGCCAGGGCCTGTGGGGCGCAGATCGCGGCTAGCCATGTTTTGGCCACCGCCCTGCACGACCGCCACTTCCGCCAGATGGAAAGCGGCCTGCCCGAACCCTACCGGATCGAGGACAAGCTGGTCGAAAGCCGCGACATCTACGATGATCTCATCACCCGCGGACTGTCGATCATTTCCGGCTCCTACCTCGACGTCGCCACGGAAGCGCTGCTGCACGGCCGGGCTCGACTACGCACGGGTGTCGCTCGAAGGCCGGAACTGGCAGCGGCTGGTCGCCGACATTACAGCGTCTGACGGGTGGCGCGGCGCATCGACCTCGATTTGCTGGTGGTGAGGCAAACCGACGCCACGGCCCCCGATCCCATCATCGTCGCCATCGACGGCAGTGCGCAGAGCTTCCGGCGGACTCAAGGTGGCGCTGGTGCTCAGACGTTGGCTCAACCGCCCAGTGGAGACAGTGGCCGCTTTCGATCCCTATTTCCACTCTGTTGCCTTTAATGGCATCGCGCACGTGCTGTCACCGGAAGCGGCGTCTATCTTCCGTTCCAAGGAACGGGAGAAGCTGCATGCGGACATCATTGACCACGGCCTGGCCAGGATCTACCAGGCCAACCTCGACATTGCCGTCCGCATCGCCGCCGCCGAAGGGGGGCCTGAAGACGACTCTTCTGGCCGGCAAGTCCTTCGAACAGCTGCTGAAGTTTGCCCGCGAATGCAGGCCTTGGCTCCTGTGCTGGGGCGGACCGGCGTTCATGCCGAGGGAGGCGGATCTGGGCAGCACCACCGAAAACCTGCTGCGTCTTTCGCCCTGCAATCTGCTGCTGGTGGCCCGCATCCTTACGCCGGCTATCAAGGCGGTCGCCGAGACCACCATGACCTGGACCTGGCAAGCTAAGACCCGCATGGCGCGGGTGCCGGCCGCCGTTCAGAGCATGGCGCGCCAGGCGGTCCTGCATTATGCCGCGCAGCAGGGTCATACGGTCATCACCTCCGACGTCATCGGCGCCTGCCTCAAGACCCTGATGCCGACGAGGGCGCTGGAGACAATGACGACTACTGTCACCTGCACGTATCGAATCCATGGCACGGACGCGCGGGGCGGCCAGGGTGACGACGGCCATCGCCGGGAAGGCGCTGGCCGAAAGTCGCCGGCTGTTCGCCGGCGTACTGGGTAAAACGGCGGTGAGTCTGCTGCCATGAGGGATCTCCAGCTGGTGTCTTGGAACCTGACACGGCGCTGCAATCTCGCCTGTGGCCACTGCTACCTCGATGCCACCCTGTCGTCTGGCCGAAGACGATGATGACGCGATGTCTACGGCGGAGGCGCTCTCCGTCATCGACCAGGTTGCCGCTCTGGCCCCGGAGGCCATGCTCATCCTGGCCGGTAGGGAGCCGCTTTTGCGTGCGGATCTGGAGGAACTGGTGACGGCTGCCGCTCGTCGTGGTTTGCCGGTCGTTGTGGGGAGCAATGGCATGTCTCTTCTTCCGTCCCGCGCCACTTCCCTGCGCCAGGCCGGGGTGATAGGGATCGGAATCAGTCTCGATTCCGCCACGCCTGATTTCCATGACCGGTTGCACGGACGACCCGGAGCATGGGGGGTTGCCATCGTGGGAAGCGCGGCAGCATACGCTGCGGGGTTGTCAGTTCTGCTCCAGGCCACCCTGTTCTCAGATAATCGCCACGAGATTGTCACCATTGTCGCTCTAGCACGGGATCTAGGTGTTTCCGTCCTTAATTTCTTCTTTTTTGTCTGTACCGGACGAGGCGTTACCCAGACCAACCTGTCATCTGCCGACTACGAGGCCAGTCTCACGGCTGTGCTCGCTGTTCAGGCCGCCTGTCCAGACATGATCATCCGCGCCCGCTGCGCCCCCTACGTGCGTCGTCTGCTGGGGGTGAAACAGGGCGAGAGGCGGGGAAGCTTCGCCGACTGGTCGAGCGCCTGTCTGGCGGGACGGTCCTATCTCCGTATCACCCCGACCGGAGAGGTCACCCCGTGTCCCTATATGCCGCTGGCGGTCGGAAGCTTGCGCACCATGCCACTGGCCGAGATCTGGAACAATGCCCAGTCCCTGCGGCGTCTGCGCGAGGAAATGCCGAGCGGCAAATGCTGAATTTACGACTATAGATTGAGTTATGGTGGTTGCCGCGCCCGCGCCTTGGCCATCTACGGCGACCTGATGGCTAAGGACGGCAAGTGTGCCTACGAAAAAAGCCGCCTGCCGCTGTGGCCGAGGAAGCAGGCTGCTCCCCGGAGGGTGTCGACGGGGTATTGCCTGGCATCCCGAAGTGGCCGCCATGCTGGCGCGTATTCCCGGCTTCGCGCGCGGGCGCGCGCGAAGCCGAATTGGAAACACGAGCGCAGGCGGCGGGTCTCGGTGACGTGACCGGCAGGCGCGCGCCCCGCAAACAGGGTGGAGGAGAACAGTATCCCGAGCATGTCTTGTTCTTCACGTGATGGGGTGAGAAAACCGAGACCGTCGAGACGGTGACCGACATCACCTGCCAGGTATCCCAGAAACACCACGGCAAGCGCATTCGCTGCTACGTCGTCGAGCGGCACCAGCAGTCGCGCCGTGGCATAGGTCGGCAGGGCAACGAGAACGCTGCGCGCGGCAATTGCCAGGCTCTGGTTTCCCTCGGCAACCGAGACCCGGAACCAGCCGTTCGGTAATGGCGTAATCCTTTCTGCGCGCACGCCGAGTCGCAGCTGGTGACTAAGCCGCTCCGCCAGGGCCCATGGCAGGGTGGCAAGCCCGTCACGAAACGAGAACAGGCTGCAACGGCCGAATCGTGGCCCTGTGCCCTTTCTCTCTATGCGCGAACGGAGAATGCCGCCCGTGACCGGAGCCATATCGCCGCTCCAGCCGCTTCAGTTCGGGGAAGAGCGCTGCAACCGACAGGGCTGCCGGGTCTCCCGCGTACAGACCGCCGACCAGAGGGTCGAAGACGTAGTCGAGCAGTTTCGCACTGAACCGCCGGCGCACGAAACCGGCAACCGTCTCGTCCTCCGGCTTCGCCCAGATGAACGGCTCGGCGAGCAGTCTCGCCCGCCCGGCCAGGGTAAAAAAGCGCGACGAGAGGAAGCGATACGGCGACGGGAAGAGGCCGGATGAGGCCAACGCGCACGAGGCAGCGGTGACGAACGCTGCTACCCTGCTCGATCTGTTCCTTCCCGACGCCGTGATGCGCAATCAACGCCTCGGCCGCTGGCGCCACCATGCTGGTCGGGCCGTGTTCCATGAGGAACCCGTCGATGCGCTCACTCCGGATCCGGCCGCCGGCTGAGAGGCAGCGGTCCACGACCAGCACCTCGTGCCCGGCTTCTCTCAGATGGAAAGCGGCCGTCAATCCGGAAATGCCTGCGCCGAGAATGATGACACCCGTGGTCTGCATGACCTGGCGCGACGCAGAGGCCGTGACAGTAGTTGACAGCGACTATCTCTACCGTGATAGGGGATTGTCGAGGGGGTGATGGTTCAGTCGTCGACTCATACGCCTCACAGCCGTTAGGATCACCCCCATCCAGCCCTCTCTCATCAGGGGGGAAGGCTTTGCCACGAAGTATCCGGCCGGGGGCTGACCGGTCAGTTTCCATTCAGCCGGCAGGTTTCTTTCCACCCTCTGGCGAGACATCTGCAGAAAAAGTCGAGGAATTCGGTGGCACGGGCCTTGCTCCCCCGGGAACGGAATTCGTTCGATTTGCGCGCGTCGTCTGGAAAGGGGAGCCATGAGAACAGCATTTGCCCTGGCGGCTTTGGTGATGGGAACGCTTCTTGCCGTGCCGCCGGCAGGGGCCTACGAGGCCGGCAGCGTCCGCGGTGCCGTGAGCAGCAGGGTGACTTTCAAGGGAACGCCGCCCGCACCGCGGCCGATGGCGGTGACCAAGGATGCGGCCGTGTGCGGCAGCGGCGCGCGCGAGGTCGTCGATATGGCGACCAAGAGCGGCATGCCCCAAAACGCCGTCGTCCATGTCGTCAAGATCGACAGGGGCAAGGGGGGGGGGGGGATCTTGACAGGCTGGTTCTGGACCAGAAGGGCTGTCGGTTCGTACCCAATGCCCTGGTCGTGAAGAAGGATGGCGACCTCACTGTGCGCAACTCCGACATGGTGCTCCACGACATCCATACCTACGAAATCATCGGCGCCGTGCGTCGGACCATGTTCAACGTCGGCCAGCCGGACAAGGGCGACCATTACCCAGCCGATCAAGACACAGCACTCCAGCGCCATCAAGATCGAATGCGACGCCCATGATTTCATGCATGCCTGGGCTTTCGCGGCGGAAAACCCGTATGTCGCCATGACCAGGGAGGACGGTTCCTTCTCCATCGATGGCCTGCCACCCGGTGGCTACGAACTGAAGGCTTGGCACCCGGTTCTCGGCGAGAAGACGATCGGCGTCAGCATCTAGAGCGGCGCCGTCGCCAACGCCTCCTTCGGGTTCTCCAACTGAACGAGGATCGGGCAATGTTAATGCTCAGGAAACGAACCAGATACTTAATGGCACCCCCCGCCCTTGCCCTGGCGGCCTGTATCAATCAGTCATTGGCGACTAGCCCCCCCATCGGCCACGATGGATTATCCGCCGCTTGCACCCCTGCCGGAGCTGGAGATCAAACCGAAAATGGCGGAGCTTGGGCGCCATTTCTTCTTTGCTGTTTGACCGCTACCTGAAGGGCGACAGCGCCGCCATCAGTGCCGAGGCTAAGGCCAGCCATGACCTGTTCACCGGCAAGGCTAACTGCATCGCCTGCCACAACGGTCCTCTGGCCGCCAACGGCAAGCTGCACAGAACCGGCGTGCCCGAAACCCGGAGGAGGGTCTGGCACGCCGCTGCGGGCCATCACCATACTGCGCCATTATGCGACCAGCGGCATGCCGAATTACATGGATGCCCGCACCGACGTTAGTTTCCATGCCATCAGCAAGGACAGGAAGGACATCGGTAAGTTCAACACCCCGTCTCTGCGCGATCTCAAATACACGGGCCCTTACATGCACAACGGCGTGTTTACCACGCTCGATCCCGTGGTCGTTGAGGCGCCGAAGATGCCAGCCTACCAGCCGCGCACTTTTAGCAGGAACTGAGGGGGTCGCCATGAACATCATGAACATGAAGGGGGAAACGATTGTTCTGGCCGCCGCCGTGACAGGGATGACGGCCGCCCTTGCCCACCGCGGGGGCTGCGTCTCCCAAGGTCCGGCCGCTAGAGGTTCTGCCGCCGGTTCCGGTGCCGGCCGACAACCCGATGTCGGCGGAGAAGGTGGAACTAGGCAGGAAATTGTTCTTCGATGCCAGCAGCCCATGCTCGGCCTGTCACAGTCCCGAACTGGGCTGGGGTGACGGCGGCGAGATTTCCCGCGGCTATCCGGGCACCACGCACTGGCGCAATTCGCCGACGGTTCTGAATGCCGCCTTCTACAACAAGATCTTCTGGGAAGGCAATGTTATCGGTCTGGAGGCCCAGGCCTCTGCTGCGGCCGAAGGCAATGTTGCCGGCAACGGCGATCCGGCGATGATGGAAATGCGTCTGCGCTTCATTCCCGAGTACGTCGCCGCGTTCAAAAAGGTATTCGACACAGAATGGCCGCGCCTGACCCATGCCTATCAGGCCATCGCCGCCTTCGAACGCACCCTGATCTCTGATCCGAAAAAGGTGCCGTTCAACCGCTGGGCCATGAGCGACAAGAAGGCCCTGTCGCAGGCTTGCCCTGCGCGGCAAGACTGTCTTCGAAGGCAGGGGAGGATACATCGCCTGCCACAACGGACTACTCGCCTCCGACCAGAGACTCCATGCGCTCGGTGTGCCGGAGAACGAGGTGTTCAGGAGCAAGCCGCTGTTCCAGATCACGCGCCGTTGGGAACACTACCAAAAGGGTATCACCGAGAAGGGCTACCGCGGTGCCGACCTGGACATGGGCTACTATTATCAGACCAAGAATCCCAAGGACAGCAGCAAGTTCCGCACGCCGTCCCTGTGCGAGCTAAAGTATACCGTGCCCTACATGCACAACGGTATCTTCTATACGCTGGATGAGGTGGTGGACTTCTACGACGCCGGCGGCAGCGACAGCCCGAACAAGTCGCCGCTGCTTAGGCCGCTCGGCCTGGCGGATGCCGAGAAGAAGGACCTGGTGGCGTTCCTCGAGTCCTTGAGCATGGACGAGCTGCTGCTCGTTAAGCCGCCGCAATTACCCGATTACCAGGTCATGAAGTGAGGAGTGCCATGAATGTCATCACCTGCGAATCCGCGGTCAACCGACCTACCTCAGCCGGCGTAACCTCCTCTTTAGGGTCAGCGCGGCGGCGGTCGTCGTTTCTATCGACAGCCTTCCCGGCCAGATCATGGCCGCGCCCCTGCATGCTCTGAAGGCCGATTATCCTCGCCAGAAGATCGGCATGCTTTCAGCCCTGAAGAATTGCATTCCGGTCTAGTTCAACTATCACTACCAGGAGGTGCGCAACATCCTGGTAAAGCTCGGCGTGCCGGTGGGCGGCGGCATCTGGTCCGGCGCCGACGTGGTCGCCTTCAACTAGAAGCGCACTCAACATGGGCGGAGCGCTGGATGGCACCTATCGGGATCGGCACCAGGTCCTGGGGCCATGTCCCTTGCATCTCACCACCTTCGATCTTACCCGACACGGCATGGTCATCTCCGGCCACGGGACCGAGGGCCTGCCGCAGATCATCCCGGAGACGGCGGGCGATGAAATCCACGCCGTCGGCGTCATGGGCCTGATCTACAGCTATGCTGCCAATGTCACTAGCCGCCGCGCCTGAGAGAGGGAGACCATGACCAACACGTTCGGCGCCTTCGCCAAGGATCACGTGCCGCTCCCGCCCAAGGACACAGATGTCCTGAATCACCGCCTGCGACTATTGCACCATCGCCTGCGGCTACAAGGTCTATCGCTGGCCGGGTCGGCAAGGAGGGTGGCCCTGCCGCCGCACAGAACGCCTTTGCTACTGACTTCCCGCATAACGATGCCCATGGGCGCCTGGGCCAGCCCCAGCCAGCACAACATCGTTCGCTACAAGGGCAAGCCGCCCCATACGCTGGTAGTGCCCGACCGGGAGGCCACCATGGTCAATGTCGGTGGCAACCACTCCATCCGCGGCGGCACTATCGCCCAGAAATGCTACAATCCGGCGAACCGCACTGTTGAACGTCTGCTGCATCCCATGCTCCGTGTCAATGACGCGCTCGTGCCGGTGTCATGGGATCTGGCCACCGACGTGATGGCCGACATTTCGAAATATGTCATTGCCAGGCACGTGGAACGCGCCTAGGCGGTGAAGATGTACTCCTATCAGTACTTTGAGAACACCTATGCCATCACCAAGATCGCTATGACCTCGATCGGTACACCAGCCGTGGTGCCGCATGACAAGCGCTCGAACACCGACGACGCAACCGGTCTCGATGACGCCGGCATCGACTCCTTCGCTGCCTCCTACGAGGATTGGGGGACTTGCAAGGTGGCGTTCCTATCAGGGATTGACCCTTTTACGAGATCAAGACAACTCTGTTCCCGCAGTGGATGATGCCAAGCGGAGCGGAGCTGATCTTCGTCACGCTGCACAAGACCATGGGCGTGGCATGGGACGAGCAGAACGGCGGTCTATAGCTGCCGATCATTCCCGGTACCGACACGGTGCTGCACATGGCGCTCGCCCGAATCATCATCAAGAACGGCTAGCAGGACCAGGAATTCATCGACACGTGGATCGCCAACCAATGGGAAGTAGACTCAGGGTAGCCGTGGGGCCCCGCGCCGCAACACCGGCTGGCAGTGGCGCACTATCTGGGGCACATGGCAGAGCGACTGGGAGGCCTACAGGAAATTCATTCTTGCCCAGGAGGAGAGAGCAGGCTTGCGGTGGTGGCCAGGATCACCGGTCTCGATCCTGCCGCGATTCAAAAGGCCGCTGCGATGATCGCCAAGCCGAAAGCCGATGGCTCGCGGCCCAAGACCTCGTTCATGATCGAGAGAGGCAATCACTGGTCCAACAACTACATGAACAGCGCCTCGCTGGCTTCGCTCGGGCTTATCTGCGGCGCCGGCAACCGGCTAGGGCGGATGGATCTCGCGCGGCGGCGGGCACCAGCGCGGCATGATGGGGGCCGGCGGCGGCTCGAGCTGGCTCAATCCCGAGAAATATCCGGGCTGGCGCAAGGAATCCTTCAACCTTGACCGCTGGGTCATGAACGGCGAGGTGAAGTTCGCATGGGTCTTCGGCACCACCTGGGTTCAGGCGATAATGGGGTCCGCGGCGCTCCAGGATGCCCTGCTGGCGCAGATCCGCCGGCACCCCACACAACAAAAAAGATCACGAGCCTTAATCGTCAGGCGATCTTCGAGACCCTGAAGAAGCGGGTGGACTCCGGCGGCATGGTCTTGGTCGATTCCAACATCTATCCGGTCGAGCCGATTAACACCGACATCGCCGACATCGTTTCGGAGCGTCGGCTGCGCCTCTATGCCAAATTCTACGATGCCCCCGGCGAGGCCGGGCCGGACTGGTGGGCAGTGCAGGCGTTCGCCCACAAGATGGGCCTTTCCAGCTGTGGCTGGAAGACATCGAACGATGTGTTCGAGGAAGTGGCCCGCTTTAGCCGCAACGGCGTGCTAAACAACCATTCTATAGTTGTCAAGGCTAAGAGAATGAAGGTGCCAGCGCACGAACTCCTGCGCGCCTATGGCACCACCGGTATCAAGATGCTGATCCGCATGAAGGACGGCCACCTTCATTGGGACCAAGCACCTACACGACCCGTCCAACGACTGGGGGGAGGTCGAAGGAGAGGAGGTCCAGATCAAGGCACTTCATGCCTTCAATACCCAGAGCGGCAAGGCGATTCTCCTGAAATCGCCGTGGAAATTCGCCGGCTGTCTCCAGTTCTACGACGCGGTCAAACCCCGGCCTGAAAAGAACGAGATCTTGGTCACCAACGGCCGCATCAATGAAAGCTGGCAGTCGGGATTCGACGACCTGCGCAAGCCCTATCTGTCCTAGCGTTGGCCGAACAACTTCCTAGCCTTCAACCCGAAGGATGCGGCGAATCATGGCATTGAGAGCGGCGACTAGGTCGAGGTGGTCAACGACACCGTCTACATCCAGATGGACCAGCCGCAAGGCGTGCTCGATGCCGATCTTACCTTCAACCAGTTGATGAAGGATGGCCATCTCAAGGTGGTCGAGGGCCGTTTCAGGGCGGTGGCCATCGTCAGCGATAAAATCCGGGAAGGGGTGGCGAAGGCGAACTTCAACTTCACCCGATCGCCGGCCAATGTGGTTATGTCGGCGGTAGCCGATCCAATGACAAACAACTAGAGATATAATCTTTGTTACTTCAAACTTATTAAAGCGTTAGAATACCTCTACAAGCGTTCGTTCACCGCCATGAGCCTGAAGCCCCGTCCGATCATCAGCTAGAGGGTTGAGGGGGGGGCCCTCCGCCTGGGTGCTGCCAGCCCTCTCCCTTGGATCGGGGAAGGGCCTGGAAGGGAGAAGATGCACTTTTGCCCGATTGCCCCCTGATCATATGAACCACACGAAGCGCGCCGGAGGCACGAAGGGTCTGCCGGAGCTGCATCTGCGCAGCGCGGGCATCCCGGGCGTGTCGTTTCCCGCCATTCCCGGGCCGTCTGGAGCGCGGTTGGCGGCGGGCTTGTGGCAGCCTTGAACAGAGCCAATGGTGGACGCCGCAGTACCACCGTGAGCGGCAGTTCGGCCAGCTCGCCCTCTTGCTCAGGCATGCCTGGGACCACGCCCAGGCTTGGCGGTCCCCCGGCTAGAGGGGGAGGGGGGAGATGGTTTTGCGCAGCCGCCTGTTGCCCCCGACGAGGCACGGGCCGGCGCACGAAGTGCAAAGCTCCGGCTCTACAGGCCAGCCGGTGTGTGTTCTCGGCACCAGGGTAACTAGCCATCTCTGGTCGCTCATCACCTTGAGGGAACACCTTTAGCAGCGACGAGATTTCTCCCTGAAGCTGGCCGGGATTCGTCCAGACTTGCCACCTTGCCCTGGTTTCGACCGTCATTCCCACCTGAGGTGAGCCCGCTGACCATCTCTTTCCGACTGGTCCGTCGGTGGGACTCGACATTCGTACGGATGTGGTGCGGCAGTGGGCCTGATTGCGCCATGAACGGCCGGGCTATCTGCTCACCCTGCCGTCCAATCTGCTGCGCGCGCTTGCGCACCTGGCTCTTGCCCATGGCGAGGCGCTAAGAGCTACGGGAGGTGCGCACCCTTGGCGAGACTGTGTCCGACGCGTTGCTGGATCTGGTGCAAGAGGCATTCCTGGTACCGCTGACCGATGTGTACAGTGCTCGGGAGGTAGGCTACATAGCGCTGTAGTGTCCGTGTCGAAGCTATTCCTTACCCCTGATCCGTTATGCAGTCGGCGACCATGCCGAGGTGGGTAGGCCGTGCCCATGCCGACGGGCCCTCTCGGTGCTCAAGCTGATCGTTGGATGCTCCGCGCAACATGGCCGTCATTGCTGATTCGTGATTCCGGCGTGCCGATGAGCCAACGCACGGCCTGTTGACAGACAGGACGGGAGAAAGGAGACGGCGCACCGCGATCGGAAGTATCCTGGTCTCAGGGGTGAGGACCTACCCTGTTGGAGGGGCAGGAGGTGTCGGGAGGGTACCATGCGACAAGATAAGATAAGGAAAAACACGCATGGGATTTTCTGCAAAGACAACGAAGTAAAGATATAAAGAAATCTCCAGAAATGCCATTCACCACGGTGTCCCTGGGAAAACAATAACACACCCCCTCTTCAGGAACTAGGCCGTGGGATATGACCCGACTGACATGAATTGACCTGAACTTCTTCTTCTGGCTCAGGCACCATTGAGACGAGCCTGGGCTTCCGCTATGACAAGAAGAAGATGCTTTTCCTTGATCCCGTCACTAGCCATGAGCTGATGGGTCAACGGATCGTTGAGGAGATCATCAAGCGGGGGTTCTTCGAGGTCCGCATAGCGGCTGTAGTTTGCCTCCCGGACACGGCGTTCCGCCGGTGAGGCAGGCAAACCCTGCCTCTCTCTCCCTCGTCCTTCCTTCCAAACAGGGTTTCTTCTGACTGCGCTCTCGAGCATTTTAGACCCCTCTCCGGACATTGCCTCGTGGCCGGCTTTGCCGTGTCGGATTTGGAAACCCGGTGACCGCGACGATCTTTTCCCGCTGCCCTTCCCGACTGCTCCCCTTGGCGGGCACTCCAGCCTTTTGTTTTTCGCAATCTCCATTTAACACTCTTCTACTCTGTTAATGCTACCATGTTTCTCTTGCAGGCACAAGTTATAACTCTGCTCGAATGGGCAGGCCTTAAGGGAGGGAGAGTGGGGTATGACGGCTACCCGAAAGTGATGGGTATTGCTGACCATGGATGCGCGTTCAGATGGCGTGTGTCTGGCAGTTCCTCCGGAACGTCAGATGAATCACACAAGTCTGGCCGCCTTGCCGGAGATTCCTTCCCGACGGGAGGTACGAGTGCTTTTCCTTTCTCAAAATATTAATCCGTTACGGGAGTCTTTATCGAAACAGATTGGCAGTACAGCATGAAGTTGAAGAGAAAACTTCTTATACGTGCAGCTTCTCTAGCCACGGTGGTGGCAAATACACCTGTTCCAGGCTTTGGCGCAGAACGTCTCAAGGGGCCAATACGTGCCGCAGCACTCCGTGTGGTGGATGGAGATACCATTACGGTTCAGGCACAAACTGCGCGGGGTCGATACGCCGGAACGCTACAGCCACTGCCCCAATGAACATATCCTCGCCCACCAGGCTTGGGTCTACCTTGGAATGGCGTCTAGCAGGAGGAATGGCTGAATTGCAGGATATTCAGCCACGACAAACACGGTGGCCGTATAACGGCCCGCCTGGTTGTTGGTGGGGTGGACATCAGGGCAGAACAAATTACCCAAGGCCTCGGTCGCCCTTATGGGGGGAAAAGCACAAACCTCTGGTGCAATAACACCGATCCACCCAACAAGATTGAATCAAAAACACCCACCACCTTCCCTCTCACCAGAGAGGTATAGAAAATACATCTTACAATAACATGCCTACCTGCGAACTATTTTATGCATCGTAACGATCCTGAAGCATAAATCCTATCGCCAAGTGGATGACAATGGGCTATGCTTTGTGTCATAGGGTAAAGAGAAATGCAAACGCTAGCCACCCGTGTCAGGACGACATACCGGAAAAGGAGGAGGGCGTGTTTCTGCAAACCTTAGAAGGGGAAAGAAAGTGGGCGAAAGAGGAGGGGCAGGTAACGGAGAAGAGCCGTGAAAATCCTGATTGCCGATGACCACGCCTTGTTCCGTGAAGGGTTGAGATTCGTTCTGCAACAGCTTGATGTGAGCGTGCAGTTCGTTGAAGCTGCCGACTTTCCTGAAGCGCTTGAAAAGGCCCGCCACGAGTCGAACCTGCACATCGTCCTGCTTGATCTTGCCATGCCCGGTATGACGTGGCAGGTGGGGCTGACGGGGTTGCGTGAACGTCTACCGGATGTGCCGGTGGTCATTCTCTCGGCTTCCGAGGATCGGTCTCTGGTAATGCAGGCCGTAAAACTGGGGGCGTCCGGATTCATCCCCAAATCATCGAACAGCAAAATCATGCTGGGCGCCTTGCGTCTGGTTCTGTCCGGGGGTGTCTATCTGCCACCGGCACTCCTTGAGCAAAGTGCCATTCAAAAACCCGACAGTGGTCCGGGTGGAAAGGGGAATCCTGACAGCGATATGCCAGGAGTCCCTCACGTCCTGTTGACACCGCGTCAGCGGGAAGTGTTGGCGCTGGTGGGCGAGGGCAAATCCAACAAGGAAATCGCGCGTTTGCTTGACCTGTCCGAGGGCACGGTCAAGTTGCATGTGACGGCAATTCTGAAGGCCCTGAAAGTCAACAATCGTACCCGGGCAGTGGTCGCAGCGTCGCAGTTGGGCCTTACGTCCCTGCCGGGGATCGGGTATGTTAGAACCGGATCGGGAACATAAGAATCTTCCCGTTTTCAGTCGGTGCCTTGTGTCTGGTCGGTGTGGTGGGTGGCATTGGATGGATTTTGCGAATGGTGTGGACCTCGCAAAAGGAACTCCCGTCCAAGCTTGACGCGGGGGGTATTATCGTAGGCGACGATGTCGGCGGTCGCATAAGTTTCCGGCCAGTTTTCGGGCAGGTATGAGCCGGTGCCGATCAGGTCAATGGGAGCCTGGGCAGCGGCCATCGCATGGCATTTCCGCGGCGAGAAGCCCGAGGAGGCGATCAGGCGTACCGTCGGAAAGCCGGCGCTGTTCAGTGAGTCGCGCAGGTGCCACACGGCCGCGGCGGACACGCCGGGGCCAATCAGGTCGCGCAGCGCCTCTTCGGTCCGGGCAGTGTGAAAAAGGGCGGGAACGTGGCGTTCCAGCACGGCGTAAGAGCGCTGGCGGTCCAGGCCTTCGACGAAGCGGCCGGTGTGCGTGTCTATCCGTACCGCCAGACGTCCCGCTGCTAGATGGGAAAAGCGCCGTGCCACGGCAAGGGAATCGGTGATTTCACGCCCGAAATAATCGATTAGCACGATTAGGTCGTCGTCGGGAAAGGTTTCGTGGACCATTTCGGCAGCCCGAACGGTTGAGCCAGCATAACCGATCAGAGCATGCGGCATGGTTCCCCATCCAGCCGGCTGGTTGAAATAGTGGGCGGTAGCATCATTGGCATTGGCGATGAACCCGGTGGCATCTGTCTGTCGCCGGGCTGCGGCTGAACCTACCGCTGCCGCGTAGGCCATCAACTCGGCCATCCCGGTGCCCGCGCAGTGGCGAGCATCCATGGCTAGGAATGCCACCCGTGGCAGGGCCGTGGCCATAACAAAAGCGTTGTAGGCCGCGACACATGCCGCTCCCAGCTTTTGCAGCAGAAGGGTTTCCAGTTCGACCAGGGCGGCAAAAGATCCACATATGTACAGCATGGTTTCGTTGGCTTCCACAGGGTCGCCTTCGGCAAAACGGGTTTCGATAGCGACTCCGCCCCCCCGGGCGTGACAGGCGGCCTCGAGCCAAGCCACGGCCAGACGCCCCGCATACAGGACCGGCCGACGCATGAACACCGCATAGGTCACACGACAATCCCCGAACCGTTCGATCACCGCACGCGTACGCACGAGGTATTTATCTGTATAGCGAGGAATATCGGCCTTGGTCGGTTCAAACGCGGTGTACATTCCATGCCGATCCGCTTTTGCGGGCGTCATGCTTACCTCCCTTCGTCGTCCTGGAGTCTGAACAGTCCCCTTACCTTTGCCGGAGCGGGACAGGACAGGCCTTGGTATTGCACGGTATTGTATATCCAGGGAAGGCTGATGGTTTTTGTCCCTGGCTTTTCCCGGGCGGCTCATGATAATGGGTTAGGCGATGCGATGGAGCACGTCAGGTTCGCGATGATGAATAGCTATCCCGCGTTTTCTGGTTCACGCGCGGTTGCTCTCCTGTGGACAGCCCTTGCCGCAGGGTGTGCCGTGGTGCCCCCTGCCCACGACCCCGATGCCATGGCTGAATACCATTATGCCAATGACCCGGCCGAGCTAACCAATCGAAAGGTGTTTGAAATCAACCGTAGCCTTGATGTCGCGCTTCTCAAGCCCCTGGCGCAAGGCTATCGCATACTGCCACAGTTTGTACGAAGCGGTGTACACAACTTTCTGGCCAATTGGGGTGAGCCGCTGGTCTTCATTCATGATCTCCTGCAAGGCGAGCCGGAGCGGGCGGGGGAGACGCTGGTCCGATTCGTGATCAATACCACCATCGGCTTCCTTGGCGTCGGCGATGTTGCCTCAGTCGGTCTGAACATTCATTCTCATGACGAGGACATGGGGCAGACCCTGGCCGTTTGGGGTGTGGAGGAGGGTCCTTATGTCATGCTGCCGTTGTTTGGGCCAGCCAGTGCACGCGATTCCGTCGGCCGATTGACTGATTTCTTCATGAATCCGGTTGGCTGGGTCGTTTCCCTCCCGACTGCAGCCGGTGCCGCAAAGGTGGGTGTGGAAGGGGTGGACCAGCGTGAACGTCATTTGGAAGCGCTGGATGATCTCGAACGGGCCTCGCTTGATTACTATGCGTCATTGCGCACCCTGTATCGACAGCGTCGGACGGAGGAAATTGGCAACGGCCACCGGGTGACCGGGGAGGATCTGACCTACGAGATGGGAAGACCCGCGCGTCCGTCACAGTAGGGCCGGCCAGGCGGGCAGGATTGAGAAAGACGTGGGATATGAAGGCGTGGAGTTGGATGTATTGGCCTCGGAGTCGTTTAAAAAGAGCCCTTCCATGGCCCCCTCTTGTCGTCATTCCTGCCCGCATGGCCTCCACCCGGTTGCCAGGCAAGCCTTTGGCGGATATCCACGGTGAGCCCATGATCGTGCATGTCTGGCGTCGAGTCCAGGCGGCCGCTATCGGGCCGGTGGTCGTGGCCTGCGCCGAGCCGGCCATCGCCGCTGCTGTGCAAGCTGTCGGGGGGAGGGCGGTGTTGACACGTCCTGATCATCCGTCTGGATCGGACCGGGTGTTCGAGGCGGTACAGGTCGTCGATCCGATGGCCCATCACGACATCGTGGTGAATGTGCAGGGGGACCTGCCAACCCTGGACAGTCGGATTCTGCAGGCAGTGCTGGCGGCGCTGGCCGTGCCGGCGGTGGATATCGCCACGCTGGCTGCCCCTCTTGCCGACCCGCGCGAGGCGACTGATCCTAACGTCGTTAAGGCGGTGGCTGGATTTGCCACCGTTACGCCGGGTGCCAGCGCACGGGCCCTTTATTTCAGCCGAGCCACGGTGCCAGATGGCCCCGGCCCTCTGTTCCATCATATCGGTCTCTATGCCTACCGCCGGGCGGCATTGGCGCGATTCGTCGCCTTGCCACCCGGCGTTCTGGAAACACGCGAACGGCTTGAGCAATTGCGCGCCCTTGAAAATGGCCTGCGCATGGAAGTGGTGCTGGTGGACACGGTGCCGCTTGGGGTAGATACGCCAGACGATCTCATCCGCGCACGGGCAAACCTTGCGCCGAGCTGACAAGGTCGGAATTCCTGGCAGTATGGGAAGTCCGGAGACAGAGATCCGGAGGAGGGGAGAGGAAGGGCGGGCAAAGCGAGACGTGAATCCATGCTCATATTGCAACAGCATCGAGGCCGTGCCGTTCCCGCACCCTCTTGCGTCTTTCCCCCGGTTGCACCGGAGAAGGAGGGAAGTGTTTTTATGATCGTCTTGTGGTTCTTCATCCATGACGAAAAGGGGAAAGTTAATGATTCACTATAGTCTTAGCTGTGCCAATGACCATCATTTCAATGAATGGTTCGATAACAGCAGTGATTACGAAAACAGGGCTGCGGTCCACGCCATCGCCTGTCCCACCTGCGGCGATACCACGATTGAAAAGGCTATCATGGCCCCGAACGTGAGTGGATCCGGTCGCCAGACCGATCCGTCCCCGCCGCCCTCGTGTGGCATGTTGGGATGTGGTGGTGGCATGTGCGGTCTGGACTGATCCCCCCATGGGGGCTCTGATCATCAGACCTCCCGCAAGCGGCCGGGCGGCGTCTTCCGGTCGCGTGGGCTCATCGCGCCATTATAAGCCGCGCCGCATTTATGTACGGTAGCATGAGTAGCATGAAGGATTGTCGGCAAGATCAGGACCCTGGATCAAAAAACACCTCTCTCCGTGGCCGCAAGGCCCCGTGCCTCTTTCATGCCCGCCGCCGCGTAACCGTTCTCCTCTTCATCCGCACCGGTTCGTCCCATGTTCCATTTCGATCTTGCCAGATTGGAATGGAACGGGTATATTATCGGTCTTGCGCGACCATGCCGAGTGTGGGATAAAACAGGAGTTCAAGAGAAATGTCACAGGCCCTATTGCATTTGGTTGACAAGAATACAGCAGACAGGCACAAGGCCCTGGAAGCGGCGGTCGCTCAGATCGAGCGGGCGTTCGGCAAGGGTTCGATTATGCGCCTCGGGGCCCGTGACAGCGGGATGGAGGTGGAGATCATTTCCACAGGATCCCTGGGGCTTGACATCGCCCTTGGCGTGGGGGGATTGCCGCGTGGCCGAATCGTCGAAATTTATGGTCCGGAGAGTTCGGGTAAGACGACGCTCGCGCTTCATGTGATCGCCGAGGCCCAGAAACGTAGTGGTGCATGTGCCTTTATTGATGCCGAGCATGCCCTTGATGCCGTCTACACCCACAAACTCGGGGTGAATCTCGACGAGCTGCTGGTATCGCAGCCCGATGCCGGTGAACAGGCGCTGGAAATCTGCGATACCCTGGTGCGATCGGGGGCTATTGATGTGGTGGTCGTGGATTCGGTGGCTGCCCTGGTGCCGCGCGCCGAGCTGGAAGGCGAGATGGGCGACAGCCACGTCGGTCTGCATGCCCGCCTGATGAGTCAGGCCCTGCGCAAGTTGACAGCTTCGGTCGCCCGCTCCAACGCCCTTATCATCTTCATCAATCAGATTCGCATGAAGATCGGCGTGATGTTCGGCAACCCTGAGACCACGACGGGCGGGAATGCCCTCAAGTTTTATGCGTCCGTGCGTTTGGAAATCCGTCGCATCGGGGCTATCAAGGATCGTGACGAAGTGGTTGGCAACCAGACCCGGGTCAAGGTTGTCAAGAACAAGGTGGCACCTCCTTTCAAAACGGTTGAATTCGACATCATGTATGGCGAGGGCGTGTCGAAAAACGGCGAACTCCTGGATCTGGGGGTGAAGGCCGGCGTGATCGAGAAGGCCGGCTCGTGGTTCTCCTACAACGCGCAACGTATCGGTCAGGGACGTGAGAACGCGAGAAGTTTCCTGCGCGACAACCCACAAGCGGCCGAGGAAATCGAAGGGGCCATCAGGGCCAACGCCGGCCTCTTGTCAAAGGTGTTGACCGCCGGCGATATCAACAGCGATGGGACGGAAGGATCTGCGGAAGGGTCCCTTGAAAGCATGGGCGAGTGAAATCGGTTCTCTTGCCAAACCGCGCCGCACCGCGCCGGGGTGCGGGGGAAGGACACCGAGGAGGGCAGCAAGGCAGCACCCGCTGCGGAGAGAGCGGGGGTGGTTTTTGTGTGCAACAAAATGTGGGGGAGCCAAGACCCCCCCTCCACTCTCGTGTGAGTCTTCTAACGAGAGTCTTCTGATCGAAATGCTCTCGCGGTTCTGGAGGAACGGTGTAAGCGTCAGAACCCGTAGACCTCTTTCAGGACTGGATCCTTGATAGCGATCAAGTGGGCCAGGTCGACCATGACCTTGGCCTGTTTCCATGTGGCGTCATCTTGCATCTTGCCATCGATCATCGCCGCTCCGGTGCCGTCCGGCATGGCCTCCAGGATTCGCTTGGCGAACTTCACCTCATCGACATCGGGACTGAAGACCCGCTTAGCGATTTCAATTTGGGTCGGATGCAATGACCAGGCGCCAACACAGCCCATGAGAAAGGCATTACGGAACTGGGCCTCGCAGGCAGCCGCGTCGGAGAAGTCGCCGAACGGTCCATAAAACGGCTTGATGCCGCTGGAGACACAGGCATCAACCATCTTGGCCACGGTGTAATGCCATAGGTCCTGCTGGAACAAAGCCCGTTCCTTGCCTTCCTTCTTGTCCTCCAGCACGCCATAGAAGGGATGCCCGCCGCCGACGCGAGTCGTTTTCATGCGTCGTGAGGCAGCGAGGTCGGCCGGACCGAGGCTCATGCCGTGTATGCGTGAGCTGGCAGCGGCGATGGCCTCGACGTTCTTTACCCCCTGTGCGGTTTCCAGGATGGCATGAATCAGGATCGGTTTCTGCACGTTATGCCTGGCTTCGAGCTGGGCCAGGATTTGGTCCAGATAGTGGATATCCCAGGGTCCCTCGACCTTTGGCAGCATCATGACATCGAGCTTGTTGCCGATCGTGGCGACAACCTCAGTGATATCGTCCAGAACCCATGGGCTGTTCAGGCAATTGACACGCGCCCACAAGCCGGTATCACCGAAATCTACCGCCTGGGCCACCGCGATGAAGCCTTTACGGGCTGCCTCCTTGGCATCGGCAGGAATGGCATCTTCCAGATTGCCGAGAAGCACATCCACCTGCTTCACCATATCCGGAATCTTGGCCACCATCTTGGCATTGTGCGGCGGGAAGAAGTGAATCATGCGCTCGGCTTTCACCGGCAGCTCGCGCAAGGGGAGCGGTGCGCCGATCGCAAGCGGCTTGTAGAAGTCGGCAGGGCTCTTCATATTTCCTCCGTTTCCTGCATTATGAGCAGACGGTTGTCGGGGGATGCCGACCTTCACGTCCGCGCGTACCAGAACAACCGGCTCCATCCCCCGAAAGCTGGTTCACGGTCACGTTCGAACAAGGGGAAAATCATCCCTTCCTGGTAACAATCATGTCGGCTTTTTTCACGACCACCTGCGCCTGACGGATGGAGGCGATGTCGATCATCTTGCCATCCAGGGATACGGCTCCCGCCCCGGCTTTCTCGGCGACAGCCATGGCCTCCAGGATGCGGCGCGCCTGGGCCACCTCCGCATCCGAAGGGCTGAACAGGCGATTGGCAACGGGAATCTGGCTCGGATGGATGACCATCTTGCCTTCACATCCGAGCGAGACGGCCCGTTTAGCGGCGGCGAGATAGCCCTGTTCATCCTTGAAATCGCCAAACGGACCATCCACTGGACGCAAACCATTGGCGCGCGCAGCCACCACCATGCGCGCCAGGGCATAGTGCCACATGTCTCCCCAATGGAAAACGCGACTGCCATCCACGGCCGGATCGGTCAGCATGCCATAGTCGGGGTTGGCGCCCCCGATACGGGTAGTACGGGCTTTGGTGGAGGCAGCGAAATCGGCCGTGCCAAGCAGCATCGCTTCGTTGCGGCGCGAGGCGCCGGCGATGGCGTGGATGTTCTGCATGCCAAGAGCGGTTTCAATCAGAAGCTCAAAGCCGATGCGTTTGCGGATGCCTTTAGCCGTTTCGATCTGGGTGACCAGCATGTCCAGGGCATAAACGTCGGCGGCGGTACCGACCTTGGGAATCATGATCAGATCTAGCTTGTAGCCGGCCTGCTCTACCACCTCGACCACGTCGCGATACATGAAGGGCGTATCGAGGCCGTTGATGCGAATCGAGACGATCTTGCCGCTGAAATCGAGATCGTTCAGGGCTGCTATGACATTGCGGCGCGCCTGGTCCTTTTGATCGATGGCAACCGAGTCCTCAAGATCGAAAAAGACCACATCTGCCGTACTGGCGGGTGCCTTCTCGACGAACTTGAGGTTGGAGCCGGGCACGGCCAACTCGGATCGATTGAGGCGGGGCATCGCCTCTTCGACGATGGTGAAGCTCATTGGTTTGGACCCCCCTGATGGCATGATGATCGCCCGGGCAACGGACCGCTCCGGAAATTTTCCTTTGCGCCGCCGTAGACGCCATTCAGCCTGGATTTATGGGACACGCCCGTCTTTTCGTCCACTGCAAACACGTTTGACTTGGCTCCTGTGTCCGGGGCAACATTCAGAAATCGGGGGCTTGTTGTGCCCGTGGGGGATGCATGTGACCGATCAAGGTTCCTTCAACGCCGAAACGGCACATCCCCCCCCCTTGGGCCCCACTAGGCCATAAGGCCACACCGCCGCAGCCCAGCGAGCGTCAGTCAGGAGGGGAACTCTTGCCGGATTTCATGTG
Source organism: uncultured Rhodobacterales bacterium (assembly GCA_964624075.1). Taxonomy (GTDB): domain Bacteria; phylum Pseudomonadota; class Alphaproteobacteria; order Rhodospirillales; family Rhodospirillaceae; genus CAZUWH01. Next base: position 60,353 of record CAZUWH010000002.1, read on the forward strand.
CAGACGGGTGGGCCTTGCAGTCGACTCGGACAAACAAGACCTCTTTACGGTCAAGCACTCCCCCAACCGTGCCGGTCGGACACGCACCCCCTCCCCTCCCGATTCAGCCGCCTAAACTGCTCCCGGGAGGTCCGTCAATCGAGCGGTGGTTCAGCAGGACCAGAAACGCAGGACGACTTTCTTTGGATTGCGTCTGGCGCACCCGGCAGGATTTGAACCTGCGACCTCTGCCTTCGGAGGGCAGCACTCTATCCAGCTGAGCTACGGGTGCAGCAGAAAACGACCGTGTTTTCTGCCCTTTCGATCCTTCTCACCACCTTGTGGCCTTGATGAACAGGGCATAAGAAACGGTAACACATGTCCGCCCGTTCTGGCAAACACTGACGACGTCGCGACATCCGAAAAACAGCCTCTTCTCCCCAGGACAATCGGATGCAGCAAAAATCCCGAAAATTCTGCGATTGCAAACGGGGTTGCCGACCATTCCAAACAAAGACGAACTAGAATACCATGGCTCGTTGCCGGATAAAGACGAGATTCATTGATCAATTAATCATCCTGGTGATTGTATATTTCAGATATAAAATTAGAGGGTGAGAACGGAAGGATCGTCAATATCCCCTGGCATTCATATGGTACCATGTATAAACCATAAGGATACTCAAGGTATGTCGGTAGCCTGCATGGAAATAAAGCAATCGGTTGCAGTGACGACACAAGATGACCCGATCCATGCCCGTCAGGTCGTGCAAGAGACGGCTCGTGAACAGGGTTTTCCCCTTGGTCTGGCAGACCAGGCTTGCGACGGCGGTCGGCAAACTAGCTCGCAATGCGCTTCTTTATGCCGGCAGGGGAATCTGTGAAGTCGTGGTCCGCCGCAGTGAATACGGATGTCAGCCTCATCGTAACCATGATCGACGAAGGCCCCGGCATCGCTGACATCAACGCCGCGTTCACGCCAGGTTTCAGCATGAGCTGGGGTGGCGGGCTGGCTGGTGTCAGGCGACTGATTGATCATGTAGATATCCGCCCACAACCCGTGCATACAGATGTTTCAATAAACATAAATCTCAGGTCGTACTGGCTGCGCCGCCGTTTATGGAGGTGTTGATGGCCTATGGCTCGGCTTTCCGTGATCAGCTTGAACAGCGCCGTGCCATCGAGGTTGCCAGCCGGGCCAAGTCCGATTTCCTGGCCAGCATGAGCCACGAATTGCGAACTCCTCTCAATGCGGTGATCGGATTCGCTGACATCATTGCCGGCGAAATGTTCGGCCCTATCGGCACCGAGCGTTACCGTGAGGATGCCCGCAACATTGCCGAAGCCGGACGACATCTCCTGAATCTCATCAGTGACATCCTGGATGTGTCGAAAGTTAGCTCCGGCCGCATGGTTCTGGATGAAGAGGAAATCAATCTGGTTGAAGCCATCAATACCTGCATCCGCATGATGCAGATCCGGGTCGAACGTGCCGGATTGTCGTTGACGACCAACATTGTCACCGCCCTGCCGCGCCTTCTAGCAAATGAAATGCGCATCAAGCAGATCCTGCTCAATCTGTTGTCCAACGCCATGAAATTCACGCCATCTGGTGGACGGATTCATGTCACTGCCCACGAGGATGAAAGAAACGAAGGTATCATCATCCGTGTCACCGACACCGGTATTGGCATAAATGCCGAAGACATTCCGTGCGTGCTCGCTCCTTTCGTGCAATTGGAAACCGGTGCCGCCCGCCGTTATGAAGGCTCCAGTCTGGGTCTGGTCAAGGGCCTGATCGAGATGCACGATGGTTCCTTTGCGCTGACCAATGCTCCCCTGGCCAGGGCACACAGGTCGAGATCCGTTTTCCGCTGAACCAGGTCATCAGGCCGACCTACTGCATTTGATGTCGAACATTGGAACGGGGTGATTTTCGGATCATACGTTTTGTCATGGAAGTGGTTAATGGTTGGTGGCCGATGGCTGGTGGTCAGTGACCAGAACGAACACCCCCAAGGGCCATTCTCCTGTTCGCCTTATGCCCGCTGGGGTATGCTAACCCTTCCGTATCAACCTGAAATCATCCTGCTCCAATACCTTTGAGCCTTGATCGTGACCTCCCCCAGGCGCCGACGGGCCCGCATCCGCGGGTCCCTAGCTTGTGCGCGCCATGCGGTGCGCCGCCGCGGTCACGACGGGCATTTGAATCAGGTGTCACGATTGACGCTCGTTGGTATTAAGTGTCCGTTAAGTGTCCATCCTGAAATATATCGTTATCTCTCAATGCGTTGATCGTCACCCCTGCGAAGCTTGTCCCCGCCCCCTGCTTTCGCGGGGACAAGCTTCGCAGGGGTGACGCCTTGACTTAGAATATATTCCTCAACCCGATTGTCCTGTCCACATGATCTTCCGATCATCCGGGGAGTCTGCTAACCTGTCTGGCAGTCTGTCAGACGTTGACAGACCGCCAGAGGGCAATCATTTCCGGAGTTCCCATGCATCTGCTCGCCGCCATGCCCGGTACCATCACCGATGGCACCGAAGTGGTTGATCTCGGACAGACGCCGGGCGAGGTGGTAGTGTTGTCAGCGGCGGATACTGAGCTGGCCTGCCTTGCCGCCGCGCACCGCCGTGTCAACGCGTTCAGCCTGCGGCTCGCCAATCTGCTGCAGCTCGCCCACCCGCTTTCAGTCGATCTATATGGGGAGCGCGTGATCACCTCTGCCCGTCTGGTGGTGGTGCGTCTTCTAGGCGGACGGAGTTATTGGTCCTATGGCGTGGAACAGATTGCCACGCTCTGCCGGCGTCATGCCATTCCCGTGGCCTTCCTGCCTGGCGACGACCAGCCGGATGCCGAGCTGGCCGGCCTGTCCACTCTGCCCCCCGCCGCTGCCGGGCGGTTGTGGCATTATCTGATCCAGGGCGGTCTTGCCAATGCCGAGCAGTTCCTGCGCTACGCTGCCACCCTGATCGGGCGGGAGAGTGCGTGGCGGGAACCGGCTCCTCTGCCGCCTGCCGGTCTGCATGCCGACTACCCCGCCCCTGCTCCGGAAGCGCCCGTTGCTGCGGTCGTGTTCTATCGTGCTCTAGTCCAGGCAGGCGACGTGGTGGTGGTCGAGGCATTGGCGGAGGCCTTGCAAAGGGAAGGCTTGCGGCCGCTACTGCTGTTCGTCACAAGCCTGAAAGATCCGCTGGCCGCGGCGGTCGTACGGGAGATCCTGACCCGGTCCCCGCCCGACGTCATCCTGAATGCGACCGGTTTTGCCGTTGGCGGCCGGTCTCCCGATGCGGCGACTCCCGATCCCTTTGCCAGCACAGACTGTCCGGTCCTGCAAGTGGTGCTGGCAGGTTCGCACGTGCAGGCATGGCAGACCGGCAGCCATGGCCTGTCGGCGCGCGACATTGCCATGAACGTGGCCCTGCCTGAAATCGATGGTCGTCTTCTCGTCCGTGCGGTTTCGTTCAAGAGCGTTGCCGCGCGTGATCTGCTGACCGAATGCGACCTTCTGACCTGTCAGCCCGTGCCGGACCGGGTGGCTTTCACAGCACGGCTTGCCGCCAATTGGGTCCATCTGCGCCGCACGCCGCCCCTTGAGCGCCGGGTGGTGCTGGTGCTGGCCAATTATCCCAACCGGGATGGCCGCATCGGCAACGGGGTGGGACTCGACACGCCGGCTGCGACCGTGAACGTCTTGAAATCCCTGGCCGCAGCAGGCTATCGGGTGGAAGACCCGCCGCCCGACGGTGCGGCCCTTCTCGAGCGGCTTCTGGCCGGTCCCACCAATGCCGCGGGGGCCAACCGAATCGCGGCAACCGAAGTCCTGCGTCTCACAGACTACCAGGACTTCCTGGGCCATCAGCCCGAATCCGTGCGGCGGAGCATATGGAAACGCTGGGGTGCGCCGGAGCGGGATCCCTTCATGCGCTGCGACCAGTGTTTCGGTCTGCCGGTTGTGCGTTTCGGCAACGTGGCTGTCGCCATCCAGCCGGCCCGCGGCTACAACATCGACCCCGCTGCCAGCGCGCACGACCCGGCCCTTGTGCCACCGCACAACTATCTTGCCTTCTATGCATGGGTACGGGAAACATTCGCGGCACATGCTATCGTGCACATGGGCAAGCACGGCAATCTGGAGTGGCTGCCGGGCAAGGCGCTGGCTCTGTCGGAGACCTGCTGGCCCGAAGTGGGGCTGGGACCTCTGCCGCATCTCTATCCGTTCATCGTCAACGATCCTGGCGAAGGGACACAGGCCAAGCGTCGCACCGCTGCCGTCATCGTGGATCACCTGACACCACCCCTGACCCGTGCCGAGAGTTACGGCCCCTTGCGTGACCTGGAACGGCTCGTTGACGAGTATTATGAGGCAGCAGGCATGGATCCGCGCCGGCTGACGGTCCTCAAGGCGGATATCCTCTCCCTCACCCACGTTCTTGGCCTTGATCGCGATCTTAGGCTGACCCCAGACGATGACGACGAGATAGCCCTGACCAGACTCGATCATCACCTGTGTACCCTGAAGGAACTGCAAATCCGCGACGGTCTGCACATTTTCGGAGAGGCCCCGCAAGGGGCGCAACGGCTCGACCTGCTGGTTGCCCTAGCACGGGTGCCGCGCGGGGGCGCACCTAGGGAAGCATCCCTATTGCGGGCGCTCGCCGCTGATCTTGGGCTCGGCTTCGATCCTCTCGACGACGCCTACGCAAAACCGTGGACAGGTCCGCAGCCGGCCATCTTGTGTGATGGTCCTCCCTGGCGTACTGTCGGCGACACGGTTGAACGTCTGGAAGGGCTGGCGCGCCGCCTGGTGGCGGGCGCGATTGCCGTTGATCCGGTCTGGATCCGCACCGCACTGGTGGTGCAATGGATCACCGGCACCTTGGCGCCAGCGGTGGATGCCTGCGGCACGGCAGAGATGGCAGGTCTGTTGCAGGGCCTCGATGGCCGTTTCGTGATGCCCGGGCCTTCGGGAGCGCCCACCCGCGGCCGGGCGGACGTGCTGCCAACAGGACGCAATTTCTATTCAGTCGATACCCGAACCGTGCCGACGCCGGCAGCATGGACGCTAGGGTGGAAGTCGGCCACCCTGCTTCTGGAACGCCATCTGCAGGAACACGGCGCATGGCCACAGGCGGTCGCCCTGACAGCATGGGGAACGTCCAACATGCGCACCGGTGGCGATGACATCGCCCAAGGTCTAGCGCTGATGGGGGTGCAGCCGGTCTGGGAACCGGCCTCGCGACGGGTGACGGGGTTCGAGATCCTGCCCGTCTCGGTTCTGGACCGGCCGCGGGTGGACGTGACACTGCGGGTATCGGGTTTTTTCCGCGATGCCTTTCCGTCCCTGATCGACCTGTTCGATTCGGCGGCCCGGGCGGTGGCCGCATTGGACGAACCGGCTGCCGTCAATCCGCTAGCGATGCGCGTGCGGACAGAGGCACGCCGCTTCACCGATGGAGGGGTGGCGCCGGAGGTGGCCTGGCAGCAGGCGGGGTATCGGGTGTTCGGATCCAGACCGGGTGCCTATGGGGCCGGCTTGCAGGCTCTGATTGACGAGAAGGGCTGGGAGACGGAAGCCGACCTCGCCCATACCTATGTCGCCTGGGGGGGCTATGCCTATGGGGCCGGTGCGGGCGGCGTGGCTGTGCCAGAATTGTTCGGGACCCGTCTGCAAGCCGTGGACACGGTGGTGCAGAATCAGGACAATCGCGAGCACGATCTGCTCGATTCCGACGACTACTACCAGTTCGAAGGTGGCCTGACGGCAGCGGTGTGGGTGCTATCGGGGCAGAAGCCGGTGGTTTATCATGCCGATCACAGCCGGCCAGAAATGCCCAGGATTCATACTCTCAACGAGGAAATCGCCCGCATTGTGCGGGGGCGCGCCGTCAATCCGAAATGGATTGCAGGAGTCATGCGGCATGGCTACAAGGGGGCGTTCGAGATGGCAGCCACGGTGGATTATCTGTTCGCTTTTGCAGCGGCGACCCACTGTGTTGAGGACCACCATTTCGATCTCTTGTTCGATGCCTATCTGCAGGATGAAACGGTGCACGCCTTCCTGGCCATGGCCAATCCTCATGCCCTCCGCGAAATGGCCGACCGTTTCGAGGAGGCGCTCGAACGCAACCTGTGGCGGCCTCGCCGCAATGATGTGCAGGTCAGTCTGGCCAACATAAAAGGCAGGACCACCAGATGAAGAAGAGAGAACCAACGGTCGGAATCAGGAAGATATGGGGAAGGCCAAACCTCTCCCATGGATTTATCCGGATGCAAATCCAGTAGAACATGGAAGCGCCACGGGCTTCCCATACCTGCAGCGGGTTTCTTGTTGTCTGGTCTCTTGCGTTCCTTCATTTCAGGGTTCCCATGGCTACCCTTTTCATCATCGCCACCCCCATTGGCAATCTCCAGGATATTTCGGCGCGTGCCCTGTCGGTCTTGCGGAGTGTCTCCGTGTTGGCCTGCGAGGATACCCGGGTCACGCGTAAGATCTTGAGTTATTACCAGATTCCCCGACCCCCCTACCTTTTGTCGGTGCATGAATACAACGAGCACAAGAACGTGCCCCGCGTGATCCGCTTTCTGTCCGACGGCAACGATGTCGCCTATGCTAGCGATGCCGGTATGCCTGGCATCAGCGACCCGGGCTATCTCCTTGTGCACGCTGCCCGTGCGGCGGGCCATGGCGTAGTCGTGATCCCGGGCCCCAGTGCCGTGATTACCGCTCTCGTGGCATCGGGTTTGCCCACGACGGGTTTCACTTTTCTTGGTTTTCCGCCCCGCCAGCCGGGCCGGCGGCGGCGTCTGTTGGCCAGAGTGGCCCTTACGCCTGAGACGCTGGTCTTTTATGAATCGCCCCGGCGGTTGGGCGGCTTCCTGGCCGATGCCCTGGATATCCTGGGCGACCGGCGTGCGGCGGTGGCAATCGACCTCACCAAGATGTTCGAAACGGTTGAACAGGGCTGGTTGTCGGAACTGGCCGAACGGTATGGGGAACCCGGGCGTGGTGAGACGACGGTGGTCATCGCCGGCCATTCCCCTAAGTTCATGCGCGGAGGTAGAAAATGGCACGAGGAGGCCGTCCCGGCTTGCGAGACGGTTGAGGAAGGGACGGAGGAACTGTTCACGTCAGATCCGCCGGCTTGACGAAGAAATCGAGGGGGCATCCCTGCCAGTTAAGGGCGGTCCAGGTTTGGAGCGGGACCGTGAAGCCGGCTAATGCTGCGGCGGAATACTGGCATCGCAGGCGGCGCAAGGAATCGCGGCAACTCTCTGGCGCAGCCAGTTTCATGGCCAGTTCCTGAAGGCCCGGATTGTGACCGACCAGCAGCACAGAGGCAACGGAATCCGGCACGCTGCGCAGAAATTGCAACAAGGTCGTGGCCGTGGCAGCGTAGAGTGCTTCTGTGCAGGTTTGATAAAGCTTATCCAAGGAATAGGCCACTGCATGACATGTTTCACGTGTACGTCGTGCCGGCGAGCAGGCCACGAAAGCCGGATGAATACGCCGTTCGGCCATGAACATTCCCATGGCGCGGGCCGTCTCTACGCCCTTTGGCAGCAGCGGACGCTCGAGATCCCCTTTCTCCGCGTGACTGGCATCACTGCTGGCCTTGGCATGTCACAGCAGGTAAAGATGTTTCATAACACGCTCACAAGCTGTAACCGTCAATCGCGGCCTCCGGCGGCCCTCACGGTCGTTCAAACCCGTTCCCCGGTGTTTCCCCCCGGTGCTCCCTGTGTGTGCCATCTGTATCGACCCCTGGGCGGTGTACAGAACACCTCTCAGGGTTGTTATCCGGCCTGTCGATTCTGGTTGCATTCAAGACGGGCACAGAGTCAAATTATACGCGCTATGTCACGCGGGGGCAAAGGTGGCAACGGGAATACGCCTGGGTAAGGCACCCGGCAGGAACGAGGAGGCTGCAAGGGTGTGCAGATGCCTGCGGTCTCTCCACGTGCTGGTTTCTCCGCGAAGGATCAAGACGCGGGGAGGACGAGGCCTTTTCCATATCTCTTGCAGAGGGTTCCTCATGACTGGGGCAGAAGGCCGTGGGCAACGTGGTCAACCTTGAGACAACCCCGTTTGACGTAGAATCACTGGAGCGCTTCAGCAATCGTGAGCTCTCCTGGCTGGCGTTCAACGCACGTGTGCTTGAGGAAGCCTCGAACCGCTCGCATCCCTTGTTCGAGCGTCTGCGCTTTCTGTCCATTTCCGCTGCCAATCTGGACGAATTCTACATGGTGCGCGTGGCTGGTCTGAAAGGGCAGGTCAACAACGGCATCATGAGTTTGAGCCAGGATGGTCTCAACCCGGCGCAGCAGCTTGTGGTGGTCAACGCCGAGGCAAGGCGTCTTATGGAGGAACAACAGGTGTGTTGGCGCAGCCTGAAAGCGGAACTGCGGGAGGCCGGCGTGGTCGTGATGGATGCCACCGAGCTGACCGGCGAGGAACGCCGCTGGCTCGATGCCTATTTCCTGAACATGGTGTTTCCAATCTTGACGCCGCTTGCCATCGATCCGGCCCATCCGTTTCCCTTCATTCCCAATCTTGGCTTTGCGCTGGTGTTGCAATTGACGCGCCGGGAAGACAGCGAGTTTCTGCGTGCGCTCGTTCCCATCCCCAGCCAGATTACCCGTTTCGTTCGCCTGCCCAGCCAGACGATCCGCTACCTGCCCCTTGAGGATCTCCTGAGCCTGTATTTCGATCACCTGTTTCCAGGCCTGCGGGTCGATAAAGTCGGCTATTTCCGGCTCATCCGTGACAGCGAAATGGAAATCGAGGAGGATGCCGAAGATCTGGTCCGCAGTTTCGAAAGCGCCTTGAAACGGCGGCGGCGCGGCAATGTCATCCGGTTGAGCATCCACGCCTCAACCGCCGACGATCTGGCCGATTTCGTTTGCGATGAACTGGATGTCCACCGGGATGACGTGTTCCGGCTGGATGGCCTGCTCGGCCTTGCCGATACGCGGAAGTTCCTCACCGAGGAACGGCCTGGTCTGTTGTTTCCGCCGTTCAACGCTCGTTTTCCTGAACGGATTCGCGACTTTGCCGGTGACTGCTTTGCAGCCATCCGCAAGAAGGATCTGGTCGTTCACCATCCCTACGAGTCCTTTGACGTCGTGGTCCAGTTCCTGCGTCAGGCGGCATTCGATCCCAAGGTGGTGGCCATCAAGCAGACCCTGTACCGGACGAGCGAGAATTCCCCCATTATTCGTGCCCTGATCGAGGCTGCCGAGGCCGGTAAGTTGGTCACGGCCCTGGTCGAACTGAAGGCCCGTTTCGACGAGGAGGCCAACATTCGCTGGGCGCGTGATCTGGAGCGGGCCGGGGTGCAGGTGGTCTACGGCTTCCTGAATCTGAAGACTCACGCCAAGATCTCCCTGGTTGTACGGCGGGCTTCAGGGGGAGGTCTGCGCAGTTATGTGCACTTTGGTACGGGGAATTACCATCCCATCACGGCCAAGACGTATACTGACCTGTCGTTCTTCACTTCCGATCCGGCATTATGCCGTGATGCGACGCGCGCCTTCAACTTTCTGACCGGTTACGCCACGCCAGAGACCATGGAAAAATTGATTCTGGCGCCATTGGGCTTGCGGGAACGCATTCTGGAACTGATCGCAGCCGAGATTGACCACGTCAAGGCTGGCCGGCCGGGTATCGTCTGGGCAAAGATAAACGCGCTAGTCGATAGCCAGCTCATCGACGGTCTGTATCGTGCCTCGCAGGCGGGCGTGAGGATCCTTCTGGTGGTTCGCGGCATCTGCTGCCTGCGTCCCGGTGTCCCTGGACTGTCGGAGAACATCCAGGTCAAGAGCATCGTCGGTCGCTTCCTGGAGCACGCCCGTATCGTCTGTTTCGGCAACGGTCACAAGATGCCCTCTCGTCATGCCAAGGTGTTCCTGTCCTCTGCTGACTGGATGACCCGTAACATGGTGGGACGGGTGGAAACGTTCGTGCCAATTGAAAATCCCACTGTCCACCAGCAGCTCCTGGATCAAATCATGACAGCCAATCTGAAGGACGAAGCACAGAGCTGGATCCTCAACCAGAATGGCCGCTATACGCGTCTGCCCAATGACGACAGCGCCTTCAGTGCCCATACCTATTTCATGACCAATCCCAGCCTGTCGGGACGCGGCACGCCCCGTCGTGCCATAACGCCCAGGTTGACGCTGCGTGGCCAGTAGGAGCTATTCTTTGTTTTCTTCCGCACAGGACCAGATGACCGCGAGACGAACCGTGACGCAAACGGCAGACGGGTGCCAACCCATCGGCATCATCGACATCGGCTCCAACTCGGTGCGGCTGGTGGTTTATGACGGCATGCAGCGCATGCCATTACCGCTGTTCAACGAAAAGGTCGTCTGTGCCCTGGGGCAGGGGCTAGAAAGGACCGGGTGCCTGAACCCTGATGGCGTGAAGTTGGCCTTCACGGTCATAACACGGTTCATGCAACTGACGCGTGCCATGGGTGTGGAACGGCTGGATGTACTGGCAACGGCAGCCGTACGTGATGCACATGATGGCGCCACTTTCGTTGCCGAGCTGGAACAACGTTGCCAGGTGTCGGTCCGGGTGCTGCGGGGAGCAGAGGAGGCTGAGCTGGCGGCACTCGGCGTCCTGTGTGCCGGGCCCGGTGCACGCGGCGTGGTTGCCGATCTCGGCGGAGGGAGCCTGGAACTAGTGACGGTGGCTGATGGAGCACCAGGATGTTCGGCTACATTGCCCCTGGGCGTGCTGCGTTTGGCCGATGCCGTGACCGGCAACATGGTGATGGCGCAAGCGCTCATCGACCGTCATCTGGCGCCACTCGACTGGCTGTCAGCAGGGCAGGGGGAGGTTCTCTATGCTGTCGGTGGGGCCTGGCGTACCGTGGCGCGTCTGTGCATCCACCAGAGTGGTTATCCTTTGCATGTCCTTGACAACTTCACGCTCTCCTGCGACCAGGCTGGAAAGCTGATTCCAGCCATTGCCGGCCTGAACCGCAAGACGTTTGAAAAAATGATAGGGGTGTCGGGTAAGCGATTGCCTTACCTGTCCCTGGCTACGATGGTGCTGGAACGCCTGCTTGCAATCATTCAGCCGACACGGCTGGTTTTTTCGGTATACGGCATGCGCGAAGGGCAGTTTTTCAAAACCATGCCTTCCCGTTTGCGTTGCCAAGATCCATTGCTTGCGGCGTGTCATCATCTGGCCCGTTGCACCGGACGTTTTCCCGAACATGGTGATGAACTGATGCAATGGATGGCACCCTTGTTTCCTGACGAACAGGAATCGGAGCGTCGCCTGCGTTATGCGGCCTGCCTGCTTGGCGACGTGTTCTGGAGCGAGTATCCTGACTACCGGGCCGAACAGGCCTTTCTCAGGGTCTTGCGGTTGCCGTCCATGGGACTGGATCACCCCGATCGGATCAGTCTGGCCCTGGCGGTCTATCACCGCCACAAGGGAGCGTTCGGGGCAGCGGTGGTGCAGCGGATCCGTCCGCTCCTCGATGACGTGCGGGCCCGCTGGGCCATGACCATTGGTCTTGCGTTGCGGTTGGCCCATATCCTGACCGCAGGGGCGCCAACTCTGTTGTGCCGGACCCGTCTGCTTCTGGACAGCGACCGTCTAACTCTCGTGTTACCCGAGGGGGAGCATACCTTTGTCCCGGATCTCTATGAACGGCGAGTGAACAAGCTTGCCCAGGCCATGGGACGCCGGGCAGCCATCCTGTGTGTTCAGGGCGATGGAGACGGCGACCACCCGAACCGCTGAAATCCCTCTCCCCGGTCCTCGTTGGACGCCAGGGCGTCACCATATATTTGCGGTATGATGATGCCTGCCTCTGTTCACGATAGGCCTGTTCCCGCCGCCCGGCCAGAGGAGCCGGGCATGCCGTTTCGCGCCCACTGCTGAAAGGCTCATGCCGATGCCGGATTTCGACGCCGAGAAACTCCTCCAGGACATGGACCCAGTCTTTCGTTCGGAAGAAGAGAAACAATTTGCTGTCCTACAGCAAGAAGCTGATGCATTTTTCACCACACAAGTCGCCCGTTACAACAAGGCCATTCGTCTGCTGGCTGCTGCCCTTTATGCTATTGCCCGCAATCTAGAAATGCAACCGCATGATATGGGCGTCATCGCCACCTATACGATAGGTCTGTTTGCCGGGGCAAGTTGTCAGGACAGCCCCGAAACGCTGCATCAGATGCAACGCATGTTCACGGTTTCCCTGAAAGACGCCAACGCCGACAAGAACAAGGCCGCCATGTTCATGGCGCAAATTGTTACCGAAGGCATTGACATGATTCATAAGACTAACGAGCGTCACTCATGACACACGCAAAAATGTCATCTCGGCCGTGGTGTGCCCGCATAGAGCGTAATCCAAGGGCCGCGGATGCGGGCCCGCCGGCGTCTGGGGGAGGTCACGATCAAGGCTCAAGAGTATGAGACCCGTTCTTCCGACCGATGGGAAAACTTGCCAAGGGAAGCGATCAGCATTATGGGGGGCATGTCCTGCTCCGATCACGAGTCCGGTTCCGCCGTGGTGTCACGACGAAACGCCGGCGGTGGGGTGTGCCGTTTGCGTCAGTGCGAGGCGTGGGTGTTTGATCTTGACAACACCCTCTACCCGGCATCGCTTAACCTGTTTCCGCAGATCGATCAAAGAATGAAAACATTCATTGCCCGCGCGTTGAATCTGGAACCTGAGGATGCTCTCCGATTGCAGAAGAAATATTATCTGGATTATGGTACAACCTTGCGTGGCCTCATGCTCTGTCATGATTTGGATCCGGAAGAGTTTCTTGACTACGTCCACACCATTGACCATTCTGTTCTGGAGTCGAATCCGGTGCTGGATGATGCGCTGGCTGCCCTGCCTGGGCGCAAACTGGTATTTACCAACGGGCCCGAGGCACATGCCATCAACGTCCTGGCATGCCTGGGGGTGGAACGTCATTTCGAGGCCATTTTCGACATCCGGGCGGCTGGTTATATTCCCAAACCCGATCCGCAGACCTATCAGCGGCTGGTCGTCCGTCACCGCATCCAGCCGGAACGGACCGTCATGGTGGAGGACACCCTTCAAAATCTGCGCCCGGCCGCAGCGATTGGCATGACGACGGTGTGGCTGCGCCCCGCTGTCCCGGATGATCCTCCATCATGGGACAGCGACACGAGTCATTGTCATTACATCATCGATGACCTGCCCGTCTGGTTAGCCGGCAGGGCAATCGGGTGAGGAGACAGCGACGGTGACGGTGTCGCCTCTCCACGGGGCGGCTGGAATGAGCCCCTGTTTCAGGGCGGGCCGTTGTTCACGATCACGGCCAGGCCATGGCCACGCGGATCAGTGGCAACCTGGCAGGTTGCAGGTGTAGGTGGCAGCCCGTCGGGACAGAAAGCTATGTTCACCAAGCCCAGCACCTCAGTCGCCGTCCCGCCAGTCCGTCCTGGCGTAGAAGCAGGTGTTTTTTCCTGCTCTGCAAGGACTCCTTCGCGAAACGGACGGACGTCCACGCGCGGTGCGACGATGCTCTCGGCCAGAGATTGCCCCCCGAACATGGCCTGTGCCGCCACGGAAACCAGCACGGCGGCTGTTCCCTTCGACACCGTTCCGGCCAGGACGACTTCCGGCACGCTTCGCTTGGTCACCAGCATCGGCGCCATCCCATGGGAATCGTACCCGGCCGTGGGGATAGCCAACAACAGGCCCGCAGCCATTCGCCTGGCACCAAACAAACCGTTCATGGTCAGGCTGCACGCGACAGCCATACCCTTGCGATCCATGACGACGAAACCGGTCCCTTCCGGTTGCCAGGGCGCAGGGCCAGCCGGAGCGGCCGCCGCGGTCACCAGAGGGCTCCAACCTGATGTCGGCAGGCCTTCTTCCTCCGCCAGACGGGTCCACATGCGCACGGCCGCACCACCGCTGCTCAAGGGAGGGGCGAAATGAGCTATGGCATATCCGAACGAAACGGAAAGGGTTTTCGTCCAGCGCGGGAGATACGCGCGCAAATCCTCGGTGGTCAAGGTCCCACCGGCTGCCGTTACGGCTTCCGCCAGCTCACGGGCCCCCTGGCCATCGTAGAAGTCTCCCGGTCCTCGAACGCGAAGGCGCGCCAACACCCCTGCCAGCGCCCGCTGGACAAGACGGTCGCCTTCCTGGATGATCCGGCCGTCATCGGATCGGGTAAAGACACTACGGGCAGCGGGATCGGCCAGCAGCCCGTCCTCTGTCATGGCGAGCGCGCGTGCCAACACCCGCGAAACGCTATGGCCATCCCGGACGAGAGTCTCGGCTGGTATCAGCAGGCTTGCCCATTGCAGGCGTCCGTATCGCGCGTGGAGAGCGAACAATCCCCGTGGCAGAGCGGGAACGGCCGTGAGCTGACCGCGCGGCGGAACCTGCATGCGCGAAGGAACGGGAAGGAACTCCAGGGTTTCTGTTGTTCTGGTTGACGGGTCCGTGATCAGGCAAGTGCCGCCTCCGCCCAGTCCGGCCGAAGCCGGGTAGGTTGCACTCATGGCAAAGGCCAGGGCGACCGCTGCGTCGGCGGCGTTGCCGCTCGCCGACAGGACATTGCGGGCTATTCGCACGGCGTGCGGCTCTTCGGCCGCGATCAGACCGGCAAACCCTTCGACATGCCCAATAATCCCCGGCGCAGGCTGGCTGGCACAGGCCGTCACAGTGATGGCAACCGTCATGGCCAAGGCGGTCGGACGAAGAAGCGTGATCATTCGCCGGGCGGAGGACAAGGGACTCGAAAGCCTGTGGGGGAGTCCATGGCTTCTCTTCGATTCGGTTTTTTCATGTCCGACGCGCACGCAAGCAGAACAGGACACCGAGAAGAATCTGTCCTTTCCCCTGCCTCCACCAATCTGCCTGGCTTGATCCGCAGCCAGAACAAGACGGCATTGACAAGAGAACCGCTTGCGATCACCCTGAGGAGTGGAGATTCTGCATTTTTGATTGTAAGAGGACATGCACACCACAACTATACCGTTTCTATCCGTTCTGTTATTTCTATTAACTCTCTCTCTAGGTGCCACCGCTGCCGACAAGCTGGTGGGCATCCGCGATGCCGAGACGGAAAATACCATCCGGGCCATGACAATGCCACTGTTTCAGGCGGCGGGCATGGCGCCTAATGCCTTCCGCCTTTTCCTTCTCAACGATAGGGAGATGAATGCTTTCGTTACCAACGGTCTGGACCTGGTCATCAATAGCGGCCTGATTCTGAAAACCGAGAATACCAACCAGTTCGCCGGTATCCTTGCCCACGAGGTCGGCCACATCGTGGGCGGTCATCTGATTGGTCGGCTTGAGGAACTCGAGGCAGAGTGGCTGAAATCCCTGCTGGTGACGGCTGCAGGTGCCGCTATCTCCATTGCCGGGGGGCGTGGAGACATAGGGGTTGGCGTTATTCTGGCAGGCCAGGAAATAGGCTATCGTAATCTCCTCCGCTTCACCCGTGCCCAGGAGGCGACCGCTGACCAGGCGGCGGTGCGTCTTCTGGAGGCGACGCGTCAATCGGCCCAAGGCCTCGTGGATTTCTTCGGCATCATGGACAACAATCAGGCCATGCGGCTCGCCCCGCAACACGATCCCTATCTCCGCACGCACCCGCCGAATCGTGAGCGTATCACGTTTCTGCGTCACCATGTCGAAACCTCCGCCTACGCGACAGTTCCCCCCAACCCGGTCATTGAGCAGCGCTACCAACGCGTGCGCGCTAAGCTGTTCGCATTTCTGGAATCGCCGGCACGGACTCTGGCCCGCTACAAGACTGTCGATGAAAGCCTGCCGGCGCGCTACGCGCGCGCCATTGCTCTCTACAAGAAGGCGGATCTGTCCCAGGCCCTGCCGTTCATTGAGGCTCTCGTCGCCGAGCAGCCCGAGGATCCCTACTTTCTTGAAATGAAAGGTCAGATGCTGTTCGAAAACGGGCGCCTGGCAGAGGCAGCCACAACCTATCGGCAGGCTGTAAGCCTTCTGCCGGAAAATGCCCTGTTGCACACCGCGCTTGGCCAGATTCTGATCGAAATTGAGGAAGGGACGAAGTTCCTGGACGAGGCGATGGCACATTTGGCGATGGCTGCCAAGCAGGAACCGGACAATGCCTTTCCATGGCGACTCCTTTCCATCGTCTACGGTCGGCAGGGAAACACGGCAATGACTGCTTATGCAATGGCGGAATACGCTTTCCTGACCGGCAGGTATGGCGAGGCACGTCACCATGCCACACGTGCCATCCAGTTGCTCCCCAAGGATTCGCCCAAGGCCCTGCGCGCGCAGGATATCAAGGTGCAAATCGAACGCCGGGTCGACAGGCAAAGGCGTACTGTCCCATGATCAGCGACACTAGATGTCCGTCCGGAAATATATCGTTATTTTTCGATGCGTTAATTGTTACCCCCACGAAAACGGGGAACGGGGGTCCAAGGACAGCACACTGTGCCAAGCGACCCTGGATTCCCGCTTGTGCGGGAATGACGGCGGGTTTCTGTAACGCACTGAAAACACTCATTGTGATTCCGGACGGGCTCTAAGGCCGCCCGTCCTCTCTGACATGCCAATGCTCCACCCACAGGGTGGTCGGCGACTGGTGACACCTGTCGGTTCAACGCCTACAAGCCAGCGGGGCAGAATGAGCGCGTCCGTCCGGTAATAAAGCAGCAGGGCTGGCAGATCCTGAGCGTACAGGTGTTGGAGGTGGCGCCATAGCACGCGGCGTTCTGTCTCATCCAGCTCCGTTTCGATGGCCTCAATCAGGGCATCTGCTTCCAGGTTGACGTAACCGGTCGTGTTCTGACCCGACCAGTTGTTGGTCGCGCTGGGAACCATGGTTGAATGCAGGGTGCCACGCGGTGAGGCATCGGGCCGGCGCCGACATGACCATGGCCGGATAAGCAGCGCTGGAAAAGTGTCTCCCCGAGCAGCAGCCGCGCCGGGCTCGTTCCGGAGGCGCACATCCCCTCCCCCCGAGCCCGAGGCTTTTCCATTGGGCCTGTAACGCCTATGCGACGATTTCGCGCGTGCGGTGGCCGGTGGTGGATGCCAGTTCCAGGACCAGGAGGGGTGCGCCTGCCGCATTGCGGCGAAGGCTGTCCGTTCCCCGGGTGCCAGCCGGCCTCGTCCCAGCAGGGCGGCGGCGCGGTCGGGCGCGTAGAGCCATAGACCGGCGTGTCGGCAGCATGCATGGGGTCCTGGGGGCTGACCGGACCGTGGACCATCGGCATGCAACGTAAAAGTAATGATCATCCACCACATCGATGGCCTGAATGCGACGGTAACCCTCCCCTACGGCAACACCGCTTTTGGGATGGCGACCGACCTGCCACGTGAACACCATGTCGCGACTGGTAACCGGAGTCCCAATCTCCCCATGTCAGGCTATCTCTCAGCGTATAGGTTACGGCAATACCCTCACGACCATCGGGCAAGGACTCCCTTCTCGCCAGACCATTGGCAGTCGTCAGTAGTTCTTTCGACATTGGGGGCAAGGCACGTCAGCAATCCGGAGCTTATCAGCCCGCGGGCCAAGGGGCGTGACCGTTGCGAGCCCCCACCGCCGGACCAGACGCCACGATCACCTCCACCCAGATCCAAGGGGAAGGGGGTCTTCCCTTTAGGAGGCGGGTGTGTTCCACCCAGGGGGGATGCCTAATGGGGAAAGCAACGATTTTCCACACCGCGCCGGAGTAGACTTGTGTACAGACGGTCGCCTGGAGGGGGGTCCCAGGGGGGTCTTTTCTGCAAATCAGTGTCATTCCCATGATGAGAATCGCTGCCCTCCCGGTCCAAGGGGGAGGGTTTTGAGAAGTGCCTTTTTATTAGGTCTTCTGCCCTTCCTCCGCGATGCTCCTTGACACCGTGCATACGCGTGTTTCATGTTGAACTCCAGGGTCGGGGAGCTTTCATGTCCGCTCTTGCCTTTGATGCGTTGTAAAGTCGTCTACCGTTTGCGAGACGCCGATATCCCCAGGGTCCACAGGCGGAGGCCGTCGCGGCGGCCTTCGGGGAGGCGGCTCTACGCTGGATCCCGCCCTTGATCTTTATCATCAGCCCATGGTCCGGCCCTGAGTGGTCTTGTGGTCGGTCTTCTGGTCGGGCTGCCTTGAACCTTTCCCGGCAGGTCCCCAGACAGCCGTCGTCAACCGCCGTGAATATTGTTGCGGCCCTCGTTCTCAATTTCCCTCCGTCCTTTCAACCACGGCTCGCCCATGACCAGTAATTCTGCCTCTTCCCCGTCTTCCGTTGTCCCCCCCCTCTCCAAGGCCTGGCCGTTCCAGGAGGCACATCAGCTTCTTGATATCCACCTGAAAGGACAGACGCCTGCCAAGGGCCATGTCCTGTTTGAGAGTGGTTATGGGCCATCGGGATTGCCGCACATCGGTACCTTTGGCGAAGTGGTGCGCACAACCATGGTACGCCAGGCCTTTCAGCGGCTAGCACCGCACATTCCCACCCGCCTGTTCGCCTTTTCCGACGATATGGATGGCCTGCGTAAAGTACCCGACAACATCCCCAACCGGGAGATGGTTGTAAGCCATCTTGGCAAACCTCTGACCAGCATTCCAGATCCTTTCGGCACGCATCAGAGCTTTGGACATCACAACAACGCACGTCTGCGTGCCTTTCTTGATTCTTTTGGCTTCGAATACACGTTCATGAGCGCAACAGAATGCTACCGTTCAGGTCAATTCGATACAACGCTGCGTAAGGTGCTTGCGCATTACGATGCTATCATGGCCGTCGTTCTGCCGACACTGGGTGCGGAACGGCGGACCACCTATTCCCCTTTTCTGCCACTCTGTCCGCGAACCGGTCGGGTGTTGCAAGTACCGATCATCGCCCGTGACGTTGCGGCGGGGACGGTAGTCTATCAGGATCCGGACAATGGCGCTAGGGTTGAGGTTCCAGTCACCGGAGGGAATTGCAAGTTGCAGTGGAAAGCAGACTGGGGCATGCGCTGGCATGCGCTTGATGTCGATTACGAAATGTCTGGCAAGGATCTGATCGACTCGGTCCGCCTGTCTGGTCGCATCTGTCGCATTCTCGGGAGCGAGCCGCCCCGAAACCTGACCTATGAGCTATTTCTGGACGGAAATGGACAGAAAATCTCGAAATCCAAGGGCAATGGACTCTCGGTAGAGGAATGGCTCCGCTATGCGCCCCTGGAGTCGCTTGCCTTCTTCATGTACCAGAAACCAAAAGTGGCCAAACGGCTCTCTTTCGACGTCATCCCCCGGATGGTCGATGAATACCTGCAGGCCGCCGAGAGATTTCCGCTTCAGGACGAAAAAGACAGGCTCGGCAGCCCAGTCTGGCACATCCACGCTGGCACACCGGCGGTGGTGCAGACGCCGGTCAGTTTCAGCCTGCTGCTCAATTTGGTCAGTGTCTGTCACACTGCGGATCCGGTGGTGATCTGGCACTATGTGGTACGCTATGCGCCAGGGGCGTCCCCGGCGACCGCACCGATGCTGGAACGGCTTATTTCCCATGCCATTGCCTACTACCAGGATTTCGTCCTGCCGACTAAACGGTACCGTCAGCCCTCCGTGGCCGAAGGGATGGCCCTGATGGATCTGCGTGCTGCCCTCCAGGGCATGCCGGTGGCGGCATCAGCTGAGGATTTGCAGAATCGTGTCTATGAAGTTGGCAAACGGCACCCCTCCGTAGGAGATCTGCGCACGTGGTTCAGGGCGTTGTACCAGATTCTGCTTGGCCAGGACGAAGGACCACGCATGGGTTCGTTCATTGCCTTGTATGGGACAGCCGAAACCGTGACGCTGATGGACCGGGTCCTGGCCGGAGGGGACCTGGCTGTAAAATCTGCAGACGATTTTCCAGGAAGCTCACCCGGAAAGGCTTGAGGCGCCAGGGCGTTTGGCGCTTGCGGGAAACCTTGTCGGTCGCGGTCAAGGCCCGCACGGACAAGCCCTCTTCACAGCGTGTTCAAATCGCGCTATACGGATGCGCCCGTGGCTGGCTCGCCGGACCCGGAAAGGGGGGGATGTGCCAATCAGAAAACAATCGCGCTCTGTACCGCGTTATGTGCCAATCACCCCACCCTGACAGGATGACGATGGGCGCCAAGGACAGAGGAGATGTTTGATTGCACCAGGGGGAAGGTGTGTTCATGTTGAAAAACTGCCAACCGTCGGGAAGGAAAAACCGTCAGTCAGAGGAGTGGGAGCCCTGGTTCAGGTACTCGTGCGCGACAACAACGTTGATCAGGCGTTGAAGGCCCTCAAAAAGAAAATGCAGCGCGAGGGCATCTTTCGGGAAATGAAGTTGCGGCGGAGCTATGAGAAACCGTCTGAACGCAAGGCGCGTGAGCGGGCAGAAGCGGTTCGTCGTGCTCGCAAGCTGGAGCGTAAGCGACTTGAGCGCGAAGGCTTCTGACACCCTTGAGCGTCAATCAGAACTTACACTCACGGGGTCCGCCGCTGCGGCACGGCCTTATGGTTTGGCGGGCCCATGTGCAACCGGGGGGCGTCATTTGCAGGCAGAGGAGCCCTGATCAGTCACGGTCAAGGCGTGCAGGCACGAGATCTTCTCCCCGTCTCTCCCTTTTCGTTCCGTCTGCTCTGACCGTGCCTGCCCCGCCTGGAAGGGAAAGGGGAGGGGGCCGTTGGGAGCATCTATAGGGGACTAAAAATGCTCAGTATGGAATTTGTTCCAAGTTGCCACTGAGAATTGCTGGTTAGTAGGCTCTACCCCCAAACTCTTGAACTTGTTGGCCCTCTTCCTTGGATCGGGGGAGGACGTGTTCCCTCAGGGGGAGGGTGGTGCAGTGATGACTCTTCGACAGGGGGCTTTTTAAGAAGCAGCGGCATTGGGGTCAAGCGGCCAGCGTGGTCGTGGCTTGAAATCAAGGCCATTCTGGTTGCCGAGTCGCAGGTGCTCCACCCCCGCCCAGGCGATCATAACGGCATTGTCCGTGCACAACCGGAGAGGGGGGGCGATGAAGGCCATTCTTTCGGTATGGGCCAGGGCAGTCAGGTGCGTGCGCAAGAAGGTGTTGGCCGCTACTCCCCCCGCTGCGACTAGGGCCTGTCCGGACGGCCAGCCGGCACGGAAAATTTTCAATGCTCTGTGCGTCCGATCGAGCAGGACCTCAGCCACCGCCATCTGGAATGACGCTGCCAGGTCGGCGGCAATCTGGGGTGTCACGGTCTCCAGTCCTGACAGGGTCTGACGCACCGCGGTTTTCAGGCCGGAGAATGAAAAATCACATCCTGCCCGTCCCTTCATGGGCCGGGGCAGAGCAAAGCGCGTTGGGTCACCAGCCCGGGCCATTTGTTCAAGGGCCGGACCACCCGGGTAGCCCAGGCCCAGCATCTTGGCAACCTTGTCAAAAGCCTCGCCGGCCGCATCGTCAATGGTGGTGCCAAGCCGGTGATACCGCCCAATCCCCTCGACGACCAGAAGCTGGCAATGTCCACCAGATACGAGCAGCAATAGATAAGGAAAAGGCAGATCGTGAGTCAAACGGGCGGTGAGCGCATGGCCTTCAAGATGATTGACAGCCACGAACGGGATACCGTGAACGGCGGCGATGGCCTTAGCGGTCATCACGCCAACGATCACGCCTCCGATCAGGCCCGGACCACCCGTTGCGGCCACCCCATCGATGCCGGCGCAGGACAGACCTGCCCGCTCCAGGGCAGATGCTACCAGCCGGTCGATATGTTGCAGGTGGGCACGGGCGGCAATTTCCGGGACCACGCCGCCAAAGGGCCGGTGCTCTTCCCCTTGCGACAGCACCACGTCGGCTCGAACCACGCGGGTATCCTCCACGACGGCTGCGGCCGTTTCGTCACAACTAGTTTCGATCCCAAGGACGATCATGAAGACTGTCTCAAGGGCACTTCTGGAAACCCCTCTCTCCCTCCCCCTGGGTCGGGGAAAAGCCGGGACGGGAGTGTGTGGGGGACACCGCTCCCGAGATGCATGAGGTTCCCTCTGCCGGGACACAAATCGTGGGACAAAACAACCCTCCTCCAGATTCGAACACCACACCTCCCACTTTCCCCTGATCCAAGGGAGGGGGTTTTCGGGAGTGCCCTTGGGAGTTCTGACTTCAGGGTGGTTTCCAACCAGGGCAAAACGGCTTCTAGCCATTGCAACTGCACCATGAAATGGAACCGCCCTGATGTTCCTGACTCTCCCCGGACGCGTGGGATGGAGGAAAGACCGTGGGTTCCCCGTACGCCGGTTTCACGAGGAGGCTTTCCGCCTGCCCCCTCGATTCCGGGACACGTCGTCTTCCTCCGATTATGCGATCATCCGTTCGTCTTCCGATGCACGCCGCTGCTCTGTCATCATGTGGCGGAGGATAGGGGTGAGAATCAATTCCATTGCCAGTCCCATCTTGCCACTGGGAATGACGATTGTGTTACGGCGTGACATCCAGGAATTATGCAGCATCTGGAGCAGGTAGAGGAAATCTACGCCAAATTTTTCAGGCTTGCGAAAGCGAATCACCACCAGACTTTCGTCGGCAGTGGGAATGTCACGCGCGATGATGGGATCGGAGGTATCAACAACCGGAACCCGCTGGAAATTGACGTCTGTCGTCTTGAACTGCGGGACGATATAATGAACATAATCGTACATCCGGCGCAGGATGGTATCCATGACCGTCTGCTCAGAGTACCCGCGCTCGTTGGTGTCACGGTGAATTTTCTGTATCCATTCCAGGTTGATAACCGGAACCACGCCAATCTTCAGATCGGCGTGCCGGCCCACACTCGCGCTTTCGGTCTGTACGCAACCATGCAATCCTTCGTAGAACAACACATCGGTCCCGGACGGAATTGCTTCCCAGGGCGTGAACTCACCCGCTCCGATGCCAAGGTGTGCGTAGGGCGCCGTTTCCTCGTCGTTATGAAGATAAAGCCTGCGCTTGCCGGTGCCCGTCTCGCCATAGGTACGAAACAGGTTTTCCAATTCCTCGAACAGATTGGCTTCCGAACCGAAATGGCTGAAACGGCGGCAGCCTTCCTCTTCCGCTTCAGCCGTCTTCTGTTTCATTTCCGCGCGGTTGTAACGATGGAAACTGTCACCTTCGACAATGGCCGGCACAATCCCCTCACGCCGGAACATGTGGGCGAACGCTTCCTTGACAGTCGTCGTACCGGCTCCTGAGGAACCGGTAACGACAATGACCGGATGTCTTATGGACATGATCGGATTTCTCCCTTCAGTAGCGATACGATGACCGTCTGTTCACGCCGCCGTCTTTCCCAGCTTCTCGCGCCAACTAGGATAAAGCTTGTCGGCATCATATGAGAAAGATTCAAACGCCGCGGCCAGTTCCGGATGATCCTTGGCGTAATCGATCAGGTCAACCCCCACCCGCCAAGCTTCATGGGACTGACGCAGCGACTGTGCCCCGGCCACCGGACCATCCTTGTGACCGAAAGCACCGCCGCCGCTGGTCTGGATGATGTTGGAATGGCCAAGATTGGTGAAGAAGCCGGGCAGGCGCAAGGCATTCATGCCGCCTGAAATGATTGGCGTTGTGGCCTTGAAGCCGCGCCAGTTTTGATGAAAGAACGGTCCATCGGCCTCATCCCGTTCCAGCATGTAGGCAGACATCCGGTCGGAGGGATCTCCTTCCATCTTGCCATAGCCCATGGTGCCGGTATGAATGCCGGAAGCTCCCTGCAGCCGCGACAGTTTCAAGTGCACGAAGGTGGTATACCCTCGCTTGGACTGTGACGAGGTGATCGCACCGTGACCGGCCCGGTGGTAATGGAGGAAGGTGTTTGGGAAATAGCGCCGGCAGGTGGTCACTGCGGTCGCACCGGCCACGAAACCATCCACCAGGAAGGCCACGTGAGTCGCATTCTCGCCAAACGTCTCAAGGATGTATTCGCCGCGGGCGATCATTTCGAACGGATCATCGGCGGTGATGTTGGCCGAGAACAGTTTGGCCTCGCCGGTTTCGTCCTGTGCCCGCTTCATGGCATCGGCCACGAGGGGAATGGTCTGTTTCAGGGGTGCGAAGATCTGATTGCCCTGAGGCTCGTCATTCTTGATGAAATCGCCTCCGAGCCAGAACTGATGACAGGCATCGGCAAACAGCTGCGGTCGCAGGCCCAGTTTCGGCTTAATAATGGTCCCGACCACCATGCCGCCATCAACCATTGGCCACCCTAGAACCCTCCACATATCCTGTATGTTGCAGACAGGGCCATCGAAGAGTTGTAGATAGGTGGGGGGAATGTAGAAATCGAGCATCTTGGCGTACTCAATGTCTCCCATGCCCTGATTGTTGCCAACCGTCAAAGTCAGGAACGACGCTGCCATCGCGCGGCCGTCGGTGATATTGCGATCGAACAGTTCGAGCGGGTAGGCGATCCACGTCAACGCTCTGGCTTCATCGATGGCATAGACAAGTGCATCTACACTGCGCGTAAAATCATCGGTGGTACAGACATCGACATTGGTACCGGTTGAGGATTCAGCGGCAAAATGCGCCGCGGCTGTCAGATAGCCTTGACCGGGTTTCGGCTTCATCTCGTAGATACACAGCACATGCCGTCCGCCTGCCAGCAGATCGGCCTCCTTCAGGTCTATATTCGCGTAACGGCTGGATTGATCAAGTGCCATTTCCGTATCCTAGTCCAGGTGTTATTATTGCGTGATGGTTTTTCTATCCGTTTTTTCGCTGTCCGGCATAGTACCTGCCATCCTCAAGGCCAGTCTTGCAGTAATGTAACGGGTAGAGAATACCCTATCGAGGGAGGGGAAAAAATCATAGGTGCAGGTAGGAAGTAACCCTATCGGGTGGGGCCAACGCCTCCAGGCGGTGGCCAGGAATCGCATGCAGGAGATGGACGGGAAGATCACCCACCCCGTGGCCGCCTGAAACATGGAAAGGGGCTTGTATTCGTCCATCTTCCCGGCATGCTAGTAACAGACTCGATTGCACCCGGCTCTCTTGGCATTATAAAAGGCGAGGTCGCTGCGGGCGGTGACCTCGTCAATGGACAGGCCTTTCTGGACGACGGCAATGCTAAAGGATATCATGACCTGGAAACGCGATTGGGCAGGCCCGGAGAAACAAAGGATCCCAATCCCCTGGCGGAGACGGTCACAGATCATGTTGGCCTCTTCCAGCGTGGCGCCGGTCAGATAGATCAGGAATTCCTCGCCCCCGTAGCGATAAACTAGATCGTTGGGACGGGTCCCTTTCTGCAGACATTGTCCTAACCTGACGCCGCACTTCATTATCAACCTGATGGCCGTGGGTATCATTGACGGCCTTGAAATAATCGATGTCACACATGACCATGCTCGCCCGCTTTTCCTGCGGCATGCGTGCATCGCAAGCATCCACTGGCAACAACAGGCGATGCCAGCTTTTCAGGCCGGTCAAATGGATCACTGGAAGAAATAGGGATGCGCAATGGCTTCGTCGGTACGGTCAATGGCCAGAGTGTACTGGGTCAAATCATTGGTGCCGATGGCAAAGAAATCCGCGTGCCAGGCCAGGGCATCGGCAGCCAGGGCTACCCCCGGCACCTCGATCATCACGCCCACCGGAGAAAGGGAGTCGGGCAGATGCGCCTGCCGCTGTATCAACAGCTGGACCACATTCTGGAGTAAATTACGCACAGCCAGCAGCTCCTCGATGGTGGGTACCATTGGCAACAGAATACGCACCGGTCCGTAAGCCGCCGCCCGCAGGATGGCTGCCAGCTGATCGGCTAGGATCTCCGGACGGTTGAGGCTAAGCCGAATCGCCCGTAGGCCCAGGGCAGGATTGGGACCGAGGCAAAGATTCAGAGCCGGCGTCGCTTTCTCGCCGCCACAGTCGAGAGTCCGAATGGTAACCGTGCGCCCGCACATGATTTTCAATCATGTGGAGAAATGTTTCAAACTGTTCCTCTTTATCTAGAAGATCTGCACGGTTCATGAACATGAATTCGCTGCGCAGGAGGCCAATGCCCTCTGCGCCTGCCTGTTGCGCCACATCGATTCCACTGGGAAGCTCGATATTGGCATGTATGCTGACCCGGTGGTGATCGCCAGGACCCCCCTTCAAACGGTTGAGGACCTGTTTCTCGCGCAGAAACCGGGCGCGCCGGCGGCGGTACTCCGGTCAGCGTATCGGGGATGGGATCGATGATGACCTGGCCGTTGCTGCCATCAACGATGACAGGTTCACCGGAGACGACGTCCTTCAGCAGAAGGGGAATCCCGCACCGCCGGAAAACCAAGCGAGCGGGCTATGGTGGCAGTATGACTGGCCGTTCCGCCCAGCGCGGTCGCAAAACAGGCCACGGTGTTCGGATCAAGCAGGGCCGTGTCGGCTGGCGTCAAATCCTCGGCCAGGAGGATGGCGTTATGCGGCAGCATCGAGAACGGACGGTAGGGCCTCCTGGTGAGGCTGCGGATCCAGACGGTCGCCGATGTCACGCATGTCATCGGCCCGGGCGGCTAGATAGGCATCATCCATGGCGGCGAAGGCCTCGACCAGGATGTTGATTTCCTTGTATGCGGCGGCTTCGGCGTTGATACGTTCTGCGGTGATGCGGCCGTCCATGCCCCGCATCAGGCGCGAACTGCCCAGCATCTGCTGGTAGGCATCAAGCAGGTAGCCCAGATTCTCCCCCGCCGTGCCAGCTAGCCCCCGGGCCTTCGCCTGCAACTGGGCCGCCTGCGTCCGGCACCACCGGCAGCTTCGGCAAAACGGACCCGCTCACGGACAGCCGCTCCCGCCGGAATGTGATATTCTGAAACGTTGACAGCGTCGTTATCATGAACATGGGCGACGCCAATGACAACACCAGACCCTGCACAGCCAACCCGTATAATATACACGCTCCCGAACGCTCTCCCATGCCGGCGGGACTGCCCGCATCATTCCTGGCCTTGATCCTTATGACGCTCTTTGGAGTTTTGCGTGGCGATTGGCTGTTGTGCAGTTTTCGATCTCTTTTCGACCGGATCCGTTCCCTATGTCTGAAAGCGTAGTATGGCGTGGATCCGGCAATCCCGGAAAGCCGGAACAGGAGCCTGCCCGGCTTTCTCACTGCTCTTCAAATCTGCTTTCCACAAGCTGGCATAGGGCCTCAAGAGCTGGGCCGGCATCAGGGCCGCGGGCGGTGAGGGTGATGACACATCCCGGGCCGGCAGCCAGCATCATCAAACCCATGATGGAGATTCCACTGGTGCCCTGACCCTTGTGGCGAATAGTGATATCGGCCTGGTAACGGGCAGCCAGCTTGACGAAACGGGCTGCTGCCCGGGCATGCAGGCCGAGCTGGTTGGAGATGGTCACGGAACGGTGGAAGAGCAGAGGAGCGGCGTTCTCCGCAGGAGGCGCTGTCGCCGGCGCTTGAGGGGGGTCGTTGTTCTCGCTCATGACCGATCCTGGGTGAGCAGGCGCGAGGCCACGTTGATGTACTTGCGTCCGGCTTCCTGGGCGCTGGTAACGGCAACCGACAGGGCCTCAACGCTCCGCACTGCCGCGAGCTTGATCAGCATGGGCAGATTGACCCCGGCGATGACTTCCACCTTGGCCTTGTCCATGATCGAAATAGCCAGATTGGACGGCGTGCCGCCGAACATATCGGTCAGGACCACGACACCCGTTCCATCATCGACGGTGGCAACGCTTTCCAGAATATCAAGACGACGCTGTTCCATGTCGTCATTGGGGCCGATGCAGACAGCGGCGACGCCAGGCTGCGGCCCGACCACGTGCTCCATCGCCGCGACCAATTCCCTGGCCAGATGGCCATGGGTCACAAGTACCATACCGATCATGCGGGTCCTCATCGTTCATAGGCTTCCAGCTCCCGGTGGCGCAGGGCAACCCGTGCGCCACGCGCGCGGAGCCAGCCTGTCAACCGCTCGGCCACGAACACCGACCGGTGTCTGCCACCTGTGCATCCGATGGCAATCGTCAGATAACTTTTGCCCTCGGCCTCGTACCGCGGCAACAGCGGTCCCAACAGGTTGATCAGTGTCTCGAAAAACGGCGCAAAGGCCGGGTCGCTGGCAATAAAGGTAGTGACCTCGGCATCGCATCCCGTGCGGGCACATAAGGCCGCCTCATAGTGGGGGTTCTTCAGGAACCGGACATCAAATACCAGATCAGCCTCACGCGGTAGGCCCTGTCGGAAGGCGAACGAAGACACAAACACCACCAGACCCCGATGCGTTCCGGTCGAAAAACAATGCTCCAACACCTGCTTCAAGGCGGCAGGCGGGAGCTGCGAGGAGTCGATGACCAGATGGGCCGCATCCCGCAACGGTGCCATCAACTGACGCTCATGACGAATGCCATCGGTCAGTGGACGGTCCAGGGCCAGGGGGTGACGGCGGCGCGTTTCGGTGAAACGACGGCGCAAGACCTCGTCGTCACAGTCGATATAAACCAGACGGACATCGACACCGGCCTCGTGTTTCAGCCTGCCAAGTCGCTGTCGTACCGACTCGATCCCGAAATCACGGGTACGAATGTCGATACACAAGGCCAATGGACGATGTGGGCCGCTGCCGTGGCCCACCACATTCGCAAGCAGGGACAGAGGCAGATTGTCCACCGCCTCGTAGCCCATATCTTCCAGGGCCTTCAAGGCGGAACTCTTTCCAGCCCCGGACAGGCCGGTGATCACCACAACGGGCGTGCCCGTCGCCCGTTCGGTTCCCGCTGCCATGGGGTCGTGCACCATGGCGGTGCCGTCACGAAATCAGCGGCAGGCAGCCGGTTGCCACCTGCACCGCCACCGCCACCTTGGCCGTGGCTGACGCTTCGAAAGCGGCAAGAGCAAACCGGCGCATGCGTATGCCTGCCACTACTTCACACCACTGCTCTTCAGGCATTCGCTCTACCTCATCCGGTGTCACCAGATCGATGACCACCCGGACCTCCGTTTCTGCGGCACCGCCGATGGCAACAACACCAATCCCGCGCACTTCGATCAGGCCGATGATGGCCGATGGTGCCGTGGCATACAGTCGACCATCGCGCACGGCAAGATCAGTATTATCATCGGCAACAAAAACCGCTCCCCGGGCCAGCAGTCGCAGGGCCAGGTCGGACTTTCCGGCTCCTGACGGGCCGCGCAACAATACACCGACACCGTTCAGGGAAACACAGGTAGCGCGCACGCAAACCATGTCAGCGTGATCGTGGTCCGAGTGGCCCGACGAGTCAATGTCCAAGGCGGCAGCAATAGCCTAGTACACGCCATCGACTCCAGGGGACTAGGCAGGGCAGTAGTGGCAAGGCACGATGAATCGTATGAAGTTTATGTCCTGCGTGATATGGTCTTGATGATATATGTCATACATAAGACTAAAACGTTAGCAAGAATTAATGCGCAGCAACTTCTCAAGGATAGGCGCAACTATTGAATCAACATCGTCTTGAGGTGGCAGGCCATCGATGTGACCTATCGGGATAATGTGATTCTTGAACAGGTTAAGCCTCATGAGGGGAAACAGAGATGTTTCCCTGTCCGACATCACCCAGGTACTGTCTGTGCCAGACCTATCAGGATCTTTACGGGCTTGAGAGTCGGAGCACCGTCAACAGACTGTTGCGCAAGTACCTGGAGGATGTGATCCTGACTCCGACCGAGCTTCTCCACAACAACTGTGAACTGAAGCGCCTCCTGAATCTTAACATTACTAAGAGTGCTGTTGACTGGGTCGCCACGTTGCAGGCCAGGCAGGAGGGAAGCGATTCCCGGGCGCGCCGCAACAGGCTTCATCACTTCATCGAGCAGGCTTGGCTGCGATTGCACCGGCTTGGCGACCATACCGATGTGCCGCTGGTCAAAGATCTCGGATTCGCTGTGGCTGTGCGGCAAATCGACGCCATACGCCGAATATGATCTGTTCCAGAAATTGGTGAACCGTCTGGTAACCTCTGCGGAAATGTTTGGTGGCAACGCGGCTAGCGAAGCCCTGGTACAGCGCGCCCTGCGTTTTCTTCCCCAGAGGGGGGAGCGCTCGGCCGACAGGAGGCCGTACGGACCGTGACCGGACTGCTGCCGACCGCCCTCCAGAACTATGTTTTCTGCTGACACTGGCAGACACCGACGTATAGCCGATCTTGCCGATCCCGCCGCGCAGAAAAAGGCCTTGCGTGAGTTCCATGCTCTCCTGAAAACGTCGAACTTCTTCCGCGAACGGTAGACGGTGCACGGCCGGCCACGTTCCCCTCCCTCCACAAGCGGGCCACACCAGCGGGCAGGCCTCCTGGTGTGGGCCACGGTATGCACGCGCCTCCGCCCCAGGACAGACGACTCGGTTTCACGGGGGACAGCCTCCTGTGGACCATGCCTAGTGATCGAAAATATCGCGCAGTGGAATATCGTAATGCAGAATGAGCGACTCTTCACCCGGATTCCGTGTCCCGAGGCCGGCATTGGAAGTATGATAGAATCCGACAGCCATTCGTGAACGGCCCTCGAATCGGTAGCCGATATCGAGACCGGAACGGGAGGCAACGGGGTATCCCAGGGACTTGCCACCGCCACGTGCGTATATGCCGACCGAGGTGCTAGGGGTCAGGACAAGGTAAGAGCCGAGAGGAATATCAACCAGCAGCCCCGCCCAGGCATACAGGTTCCCCTCGTGACCGACCAGAAGACCGTAATGCGGTTTGAAAATGCCCAGAAGCTTTTTCTCTGCGCGGTAGGCCAGATTGATCTCAGCCGTCGCATCACGGTGAAAATCGAACGCACCGGCACCAACGAGAAGATAGGCTGGTTCCTCTTCTGAGGCTGGCTCATTGGCCGGTGCAGGCGCGAGATCCGGCGCCGAAACGGAAGGGACAGAACCGATCTCGCTCGATACCACGTAACCACCGTTTCTGTCCTTCCCCTCCTCATGGGAACGATGCCTGTCATGAGCGGTGCTTCTGGAGAACGGATCAGCTGTTGAGTCTGTATGCTGCAAGGGCAGGCCGGTGCATAGATAGTAGTTAGATCGCGTGGCGATCGAATCGACCCATTCCGAGGCGTAAACCATGGAGACCCCGGGATCGGCATCAGGAACATTGCCCCCCGTTACGGGAACACTCTGCGCCCAGGCCGGACTGGCTGCCAATACCCCCACCATGGTCTTCACGATTGTCCCTGCAAACCCGTTTCCATTTACACGCCTGCTTCCGTTCACATGTTGGTATACCATCCCTTTCGTCAGCCCCGATGATTTAAGATTCTTGATTTGACAATTCTCATGGCCTGTTGGCAGGCCCCTATGCAGGGGGAGGCGTGTTCCATCCAGGGGGCGGGGGTCTCTTTCGGGACGGGGTCCATCGGGAGAGGATCGAGGGAGGGCATGAAGCCTTCCGTTTGGCACTCCCCAACCCCCCCCCTTAAACCGGGGGGGGGGGGTGGGTGTGGGTGATTCATCCGTCTGGACGCTGTCAATCCGCAGGCCAAGGGGCGTGATCATTGCGAGCTCCTTACCGCCGGACCAGACGTCACGATTACCCCCACCCCCCCCATCAAGGGGGAGGGAGCCTTCCCGCCAGGGGGAAGGACTTGATAGTGGGAATATACACCCTTGCCCGATTGTACTAAGTCTTCTCGCGCCTCCTCTTTCCCTGTTCTTTCCTGACGGACGCTCAACTGGCCCTGCGGCCAACCAGAGTGTCGTAATCAGCAATGATCGCCTGGGTCACCGCGCCGGGCGTAAAGCAGTAAGGGCCGATTTCCCGCACTGCCGTCACCTCGGCGGCTGTTCCGGTCAGAAACACTTCACTTGCCTGTGCCAGTTCTTCGAGCGCAATGGCACGCTCCACCACCGTGATTCCCCGTTGCTGCGCCAGGGCAATCACCGTCTGGCGGGTAATGCCGTTCAAGATGCAGTCCGGAGTCGGTGTATGCAAGGCACCCTGAAAGACCATGAAAATATTGGCCCCCGTGGCCTCTGCCACCTGACCCCGCCAGTCCAGCATCAGGGCATCGTCATAACTCTCCTGTTCGGCCTGATGCTTGGAGAGGGTGCAGATCATATACAGGCCAGCGGCCTTGGCACGAGTCGGAGCCGTTTCGGGATGAGGACGGCGCCAGGGAGAAAGGGTCAGACGCAAACCCCGCAGTCGCGCTTCAGGATTGAAATAGGACACCCAGTCATTCCAGCAGGCAATCGCGAGGTGCACTTTCGTACTTTGGGCGGCGACTCCCATCATCTCGCTGCCCCGCCATGCCACAGGACGGACATAGCCCTCACGCATGCCATTGGTTTCGAGCAGGGTGTCCGTTGCCGCCTTGATTTGCTCCGTCGTGAAAGGAATCACGAAACCAAGAGCTGCTGCCGAATCATGTAGCCTTTCCGTATGCTCACGCAACTTGAACACACTGCCGTTATAAACCCGTTCTCCTTCAAAAACACACGAGGCATAATGCAGACCATGACTCAGCACATGCAGTGTGCAGGCACGCCAGGGCATAAGCACGCCATCATACCAGATCATACCGTCGCGATCATCAAAGGGACGTTTGGGAGGAGAGGCCATCGACAAGGCTCCTGGACAGGTTAGTGTGACGGGACAGATTCGTAGGGCATGATATTGATATGAAGCATGTCAGATTTACCAGCATCAGGGCGATATGTCAATATGACTGACATAAAATCCGCAGCTAATCCGCTTTTTTTGCGCGATGAGGAGCTGCGCCAGGGCATCGAATTGCTGTTCTTCGCCTATCGTGATTTCACGGCAGAGGCAGATACCATTCTCGCGCATTATAATTTTGGTCGCGCCCATCACAGAGTCATCTATTTCGTTGGCCGTCACCCACTGACCAGTGTCAGTGACCTGTTGTCCCTGTTGCGCATCACCAAACAGAGTTTGTCACGGGTGTTGGGGCAATTGGTGCGGGAGGGATTCATTATTCAACACCCTGGCCAACGTGACCGTCGCCAGCGGCTGCTGGAACTGACAGCCAGGGGGACGGAGCTGGAAAATCTTCTGACCGAGAAACAGCGTCGCCGTATCGCCACCGCCTACCGGGCTGCTGGCGCTGAAGCTATCGAGGGCTATCGTGACGTTCTTCTGGGCCTGATTGACGAGCCTGGCCGCCTGCGCTTTCAGGCACGCTCCCCAGGCCGATCGTGATGGCAGGAGTAAACCAAAAAAAGCGCCGAACCGGTTTGCAGGCACGGCCCGGCATAAGTTCGACAGAGGGAAGCTCGTCCAAAGAGGACAGTGCCATGCGTCGATCAACGTTGGGCCCAAGAGCGCTTGCCGTTGATCGCGCGCAAATTAAATGAAGGCATAAAGGAGCCGGATTCGCAATCCCATGCCAATTGTTTGGTAACAATCTCGTTTTCTGCCCATGAAGGGAACATCCAGGGGCACAGACAGATCCCATGGACAATCTAGGGAAGAGCATGATAGGGAGTCATGCGTGCCTGTTGGGTAGGTGAAACACAGGAAACAAATCGGATGGACACCAATACTACCGGGCGTAGTATCCATCAGGAAGTGTATCTTTGTGTCTCAATGCGTTCGTCGTCATTGCTGTCATGATCACCGGTGCTTGCACGCGAAACTGGCCGCGGGCGGTGCGGCGTGGATAACGGGAGGTTTGCAGGGATGACCCTTTTCCCAGATGGTCTGGTTGCACTGGCGACGGCTGTGCTGGAATCCTGCCGGAAGGCTGGGCTCAAGGTGGCAACCGCCGAGTCTTGTACCGGTGGTCTGATCTGTGCCGTTCTGACCGAGATTCCCGGTTCCTCGGCAGTGGTGGAGCGTGGCTTCGTCACCTATTCCAACGCTGCCAAGACCGAGGTTCTGAGCGTGCCGGAGGAACTGCTTCAGATCCACGGGGCTGTCAGCGAACCTGTTGCCCGGGCCATGGCTGCAGGGGCGCTGCACCGTTGTCCCGGCGTGGCTGTAGCCGTCGGCGTGACCGGCATCGCCGGACCGGGCGAAGGGACGCCAGATCGGCCAGTGGGACTGGTCCATTTGGCCGCAGTGCGGCACAACGTTGGCCTCCTGTCCGCGGCACAGGCGGAACATACCCTGCATCAGCGCCTTCTCTTCCCTGGCAACCGAACCGAAGTGCGACTGGCCACCGTTGCGGCGGCCCTGGCCATGCTGATGGCCCTGGCGGTTCCGGTAGGGCGATCCTGACCTCGCGTACAGGGGAGACTCGGACCTGTGAACTGGTTCTTGAATACCAGCCGTTCCCATCGCATCTCTTGGCTCATGAGTGACACACCCGACCAGCGCCATCCCGAAAAAGCCCATCGTCCCGACCAGCCGTCTCCCCGCAAGCCGGCATGGATTCGCGTTCGGGCGCCCACTGCGCGCACCGTGGCCGAAGTGCGGACGATGCTGCGTGAGCGGCATCTTCACACCGTGTGTGAGGAAGCTGCCTGCCCCAATATTGGCGAGTGCTGGCAACAGCGTCATGCCACATTCATGATTCTCGGTGATGTCTGCACGCGCGCCTGTGCCTTCTGCAATGTCCGGACCGGTCGGCCTGGCGCTGTCGATCCGTACGAGCCTGCCGCGGTGGCAGATGCCGTGCAACGTTTGCAACTAAAGCATGTTGTTGTAACGTCCGTGGATCGCGATGATCTCGAAGACGGGGGGGCCAGCCAATTCGTCAAGGTCATCGAAGCCGTGCGTACCGTCGCGCCCGCTACGACCATCGAGGTTCTGACTCCGGATTTCCGTGACAGACCAGGGGGAGGGGAGGTTGTCATCCGCGCCCGGCCGGATGTGTTTAACCACAATCTGGAAACGGTTTCGCGGCTCTATCCTTCTGTCCGCCCGGGAGCCCGTTATTATGTCAGTCTGAGATTGCTGGATCGGGCCAAGACGATCCATCCGGAGCTGTTCACCAAGTCAGGTCTCATGGTTGGTCTCGGGGAGCAGCGGCAGGAGATCGCACAAGTCATGGACGACCTGCGTGCCGCAGGCGTAGATTTCCTGACCATTGGGCAGTATCTTCAGCCGACACTGAAACATGCTGCTGTGGAACGGTATGTGACACCGGTAGAGTTTGCCGAATACGCCGATCTGGCGCATGCAAAGGGATTCCTGATGGTGGCCGCCTCGCCCTTGACCCGTTCTTCCTATCACGCTGACCAGGACTTCATTGCCCTGCGCCAGGCGCGCATGACGGCCTCGTAAACCATGCCCACGCACGCTGAGAAACGGTCGATGCCCTATACGCCGGAGCAGATGTTCGACATGGTCGCGGACATCGAAAAGTACCCGGAATTCCTGCCATGGTGCGCGGCTGCCCGTATCCGCAAGCGAGACGAGAATGTTATCGTGGCTGATCTTATGATCGGCTTCAAGATGGTGCGGGAGAAATTTACCTCGCGCGTTGAAATGGATCGTCCGGGCAAGATCAATGTCACCTATGCTGAGGGACCGTTCCGGTATATGAACAACCACTGGGTGTTCGAACGGATGAACGACGGCGGGACGCTGATCGACTTTTACGTGGACTTCGAATTCCATTCGAAGATCCTCCAGAAAATCATGGGGGCATTATTCAACGAAGCGGTCAAGCTGATGGTGTCTGCTTTCCAGAAGCGGGCCGCCTTGCTTTATGGCCCGGATGGTCGCCAGCGGGGACAGGAACCGGCAGCGCTCACGATCGGGGGAAGCAGGGAAAGACACCGCTGAGGCGATGTTACTTTTCCGCTCCGCTCCGCCCGCGGGTCAGCCAGGATACGGCGTTCCGTCTGCATGCCTACATTTCATGGGCCAGTCGATAAGGCGCACCGCCCATTTCGGCCTTGAAGGAATAGCGATCCGAGGCCATGCGCAACTTGTCCATGCTCCCTACGTCAAAAGCCTGGATTCCCTGTGCCTTGACCGCCAGCATCGCCTACCATAACAAGAGCTGCTCCGCGCCCCGCTGGCGACCTTCCCCGTTCACGGTGCTGCCCAGATACTCGGCGTTGTCACCATAGAACCCGACCAGCACCGCTCCCAGGAAATGCCCGTCGCAACGGGCTTCGCCTACCAGGAAACGCCGTTCAGACGGCAAGATCGCCTGCAGTCGGCGCAGGATATCAGGCGCCAGGGGGGGGTGATGCCGTGTGTCTTCGGCGCAGGCAGCCCAGGAACGACTCGAACAGGGCGTCATCCTGACCCGTTGTCCATTCGATTTCCAGGGGCGGCTGGATGCGGACATAGAAACGACGGGCCAAGCCAATACCGGCGCAGCGTGACCATGAGATAGGCGAGCACCAGAGGATCGGTGTCTTCCTCCCGCCGCCACAGCGGACCACGATCAACCTATACCAGTCCACCCCCGACCGGCACCCGCCGGATCAGGGCCTGCACTGCCCCGAGCATGACGCCGTCGCCGTCGTCGGTCGTCATCACGGTCTGCTCCACCTGCCACCCGCCGACTGGGCCACTCCGTATTCCCGGGTTTGCACCAGGCTGAGGTCGTGAAAGTCGGACTCGCGGTCGAACTCCCTTGTCTCCAGCCGTGTCACGATGCCGTTCCGCCTCTTCCCAGGCGGGGCCGATCGATGTTGCCGTTTCTGATCCTGCGAAAGGAAAAGGATTTCTGCATCGGACATGGGATATCTTCCATTACGCGAAGACATGATAAGCTGGCCTCGGCCCGTGCGTCCCTACATTGCGCAAGGACGCTGCGGACTCTCAAGAAGGCGTAGAGAGGAAGGTCGTGTCTTTCACGGAGTTTCCCCCTGATACTTCACCCGTGGTGACGCGCGGCGGATTAGGACAGGTCCGGCCGTGGCGGTGCTTCGTGAGGTATCAATCTCGGGTGCTTTGTCTTGAGTTTGAGTCTGGAGTTGAGTCTTATTCTGAGGAATGCTACAGATCTCTTTCTACTATAATCATCTTCCCGACGCACTGTGCCCCCCCCCCACGCCCGCGTGAAGAGCAGGATGAAGAGCAGGATGAAGAGCAGGATTCTGTTGACCCGGCTGCCTGTCTTCGCGACAGCCATGGCGTGTCCGACTCCATGACCGAAACGACGCTGGAAGCTGTCCAGACACGCCAGGCGATCCTGATTGACGGGACGGGTTATGTCTTTCGCGCCTTTCATGCCCTGCCGCCCATGACCCGCCCTGACGGCGTGCCGATCAATGCCGTGTACGGTTTTACCGC
Organism: uncultured Rhodobacterales bacterium; assembly: GCA_964624075.1. Classification (GTDB taxonomy): domain Bacteria; phylum Pseudomonadota; class Alphaproteobacteria; order Rhodospirillales; family Rhodospirillaceae; genus CAZUWH01. The sequence goes on from CAZUWH010000002.1 coordinate 97,440, forward strand.
CATGTTGATGCGGCTTCTGGAGGACAACCGGGCCGGCCACCGGGCCGTTGTTTTCGATGCCGCCCGCCGCACCTTCCGCAATGATCTCTACCCCGACTACAAGGCCCATCGCCCGCCGCTCCCTGATGATCTGGTTCCCCAGTTTCCCTTGATCCGCGAGGCCGTGCGGGCGTTCAACGTCATGGCCATCGAACAGGAGGGGTATGAAGCCGATGATCTGATTGCGACCTACGCCCGCGCTGCCGTGGCGGAGGGAATCGCCGTCATGATCTTTTCCGCCGACAAGGACCTGATGCAGCTTGTCGGACCGGGCATCGCTCTCTGGGATCCCCTGAAAGGCCGTACCATCGGACCGGACCAGGTGCGGGAAAAATTCGGTGTCGATCCAGCCCGGGTCGTGGATGTGCAGGCGCTTGCCGGGGACTCCACCGACAACGTGCCAGGCGTGCCGGGCATCGGGATCAAAACCGCTGCCGACCTCATCACCCGTTTCGGCGACCTTGACAGCCTGCTCTCTGGGGTTGTGAAAGTCACCCAGCCCAAACGGCGTCAGACCCTGATCGACCACGCAGAGGATGCACGTCTCTCCCGTACCCTGGCGCAATTGAAGGACGATGTCCCGGTCGTAGTGCCACTGGCTAACTTGGCAACGCGACCTCTGGAACCTGAAGCCGTACGCGGCTTTCTCCAGGCACAGGGCTTCCGCAGTCTTCTGGTCCGCTTCGAGAGCCGGTTCCAGTCCCCCGGCGCGGTCGGCACGGCGGCCGTGGCAGACGAGACCCCTGTCCCGTTCTCTTCCGCCTATAGCCTTGTCCAGAATCTGGAGGATCTCGACCGCTGGCTGTCGGGAGCGCGCGCTGCCGGTGTGGTGGCGGTGGATGCCGAAACCAGCTCCCTCGACAGCCTAACAACACAACTAATAGGAGTATCAATGGCGGTGGCCACGGGCAAGGCCTGTTACATTCCGCTTAGTCACACGCTGCCATCGGTACCCCAATCGCTTGCGCGCGCGGGCACGGAAGGCGCCCGTCCTGTGCAGATTCCCATGGCCGAGGCTCTGGAGCGGCTGCGCCAGGAGATCTTTGAGAATCGCGGTGTGCTCAAAGTGGGGCACAACATCAAGTTCGACAGCCACGTCCTTCATACTGCTGGCCAACGAAGTCTGGGCCGGCCCATTGCCGTGGCGCCTGTCGATGACACCATGGTCCTGTCCTATGTGCTGGATGGCTCCAGGACCGGCCACGGCATGGATGAACTGGCCGCAAAACACCTGGGCCTGACCACCATTCCCTACAAGGCCGTGTTGTGCGGCACGGACAAGATCACGTTCGACCAGGTGCCGCTTGACAGGGCATGCGCGTATGCGGCGGAAGATGCCGATGTCACCCTCCGTCTTTATCTTCTCTTCCGGGAACGCCTGCGGGCGGAGCGTATGGTGACGGTTCATGAAACCCTGGACCGGCCCCTGATACCGGTTCTTGCCGCCATGGAACGGGCGGGCATCCTGGTGGATGCGGCGGCGCTGCAGGGCCTGTCGGCTGATTTCACCGTTCGCATGACGGCGCTGGAGGCAGATATCCACCGTCTGGCCGGGACGTGCTTCAACGTCGGCTCGCCCAAACAACTTGGCGAAATTCTGTTCGATCACATGAGCCTGCCCGGCGGTAGGAAATCGGCCAAGAGCGGGGCTTACGGGACCGATGCGGCGGTGCTGGAATCCCTTGCTACCCAGGGGCATGACCTGCCGGCGCGGGTGCTGGACTGGCGCCGTCTCGCCAAGCTCAAAAGCACCTATGCCGAGGCCCTGATCACTCGCCGGGACAAGAAGACCGGGCGGGTTCACACCTCGTTTGCCCAGACGGCAACGGCGACTGGACGTCTGTCCTCCAATAACCCCAACCTGCAGAACATCCCGGTTCGTACCGAAGACGGCCGCCGCATTCGCCGCACCTTCATCGCGCCAGACGGCCATGTGCTGCTCTCGGCGGATTATTCTCAGATCGAGCTGCGACTGCTGGCCCATGTCGCTGGCATCAGGGTCCTGAAGGAGGCCTTCAGTGTCGGGGCCGACATCCACGCCGTCACCGCACGCCAGGTCTTTGGTGTGCCGGCGGGGGCTATGGATCCAGCCCTCCGGCGGCAGGCCAAGGCCATCAACTTCGGAATCATCTATGGCATCTCGCCGTTCGGGCTGGCGGCACAGCTTGGCATTTCTCAAGGCGAGGCCAGGGCTTTCATTGAGGCCTATTTTGCACGTTATCCGGAAATCCGTACCTATATGGAACAGACCAAAGCCAGGGCCCGTAGCCATGGCATCGTTACCACGCCTTTTGGACGCAGGTGCCAGGTACCTGGCATCAACGACCGCAATGCCAACACCCGTGGCTTTGCCGAGCGAGCCGCCATCAACGCCCCCATTCAGGGAGGCGCTGCTGATATCATCAAGCGCGCCATGATTAGCCTGTTTGACGCCCTAGCCGAAGCCGGCCTGAAGACACGCATGCTGCTACAGGTCCACGACGAACTGGTGTTCGAAATACCCGAGGCAGAAGTATCTTCTGCCGCTGCCCTGATCCGTTCGATGATGGAGAAGGCTGCTGCCTTGTCGGTGCCATTGGTGGTTGATGTCGGAGTCGGCCGGAACTGGGCAGAGGCCCACTGAAGCAGTCGGTTGGCAGGACAACGGTAGGCATGGGCAAGAGAGAGCCGCAAATCCTACTCACCTGCTGAAAGCCCATGGCGGCCATCAGCAGGCATATCGTCAGGAACTTCGCCCTTTGCCCGATTGTGCCCTGCCTGGGCGAGGGGCCCGTGTATCCAGGATCTTCCGGAAACCGTATAATAAGGTTTGCGGAAAATACGCCCACCCTCCCGCTGACTTTCCGGAAACCGTATAAGCAGACATGACGCAGGACGTGACGAGGAGAAGATGCTCATGAGGAAATCCGGGCTGTCAATGGCACTGATGACCGTGCCAACCCTGCTTGTTGTCCCGACTGCCGCTTACGCCCATGCCTCTCTTATGGGGGGCGGCCTGGGAGAGGGATTCGTACACCCCTTCACCGGTCTTGATCATATGCTGGCCATGCTGACCATCGGTCTATGGGCCGGGCAGCGTCCGATGCGGGGAGGAATAATCATAGCGGCTATACGTTCGTTGCCTGCATGGTGGCCGGGGCTGTCATGGCCATGGCAGGCGTGCCACTGCCGCTGGTGGAAGGGGGGATCGCCGTCTCAGTTCTGATTCTTGGTCTTCTGGTGGCGGCATCTGTGCGCCTGCCGGTGGGAACCGGCATGACAACGGCCGGGCTGTTTGCTCTTTTCCATGGCCATGCCCATGGGAGTGAACTTCCGGTGATAGCCGATCCGCTTCTGTATGGGATGGGTTTCATAGCTGCCACGGTGATCCTGCACGCGATCGGATTTGGCCTTAGTACCGCGACGCGATCCCTTGGCCGGGAGCATCCGGTACGCTTTGCAGGGGGAGCGGTTGCAGGCGTCGGGATCGTCCTGCTTCTCTCTCTTTGATCGAGACTGGACGCGAGACGGGAGACAGCCCATATCCCTTCCGTTCCATGTGGATGAGAGGAGGCGGATTGTGCCCAGTCGCTATTATGTTCTGGCAGACAGTTGTGCCGAGGTGGTTGGTTTCGATGACCTGGTCACGGCCGAAACGGCTGTCCTGGCCAGAGGGGAAGGGGCGTATCTGGTCGATACGCAAGGGGTGCCCTATCAGCCATCGTTGCTACGAGTCGAGGGGGGACGTCTTCTGTACATGGGCCTCGGTCATATCAACCACCGTCAAGGTCTGGACGCTAATCTGATCGAGGGCGTACAAAAAGGCGCCCTCCCCATGGTCAAGGCCTTTCTCACTAAGGGGGCGGATCCCAATGCCACCGACACTAGAGGAGCATCGGCCCTTCTATGGGCGGTGGCCTCTGGCAACATCGATGTGGTCCGGTTGCTGCTCCAGGCCGGGGCCGCGGTTGACCGCGCAGATGCAGACGGTATCACCGCCCTGACACTGGCCGAGCGCCAGCAGAAGACTGCCATTGCCGCGCTTTTGCGTGCAGGCGGCATATGACATGCGGGACACGGTCTTCCCCACACTCCCTGCAAATTCTTTCTGTTCGCCTGAACTGATCGCAGACGATCATCCTTTGGTACGCAAAGGATTGAAAGCCGTTCTGGCTGATTTCCTGCCAGGCGTGGGAATCGTGGAAGCGGTGGATTTTCCCCACGTGCTGCAACAGGTCGAACGGCATGCGGATTTCACCCTGATTCTGCTCGATCTGGCCATGCCCGGATCGGAACGTTTTGCAGGCGTGCGGACATTGGTGCAGCAGTGCCCCACGGTGCCCGGTGGTCATTTTATCGGGCTCGGAGGAAACAGAGGACGTGCGCCGGTCGCTGGGTTGCGGAGCGGCAGGTTATAATCCCGAAATCATCTGTCACACCGATCATTCTGTCGGCCTTGCAGCTCGTTCTAGCTGGAGGGATCTATCCATCAGGTCAGCCCCCTGATGAAACTGGTCGGTCGGGGCGATACGACCGTGGTGGATGCCTATCTGTCACCTGTTCTGCAACGTTATGTGACGCACCTCGAGAGGGCTCTGGCTTGGCGCCCGGCTTCTGTTCATGCAGTTGAACGGCGGTCTGGTCGATGCTCCCCGCTTCCGGGGCAGGGATGCCATTCTATCCGGACCAGCCGGAGGCGTGGTCGGGGGGGGGGTGCAGCTTGTTGGCCGCGCCCCCATGATGCATCATATCCATACCGTGGCAGCGGGAGGTGGCTCCATCCTCCACGAAGACGGCTTGCGCTTTCGGGTGGGACCGGATTCGGCCGGGGCTGATCCGGGGCCGTTGTGTTATCGCCGCGGAGGGCCGCTCACCGTAACCGATACCAATGTGCTGCTCGGGTGGCTGCAACCCGATTTCTTTCCCGCCGTGTTCGGCCCAGATGGTGAAGCGCCCCTGGATGTGGCTGCCGTGCGAACGGCATTTGACCATCTGGCACGACGGCTGGGATGGACGGCGGAGCGGGCGGCAGAAGGGTTTCTCGCCATTGCCATTGATAAACATGGCGCGGGCCATCCGGCGCATTTCCATCGAACGCGGCCACGACCTGAGCCCCGTCGCCTTGTGCTGCTTCGGCGGTGCCGGCGGCCAGCACCACGCCTATCGGGTGGCCGATCGTCTGGGAATCGGGACCGTGTTTCTGCATCTCCTGGCCGGCGTTCTGTCGGCCTATGGCATGGGGTTGGCCGAGCTGTGGGCCTTGCGGGAGCGGACCCTGGAAGAACTCCTGGGGAGGGCAGCCACTGAATCCGTTATCGAATCCGCCGTGGTCGAATTGACAGCCGCTGGCAAGCCGACCTGATCGCGCAAGGGGTGCAGCAGACGGCCATCGTGGTGCACTGCCGTTGCCATCTGAAATACGAAGGATCCGATACCGCCCTGGAAGTGCCGTTTGGATCTGTTGCTGCCACGGCGGCGGCCTTTGCCGATGTGCACCGGCGCCGCTCTTTGGTTTTGTTGCCGACAAGCCGCTGGTGATCGAGCAGATCACCGTGGAGGCCATCGACGGTTCGATACGAGACACGCCCCCGAATGGGGGGGAGGCCCAGCCTTCCACACAGGCCGGTTCCCTTTCAACTCGAATTGGGCCTGTCACGGTCGTCGCCATGGCGGTCGAAGGCACGCTCATCCCGACGCCGGTCTACCGGCGCGACCGGCTGCCGGCCGGGATCAGGCTCGATGCCCGGCCCTGATCGTCGAGGCGTACACCACCACGGTGCTCGACCCGGCTGGTAGGCGACCGTGAACGGGCAGGGCGCCTTGGTTCTGACCCGTGTCATGCCCCAGCCCCGGTGTCAGGCGGTCAGCGGCGCGGCTGACCCGGTGAGGTTCGAGATTTTTAACAATCTGTTCATGTCGGTCGCCGAACAAATGGACGCCGTGCTTCAGAACACCGCTCATTCCGTCAACATCAAGGAGCGGCTCGATTACTCCTGCGCCTTGTTCGATGGCCAGGGTCATCTGATTGCCAACGCGCCGTACATTCCCGTCCACCTGGGCTCGATGAGCGAGAGCGTGCGGGCGGATGCTGAGAGCATACAAGGACACCCTGCGCCCAGGTAACGTGTATTGCACCTAACGCGCCTTATAACGGTGGCACCCATCTGCCCGATGTGACCGTTGTCACGCCTGTCTTCGACGAGAGCGGTGCGACGGTGCTGTTCTGCCTCGCCGCACGGGGATACCATGCCGACATCGGCGGGACGATACCGGGCTCGATGCCTCCCGACAGTCGCACCATGGCAGAGGAGGGAATCCTCCTCGAGGATTTCCTGCTCGTGCGGGGGGTTGCTGCAACGAAACCACCCTGCTGGAACAGCTGGAAAGCGGGCCGTGGCCAGCCCGCAATCCGGCCGACCTGAAGGCTCAGATCGCTGCCAACGCAATGGGCGCGGCTGAACTGATGCGTCTGGTCGCCACCCATGGTCTGGCGATGGTGCGCGCCTACATGGGACATGTCCGAGCCAACGCTGCCGGAGCGGTGCGGCGGGTGATCGACCGTCTGCACGAGATGGTCGCCTCGCCGTGGAAATGGACGATAGTACCGCGATCCGGGTGGCATTGCGCATCGATTGGGTGGCGCGGCGGGCAGTGGTAGACTTCACCAGCACCAACGCCGCAGTCTGCTGGTAACACGAACGCGCCGCGGGCCATCACCCGGGCCGCGGCGCGTTCGTGTTCCGCACTCTGGTGGACGATCCCATTCCCCTGAACGAAGGTTGCCTTACCCCGATCGATCTTATCATTCCACCGGGCTCGCTCCTGGACCCGCGGCCCCCGGCGCCGGCGGTGGCCGGGAATGTCGAAACCAGCTAGGCGGTGGTTGATTACCTCTATGGGGCCATGGGTATTCTGGCGGTATCCTAGGGCACCATGAACAATCTTGCCTTCGGCAATGTCCGGCATCAGTGTTACGAGACCCTATGCGGCGGGGCGGGGGCGGGACCGGATTTCGATGGCGCCGATGCCGTACAGACCCATATGACCAACGCGCGGCTGACCGATGTCGAGGTTCTGGGGTGGCGTCATCCGGTACGGGTGGAGATGTTCTGTATCCGTCGGGACAGCGGAGGCTGCGGCTGGCCAGTGCGGGGGCAACGGCGTGGTGCGCCGGATCCATTTTCTGGAACCCATACGCGGTGACCATCCTGTCGAACCGGCGACGGGTGGCCCCATTTGGACTGGCCGGTGGGAAGACGGGCCAGACTGGCTGCAATGCCGTCGAACGCGCCTGTGGCGTGGGCGGGAAGAACTGCCCGGCACCGCTCGTGTCACCGCTGAGGCTGGTGATGTGGTCGAGATGGCAATGCCCGGAGGCGGGGGGGGGGGGTATGGCCCGGCAGGATGATGGGGGTATCCGGCATCTGCAGAGGGCTGGTGTATCCTGGCTGTTCATCGGTATCCGGGATTCCCCTGGCGAGGAGGAAAGGCATGAATTTGTTACCCAGAGAGCTAAGACAAGCTGCTGGTGGCCATATCGAAGGCGCGCACGGTGGTCGAACTGGTGCGTGACGGGGTCGACGGTGCTCACCCGCGCGCAGGTGATGGAAGATGGAAGGCGTCCCCGAGATGGTCCACGAAGTCCAGGTGGAAGCTACTTTCCCTGATGGCACCAGGCTTGCGACCATCCACGACCCGATCCGGTGATTAGGGGGAGAACATGATTCTAGGAGAAACCATCACCGCGCCCGGCGACATCGTTCTGAATGACGGTCGCCCCGTGATTACGCTCACCATCGCCAACACCGGCGACCACCCATCCAAGTGGGCAGCCACTATCGCTTTTTCGAAACCAACGCCGCGCTCGGGTCAATGGTCGGCTGGAGGAGACTAGGCGGCATGGCCCTTCGTCTTGCGCGTGAAGTCTTCCCCCCGGCGGGCAGCCCGCCCGCTAGTTCGCAGGCAGGAGCGCGCGCGCTCCAATGCCGGCGCTCCCAAAGGGGTCTGCAAGGGGTCTAATAAGAATGGCTAGGTCTTTGCGGGGGCCGTTGACTCCCTGCCACCTTATCCTTACCCTAGACACGTGACAAGGTATCCGCTCCCTTTGCGGGCAGAGGGCCATGCTAAACCAGAAATGCAGCGTAAGGCCAATGGGCGTAAGGCAAGGTTTACGTTCAGGAGTTTGTCGTGACGGTGACAGCGTGCCAAATGGCGCACAAGCCAAGACGGTCACCCTCCGGCGGGGGAGGAGGGCCTTGATCGGCTACGATCAAGGCGCGTTGGTATAAACCAGAGAGAGAAGAGTCTGGCTCTTATTCTTAGGAAAGGAGTGCCCTCATGGCTTCCAAGTCGGTGGCTCTGTCTGCCATGATACGTCCGAATGTGCTGTCATTGCGAAAGAATGCCACTGCGTTGACATCACGCCCGCAGGAGCGTCCAATGCCGGGCAGGAAAATCACTCCCGATGATCTTCAGGCAACAACCCTTCACGGTCGTGCAAGCAGCTTGGCTGGCCTGAGGGATTCGGTGGGCCATGCCATTGGCGCGATCAAGGCCGCCTTGACTGCAATTGAAGCGATTAGTACAACCGTCACGCAGATGAAAGATCTGGCAACGTCTGCCAAGTCTGCTGCTGATGTGGCTGAACGGTCCAGACTGGCGGCCCGGTTCGACGCATTGCTGGCGGAAATGACCCGGATCGTGCAAGGCGTCTCCTTCCAGGGAACCAATCTGATCGGACCGACCGCTGGCACCCTGACTGTGAACTTCGGTGAAGATAACACGCATAGGTTGGTCATTGTTGGGATGAGACTGGACGGCACGGGCCTGGCCCTGGCCGAGGCAGCCAACAATTGGGAGACAGACAGTGATATAGACATGGTGGCTGCGTCCCTCAACGAGGCATTCCTCACCTTGCGGTCAAGTGCGCAGACACTCGGTTCCAATGTTTCGCTGCTGAACGTCCGTCTGGATTTCGCGCATGAGCTGATCAATACTCTTGAGGAAGGGGCAGCAAAGCTGGTCAATGCCGACATGAGCGAGGAGGCCGCCAATCTGCTTGCCTTGCAAACCCGCCAGCAACTGGGCACGACGTCTCTCAGTCTGGCTCAACAGTCCGGGAGTTCGGTATTGTCTCTTTTCTGGAGAGGCAATGAAGAAGCAGCAGGCCATCATCATGACCGCGACCGCACCGCATGAGGGAAAGCGGGGGAAAGGCAGCGGAACGGCAAAGAGCCTCGTTTCCAGCCCGGAGAGGGGAAGGGCGGTTCCTGTCTTGGCAAAGCGGGATGAAACATGCCGTTGAAATTGACACTGAAGCCCTATGAAAAGGCCTTGATTGGTAACGCCGTGATCGCTAATGGCGGGAGCAAGGCAGAAATTGTCGTAATGAACACGGTTCCGGTTGTCCGGGAACGCGATGTTCTGACCGAAGAGGAGGCAGATACACCGGCGAAACGCATTTATTTCATCATTCTCAGCATGTATGCCGACTCCCGGAAGGAGGCACAGTATCACAAGACATACTTTCGGTTGATACGTGAGTTCATTGACGCCTCGCACAACGAGAAAGTGCTGGACATGATCGTTGACATGTCCCAAAAGATATTGAGTAACAGTCATTATCAGGCACTCAAGATTTGCCGGAAGTTGATCGCGTACGAAGAACAGGTGCTTGATACGATAAGAAGAATGGGAGCGGATGCCAGCTGATGGCATGTCGGATGTGGGAGGAGGGGTGTATGCCATGGCCAATGAACAAGTGTGACGCACACCTACTGATCAACGCTTCGCCAGAATCTGACGCCACGAGAAGTTGAAGCCATGACCCTGACCAAGGCCGCAGCCATGCTTGAAGAGGCCAGGAAGGGTCCAGAAAGCTACGACAGCTTTTGCCTAGGAGCCGCGTTTCAATCATTTACTGTGGACGATCATCCAGGCCGATGTTTCGGACAAGGCCAATAGGCTTCCCCCGGAGATCAAGGTAACGTGCTGTCGTTGTCGATTTTCGTGGACAGGTAGATGACCATGGCCCTGACAGAAGGGAGCAAGGACTCCGAAGCTCCTTCCTCGCCTCCCTTGAGCCAGCGTCGGAAACCGGATATGGATGCAAGGGGGACCAAGGCGGTCAAGACCGAAAAGATCGCCATGTGTGAGAGCGGTTCGGGACAACCGGAACAACCGACAACACACGCAAATACCGTGGCCTGATTGTTCACCCAGCGCCCGAATGAAGGAAGCAGGAGGTTTTTTTCAAGAGCGGTTTCCAATCAGACCGCTACCGGTCTTTGCACGGCCCTCGCAACGTGAGGTCGAGACAGACAAGCGGTTTGTGTGTATGGTGAAAGTCACGGGTATGCGGCCTGAACCGCAGCTGTGTGCAGGGAGGGTTTGCCCCCCTCCTGATCATCATTCTTAATCACCTGAAGGGAAGCACGGATGACGATCACCAATCATTCCGACCTTCTGGTCATGCAGGGCGAAAGCCTGATCGTACCGCCCGAAGTCCATCCCTTGTCTGACCTGCTTGATCTCAGCCCAGAGGAGGTGCTGGCAGCGTTCCGGATCCGGCAGGCTCGTGATTTTTCCTCTATTATTGCGGCGCTGCATGATCCAAATGCTCCTGTGGGCCGGCTGTTGACCAGTCTGCGCCTCCTAGGGGGTGCAGAGAACGCCTTCGCCCGTGGCATCCTGTTCCAGACCGGCCTCTTGACCGCCCTGTTCAAGGATCTGCACGATCACGTGATGGAGCATCCGGTATGGCGCCATCCGTTCTTCGTCCGCATCTTTCGGGGTCATTTCGATCGGACCGCCCTGGAGGCCTTTGTCGTTGCCTATTTCAACCAGATCAAGAACACCCGCCAGTGTGTAGCCCTGACCGCCGGTCGTTTCCATGGACTGATGGGATTGCCGTTCGGGTCATTGAATGAACGCCTGTCCGAACTGACCCAGATCGTCCTGGCCCACCTGATCGCCGATGAATATGGTGTGGCTGCCACCCGTCCCTCTCCTGCTCTTGACCATCTGCTGGCTGCTACCACGACGCATATCGGGCTTTACCGCCGTCTGCTGGACGGACTCGCCATTCCCGCCACTGCCCAGGACCAGCCCATGCTGCCGGAGGTGGCCGATAATGTGCTGATCCAGCGGCTTGTTGCGAGTGCCCCGCTCTTCACGCCACTGGAGGCGCTGGCCTCGGTTGGATTGGGCATGGAATGGGGCGTACCCGAATTCTTTTCACTGCTGCTTGGCGGATTGATCCGTTTTGCCTACCGTGAGGGTGTGCCCCTGACCCGCTACCATCTGGCAGCGCTGAGCGAGCATGTCTACTGTGACATCGGGCATGCGATTGCGGTGATGACGGTGACTGCCATGCATGTGCATCACCCCGAGGACGTGGCCAGCATCAAGACGGCCGTGAACATTCTGATGAGTGGTCGCTATGCCATGATGAGTGGCCTGTATCGTCATGTCTTTGGCGAATCCTGTCCAGGTCCGGAGAACATCGGTCTGAAAGTACGTTACCATATCACCGATCGCCGTATCGAAACAGCCCTGCAACGGGCCCGTGCAGCCGCAGACCCCGCAATGGTCCACGCTTTTCAGACTTGGCGCGACAATCAAGCCGTGCCGTTCGTGTTTGCGTGAAGCGGGGTAGGGACCGAACGCCTTTCAATGCGTGTTGCGGACGCGGTGGGCATTTGCGCAGGTGTCATGCGTGACGCTCAAGGGTATTATTGCAATGGCACTTATTACAGCGGCCCTAGAGAAGGAAAAGAAAACACCCTGCTTCCCCAGGCCATGCAGGCGAATCCGCCTCGTCAAACGGAATTCAGAACGTTTCCTCCCAATGCCGTGACAGGCGCATCGCGCAATTGATAAGGCCAACCGTCGAATAGGTCTGCGGGAAGTTGCCCCATAACTCCCTGCTGCGATGATCGATGTCCTCAGACGGCAGGCCGAGTGGATTGCGATAGGTGAGAATGATCTCGAACAGCTCCCGCGCCTCCTGACGGCGCCCCAGCGTAGCAAGGGCATCGATATACCAGAATACGCTGATAAGGTGTGCCCAGCGGCCATTGTGCGTAGCTCCCAGGGTCCGGCGTCTGGTTTGTCGAACGCGACAATTGCCCGGTTGCCCAGACGCTCGAGCTGTTCGAACAGCGCCATATCGTTGGAACGGATAAGTCTCTGGTCGAAGAAAATATGAGTCGAAGCCAGAACCACACTGCCGTAGACGTCGTTTTGCACCTGAAGGTGAACCTGGTTGCCAATGCGGACAGGACCGAATCCCCGATAGCCGGCAAGATGGGGGATAATCCGTTCATCGGGCGAGGTATCGCGGGTGGTTCCGTAGACAGGGTGCAGTTTGCCCTCGGTGGCTTCCTCGACAAAAAATATCACCTGATGGAAGCGGAGATAGCTCTCCATCGTTCTGGTGACACCCAGGCGGTTTTGAAGCGCGTGGATGACGAAGTAGGCATCACACGCAGCCAGCAGAAACGGTAGTCCCAGATGCGCTCTGTTTCAGGAGCTTCCAGGACCGAGGTGGTCAGCGCAGCGACGATGGCTCCGGTTTCTTCGAAGTTGCACATCTTCGTGATAGCTGCCCGGATGACCGCGCCCTGCCATTCGAAGGGAATGGACAGCGAGCGGACCTAGGTACGCCAGTGGCCCCAGCATGCGTTCGAACAGATCGCATATGGTCATCTTGATGCCGGCCTGAAGGCTTTCGTTACTCCCCAGCAGCATGTCGATAGGACGGTCGAGAACGAGAACGGGTGCTCTTCGATGATGTAGGAAATGGTGGCGTTGGTCGTCAGGCGCAGTGTCTGGGCCGGTGAAACGTACCGGATATGGTTGCTGCCTATGGTTATATACGGTTTCAATCCGCTGTTCTCAAAACGGGGGCGCAGCCAGATCAACAGGCGTGGACACCCCTGCACCGGTCTGATCCGTCGAACGATCATCGGTGGACGGTAGATACGTTCGTATATGACAAAACGCGGAGTAGAATCGGTGATCTCCGCTACGCTGCCATGATAGTCATAAAGAGTTGTCCGCAGAACAGCTTAGTTCAACAGATAGTTCTGATCTGAATGAAGCTGATCGACCAGTTCCAGCGCGAACAATCCGTCTTGCGTCGCCGTTGGGCAACTGTTCAGCAGCGTGGAGAAGACGGCATCGCCGTCCAGACAGGGGGAAAGCAGGCCCAAACGATGGCGGCCTTGGAATCGATCGGGGCCGCGATGTTGCAGTTGCCGATGACACCGAGTTCAAGCGTGTTCATTTCCGATAATACCTTCCCCATCAGGATCGTCTCGCGCCAACGGAAATGACTGCGACCCTCCTCTTACCGCGCAACACGCGAGAGACAGAGGGGAAGCTCCCGAATTTTTCATTCTTTACCTTTGCCCGAAAGGGTGGACTCTTTCACCATCACCATGTCATTCGGAACAGCGTTGCCGCTCGGCAGAATGGGTCAGGAATCCTGAGGACGGTGAATCCATCCTCCGCCCAGGAGACGGTCGCCTTGGTAAAAAACGCAGGCTTGACCGGGGGCAATGCCCGCGAAAGGTGCAGAAAGCCTGACGTGCGCCGCACCGTCCGGATGACCATAAAGCATCGCTGGCAGAGGATTATGCATGGAGCGCAATCTCACCGTTACGGCTCTCCCTGTAGCCGGGGGAGCCTCACTCTCTCCCAGCCAGTTGACCTCTCTCAACGCGAAACAGTCCCGCAAAAGGGCCGCATGGGGCCCAACAATCACGCGCTGCGTAGCCGGTTCCAGATGGACCACATATAAAGGCTCATGCGCGCCACCGATGCCAAGGCCACGGCGCTGCCCGATGGTATAATGTACAACTCCCCGGTGCTGACCCAGGATCCGGCCATCCATGTGCATAATGTCGCCGGGCTTGACCATTTCCGGCCGCACGGTCTGCACGATCTGACCATAATCGCCGTCAGGTACGAAACAGATATCCTGGCTGTCGGGCTTTTCGGCCACCGGCAGCCCCAGACGACGGGCATGGGCACGGGTTTCCTCCTTGTCCGTCAGCTCTCCCAACGGAAAACGCAAAAAGCCAAGTTGGTCACGGGTGGTGGCGAACAGGAAGTAACTCTGATCCCGCACACGGTCACGGCTCCGCCACAGTTCAGGACCATCGGGCCCTTCTCGCCTGCAGACGTAGTGACCGGTCGCCAGACCCTCGGCTTCCAGCAGGCGAGCGGCGGCAAGCAGATCGCGGAACTTGACGGTTCTATTGCAGAGAATGCAGGGCACCGGCGTTTCGCCGCGACCATAGGACTCGGCGAAAGGAACAATGACGTCATTAAAAAACGACTGTCTGTGATCAAGCACATAATGCGGAATACCAATCCGCTCAGCCACCCGGCGGGCATCGGCCACGTCTCTGCCGCCGCAACAGGGACGCGCCCCGTTCGAATCGATGGTACCACCGTCGAGGTGCAAGGTCATGCCAATGACCTGGTAGCCCTGTTCCTTGAGCAGGGCAGCAGTCACCGCGCTGTCTACACCGCCGGACATTGCCACCACCACCCGGCCCCCAGTCACGCGAAGTCCCCCTGCCTTGTGGAAGGGAAGGAGAGGCCACATCTTCCCCGCATGCTATTTCGTCCAAACATGAAAAACTCCACTGAGAAAGAGGCACGGCCTCTTCAACCCCTCCGGATCTTTAACCCTTCAACCTAGCCCGCAGCAAGTCGTTCAATAGAGACGGACTGGCTTTGCCGCCCATGGCCTTCATCACTTGCCCCACGAACCAGCCTAACAGTTTTTCCTGCCCACCCCGGTATTGGGTCACCTTGTCGGCATTGCGTGCCAAGACATTCTCGATCGCCGTTTCGATCGCGCTCGTGTCGGTGACCTGCCTCAGGTTCCTTTCGGCAACGATCGTCGCCGGTTCCCGACCGGTCTCCAGCATGATCTCAAACACGTCCTTAGCGATACGCCCCGAGATAGTATGATCGGCCATCAGGTCAAGGAGCCTGCCAAAATTTTCAGCCGGAACTGGACTATCGGTGATCTCCTGTCCCCGCTTGTTGAGGGCGCCGAACAGATTGGTGATGACCCAATTGGCAGTGATCTTGGGGTCACGGCCCTGCGCCACCGTTTCGTAATAGTCGGCGGTTGCCAGATCCTCGACCAGGACCCCGGCATCATAGGCGGGCAGGCCATAGGCGCGCATGAAACGGGCCTTCTTCTGATCGGGCAGTTCGGGAAGGCTGGCCCGGATGCGTTCGATGAAGGCGTCATCGAGTTCAAGCGGCAACAGGTCGGGATCGGGGAAATAGCGGTAATCATGGGCCATTTCCTTGGTCCGCATCGGTCGGGTGACCCCCTTGCCGGCATCGAACAGCCGGGTTTCCTGCCCAACCCGCCCGCCGGCTTCATAGACTGCGACCTGGCGGCGGGCTTCATAGGCGATTGCCTGGGTCATGAAGCGCACCGAGTTGACGTTCTTGATCTCACAACGTGTACGGAAGTCCTCTCCGTCATGACGCACTGACACGTTGATGTCGCAGCGCAGCGATCCTTCCTGCATGTTGCCGTCACAGGTGCCAAGATAACGCATGATTGACCGTAACTTATGGACGCAAGCTGTGGCTTCATCCGGACCGCGCATGTCGGGCCGGAAGACGATTTCCATCAAAGCGACGCCAGCCCGATTCAGATCAATGAACGACCGGGTTGGGTGCTGATCGTGAAGGGACTTGCCGGCATCCTGTTCCAGGTGCAGGCGTTCGATGCCGACCGAACGCGTGGAACCGTCAGGCAGGTCGATGGTCATGACGCCATTCCCCACGATCGGCTGTTCGTACTGGCTGATCTGATAACCAGAGGGCAAGTCGGCATAAAAATAGTTCTTGCGCGCGAACACCGAGCGTTTGTTGATGTGGGCGTTGAGGCCAAGGCCGGTTCGCACGGCCTGTTCGACGCAGTGGGCGTTGATAACCGGCAGCATGCCGGGAAAGGCGGCATCAACAAAGGAAACCTGTGTGTTAGGGGTGGCTCCGAAAGCGGTGGCGGCGCCTGAGAACAGCTTAGCCCTGGAAATGACCTGGGCATGGACTTCAAGCCCGATCACCACTTCCCATGGTCCCGTTTCCCCTATGATGACGTAGGTCGTCATAGCGGTCATGGCCTGATCCCTTCTTCGTTCACGGCCAGCGGCGGACGGGCGGTAAACCGGGCCGCGGCTTCCATCACGTCCCCCACCGTCAGGACGGTTTCCTCGTCGAACGGCCGGCCGATGATCTGCAATCCCAAAGGCAGGCCATCGGCGGAGAGACCCATTGGTACACTCAAGCCCGGCAGGCCGGCCAGGGAAGTGGGTACGGTGAAGATATCGTTCAGGTACATGGCAATGGGATCATCCATCTTCTCCCCTATGGCGAAAGCCGGCGTGGGGGCAGTCGGGGTCAGGATCACGTCCACGATCTCGAACGCCTGACGGAAATCGCGGGCGATCAAAGCCCGGACCTTCTGGGCCTTCAGGTAATAGGCGTCGTAATAGCCCGCCGACAGGACATAGGCCCCGATGAGGACCCGCCGCCGTACCTCCCGCCCAAAACCAGCGGCGCGGGTTTTCACGTACATGTCATCAAGCGAACCATCCCCTTCCACCCGCAGACCGAACCGCACCCCGTCGTAGCGGGCAAGGTTAGATGATGCTTCGGCCGGGGCGATAATGTAATAGCTCGCGAGCGCGTATTCCGTGTGTGGCAGGCTGATCTCGACCGCCCTTGCCCCGGCTGCCTCCAGCCAGCCGATGCCCTGGTCCCACAGGGCGGCGATTTCGGCATTGAGCCCCGCCGGCCGGTACTCGCGCGGGATGCCAACCTTCAGACCGCGGATGTCACCACGCAACGCCACCTCGAAATCCGGCACCGGGACGGGGGCGGAAGTGGAATCCTTCGGATCATGGCCGCACATGGCGCCCAGCATGATGGCGGCATCGCGTACGGTACGGGTCATCGCCCCGGCCTGGTCCAGGGAACTCGCAAAAGCGACGATTCCCCATCGCGAGCAGCGGCCATAGGTGGGCTTGATGCCAACGATGCCGCAGAAGGCCGCCGGCTGGCGAATGGAACCGCCGGTATCGGTACCGGTTGCCGCAAGGCACAACCGTGCTGCCACCGCTGCCGCTGATCCCCCCGATGAACCACCTGGGACCAGCCGCACCTCCGATGCGCTCTGCCGCCGCCAGGGGTTGAGAACGCCGCCGTAATGGCTGGTCATGTTGGAGGAACCCATGGCGAACTCATCCAGATTGGTCTTGCCCAGCATCACGGCGCCCGCCGCTTTCAGCCGGGCCGAGACGGTCGATTCATAGGGGGGCCTGAAGCCGTCCAGGATGTGTGAACCGGCGGTGGTCAAGATGTCTCTGGTGCAGAACAGATCCTTCATACCGATGGGAAGCCCTTCCATCGCCCCTTCTTTCTGGCCGGTACGGCGGCGGGCATCGGAAGCTTTCGCAAGCGCCAGGGCATGGTCAGGGGTTTCGGTAATGAAGGCGTTGAGAAGGCGCCCCTGTTCCATCGCCCGCAAGTGCGCCTGGGTCAGTTCAACGGCCGTGAAGTCGCCATGCTCCAGGCCGGCACGTGCCTCGGCCAGGGTCAGGTCGGTGAAGGCAGTCATGGTTTTTCTCCCTCACTCCACGACCTTGGGCACCAGGAAGAATCCTTCGGCCGAGTCGGGTGCGTTGGCGAGCACAGAGTCGGCGCAGGCACCGTCGGTGATGTCGTCATCCCGCCACGACAGGTGCATGGCGGTAGCGCTCGTCATGGGGGCAATACCGGTTGTATCCACCGTCTGCAATTGCTCGATCCAATGCAAAATGGAGGACAGTTCACCGGCGAGCGGCGCTAGCTCCTCCTCTGGCGTATCGATGCGGGCCAGAAAGGCGATGGTACGAACGGTGGCTTTATCCAACAACATCGGTTATTTTTCTCCCTGCCGACGCAACGCCATGCCTCCTGGTACGGAGGGCATCGCAACGCCAACGATGGCACAAAGATTTCACACTAACTTATCACTTGGCATGGACTTATCACTTGGCATGACGATTCGCAACCTATTGCAGCTCAAGGCTCTTCTCAAACCCGGGCAGCCTCTGCTCGGTCTCGATCTGGGGCACAAGACGCTTGGTCTTGCGCTTTCCGATGTGTCGCTGACCGTGGCAACCCCCCTGGGGGTGGTGGAACGGCAGAGTCTGGTCAAGGACATTGGGGCCTTGATCCGAGCCATGCATGCCCACGACGTTGGCGGGCTGGTGATCGGTCTGCCGCTGCAAATGGACGGCACGGAAGGCACACAGGCCGCAGCCACCCGTGCCTTTGTCCTCGCCGTGTTGCAACGGGTTGATGTCGAGATCGCCTTCTGGGACGAGCGGTTGTCCTCGGTGGCGGTAGAACGAATGTTGATCACGGAGGCGGACTTGAGCCGCAAGCGCCGCAAGGCAGTCCTCGACAGGGCAGCGGCGGCCTATATTCTGCAAGGCGTCCTGGATTACCTGGCCAATGTTGCCGCATGATGGCCGAATCAGGAACCGGGGGATAATGATACTTGATCCCTCGACGCAGCAGGTAGAATTGAGGTGACACCGTTCCAGCAATTCTCGGTATGGCATTGATGCTTCTTCTGCCAATTCTGCTAATCAGTGTCATTCCTATAATGAGAATCGCTGACACTATTCGCAAAGGAGAAAACGGGAGCCCGGCCTTCGCGAAACATCCCCTTGCGCGTCGTGTGGACGAACCAGAATCCGGCCCGGCGCACCTGAGTTTGGAGACGGGTCCTTCAACGTGCGGTGCTGGCCATGACGGATGTGCCGGCGAAAGCGCCTGGGCTGTTCACGGCGTAAATCCCCCGTTGACCGGTGATGGGTTTGAACTTTTCCGAAATGCCGAGAACCGTTTCCGCACCGCCTAGATAAAGAACACCATCTTCTGCCATCAGACGGGCGATATTGTCCAGGACGGAGGTTTTTGTGGGCTGATCGAAATAAATCAGGACGTTACGGAAGAACACTACATCGAACTGGCTCAGGGAACGCAGGGCAATCGGCTGCCCCTGCCTCGATGGCCTGCTGGATATGCCTCGATATCGTTTTCGGTGGTGCAGAACACGACCACTGGCTTGTCGCCACCTAGCAGGGCCCGCAACTTTTGCAGAAACTCCAGCCCATTCATGATGGGCATGTTCCAGTCGAGCAGCACGGCGTTCGGCATAAATTTGCGGCAGATCTCCGAGGCAATCTGACCATCCTGTGCCTCCTCGGTTCGGAAGTTCAGCTCCTGGAGAATTTTCTTGGCCACCATACGGATGACCTTTGAATCATCGACGATCAGACATGATTTCATCATGCCAGCTTTGCTTCTTGGGGATGACGTTTACCACCCCAGCCATATTCTAGATCCCCTCAACATGGCCCACCCCGGATCGGCCTTTAAGTATAAAAACCGCGCGTCGTCAAGCACTCTGCGTTCCAGAACGGGCAAACAGGCCAACGAAAACGGATCAAGGACTTCCGTCCCTGATCCCCTGTGGTCTCTCCTTTCAAGAGGTTTCTACCATCGGCCGGGTCGTGGTGATCACCTGATGCAGGGTACTCAACAGGGCCTCGCGGTCGAATTTAGCGACATAGTCGTCAGACCCCGTTTCCCGTCCCCGCTCGAAATCCCGTTCGGTGGCGTGGGAAGACAAGGCGATAGGGGTATCCTGGCCCATTGCCCTTCAGTGCGAGTGGTTTCGGCGAATCTAAAGCCGTCCATGCCCGGCATTTCAATGTCAGAGATGATGGCGTCAAACTCGGTGCCATTGTCGCGCAAGGATAGGGCCCGTTCGGCACTGCCGTCACGTCATACCCGGCCACCGCCAGGAGGGGTGTGAGAAGATTGCGGAAAAATATGCTGTCATCGATCAAGAGCACACGGTGGCTTCGGCTGTCGGTGCCATGCGGCTCCGGGCCCGGACTGCCGAACCAGTCGCCGAAGGCCTGGGTGAGGTAATAGCCGGCGTCGATGACATCGGTTGCCCTGCCATTGATGACGGTCATCCCGATCAATCCTGGTATGTCGGCCCTCAGCTCAACTTTCAAGCGGTCCTCGACGATATCGACGATTTCACCGACCACGAGTCCCATGCTGCGATCGCGATCAGCGAACACCAGCACCGGCCGCCATCCTTCGGTCCCGAAATCCGTGGCACTGTCCATCGTTACCAGGGGCATGAGCTGTCCCCGATACTTGGACCACCGGCCGGCCGTAGGAATGCTCGATGGCGGCGACCTCGATTTCTTCCAGGCGAGCCACCAGGGCGAGCGGCACCGTCTTGACGGTCGACCGTTCCGGCAACGCGGAAGATGAGCAGAGAGGTCCTGTCCTCGGCACCGCGGATCATCGTGACCGTGGATTCGGTTGCCTGGGTGCTGGACAAGGTGCTTTCACCGGTGGCCGCGGCGATACCATTGGGATTGAGGATCATGATCACCGAACCATTCCCCAGAGTGGTGTTGCCAGAGAACATTGAGATATGATGCAGGATCGGCGTGACCGGTTTGACCACGATTTCCTCGGTATCGAACGCCCGATCGACGATGATGCCGAAGGTATAGGTTCCCACCTGGGCAACCACGATGAACACTTTCTTGTCCGTGTCGTCCCGGTCTGTCTTCAATTTCAGAAGCCGCGCGAGCGATACCAGCGGCAGCAGACGATCACGCAGACGCAAGATCCGGTGCATCGTTGATCTGTTCGACACGATGTTCGGAGTTGTTGGTAACCCGCACCAATTCTAGCACGCTGATTTGGGGAATGGCGAACCGTTCACTGCCGCATTCGATGATCAGGGCCGAGACGATGGCAAGCGTGGGCGGAATCTTGATGATGAAGATCGAACCGCGGCCGGCCTTGGTTTTCAGCTCGATAGTGCCACCGATTCTTTCGATATTGGTCTTGACTACGTCCATGCTCACGCCCCGGCTGGAAACGGCAGTCACTTTCTCGGCGGTCGAAAAACCGGCCTTGAAGATGTGCTGGGCCCGCCTGTTGGTCGCCCATGTTCTCGACGTCGGATTCACTGGCCAGCCCGTTGGCCAGGATCTTCTCCCGGATACGTTTGATGTTGAGACCGCGACCACTATCGGACACTTCGATGATGATATGACCTCCCTCATGGTAGGCGTTGAGGCTGATGATACCGGTCTCCGGCTTGCCGGCGACCACCCGATCGACCGGCGTTCTCAATCCGTGATCGGCCGAATTGCGAATCATGTGAGTCAGCAGATCCTTGATCAGCTCCAGCACCTGACGATCCAGTTCGGTTTCGGCCCCATGCATCTGCAAATCGATGCGCTTGCCTGTTTCCAGGGCCAGATCACGCATGATGCGAGGCAGTTTGGCCCAGGCATTGCCGATCGGTTGCATGCGAGTCTTCATCGCCCTTTCCTGCAGGTCGGTGGTGATGTGCGACAGACGCTGTAAGAATACCACGAACTCAGAGTCGTCGCTGCCGCGGACCATTTGCAGAAGCTGGTTGCGTATCAGCACCAGTTCCGACACCAGGGTCATCAGGTTTTCAAGCAGTTTGACATTGACACGGATGGTCTGGTCGGCAACCGTCGACGCCTTTGGCGGCGTCTTGCTGTCGTTGCTCATGGCGGACGAGCGGACCGCTGGCACCGGTACGTTGGCCGTGCGTGGCGGCGCCGTTTCGGAGGGAGGCGGCAGCTCGCCGGCTTCATCGGCCTTCCTGATGGTTTCCTCGGCAACCCGTTCAGCGAGCGGTTCGGCCTTGATTTCCTGTTCGGTGGCTGCCTTCTTGCCCCGTGCCAGGACCTTTGCTACCTCGGCGAGCAGCCAGGCGGCCACCGGGAATCCGTTGACACCAAGCACTGGCCCACCATCGGCGGCTGGCGATGTCTGCGCCTCGCCGGCTGGGGGAGGGGGCGGTGGCCGCCGCTACCTCCGCCTCCGGGGTTTGCAGCGACCGGGGCGGCGATTTCAGCACCACGCCCTTTAGCATAGGCATTGAGCAGGGGTTTGAGGTCATCGTTGCTATCGGGCTCGGCTTCATTCTGCTCCAGATACGCAGGAATTTCCTTGGTGCGGTCGATAGTACGCAGAATGACGGTAACCACGTCGGCCGTGACTTCCAGCTCCCCGTCACGGAACTTGCCAAGCACATTCTCGCCGTGGCATGCGCCAGCCTTTCCAGGCACGGCAATCCCAGGAGACCACACGTGCCTTTGATGGTATGAACAAGGCGGAAGATATTCGAAAGAATGGCGGTATCGTTCGGATACTGCTCCAGATTGACCAGTTCCACGTCGAGAGTGGCCAAGCTCTCCGCAGTCTCAGTCAGGAATTCGCTCAGCAGATCGTCCATTGTACCCTCCTAGGTCATCTCCAGGGTATGATCGGCAGCGCACATGTCGAGCTGGCTCTTTTGTTCCATAAAAGCTGGTACGGTTCGGGGCTGCACCTCTTCCCGGCACAGGGTCAGAACAGCCGCCACGGAATCGTCCAGACGGACGCTGCCGCCGATGGCGATGACCGTGACACGATCCTTTTCCGGGTGGACCACCAATCGCCCGCCCCCTGGCAGGAAGTCGCTCGCAAGCCAGAGTCATGACTAGAACAAGCCGCCCCTGCTGCGAATCGATCAACGTATCAGGGACGGACCAGTCGAGACCGATGTTCCCTCGCCAGACATCCAGAAACTCGCTCAAGAGCCTGCGGAGATCCGCTCCTCCGTTCACATGAGGCGCGGCAGGATGACCCAGGGCTGCCCGGAAGAACCTGAGACGCCTTGCTGTGGAAATGACGCTAGCAGACAGAAGGGCGAGAGTCTCCTCGTCGCACCCGCCCTCCTTTTGCAGCAGATCGCAGCCATTGGCCATTGCCCAGACCGGACCAGCCAACGCATGGCACATATCAACTCGGTTGTCGTAATGTCACCGAATTCTGCCGACGTGTTTTCCACGGTGGACATCTCCCCGGTCGTCTGCCAGACTCCGATTCATGGCTGCAAGAGGCATCCAAGATCCTCGTGAGCCTCCACGATATGCGATCCTAGCTCAAGAGAGACAACCTTAAGAAAAACAGATGAAGGAATCGAGAGGAGAACAACGGCACCCTTTCCGGCAATCACGCTTTTTCCCGCCACCACAAGCTGGCAGCCATGCGTTCTGCCGCAAGCCGGGTATATAGAACCAGCAGGCGCCGGTTAGTGACCACCCGCCCGCTCGGCCGACAGACGGGCCCGCACGCTTGCCACCTCGGCGCGCACATCAGCTCCGAGTCAGGCGAGTGCGTCCGACCACGCCATCGCCTGCCACTGCAGTGCGGCCTTCTATCCGCTAGCCATGGCGGCCAGTCGCAGGGCAGAAGGAATCAGCCCATCGTAGCGGGCTTCCAGCACCGTCAAACAGGGACAGGGGTGAGATCGAACGATGCTCCACTGGAGGAACGCCTCTAGTAGCGGCCTTGAGAGAAAGCACGCAAAAGCATGCACAAGAATAGCCGCTTTCAGTCCAGGATCAAGAACAAAACACGTATCCTGGAGCCGACACCGCAGGTTTCCTGGTCGGATGGCAAGTTCACACCGCCGGCATTGGCCTGTCAGGGATGAATCCGGATC
The DNA here is from genome assembly GCA_964624075.1 of uncultured Rhodobacterales bacterium. Classification (GTDB taxonomy): domain Bacteria; phylum Pseudomonadota; class Alphaproteobacteria; order Rhodospirillales; family Rhodospirillaceae; genus CAZUWH01. Next base: position 121,123 of record CAZUWH010000002.1, read on the forward strand.
GTTGCCGTAGCGTGCACGGCCATGCCTTCGCGACGGCCGGTAAATCCAAGCCCTTCCGTTGTGGTGGCCTTGATGCTAATGCGTTCAAAGGCAACATCGAGACTCTCGGCCAGACGGGCGGCCATGGCCAGACGGTGCGGTCCTATCTTGGGGCGTTCGCAGAGGATGGTCGTGTCCACGGCCACGATTTCGCCGCCAAGAGCACGAACCAGGCTGGCCGCATGACGGACGAAAACATCCGACGCCGCTCCCCGCCAACGCGGATCCGATGGAGGAAAGTGTTGGCCGATATCCCCGGCAGCCACCGTCCCGAGCAAGGCATCGGTCAGGGCATGCAGGGCGATGTCGGCATCGGAATGGCCAATCAGGGCATGGTCGTGCGGTACTCTGATCCCGCACAGCCAGACTCCGTCACCCGGTCCGAAGGCATGCACGTCGAACCCGCTGCCAACCCGTATTTCAGCCGGGGCCTCATAGCGGCGGGCGGCCCGACGCAAATCAGCTACTGTCGTGATCTTGATATTGTCCTCGTTGCCCGGGACCAGTTGCACGGGCACGCCAGCCGCCTCGGCCACGGCCGCATCATCGGTCAGCACCTGACCGGCCAGGGCCTGATAGGCGGCGAGAATTTCGGCAAAACGGAATCCTTGCGGCGTCTGCGCCCGCCACAGGCCGGTTCGTTCCATCGTAGCCGTGATCACCGAACCGGTTGCAGCCCGCTTGATGGTATCGTTGACCGGAATGGCGGCAATGGCACCGGGACTCGCGGTAAGCGCCAGAATCACCCGGGTGATAGTGCCGGCATCGATGAACGGACGCGCCCCGTCGTGAATCAGGACCCGCTCACAGGCAAGACCGTCCTGGTGCAGGCTTTCCAGGCCAAGCCGTACCGAATCCTGGCGGGTGAGGCCTCCTACCACCGGCTCCAGCAGTTTCAAGTCGCGGGCCGCCGTATCGTACAGCGCACGGTCATCGGGATGGATCACGGCTCGTACCACATCGATTCCGGCATGGGCGGCAAAGGTGGCAAGGGTGTGACGCAACACCGGCCGCCCGCCCAGATCAAGATACTGTTTGGGTGTTTCTCCCCCAAACCGCTGTCCCCGCCCTGCTGATACGATCAATGCAACACACAGACCCATGGTTCCTGATTCTTCCATTTCATGTCTTCGTGTCTTTGGTGCCTTCATGGTCTTTCCAGTAACCGACTGTAAAACATCACCCTCTTGCGTGCCAATCCCTAAAGCGCATTCCCGTGCGGTGGACCGGTGCGGTGTGGAAAAGGGTGAGTCTTTCCCACCGGGTTGGGGAAAATGAACAAGGACGGGACTGGGGGCAGGCACGGCTCCGCCCGCAAGCCCTCCTTCGCCCGCGCTTGCAGCGATTCTCATTATGGGAATGACACTGATTTACAGAAGGGGCATCCCTGCACCATCTCTCTCTTCCCTGGAGGGAAGACCCCAGCCCCCCTTGATGGGGAGGGTTGGGGCAGGGGTGAAGGGGATGTCTGGTCTGGTCTCGGGGCTTGTGGCGGTCACGCCGTCGGGCCCGCGGGCTGACGCGTCCAGACGGAACTATCATCCCCACCCACCTCGATCCAAGGGGGCGGGCTGACGAAGTCCAGGCGGAAGGCTTCGCCGAGAATTGCTGCCGCGCTTGACAGTCACAGGCTAAGCGTTACATGGTAAACTGCACGGGCCGAAAGGTTTCCATCCCTGCCGCGGACAGGGGGAGACGGCTGTCTGATTGCCCTGGATGACCAGATGACGAACGGGATGATGTTCGACCTTGCTGCCGTGGTCACGCTGCTGCCGGTGGCATGGCTTTCCTGGCGGCAGCCAGGGGAAGGTAGCCGCCTGTTCTGGGGTGTGGTCGGTCTGGCGATAGCGGGGCCGCTGGTGCGAGTGGCCATGCTGCTGGGACATGCCTGGCAGACCAGCCTGGGGGCGGCCCTGTGGGTTAGCATCGCGGCAAGCATGATAGTTTTCGCAGGCGTGATCACCGCAGCCCGTGCGGCATGGCGTCTGCTACCTCTGTTGATGCCTTATCTGATGTTGCTGGGATTGATTGCCACCCTGGGACAGAAGAGGGAAGGGGGAACGCTGGCGCCAGCACCATGGCTCGAGTTCCATATCGTCGTGTCGGTTACAACGTATGCCGTGTTGACCATCGCTGCCGTGGCCGCCCTGGCTGCCTTCCTGCAGGAAAGAGAGTTGAAGGCCAAACGGTCGACCATGTTGTCCCGGTTGCTGCCATCGGTGGCAGAGGCCGAGGCCTTGTCAGGTCGGTTGCTGGTAACGTCGCAGGTGGTCCTGGGATTGGGACTGGTCAGCGGCATGGCGGTGCAGTACCTTGAAATGGGTGTTCTGTTGCGGCTTGATCACAAAACCCTGTTGTCATTGTTGGCTTTCGCTGTCATCGGTCTTCTGCTGCTGGTACGTCGGCTGATCGGGGTGCGAGGGCGCGTCGCGGCACGGGGGATTCTGCTGGCTTACCTTCTGTTGACTTTGGCTTATCCAGGAGTCAAGTTCGTGACCGATGTACTCCTGCAGCGGGGGGGAAGCGCAGGTTCTACCGTGTCACAGGGTTTGTGAGCCGTTGAAATCATTTGGCTTCCTGAAGAACACCCCGTCGTGGCAAAACCAGTGCCTTCAATGGGTTTGTCCAGAACCTGACACGGTGGGAAAGGGGTGTTCGTGCCTGTTACCATTGTCCCAGGTGCCTATTTGTTAGGCAGGGCAGTGGGGAGGTTGTCATTGAGTGTTTCGGGTATCGGTGCGCACTCCCGCAAAGGGGGGATGGCAACAGGATGATGAGATCAAGTGTCAGTACCCTGCAAAAGGCGAATCACGCACCCCCGTCCATCGACGCCAACCTGATTCTCAATGCCCTGACCACGGCCGTGATCGTGGTGGGCCCAGCGCAATCCGTCCACCAGGTCAACGTGGCGGCGGAGCAGCTTTTCGAATCGAGTCGCATTCATCTGTGTGATCGGCCACTGAGTGAATTGCTGCCGGTTAACAGTCCGGTTTTTTACCTGCTGCATCAGGCTCTCGCCGATGGAGCGACTGTCTCGGAATACGGCGTTATTCTTGACACGCCACGCACCGGCCATCGGATTGTCAGCATCACGGCAACGCCTTTACTGGAAAAGCCCGGCTGGGTTGTCGTGGCGATCAACGAGCACTCTATTGCCATCAGGATGGGTCAGCGATTCACACATCGGCATGCGGCTCGTTCGGTTACAGCTATGGCCGCTATACTGGCCCATGAAATCAAGAACCCCCTGTCGGGAATCCGCGGTGCAGCGCAGCTTCTGGAACGAAATGCCCTGCCGGATGATAAACCGCTGACCCAACTGATCTGCGAAGAGGCCGATCGTATCGTCGCCCTGGTCAACCGTATGGATGTGTTCTCCCATCGTCCCCTCGAACGGAAGGCCGTGAACATTCACCGTGTGCTCGAACACGTGCGCCGGGTTGTGGAAAACGGTTTCGCCCAGTCGGTGCGGTTCTCCGAGGTCTATGATCCTTCCCTGCCCCCGGTACTTGGCAACCGGGATCAGCTTGTCCAGGTGTTTCTCAACCTTGTCAAGAACGCTGCCGAGGCCGTGGCGGCGAAACAAGGAGAAATAGTTCTGACTACAGCCTACCAAAACATGGTACGTTTGGCGGTTACAGCAACGAATACAAGTATTCATCTGCCGCTCGTCATCAGCGTCCAGGACAACGGACCTGGTATCCCCGAGGACCTGCATCGACATCTGTTTGATCCCTTCGTCACCACCAAATCCAATGGCAGCGGCCTGGGATTAGCGCTGGTGGCCAAGGTCATCAACGACCACGGCGGCCTCATCGAATTCGATACGCAGCCAGGATGGACCGTATTCCGGGTGATGTTGCCGATGGCGAACGAGGGGGCTGATACCGGACTATGACCATCAGTACCATTTTGGTGGCCGATGATGATCGTAGCATTCGCACCGTTCTGACGCAGGCGTTGGGGCGAGAAGGCTACGACGTCCGAACCACCGGCAACGCGGCCACATTATGGCGGTGGGTGTCGGAAGGAGAGGGGAATCTGGTCATCACCGATGCCGTCATGCCGGATGAGAATGGACTTGACCTGCTGCCACGGATCAAGAAAATCCGCCCCGACCTGCGCATCATTGTCATGAGTGCCCAGACGACATTGCTGACGGCGGTCAAGGCCACCGAGCAGGGGGCGTTTGAATACCTGCCCAAGCCTTTCGATCTCAAGGAGCTGATCGCAGTGGTGCGTCGTGCCCTGTCGACACCACGGATAGCAGTCACACCAGAGGCGATACTGGCTGCAGAAGAGAAGCTTTCCCTCATTGGCCGTTCGACGGCGATGCAGGAAATCTATCGTACCCTGGCCCGCCTGATGAACACCGATCTGACGGTGATGATCAACGGGGAATCCGGGACCGGCAAGGAACTGGTGGCACGGGCCTTGCACGATTACGGCAAGCGTCGCAACGGTCCGTTCGTAGCCATCAACATGGCAGCTATTCCGCGGGATCTGATCGAAAGTGAGCTGTTCGGCCACGAAAAGGGTGCTTTCACAGGCGCCATGAGTCGCAGTCCAGGCCGGTTCGAACAGGCCGAAGGGGGAACCCTGTTCCTGGATGAAATTGGGGATATGCCGCCCGAGGCGCAAACCCGCCTTTTGAGAGTCTTACAGGAAGGAGAGTATACGATCGTTGGAGGCCGCACCTCCGTTCGCGCCAATGTCCGCATTATTGCGGCGACACATCGGGATTTGTTGCAGCTTATCCGTCAAGGGTTCTTCCGGGAGGACCTGTTCTATCGCCTCAATGTCGTGCCCATCAGACTCCCGCCATTGCGCGAGCGGGTTGAGGATATCCAGGAACTTGTCACGCATTTCCTGGCCCTGGCAGCCCAGGTGGGGCTGCCAGTCAAGACTCTTGACGCCGCCGCCATCAACCGCCTGAAGGCCTATCGCTGGCCGGGTAACGTGCGCGAACTGGAAAACCTAGTACGTCGTCTGGCTGCCTTGTATGCACAGGAGGTGATCGGGGCTGAGGTTATCGAGAGCGAACTGGTTAACGCGGCGCCACCAGCCGAGGAATCCGCACCAGATGACAGCATGACGGCCATGATCGAGCGTCACTTGCGTGACTATTTTGTTGCACATGCTGGTGGTCTGCCGACTCCTGGATTGTATGATCGGGTCGTCCGGGAGGTGGAACGCCCCCTGATCACCCTGACTCTGGAAGCCACCCGCGGCAACCAAATCAGGGCGGCGCAGGTGCTTGGGCTCAACCGCAACACGCTGCGCAAGAAGATCCGCGAACTGGATATCCAGGTGATCCGCGGTTTGAAATAGGTTGAAGCAGGATCGGTTGGGAACGAGGAGGGAATGGCCCCCAGGGAACGAAAGGTCGGGCCGGTCTTGTCTTTCCTCTCGATACGCAACGATCGTCATGGCTGGCCCTGATGGCTGGGACAGGCCCGGCGGCGGGCTTCACGCCCCACTTGTCAACGCGCGAACAGGAATGCCCGCATTCCTAGAATGCTTTCCGGAAACCGGTCTTAACGAAATGTGGTTTCACTGGTATCATTTCCGGGCAAGCCTTTGGGAGAAGGTGAAGGGGTGGTGATGTCTTTTGCCGGGCAGACAGCAACCCGTCGTCGTATCTTGCGGCGGCTGAGCGTGTGGGCGCGGCAGGTCCGGCTGGCCCGGCGGCTGGCTACGTTGCTGTTCGGGGCGTCGATCGTGTCAGGTGCGGTAACGGTGGCCGTGTTGACGCGCTGGGGACCGAATGTATCGCCGACAGCCGTCCTCGTTCTTCTCAATGTCGATCTGATCCTGCTTTTGCTACTCGGGGTCGTGATCGCACGACGCGTTGCCGGCGTGTGGGCGGAACGACGTAGGGGCAGGGCAGGGTCGCGTCTGCATGTCCGGTTCGTGGTCCTGTTCAGTGTGGTGGCGGTAGCCCCGGCTATTCTGGTGGCCGTGTTCTCGATCATGTTCTTCAACATTGGCCTGGAGGCCTGGTTCAGCAGCCGGGTGCGGACCGCCCTGGACGAATCGATCACAGTCGCCCAGACCTATGTGGAGGAACACAGACAGGCCATCGCCAACGATGTGCGGGCCATGGCCGCCTTTTTCGACAATGTCGACGAACATATTCTTTACAACGACGAATTGTTGACCCGTCTTCTGGCCACCCAGGCCGAAGTACGGGATCTCAGTGAGGCAGTGGTCTTCAACCGCTCCGGTACGATCCTGGCCCGGACTGGATACACTTATTCGCTCCAGTTCGAGGAAGTGCCCCGGAAGGCCTTGCGGGAAGCCGATGTCAGTGAGGTTCCCGTGCTGACCACCGATAATGAGGACCGCGTGCGGGCCCTGGTCAAGCTATCTGGCCCTTTCAACACCTACCTTTACGCCGGAAGGTTCGTTGATGCCACGGTGGTGGCCCATGCCGATCGCATCCAGCAGGCCGTGTCCCAGTATCGCCTGCTGGAAGGACGTCGTTCCGAACTGCAAATCACCTTTTCGCTGATTTTCATGGTGGTGGCCCTGCTGCTGTTGCTGGCGGCCGTATGGTTTGGCCTGCTGCTGGCAACGCGCCTGGCCCGTCCCATCGTCTCCCTAATCGATGCTGCCGAGCAGATGGGAGCAGGCAATCTGGATGTTCGGGTGGAATTGCGGCCAGGCAGCGATGAAGTCGGTACCCTCGTGCGCGCCTTCAATCGTATGGCAGTCCAGCTTTCGATCCAGCAGCAGGCCCTGCTGGAGGCCAATCTCGAACTGGACGAACGGCGTCGTTTTACCGAGACGGTACTGTCTGGCGTAACGGCCGGTGTAATCGGTATGGATGACGCAGGGAACATCCATCTGCCAAACCCGTCGGCCTCGGAATTGCTGGCCTGCAATCTCGAGACCCTGGTCGGCCGGCCGGCCGTGGAGGCTTGGCCGGAATTGGCCGAGTTGGTGGAGCAGGTGCGCCATCGTCCGGACCGTCTGCTCGAGGCCGAAATCCACTGTGTCCGGGAAGGGCGGGCCCGTATCTTCCTGGTGCGTCTCGCAGCGGAAAGGCTGGGGGAGCGGGTGATCGGTTATGTCCTGACCTTCGACGACATCACCGAACTGCAATCTGCCCAGCGCAAGGCGGCGTGGGCTGATATCGCCCGGCGAATCGCACACGAGATCAAGAATCCCCTCACCCCCATCCAGCTTTCCGCCGAACGCCTGAAACGCAAGTATCTCAGGCAGATCGATACCGACCCTGAAACCTTTGCCACCTGCACCGATACCATTGTCCGGCAGGTCGACGATATCCGTCGCATGGTCAACGAATTTTCGGAATTCGCCCGCATGCCGAACCCGGCGCTGGTGGAGGAAGATTTGCGGATACGGGTTGCCGATGCCCTGGTCCTGCAACGCACGGCCTTCCCGACCATTGCGTTCACGGCTGACCTACCCGACCAGCCGGTCATTGTCCGTTGCGATGGGGGGCAGATTGGTCGTGCCTTGACCAACCTGTTGAAAAACGCGGTCGAGGCCATCGAGGGACGCAAAGGCCGTGCAGGACAGAATCTGCCGTCCGGTCGCGTCACAGCCCGCATCGTGCAGACAGGCCGGCACATCGCCGTGGTCGTGATCGACAATGGCAGGGGGCTGCCGATCGAGAACCGGGACCGGCTGACCGAGCCCTACATGACCACGCGGGCCAAAGGCACCGGGTTGGGGCTTGCCATTGTCAAGAAAATCATGGAAGACCACGGGGGTACGCTTGTACTCGAAGATGCCGAAAAAGAGGGGGCGCAAGCCAGCCTGATTTTCCCCGGCCCCGGGGAAGCAGGCACCGGTGTGGCCGGGGAGTCGAGAGCATTCCATGGCTTATGACATTCTGATCGTGGACGATGAAGCCGATATCCGGATGCTGATTACCGGCATTCTGGAAGACGAGGGTTATGAGGCCCGCGAAGCGCGTGATTCCGACTCGGCCCTGCAAGCCATCCAGGCGCGTAGGCCCAGTCTTGTCGTTCTCGACATCTGGTTACAGGGCAGCCGACTCGATGGTCTGCAAATCCTGGATAGGATCAAGTACGACCACCCGCACGTTCCAGTGGTCATGATCAGCGGTCATGGCACGATTGAGACTGCCGTGGCCGCTATCCAGAAAGGGGCGTATGATTTCATTGAAAAGCCGTTCAAGACCGACCGGCTCCTGCTCGTGGTTCAGCGCGCCATCGAAACGGCCCGTCTCAGAAACGAGAACGAGGAGTTAAAACTGCGGGGAGGGGCACAGACCGAACTGATCGGTGCTTCCTCCGCCATCGTCCAGCTTCGCCAGATCATAGAACGGGTCGCCCCTACCGGTTCGCGTCTCCTGATTACCGGTCCCCCGGGCTGCGGCAAGGAAGTCGTAGCCCGTCTTGTCCATATACACTCGCACCGTGCAGAGAATCCTTTCGTCGTGATCAATTGTGCAGCCATGCATCCTGATCGTGTGGAGGCAGAGCTGTTCGGTGTCGAACGCAGCCATCCTGACCAGCCACGCAAGACCGGTACCTTCGAACAGGCTCATGGAGGAACGCTTCTGCTTGACGAGGTGACCGACATGCCGCTTGCGACGCAAAGCAAGATCATTCGTGCCCTCCAGGAGCAAACGTTCGAACGGGTGGGAGGGGATGTCCGGGTTTCGATTGACGTGCGGGTCATCGCGACAACCAATCGCGATCTGCATGCCGAGATTCAGGCTGGTCGCTTTCGTGAGGATCTGTTCTATCGACTTAATGTCGTCCCGATTCGTATTCCCGCTTTACGAGATCTTCGCGAAGACATTCCTGTTCTAGCTGAATATTTCATGCAGAAAGCTGCGCAGGCAGCCGGTCTGCCGCCGCGTCCCCTGGGGCAGGATGCCATCGTTGCCCTGCAATCCTATGATTGGCCAGGCAACGTGCGCCAGCTCCGCAATACCATGGATTGGATTCTGATCATGGCCCCGGGCGAGATGCGCGAACCGGTGCGGGCTGACATGCTGCCGCCGGAAGTCGGAACTGTCGCTCCCCATGTATGGTGGGAGAAAGGGGGTGAACTTATGACCATCCCCTTGCGGGAAGCACGCGAGGTGTTTGAACGCAAATATCTGCTGGCGCAGATCACGCGGTTCAGTGGCAACGTTTCGCGGACAGCCGCTTTCGTCGGCATGGAACGATCGGCCCTTCATCGTAAACTCAGATCCCTTGGCCTCATCACCGACGACAAGTCCAGGTCATGAGGGGAAGCGGAGGGCTCGAACTGTTTTCTTGAACACTAACCAAACATCATTTGATCTTCCCAATATGGAAAGATTGGTGGGCATAGGCGAGGTATCCTCGGCCGGCTGGTTATCACGCACAAGGACAGGCTGCCGCGTTTTGGCGCGGAACTGGTGTTCGCAATCTGCGAGGCTAGGAACGTCGCGGTGGTGATCCTCAACCAAGGCGAGAATACGACGTTCGAGGAAGATTTGGCGAAGGATGTGCTGGAGATCATCATGGTATTCGGTGCGCGTCTTTACAGCAGCCGCTCGCGCAAGAACCAGAAATTGCTGGACGGCGTGAAGAAGGCTGTCGAGGAGGTATAATCGTGCTGATTGCGCATAAGATTACGCCTGACCCGGGCAATGCGCAGGCGACCTGCTTTGCCAAGGCGGCGGGCACGGCGCGCTTTGCCTACAACCGGGCTCTGGCCGAGTGGCAGAAGCGGTACGAGGCATGGAAGGCTGACAACAGCCAGCCCAAGCCGTCACAGCAGGCGCTGCAGCGGCAGCTCAGCGTCACCAAGCGCGAACAGTTTCCGTGGATGCTGGAAGTGACCAGGAACGCACCGCAGATGGTGATCATCCAGCTTGGGTGGGCGTTCCAGAACTTCTTTGCCAGACGTGCCCGCTACCCGCAGTTCTGCAAGAAGGGCCGTGACGACCGCTTCACGCTCACCAGAGACCAGTTCCGCCTCGACAGTTGTCGCATCCGCATCCACAACCGCGGCTGGGTGCGGATGCGCGAGCTGTTGCGCGTTGCCGGCCAAATCATGTCGGCCACGGTCTCCGGCGTGGCCGACCGCTGGTTTGTCAGCGTCACCGTGGACACGCTGGATCTGTCCCATCTGCCCAAAGCCGAAAACCAAGGTGCGGTTGGTGTGGATTTTTGGGTATCTGCGCTCGCGATGCTCTCGACGGGAGAACCGTCCATGCCTTGGCCAAAGGCCCACACGGCTCTGCTCCAACGATTACTGCGGCTGTCACGAGGCTTGAGAGCCGGAAGCGGAAAGGCTCGGCCAACCGCCGCAAGGCCAAGGCTAGGCTGGCGAAGCGGCATGCCCGAATCGCCAACATCCGTTCGGTTGCCCTGCACAAGCTCACGACGGACCTGGCGCGCCGCTTCCATACCATTGGCATCGGCATCGAGGATCTGAAGATGCACGGCATGATGGGCAACCGACACTCGGCCCGGTCCATCGCCGGCAAGAGCTTCCGCGCGTTCCGGCGGCAACTTGAGTACAGGGCCACACAGCGCGGCGGGATCGTGGTCGTGGCTGATCGCTGGTCTAGCAGCAGAAAGATCTGCCTGTGCTGTGGCTACAGGAAAAGGACATGCCGTTGTCCGTGCGGCATTGGAGGTGTTCCGTGTGCGGCACGGAGCATGATCGCGACCTCAACGCCGCGATCAATCTGAGGAATTACGCCGTGAGTTCCACGGTGTCAGCCTGTGGAGAGGAAGGCTCTGGCTCCGTTCCTGCGGACGGAACGAAACCGGTCTCTGCGAAGCAGGAAGTTAGCGCCCAGGCTGCCTGTGCGTAGATTTGGGTAGGTCTAACGGACCGGAATGGAGTGAATCATGAAAGTCATCATCTGTGGTGCCGGACAGGTAGGCTTCAATATCGCCCGCTATCTGGCCAGCGAGAACAATGACATTACCGTCATCGACACCCGTGCCGACCTGATCCGGCAAATCAGTGATTCCCTCGATGTCCAGGCGCTGATCGGCTATGCCTCCCACCCCAATGTGCTGGAAATGGCCGGGGCTGAAGATGCCGACATGCTGATTGCCGTGACGCATGTGGACGAGGTTAACATGGTTGCCTGCCAGGTGGCGCATTCCCTGTTTGATGTGCCGACCAAGATCGCTCGTGTACGGCACCAGAGCTACCTGCAACCCATCTGGGCCAATCTGTTTTCGCGTGACAACATGCCGATTGACGTCATCATCTCGCCCGAGATCGAGGTGGCGCGAGCCGTGACGCGGCGGTTGCGGGTTCCGGGAGCGATCGAAGTCATTCCCATGGCCGGGGATAAGGTGCGGCTGATTGGCGTGCGTTGCACCGAACGTACACCCGTTGTGCATACGCCACTCCGCCAGCTCACGGTGCTCTTCCCCAATCTGGCCATTGTCATCGTCGGTATCATCCGCCAGGAGCGGGCCGTCGTGCCGGCGCCCGATGATCAGATGCTGCCAGGCGATGAAGTCTATTTCGTGGTGGATGCCGCGCAGACTGACCGCGCCATGACCGCCTTCGGCCATGAGGAGCAGGAGGCGCGCCGGATTCTGATCTTCGGCGGCGGTAACATCGGCCTGTTCCTGGCCCAGCAGCTTGAAACCGAGTTCCACGAGGTCACCGTCAAGGCCATCGAAATCGACAAAATCCGTGCCGAGTTCGTGGCCAAGACCCTGAGCCGGACCATCGTGCTGAATGGCGACGTTCTTGATCCGGCGATCCTGGAGGAAGCCGGTGTGGCTCAGGCCGAGGCGGTGGTGGCCGTCACCAACGATGACGAGACCAACATTCTGTCCTCGCTTCTGGCCAAACGGTATGGCTGCGAACGGGCCATCACCCTTATCAACAAAACCACCTATAATACCCTGGTCAGCACCCTTGGCGTCGATGTGGTGGTCAATCCGCGCGGCATCACGGTGTCGAAAATTCTTCAGCATGTCCGGCGCGGTCGTATCCACGCTGTTCATTCCTTGTATGAGGGATTTGGCGAGTTGATCGAGGCGGCGGCTATGGAAACATCGAGTCTGGTCGGGGTGCCGCTCAAGGAAATCAAGTTGCCATCGGGGGTGATTGTCGGAGCCATCGTCCGTGATGGTCAGGTGATCATGCCTCGTGGCGTCAGCGTCATTCAAGCCAAGGATCGGGTTGTCTTGTTTGCGGCAGCCCAGGCTGTCAAACAGGTCGAGAAAATGTTTTCCGTTCGATTGGAGTATTTCTGAATCTATGTCGCGCATCGCTTATGTGAACGGTCAGTACGTTCCTTTCCACGACGCCACGGTCCATGTCGAGGATCGTGGTTATCAGCTTGCCGATGGTGTCTATGAGGTCATCGCCGTACGGGGCAGCCTGCCCATTGACCTTGCCCCTCACTTGCAGCGGCTCGATCAATCTCTTGCCGCGTTGCGCCTGGAATGGCCGATAGGCGAGCGGGCGCTGCGTACCGTGCTGCGCACCGTGGTGGAGCGCAGCCGCCTCAAGGAGGGCATTCTTTATGTCCAGGTATCCCGGGGTGTCACGAGACGCGAGCATGCTTTTCCCGAGGTATCGGTGCGTCCGGCGCTGGTGATCACGGCCCGCCCGCAGGCCCTGGCGCCTGAGACGTTGTTCGAAACAGGGGTACGCGTGATCACAACCACCGATCTGCGCTGGAAACGGTGCGATGTCAAAAGTGTCATGCTGTTGCCAAATGTTCTGGGCAAGCAGATGGCCCGCGAGAAGGGCGCCTTCGAGGCCTGGCTGGTTGCGGAGGACGGGACCGTCACCGAAGGAACATCCTCCAACGCCTGGATCGTCACCGGCCGCAGCCAGGTGGTGACCCAGCCGTTGTCCCCGGCCATCCTGGGCGGCATCACCCGCAAACGAGTGGTGGACTTGGCGGGTCAGCTTGGCCTGAAAGTGATCGAACGGCCGTTTGCCGTGGAGGAGGCCAGGCGGGCTGCGGAAGCCTTCCTGACCAGTACTACCACCTTTGTCCTGCCGGTGGTGACCCTCGATGGCAGGCGAATCAGCAACGGGAAGCCTGGCACGGTCACACGTCGCCTCCGCGCTGTCTACCTGGCGGCCCTTGCCAGCGGAGCAGCCGGTTGGTGAATCCGCCACGCGTGATTCTGTTCGACTGGGACGACACCCTGGTTGACAATTTTGTTTGCATTCATGCCGCCTTGAATGCCGCCCTGACGGCCATGGGTCACCAGCAGTGGACTTTCGCCGAGTTCCAGGCGTGGCGGGGTCCGTCCGTGCGTGACCTGTTCCCGCAGATGTTCGGGAATCGCGCCGGAGAGGCGCGTCGCATCTTCTATGCCGCATTCGAGGCCGGTCATCTGAAGACCTTAAAAGCCCTGCCGGGCGCACGTGAAATGCTTGCAGCCCTCCATCAGGCTGGACTCGTCCTCGGGGTCGTCAGCAACAAGATCGGTCATTACCTGCGCCGTGAGGTCGCGCATCTGGAGTGGAGCGGCTACTTTCACCGACTGGTCGGGGCAATGGATGCCGCACGCGACAAGCCGGCAGCCGAACCGGTGTGGCTTGCCCTGGAGGGAATGGGGGTACCGCCGGGAGATGATGTCTGGTTCGTCGGGGATAGCTTGACTGACATGAAATGTGCCTATAACGCTGGTTGCTGTCCTGTGCTTCTGAGATTACGTCCTCCGGACGAGGAGGAGTTCACGAGATTTCGTCCAAGTTGCTATTTTTCGCATTGCAATGCGATCATCAGGGCAGTGTATGAACTATTGATTCCAAAGTCCCGCTTTTGATGATAACGAGGGTGAGTCCGAGTGACCCGTGACCATGAGATCTGAGGGCAACCACAAGGGGACACCGATGTCGTCTGAAAAGTCACAAAACGTACAGGATGTGTTTCTCAACTCCATCCGAAAACAGAAGACCCCGGTGACGGTATTCCTGGTCAACGGTGTGAAGCTCCAGGGAATAGTAACATGGTTCGATAACTTCTCTCTTCTATTGCGTCGTGATGGACATACACAGCTTGTCTATAAGCATGCCGTATCGACCGTCATGCCGGCCACGCCGATCCAGCTTTTCGAACAGGCCAAGGAAAACGATGATGAATAGCCTTGCGACGATCGCGTGAAGACTCTCCCGTTCCCCGCAGCACCGTGCCACAAAACGCTTGTCGCGTATCCGGCCCTGAAAACCGGTCCGACAGAGGGACGGCTGCCGCAGACGCGACTGGCCGAAGCGATTGGATTGGCAAGAGCCATCGCCCTTGACGTGGTGGCCGCCACGGTGGTGCCGGTCAGCCGCATCCGGCCCGCCACCTACCTTGGTCAGGGCGCAGTGGCCCGGCTTGGAGAAACGATCGAGACCGAACAGATCGGCCTTGTCATTTTCGATTGCCTCCTCTCCCCCATTCAGCAACGCAATCTGGAACGAATCTGGAAGGCCAAGGTCATCGATCGAACTGCCCTGATCCTGGAAATCTTCGGGGCCCGTGCTCGTACCCGTGAGGGAGCGTTGCAAGTCGAACTGGCCCATCTGTCTTATCAGCGCAGCCGTCTGGTGCGCAGCTGGACCCATTTGGAGCGACAACGGGGCGGCTTCGGTTTCCTGGGAGGACCAGGAGAAACCCAGATCGAAGTTGACCGCCGTATGATCGGTGATCGCATTGCGCATTTACGTGTCGAACTGAAGGCGGTCAAGCGGACACGGGCTTTGCATCGTCGGGCCCGACAGCGGGTGCCCTATCCCGTGGCAGCCCTGGTCGGCTATACCAATGCCGGCAAGTCTACCCTCTTCAACCGTTTGACTCGGGCAGAGGTGGTGGTCGCAAGCCAGCTTTTTGCCACTCTGGATCCGACCATGCGCGCCGTGCACCTGCCTTCAGGGCGAACTGTCATTCTGTCGGATACGGTCGGTTTCGTATCTAACCTGCCGCATGAACTGGTGGCTGCTTTCCACGCTACGCTGGAAGAGGTGACTTCGGCCGATCTGATCGTTCATGTCCGTGACATCGCCCATCCTGACAGCGAAGCCCAGCGGGCGGATGTGGAGCGTGTGCTGCGCATACTCGGGCTTGGCACCATCGTGGACACGGATCTGGTGCAGGTCTGCAACAAGATCGATCTTCTGGAACCTGAGGTCCGCGAGGAATTGATCAACACCGCCAGACGCAACGAACTTTTGCAGCCGCTGTCGGCGGTGACAGGGGAGGGAATCGAACATCTCCTGACCGTGCTCGACCGCCGCCTTGCCGGCAACCTGACCGTGGAGGATGTCGCGGTTCCCCTGACAGACGGTGCCACCCTGTCTTGGCTGTATCGCCATGGTGAAGTGCTGGCGCGTCGCGAAGATGAAAGCCATGCCCACATGCGAGTGCGTCTGTCAGCCGCTGACTTGGCCCGTCTGCAGGGCCGGTTCGGGGGGGGGGGGGGGGGGGGGGGGGTGAGACCGGTTCCTTGAAGGAGACCTAGAGCTGGATGATTTCAGGTTGACCCGAAAGGGTTGGCATACCCCAGCAGGCGTAAGATAAAAAGGAGAACGGCGCCTGGTGGCTGGTGATTGGCACCCAACCACTGACCACTCTCATGACGAAGATCGTGACCTTCCTCAAGCGAAGGGACATGAAGGGGGCACGGCGCCTGTCTGTGAGCTCCCTTTCTGCCTTCCTCGGGATTTCACCCCTTTCGACCGTAGCGGACGGACATAATCGCGGTCCAGGTCCGTTCGAGCCGGAGCACAAGGCCTTGCCCGCGGTTTGCAGCCCGTCTTTCAGGCCCGGAACGCGCTGCAAGGCTTCGGCCAGGTAGGCTCGCAGATTGCGAATCTCTGCGCACAGTCTCAGGCCCCGTTCTGTCAGGTGCAATACCACTGTCCACCGGTCACGGGGGGGGGGGGGAACGTTCCTGGGCAAGATAGCCACATTCGGTCAATTTCTTGAGGTTATAGGAAACGTTGGAACCACGATAGTAGCTGCGATCCCGCAGATCGCGGATAACTATCTCCGACTCGCCGATGTTGACGAGCAGCAAGGCCTGGACGGCATTGATGTCCATCCATACCGAGACGCCTCATCTCTGCGCACAGCACGTCGAGAAGGTGCCGGTGCAACCGTTCGATCAGCCTGACCAGATTGAGATACTTTTCGCTTACGGATGACAACGACGAGGACATGAAGAAAATGCTAGGGGAAACCCTGCCTTTACCCGCCG
Source organism: uncultured Rhodobacterales bacterium (assembly GCA_964624075.1). GTDB lineage: Bacteria > Pseudomonadota > Alphaproteobacteria > Rhodospirillales > Rhodospirillaceae > CAZUWH01. Next base: position 137,328 of record CAZUWH010000002.1, read on the forward strand.
ACAGCAAACGCCCGCCCCTCACCTTGTGCTTCCCACCCCCGAGAACAAGGATGAAGGAAAGTTGTAGAGGATGAATTGCCCGTCTGTAAAGGATTGGCAAAGAGGAACTAGCAATTCTCAGTATGGACTTTACTCCAGGTCGTCTTGGCAGGCTCCACCCCCAAACCCCTTCTCTCCCGAAGGGGCGGGCCCCCATTCAGGGGGAGGGCGTGTTTCACTCCGAAAAGCGGGGGTCTCTTTCGGGACGGGGTCCGTCGGGAGGGGATCGAGGAGGGGGCCTGAAGCTTTCCGTCTGGACTCTGTCAGCCCGGCGAACCAAGGAATGTAACCGCCACGAGCGCCCCCACCGCCGGACCAGACGTCCCTTTCACCCCTACCCCAACCCTCCCCCATCAAGGGGGAGGGAGTCTTCCCTCCGGGAAGGAGGGGGTATGCCTGATGGGGAAAGCAATGATCCACACCACGCCGGGGCAGGTTTGTGTGCACACTGTAATCTGAAGGTTGTGGTTCTTTGATACAGATCTTAGTAATAAGTATCATTCAAATAATGATAATCTCTTAACGAGGATGTAGTTCTTTCTACAGTAGCCTGGCATTGTAGAAGGAAAACCACCCCTCCCGTCCGATCACTAGGTGGGTCCTGGAGGGTGATCCCAACGGCTTGTAGGGCTTCGTAAATCTTGCAGGTAATGTCCCGATCGGCCGTGGAAGGAGGGGTTGGGTCGCCCGATGGATGATTGTGGACAATAATCAGGGTAGACGCCCCCAGTTCCCAGTTGCCCGCCGGACCACTTCACGCGGGTAGACCGAGGTCTGGTCGATGGTGCCCTGTTGCTGAACCTCGTCGGTCATCAGTTTCAGTTTGGTATCAAGGATACAGAATGCGGAACTGCTCGTTCTTTTTATGGCCCATGCCGCCCAGGCAGTAATCAATCAGCTGGTCCCACGAATTGATGACTGGCCCGCTTTCCAGCTCGGAATGGATGGCGCGCAGAGCTGCCGCATGGATGATCTTGGCGCGGTTGCCGAGACGTTACTCAAGCCCGGTTCGCGTGCCAGGAGCGCATGATCGGCCTTGAAGACGGTGGCGAAACTGCCATGACGTTCCAGGAGCTGCTTAGCAAGCAGTTTGGTATCACGACGGGGAATGACCAGGGTGAGAAGCAGTTCCAATAATTCGTGAGATCGGCCAGGGCATCTGCTCCAGCCTGCAGGAACTTGGCGCGCAGGCGTCCCCGATGCCCCAATAGTGCGGCTCGGTTTTCAGCGTTGTCGCTGGGGTTTCCGAATCATCAAATAGGTCATTATCTTGCACAGGCGACCCAATACGTGATCACAGGTAGGGAGGCTTATGCCAGCCCTTGGAAGAAAGGGTGAAAATCTCACAACCGTCAGCGGTGACGCCAATGGTGTGCTCGAACTGGGCAGATAGAGAGCGGTCCCTAGTTACGGCTGTCCAGCCATCTTCCAGAACCTTTGTTTCCGGCCGACCGGCATTGACCATCGGCTCGATGGTGAAGATCATTCCTTCGTGCAGTGGCAGGCTGGCACCGGGGACGACGCGACCGGCAGGGTCTTTTTCGGTTGGTTTCCGTTCCCAATAGAAGTGCATGACATTGGGTGGTTCGTGGAAGACCCGCCCGACCCCATGGCCGCAGAAGTCGCGTACGATCGAGAATTTATGGGCCTCGACATAGCTTTGTATGGCCTGACCGATGTCGCCTAGGGCGGCCCCTGGACGCACGATGGCGATGCCGCGCATCAGGGCCTCATACGTGACCTCGATCAAACGGGTGGCCTTGATGGACACCTTGCCGACGCAATACATGCGGCTGGCATCGCCATGCCAGCCATTAAGAACGGGCGTGACGTCAATGTTGACGATGTCGCCCTCCCCCAGGGGCCTGTCATTGGGAATACCATGACAGACGACACGGTTGACCGAGGTGCAGATGGATTTCGGAAAGCCCCGATACCCGAGCGGTGCCGAACGACCGCCATGGGCTGCGACGAACGCCGCGCACAATTGGTCCAGTTCATTAGTGGTGATGCCGGGTCTGACGTAAGGCGTAACATGATCGAGACACGCGGCAGCCAGCTCTCCCGCCCGCCGCATGTCGGCAAACGCTTCAGGACCATGAAGGGTGACCCCCTGCGGCATAGGCAGGGCTTGTTTATGCTTCATAGGCTTCATCCGTATGTGCTCTCTGGCGTGAGCGTTCGATGGGCAGGGACTCCACCAAGATTATGCCTTTAGAATCCAGAGTGCATGAATAACAAATTGCCTCAACCCCTTTTGCCAGGGCAGTCGTGAAGGCCGCTCCATAGACCGGGTCGATGTCATCGGCAATCCGGAAGCGGCTGCAGTCATTCCGCTGCACCAGGAATACCAGCACTGCCTGTGCGCCGCTGGCCACGACAGCGGCCAGCTCCCGCAGATGTTTCGTGCCGCGTTTGGTCACGGCATCGGGAAATTCGGCGACACCGGGGCAGTTGGCTCCACGCTTCAAGGTTACGCTCTTGACTTCGACATAACACGATGGGCGGGTAACCTCACTCAGCAACAAATCAATGCGGGCGGCCTTCCCGTATCCGACCTCGCGCCGGATTGATCCGTAACCGGCCAGTTCAGGAATCCGGCCTGCCGCGATCGCTTCTGCCACCACGACATTGGGATGAGCGGTATTGATTCCAACCAGCGTGCCGTCGATCCGAACCATCTCCCATGTGTAACGCAGGCGACGTTCCGGGTTGGTGGCCGGGGAAAGCCAGACTTCCGCATCCGTTTCCAGGCACCCCAGCATGGACCCCGGATTAGCACAATGGACCGTGACCGTGCTCCCGTCGTCCAGTACCACCTCGGCCAGAAAGCGTTTGTAGCGACGACGCAAGGTGCCACGGATCAAAGGCGCGGGGAAACGCATGCCGCCTCAACACGTAAAACGAAAAAGAACTCAAGATGATACTAAGAAAAAGCTTTTCCCTCGGTTCTGTTTACATGAATCGACCCCTCCGCAGGACCGGCACGGCCCTCCCCCCTGTTCCCTCGAGTCGGTCAATACCATCTACAAGATTCTGCAAGGCCATGCCCCATTATACCAGCCGGCTTTGTTCGAGTGCCGCCCGGATGAAAGAGGTGAACAGGGGATGGGGATGGAAAGGCTTTGATTTCAATTCGGGATGAAACTGGACGCCGATGAACCAGGGATGATTGGGAAGCTCGACGATCTCAGGCAGGATGCCATCGGGAGACAGACCCGAAAACAACAGTCCAGTCGCCTGAAGGACCTGGTGGTAATTGATGTTGACCTCGTAACGGTGACGGTGGCGTTCGCTGATCCACGTCGTTCTATAAATAGCATGCGCCAGACTACCAGGTTGCAGACGGCAGGGGTAGGCGCCAAGACGCATGGTGCCGCCCAGATCGGAATCATTGGTCCGCCGTTCGACTGATTTGCCTTTGTGCCATTCGGTCATCAGGCCGACGACAGGCTCCCTGGTCGGCCCGAATTCGCTGGAGCCGGCTGCCTCCAGGCCGGCCAGGTGCCGGGCGGTTTCGATCACAGCCATCTGCATGCCAAAGCAGATGCCAAAATAGGGAAACCGCTGCTCGCGGGCAAAACGAATGGCCTTGATCTTGCCCTCAGCACCGCGTTCACCAAAACCTCCAGGCACCAGAACACCGTGGACATGACTCAAGAGCCAGCTTGCCTCTTCCTTCTCGAACAATTCCGCATCGATCCATTCCAACCGAACCCGAACATTGTTGGCGATGCCGCCGTGTGTCAAGGCTTCAGCTAATGACTTGTAGGAATCACGCAGTTTCATGTATTTGCCGACAACGGCAATCATCACTTCCCCTTCCGGCTGGAGCACCCGTTCGACGATGTTGTGCCACGTGGAAAGATCGGGCTCGGGATCAGGCGGCAGGTCGAAGTGCCGACACACCTGAACGTCGAGTCCCTCCGCATGATAGGACAGCGGTACCTGGTAGATGGTCTCCACGTCTAAGGCCGGAATGACCGCTTCCTCCCGCACATTGCAAAACAGGGCGATCTTGCCCCGTTCTGATGGCGGGATGGGACGATCGCTGCGACAGAGCAGGAGGTTCGGCTGAATGCCCACCGACAGCAATTCCTTAACGGAGTGCTGGGTCGGCTTGGTTTTCAATTCGCCGGCACTGGGGATATAGGGGAGCAGGGTCAGATGCAGGAACATCGATCGGGCCGGCCCAAGTTCGTTGCCCATCTGACGGATGGCTTCGAGGAATGGCAGGCCCTCGATATCGCCGACCGTGCCACCGATTTCACACAAGAGGAAGTCCTCGTCCCCCAGATCGGCGGCGATGAAGGTCTTGATGGTGTCGGTCACGTGGGGAATGACCTGGACCGTAGCCCCCAGGTAATCCCCCCGCCGCTCTCGGCTGATAACCGTGGAGTAGATGCGGCCGGTCGTTACGTTGTCGCTGCGGCGCGAGGCTACACCCGTGAAGCGTTCATAATGCCCGAGATCCAGATCGGTTTCGGCACCATCGTCAGTAACATAGACCTCGCCATGCTGAAGTGGGCTCATCGTGCCAGGATCGACATTGAGATAGGGGTCAAGCTTGCGCAACCGCACCCGGTAGCCGCGGGCCTGCAACAAGGCTCCCAGGGCCGCTGCGGCCAGTCCCTTACCCAGAGAAGAAACCACGCCACCCGTAATGAAGATGAACCTGGTCATGAGATCCGAAATTTCAGATGAAACACCGCTGTCTCCCTCTTCTCGCGGCATCTTGTGATTCCCGCAAAAGGCAGGTCTACCGGTCCTCCGTTGCCGGGGAGGGAGGGGAAGTCTCCGTCGCGTCAGCCGGGGCAGGAGGTGGGGCGGGCAGCAGATCGGAGGCCGCCGGAAATGCCGGTGCAGCAGCCGGTGGAGACACCGGGCCGGGAACGGTTGCCTCTCTTCCCCCCTGCTGGACCTGGTCCAGGATCGACTGGCGCGATGTTCCACCCCCTCCCAGAACGGCCAGGGCCAGACTGGTGGCCACGAACATTGCTGCCAGAAAGGCGGTGGTCCGGGTCAGGAGATTGCCTGCCTGACGACCGGTCATAAAACCCGTTCCGCCGCCGCCAACGCCCAGGGCACCGCCATCGGAGCGCTGCAACAATACCACCCCGACCATGGCAAGAGCGATCAACAGGTGGGTGGCGAGAAGAACCTTGATCATGAATCAACCACCTCAAAACCTCCGCGCCTTGGAATGAAACACGGGCCCCCTCTTGAATGAATCCTCGTGGAGGACTTGGTTTCCCTGCCAGTCCAATGCTAGGGACAAGCCTGCGCGATCGCCCAAAAATCTTCCGCCTTCAGGCTGGCACCACCGATCAGACCGCCATCCACATCCGGCAGGGCCAGGATCTCCTTAGCATTGCCAGGCTTCATCGAGCCGCCGTAGAGGATTCGCACTCCCTCGGCTTCAGGCCCGATCAGGGCGGCCAGTTCCTTGCGGATGAAAGCGTGTACTTCTTGGATTTCCGGATTGGTCGGCGTGCGCCCGGTCCCGATGGCCCACACCGGCTCATAGGCGATGACCAGCGTAGCGGCCGTTACCCCCTCCGGCACCGAACCCTTGAGCTGGGTCTGATTAACCAGAAGCGTCTTGCCGGTATCATGTTCAGCCTCGGTCTCGCCGATGCAGAGAATCACTTTCAGGCCAGCCTTGAGGGCGGCTGTGGCCTTGGCCCGGACTAGGGCATCGCTCTCGCCATGGTCGGTACGACGCTCGGAATGGCCGAGAATCACATAGGTGCAGCCGACATCCTTCAGCATGACCGGTGAAACGTCGCCCGTGTGGGCACCGCTTTCCCTGGCATGGCAGTCCTGCCCCCCCAGGGCAATGCCACTACCCATGATGGTCTGACCCACAGGACGGAGAAGAAGGAAGGGGGGACAGACGACCACTTCGAATGGCCAATCCGGTTTGCCCTTTATCAGACTGGCCAGGTTTCCAGCCAGGCTATCGGCCAGAAGGCCGTTCATTTTCCAATTACCGGCGATCAGCGGACGTCGTGCCATCTTTCCTATCCCCCTTAGCTTCCTGAATTGTTCCTTGCGACACACCGCACTCCCGGACTGCGGCCGCAGTCCGGGGCAACAGCTACATAACACAGCCGGCTGGCCATTTCCACCGGTTGCTGCATGGATCGGGGGGCCTCGTGGCCGGCAAGGGCGACAGTGACAGTGATTGCCGCCTGCGTCAGACTCCTGATCGCGATCCCCGGTCCGGTTTCCCCATCCGGGGTGTTGCGAGGAAGGCAGACCTCCTCTTATGATGTAAGAGCGGTTGGCACGCTGATTTCTCATGAGGGCCATGGCGGTTGGCGGGCCAGGGCAGCCATCGTGGCCGGGGAAGGTGTTTTTCCCATTTTCCGACAACATCTTGCGGGACAGATGCTCGACACGCTTCGCAGATCGGCTAGTTCCTGGGTCATCAAGATCCTGTTCGTGATTCTCATCCTGAGCTTCGGTATCTGGGGGGTGGGCGACTATCTTACGCACCGGTCCGCCGAGGAACCAGCCATTGCCGTCGGTGACATCACGATCAGCATGGCTGCGGTGCAGGAAGAATTCAGCCATGATGTCAACCGGCTGGGGGCCGTGATGGGGAATGCCTTTACGGCCGAGGAGGCCCGGCGGATGGGCATTTTGTATCAGACCGTCAACCGGCTGGTTCTCGCCGCCATACTCGACATGGCCGCCCGCGCTTACGGTCTTGCGATACCGGATGAGCTTCTCCTTGCAGCCATCAGCCGTCAGAAGGAATTCCAGGATGCGGAAGGTCGTTTTGATCCAGTCCTGTTCCGGCATTTCGTAACGGCGAGTGGCCAGCCGGAGGAAGCCTATTTCCATCATTTGCGCCAGCAGCTTCTGCGCGCTCAGGTCGGCGGTCCGGTCGTGGCGGGCGTGGTGGTGCCAGTCGCACTGATTGATCGTCTCTACCGTCACCATTACGAAAGGCGGGTGGCGGAAACGGTCACCGTGCCGATTGCCGCTATGCCGGCGCCTCCGCCTCCGGATCAGGCCATCCTGGAAGACTTCCACAAGACTCATGCCACAGCCTTCACGGCACCGGAGTACCGCACGCTCAGCGCCATTTTGTTGACGGAGCCGGCCGTGGCGTCCCTGATTGCCATTTCGGAGGAGATGATCCGGCAGGCTTATGACGATTCCCTCTCTGCCCTGCGCACGCCGGAAACCCGCACGGTGGAGCAGATTCTGTTTCCTGAACGCACCCAGGCCGATGCCGCCCTCGAACGTGTGCGCGGAGGGCGGTCGCTGGCGCAGACTGCCGCCGAGACCGCTCAGTGGGTGACACCGCTAGGACGCGTGACGCATGCCGATATGGAGTCAGCGTTGGCAGACGTCGTCTTTGCCGCGACCGTGGATACGGTAGTCGGCCCGGTGCCGAGTGCCTTCGGCTGGCATCTATTCAGGGTAACCGCTGTCGAACCCGAAAGGGTGCCGTCGCTCGATGCGGTACGCGGCCGGATTCGGGAGGATCTGATTGCCGAAAAAGCGGGAGATATCGTCTATGAATTGTCCGTGAAAGTGGAAGATGCTCTCAATGGCGGAGTATCCCTTGAAGACGCAGCCAAGCAAGTCGGCCTGACGGTGGCAACTTTTGCGCCTATGGATCGGTCTGGTACTGGCATGGATGGGAAGGCGATTCCCGACCTGCCCCCGATGCAGGCCTTCCTGCCGACCGCATTTACGGTCGCTGCCGGCACGCAAAATCTGATGACGGAAAGCGAAAGCGGTTTTTTCGTTGTCAGGGTGGATGCCGTGGTTTCTTCCCGCCTGAAATCCGTAGGCGAAATACGCCAGACGCTCATCGACCAGTGGACAGCGGAACAACGCCGGGAAGCCGCCCGTGACCAGGCCGAAAAGGTGGCGGAACGCCTGAAAACGGGGATGTCATGGCACGAAGCCGCCAGGAACGGAATCGGCGCGGTGGACGTGTCCAGGCCGCTTCTGCGTACCGATGCAGACGATCACCTGCCACCTGCCTTCGTTGCACGTCTGTTCGATCTTGCCGTGGGCGAAACGGCGGTGAACGGGACGGAGGAGGCCTTCATCGTCGGCCGCCTGCGGGAAGTGATCGCGCCTGCCGCCGATACCGCCGCCCTAGCCAACCTGAAACAAGAGGTGACGGAGCAGTATGCGAGAGATGTGTTGACCCAGTTCGCAGCGGCAATCAGACGGGAATTTGATGTCGTCATCAATCCCAAGGTGCTGGAGGCACGGTGACGTCATGAAGGTCTATCCCGACATCGCCACCTTTACCGCGGGCTATGAGGCCGGGCGGTCACAAGTGGTGTGGACCACGCTGGTGGCTGACCTGGAGACACCAGTCTCCGCCTTTCTCAAGCTGGCGGAGGAACAGCCTAATAGTTTCCTGCTGGAATCAGTCGAAGGCGGTGCGATCCGCGGCCGTTATTCCTTCATCGGTCTGAAACCGGATGTGATCTGGCGCTGTTTCAGTGACATGGTCGAGATCAACCGCGTCGCGTGCATCGATTTGTTGCGCTTCGTGGAGGACGGGCGCTCTCCCTTGGAGTCATTGCGCGCCCTAATGGTTGAATCCCATATTGACTTGCCCAAGTCCCTGCCGCCCATGGTGGCTGGCCTGTTCGGCTACATGGGGTATGACACGGTCCGGCTGGTCGAAACCCTGCCCGATGCCAATCCCGATTCGATCGGCATCGCGGACAGCGTCTTTCTTCGTCCGACCGTCATGGCCATCTTCGACAACATTGCCGACCGGGTGACGGTGGTAACGCCCGTATGGCTACAGCCGGATTGCGAGGCCACGGTGGCCTATGCACAGGCGTGCGAGCGTCTGGGGGATGTGTTAAGCGATTTCCGCCGTGTTCTACCTCCCCAGCGGGATAGGATCCTTCCTCTGCCGCCCGTGACTCCGGTTTCCAACATGAGCCGGAGTGTCTTCCATGCCATGATCACCAGGGCCAAGGACTACATCCTTGCCGGCGATATTTTCCAGGTCGTCCTGTCTCAGCGTTTACGCATTCCCTTCCCCCTGCCGCCGTTTGCCCTGTATCGGGCGCTGCGCCGGCTCAATCCGTCGCCTTTTCTGTTTTTTCTCGATTTCGGCGGTTATGCCTTGGTCGGATCGAGTCCGGAAATCCTGGTGCGAGTCCGCGACGGCATTGTGACCATCCGGCCGATCGCCGGCACCCGGCCCCGCGGTGCGGACACCGCGGCGGATCAGGCCCTCGCGGAAGAACTGTTGGCCGATCCCAAGGAACTGGCTGAACATCTGATGCTGCTTGATCTGGGTCGCAACGATGTCGGGCGGGTGACCCAGGTGGGATCGGTGAGAGTCACCGAGCAGATGATTATTGAACGCTATTCCCATGTTATGCACATCGTTTCCAATGTGGAAGGGCGGCTTGCGCCAGGAGAGGATGCCATGAACGCCCTGATGGCCGGCTTTCCGGCCGGCACGGTATCGGGTGCGCCCAAGGTCCGGGCGATGGAGATCATTGATGAGTTGGAGCCGGAGCGGCGCAGTTTCTATGCTGGCGCCATCGGCTATCTGTCCGCCAACGGCACCATGGACACCTGTATTACCTTGCGTACGGCCTTGGTCAAGGACGGCACGATGATCATTCAGGCGGGCGGAGGCGTGGTTGCCGACAGCGACCCGGAGGCAGAATATCAGGAATCCATCAATAAGGCCCGTGCCCTGATCCGGGCGGCGGAGGAGGCTGTCCGTTTCGCCGCGGATTGATTCCAGGGAGCCAGGAAACAGAGGCGGGTGAGGGAGGGTATCCTGTTTCGAGACAGACATTATAAGGAACCAGGGGGGGTCTCCTCCCCTCAGATGGTGTTTCCCCTGTTTCTTCCCTCTTCAATGCGAAAACAGGACGTGGGGAACCCATCCCACATTCCTTGTAAGACCAGCGGGCATCAATCTTTCTGGAGCGCTTGTCATGGCGGTTACGCCTTATGATCTGATTGTCATCGGTTCCGGTCCTGGCGGTTATGTCGCAGCCATTCGGGCGGCCCAGCTTGGTTTGAAAACAGCCGTGATCGAGCGGGAGCAGGTGGGGGGGGTGTGCCTTAATTGGGGGTGCATTCCCACCAAGGCCTTCCTGCGTGCGGCAGATGTTTACCGTCAGATCCAACGGGCAGCCGATTATGGCCTGTCAGCGGGAGGGACCGGCTTCGACCTGGACAAAATCGTGGCCCGCTCGCGCACCGTGGCCAGCCAGCTTACCAATGGCGTCCGGCACCTTTTGCGCAAGAACAAGGTGACGCTGGTGGAAGGAGAAGGGCGCCTCTTGGGCAAAGGGCGGGTCGGCGTGACCCGAGAGGGGAGGGCGGTGGCAGATCTGTCCGCGTCGCACATCATCCTTGCCACCGGGGCCCAGGCCCGCACCCTGCCGGGGTTGGAGGCCGATAGCCGGCTGGTGTGGACCTACCGGCATGCCCTGACGCCCGATCGTGTCCCGGCATCGCTGTTGATCATCGGCTCTGGCGCGATCGGCATTGAATTCGCGAGTTTTTTCAGCACCTTCGGGGCCAGGGTGACCATCGTTGAGGTGATGGACCACATCCTGCCGGTCGAAGACGAGGAAATTTCGAACTTCGTCCGCAAGGCTTTCGAACGCCAGGGGATGGTGGTGCATACCGGCACGACGGTGGAGAAACTGGAACGGGGTACCGAGTCGGTCACTGCCACCCTGCGCCAGGGTGGCAGGACCAGCCAGACGATCGTCGAACGGGTGATCGTGGCGGCCGGCATCGTTGGCAACGTGAACAATCTGGGTCTTGAAGATACGCGTGTACAGGTGGATATGACGCACGTAGTGGTAAATGAATGGCTGGAGACAGGAGAGGCAGGCGTTCATGCCATTGGCGACCTGGCGGGACCGCCATGGCTTGCGCATAAGGCCAGTCATGAAGGGGTTTTGTGTGTGGAGCGAATCGCTGGCGTTGCCGGTCTTCATCCCCTTGATCCAACGCGCATTCCCGGCTGCACGTATTGTCATCCGCAGGTGGCGAGTCTCGGCCTAACCGAAACGGAGGCGCAGGCGCGCGGATTTGATATCAGGGTTGGACGTTTTCCTTTCGTCGGTAATAGCAAGGCCCTTGCCCAGGGTGAGCCGGAGGGACTGGTCAAGACCATTTTTGACGTCCGGAGCGGCGCCCTGCTGGGTGCCCACATGGTGGGGGCAGAGGTGACCGAGCTGATCCAAGGGTATGCCATTGCCCGCACCCTTGAAACCACCGAGGCCGAACTGATGCAAACCGTCTTTCCCCACCCGACCCTCTCGGAGATGCTGCACGAATCAGTCCTTGCAGCATTCGGACAAGCCATACACGTATGATGCATGATTATGATGTGTGATATAAGTTTTAGGAGACTTGGCCTGCACCTGCCCACCGATCCGGGCGGGATGGTCTTGGGAGGCGTCCGGCCTGATTTGCGCTCAATGGCCAGTAACATCTATGGGTTGCATGGTCCCCTTAATTCTACATGCATCCACGATGCACGAGTGCATAGTACATCTCTTCCAGTTCGCCTTTGTGTCGCAGTTCTTCGGTGGCCAGATAGCGAAACAGATCCCGGATTGGACCAACCGGAGTCGTCTTCGCCAGCGCCATGTACTGCTCATAAGCCACCTGTTCGCGACCCAGGGCATATTGCAAGACCACCTGATCGTCAGGCAATTCGCCAAGATCCGGTGTGTGGATATAGTCGGAGAATTTATGATCTGAAACCGGAACCTGAATCAAATCTCTGACATGGTCATGAACATGCTCGCGTTCGGCCAGGTCGCGAAACAGACGGTAATGGCGGGACTCCTCGTCAGCCAATTGCGTCACCAGGGCACGTAACGGCTTGTCCACTTTCCAGCGCAGGGCTTCGAAGTAGCGGTATGCAGCGAACTCAAACGCGATCACCGCTTCAAGGACTTCGCCCAGGGTCTGTTTGCTTTTGAGCCGCTCGGCATGTTCAGTCGGAATGTGGCTCGCCTCGGTCATCGGCATCCTCGTTGCTTTGCGGGGAAGTATTAAGAGGTCTGCGCACGAAACGGAAAAATCGCACGTTGAGCCTTGCCAGGCATCACCTTGATCTGATCAAGCTTTTCCTCCTCTGGAGCAGATGCTGTGGCTAGAAGACCATGGGCGCGCGGGGCACGAGCCGGAAACGCTGCACGAAAGCAGCACACACATCGTCTGGGCCGTCTGGAAACTGAATCGCCCGGATCGCAGTATCAGGCAACGGGCCGGTCTGGAATGAACTAATACAACCACGCGCCCCATCGAACAGCTTACAGGCACACATACCCGGACCGCAGTTCAGAGGGATCGTCGACACTCAACTCGAAATCCCTGGTGGAGCTGAGGGGAATCGAACCCCTGACCTCTACAATGCCATTGTAGCGCTCTCCCGACTGAGCTACAGCCCCTTGCCCCACACGCTTTTCCGCACAGCTCATCCGTTTGTCTGTGCCTGTCTTCTTCTCCCCTTTTCCCCTTCCCAGATACTGCCTGCACAGGATCTTCCCCGTATCTGATCTTTGCCCTGTCGTCAAGCCAGATCTTGTTGGAAGTCTCTCCTTTCCGGGGGAGATGCCAACTTTTCAGGTGTCGCGATTGTCTTCCAGATGTTCCATAACCTCGGCCATGTCGTCATCGTCCACGCCCAGATCCGAGGCGTCCTCCATGAGAGCGTCTTCGTCCTCGCCATCTCTCCTGCGGTCATCCTCTTCCTCTTCCGCTTCGATCTCGTTTTCTTCGTCCATGTTGACCAGGACATCTCCTGATTCCTCGATGTCGGGCAGATTGGTGTCGCTCGCCTCAGCGGCTGTCGTTGCCATGGCCGGTTTCACCACTTTCTTGCTAGCAACCAGCCGCTGCGATCGGAGTGGTACCTCGGATTCGACGAGGCTGTTGCACTTGGGGCAACGAATCGGATTGCGCCGCAGATCATAGAAGCGCACATCGCAACTCGGGCAGGTTCTCTTGGTGCCCCATTCCGGTTTTGCCACCCGTCTGTCCTCCCATGGCTGTCAAACCGAGCCTGCGGCGATGTGCCACGTTCTTCCGGACTTGTCAAAAGCAAAGTGAGCCGGAAAATGCACGCGGCCACGCCCTTCTTGTGTTACCAACTGCATTCAGGCAATCCTGTCAGTATCGATGAAATGTTCGGCCATGACGACTGCGATACCGCTCACTTCCTTTCGTACCGGCACCTTTGGCGGCACCTTCCGTGTTCCCGGCGACAAGTCCATCTCGCACCGGGCGCTGATGGTCGGGGCACTGGCTGTGGGTGAAACCACGATAACCGGTCTGCTCGAAGGCGAGGATGTCCTGCGCACCGCTGCCGCCCTGCGGGCCCTTGGAACAGAAATGACCCGCGACGCCCCCGGCTGCTGGCGCCTGCAGGGGCGGGGCATCGGTGGTCTGGTCGAACCTGCCGATGTCCTGGATATGGGCAACGCCGGCACTGGTGCAAGACTTCTGATGGGACTCCTAGCGACCCACCCCTTTACAAGCGTGTTGACAGGCGACGCCAGCCTGCGGGCGCGGCCCATGCAACGGGTAATGGATCCCCTGCGTCGCATCGGTGCCCGTTTCCTGACCCGTACCGGCGGACGGCTGCCGTTGGCTATGGCAGGCGCCGTTCAGCCGATTCCCATCATCTATACGTTACCGGTGGCTTCGGCCCAGGTGAAATCAGCCGTACTGCTGGCTGGACTCAACACGCCGGGAGTCACGACCGTCATCGAACCCGTGCCAACGCGTGATCATACCGAACGGATGTTGCAGCGTTTTGGTGTTACTCTGACGGTGGAGCAGAATGCGACAATGAAGCGCGTTATCACCCTGACCGGCCAGCCCGAGATCAGCGCCCAGACGGTGGCAATACCGGCTGATCCTTCCTCGGCTGCCTTTCCCGCTGTCGCAGCCCTGCTGGTGCCGGGAGCGGCAGTGACACTCGTTGAAGTTAGTGTCAATCCAATGCGTTTCGGCCTTTATGAGACCTTGCGCGAGATGGGAGCCGTGGTGGAAAGGCACGGCGAACGGATGGAAGGCGGTGAGCCGGTAGCCGATCTAGTTGTTCATCATGGGCCATTGACAGGAATCGAAGTGCCGGCAACCCGCGTTCCTGGCATGATCGATGAATATCCGATCCTTGCCATCGCAGCAGCCTGTGCCCGCGGTACTACCTGTCTGCACGGTCTGGCCGAACTGCGGGTCAAGGAAAGCGACCGTCTGACCGCCATCGTCCGTGGTCTGTCGGTGTGCGGCAGCCGGGTCGAGGTGGAAGGTGATACGCTTATCATCCACGGCAGTGGTCATCCGCCGCCAGGGGGGGGGCGGGTGACCACTGCCTTCGACCATCGCATTGCCATGGCCTTCCTGATTTTGGGCATGGTGACCAAGGCGCCGGTGGCAGTGGACGACGCCGCGGCTGTTGCCACCAGCTTCCCCGGCTTCGTTTCCCTGATGAACGAGGCCGGGGCCCGGATCCTGGAATCGCCCGATCCTTGAGCAGGATATTCACGGATCAAAAGCCGGGCCATTCCTGATCGTCTATTCAAGTGGCACCAGCGCCTCGAAATACTGGTAGGCATCCAGGCCTTTCAGCATGACGCCGTCAACGCCTAGCTCCACCGAGCCTTGCATATAGCTACCCAGAATGGCTCTCCAGGCCGGATGCCAGAAACGAACCCGTACCGCTTCCGGTTGGTCCGCGGCTTCCAGCCAGTCCGGTGCCTTGATACGCCAGGCCGGATTTCAGTAGAAGCGGGCTTCCTGGGCCATTGTCAGGTTTAGGCGTGCCAGAATCAGTTGCCGGGCACCAGTCTGTTTGAACTTCAGACGCCATATCTCGTCGAAGGTCAGCAAGTCACTGTCCTTGTGGAGGCCGTCGATAATCAGCATGTCGTGGTTGGTTATCCCAAGTGCCTCGACAAACGCATCCTGATGATTGAAGCCATGCGAGTCAAGAACGACCATGAAATCGCGGGCATTCTCGTTCACCGGTCGAGTCCGTTCCATGCGATCAAGACGACAAGAGGAGTCCGCTGCGGTATAGGCCAAGATGCTGTGCCGTGTCGCCTCGTACAGGGCTGTGGCTGCCTCGATCGGATTCCAGCAATGCCCGATGGCAAAAATCCGCACGCCTTCAGCCCTGATGCGGTTGAGCAGGTCTATCTTTGCATTCTGTTCCGCCTTCTGTTTGCTTGTTTCAATTTCTGAGGGTATAGCATTGAGCGCAGCCACGGACAGGGGAGCCTCCTTCGCTCCCAGCGGCGTTGCCTGTTTCTGCTCCGGCACGTGGTTACAAACCATATCGTCTAATACCACGCCGTCAACGGCCCGCAGATAGTGGCCGATGAGGACGCCACCAAGTATAGATTGCAGGCTGGCCTTGTGTTCCTCCAATGCAGTGTTCCGTTCGCTCTTACGGAATAATTCCAGTCCCTCGCGCACTATTATGATGAAATCTGGATTGCGGGAACGCCCATATTAGGCCAGGATCTCAGTCGTCTCCCGTAATGAACCGCAGTAATCTGGGATCTGGCCAATAGCGATATCAAAGGCCAGTGGAGCCTCGTGGGGACCTAACCGTGGGCCTTCTTCTCCTCAGGCTGGATCGTTGGTTTGGCAAGACCACATGCCACCAGGGTAAGGACCGGCACCATTCCAACCAGGCTCCTGCTCATGGCCGTATTCCCTTCATGAAATGCATGGGAAGGTCGGATGACAAACACGAAAGCCCTGCTAGTTTCCCTCCCCATAAAAATAGTGAATGTGTCGACCTCTGCAACTTGAACCAGCCATGTTGCTGAAGGGATCGTATCGCTTCCATATTGACCACAGCGACGGGATCACCGATGATCACATCATGCACAGGCTTTTTTCTACGCCTCGTGATGTGTTTTCAAGCAGATACTCAGCGATCTAGTACGGGCTTGGCAGTTTTTGCGCGCGCATCTACCGCGACAGTGGCGGCCATCCTGACACCGGGTCCGCCGGAGCTTCTGCCCGGCTCGTTTGTGGACGGGGCCACGGAGGCGTCGTTGCGGGTCTGGCGGTTGAAAGCCTTGAAGTACGCTCTGCGCCCCCCGGGGGGGGGCACCTGGCTAGCTCTGCTGGAAGTGATCCTGGCCGAGGGAGAAGGACTTGAGGACGTAGATGTTGTGGCGGTTCTGACGTACCTTGTCCAGAGCCAGGCCGGCCTGGCGGAGGAGGTCATCAGAGTGGTCCTGGCCCGTGTCATGCCGGCGCGCAAGGAGGAGATCATGGCCACCTGGCGACAGCGTTACGTCAACGAGGGTCTGCAACAGGGACGCGTTGAGGGAGAGCGGACGGGCAGGGCCAAGACGTTCCTGCGGCTGCTTTGCCTGCGTTTCGGGGCGGTTCCGCCTGATGCGGAGGAGCGGATTCGCAGCGCCGACAGAGAGCGTCTCGACGTCTGGGTCGAGCACTCTATCGCCGCTCCTACCCTTGCGACGTGCTGGGAACACGACACTGACCGGCAATACAGAGGAATCGTCAGAGGCATATGCGGCATCTTGGGCCGCTTGTGCTCCTGTAACCTTCCGCGCCAGGATGTTTCTCCTTCATCCAATTCATCCAATGATCCTGGCAACAGCGACTTGGCAACAGGCTGCTTGCCGGTCGGCATGGGGAGCGCTACAGTCTGAGAACAAGGGAAATGCTGCAGATGACCGCGCAAGGTTTGTCCTCTGTTTGTCCTCATGACTGTCCGGGGGCATGTGCCCTCATAGTGGAGCGATTGCCGGGGGGAAAGGTGGGGCGCGTCCGTGGCGCGGCTGATCACCCCTATACGGATGGTGTTGTTTGTGCCAAGGTCGCACGCTATGGGGAGCGTGTTCACCATCCCGGGCGGCTTACTGTTCCTCTGCGACGCAAAGGTTCGAAGGGAGAGGGGCAGTTCGAGCCGATCGGTTGGGACCAAGCTTTGGATATTGTCGCGACCACATTCCAAAGCGCACAGAATCGTTTTGGGCGTGAAACTCTGTGGCCTTATTTTTATGGCGGTACCATGGGCGTGGTGCAACGGGGGGCGACCAATCGTTTGCGCCATGTCATGGGTGGCTCAGGCCAGAAAACGACCATTTGTGCCAGTATCGGTGGGGCGGGGTGGCTGGCGGGTGTTGGAGCCAAGACAGGCACCGACCCGCGTGAGATGGCCGATTCCGACCTGATCGTCTTCTGGGGCATGAACCCGGTTGCAACCCAGATCAACGCTTGGTCGCAGGCGATTAAGGCGCGCAAAAGTCGTGGCGCTGTAATCGTAGTGATCGACCCCTATTGCACGGCCAGCGCCGAAAGAGCTGACGGTCACCTGCCCGTGCATCCCGGAACCGATGCGGCCCTGGCCTGCGCGATTATGCATGTTCTGTTCCGCGAGGGGTTGGTGGATCGAACCTATCTGGCCCGTTACACCGATGTTCCCAAGGCCCTGGAACGGCATGTCGCGCAACGTCCCCCCACCTGGGCGGCCGTGCTGACCGGCCTTGCCCCTGAAATCATCGAGGCCTTTGCGATGCGATATGGCCGCACACCGCGCAGCCTCATCCGCTTCGGTTACGGTATGACCCGCTCACGCAACGGGGCGGTGGCCTTGCATGCCGCTTCCTGCCTGCCCGCGGTGACGGGGGCATGGCGTCATCGCGGCGGGGGGGCATTGTTGTCCACCTCCGATACTTTCCATCTCGATGCCACTCTGGTGGAAGCTGCCGATGTCCGCGATCCCACGATCCGCACCCTCGACATGTCCCGGATCGGCCAAGTGTTGACGGGGGAGGCCCTAGCAGGAGGGGGACCACCGGTGACAGCCATGCTGGTACAGAACGCCAATCCAGCCGTCACCGCACCGGAAAGCGCGCGGGTACGCCAGGGATTGGCCCGGGAGGACCTGTTTTTGTGTGTCCATGAGCAGTTCCTGACCGATACAGCACGATTCGCTGATATCGTTTTGCCGGCTACAACCTTTCTTGAACATGATGATCTCTATACGTCCTATGGCCACACCTTTCTTCAGGTCGGGAGAGCCGTGATTCCCCCCGTTGGCGAGTCGCGCAGCAATCACGATGTCGTCAATGCCTTGCTGCATCGGCTGGGAGGGGATCACGCTAGTCTTGCAGTTGATGCCTGGACCATGATCGACCAGGTGCTGGCAGCCTCTGGCCTGCCGTCGGCGGCCACGGTGCATGCCAGGGGCTGGCTCGACTGTGCCCGTTCCTTTGCCGAACAGCATTTCCTCGACGGTTTCCCGCAAGCGGACGGGCGGTTCCATTTTGCGCCCGATTGGGCCTCCCTCGGTCCGGATCATGCCAGTTTGCCTGCCCTGCCGGATCATGTCCCTCTGATCGACGCGGCGGACAGCGAGTACCCCTTTCGATTGATTACTGCCCCAGCACGTCATTTTCTCAATTCGACCTTTACCGAATCGCCTGTCTCGCGGCGGAACCAGGGACGCCCAACCGTTCTGATCCACCCTGAGGATTGTGCGGCAACCGGCATTGTCGATGGAGCCATGGTCTGCCTTGGCAACCGACGTGGGGTCGTCACCCTGCATGCCCGTGCCTTTGCCGGTCTGCCACGGGGGGTGGTGGTCGTGGAAAGCGTCTGGCCAGCGTGCGACTTTCCCGATGGTTCCGGTATCAACGTGTTAACAAGTGCCGACCCGGTGCCACCGGCGGGGGGGGCGGCCTTTCACGACACGGCCGTCTGGGTACGCCCGTACATGAAGGAGAGCTCATGACCCGACGCGCACATGTCATCGTCGTCGGTAACGAGAAAGGTGGTACTGGTAAATCAACCATTGCCATGCATATCATGGTCAATCTGATGAATATGAGTCTGCGAGTCGGTTCTATTGATCTCGACGCCCGCCAGGCCACGCTAACCCGCTATATCGAAAATCGACAGGCGTTCGTCACCCAGCATCATCTGAACCTGCCCGTGCCGGTGCATGAAGCCATCGTTGCAAGCGATCCTTATGCCACGGGCATGGCCCTGGAGGAAGATTTGCAGCGTCTTGACGATTGCGTGACCCGCCTGCGCGCTCTCTGCGATATCGTTATCATCGATACACCAGGCAGTGACCATTATCTGTCCCGGTTGGGCCATACCTATGCCGATACCTTGTTGACACCGCTGAACGATAGCCTGATCGACCTTGACGTACTCGCGCGTGTCAACCCAGAAACCATGCGTGTCAGTAGTCCCAGTCATTATGCCGAGATGGTATGGCAAATCCGCAAGCAAAGGGTAATGGATGATGGAGAGAGCATATCCTGGGTTGTTACACGTAATCGACTGTCACAAATCGGTACCCGCAACAAGAGGGAGATAGACAATCTGCTAACGGATCTAGCCCGTCGCGTAGGATTCCGTCTGATTGCGGGATTGTCGGAACGGGTGGTTTATCGTGAACTGTTCCTGAAGGGACTTACCTTGCTGGATTTGCGCGAGGGCGGGGTCGGTGTCCCCCTCAACATGTCCCACGTTGCCGCACGTCAGGAACTGCGGGCCCTGGTGGATGCCCTGGGTTTGCCTGTATTGATGACGGAACGACTTGGCAGTACAGGGGGGGGGGAGGGAAGCGCTTCCTCTTCACCCTGTTGCCTGTCCCAGGAAAAGCAGTCTTGTGAGAAAGATTCCTCGCGTTCGCCATAGCACCGCTCGTCAGTCGATTCCCGGTGTGCACGAATCCTTATGTAATTTTCCCCTTGTAGGGAGATATCTCCAAAAGAAGAGGCTTTTCAGTAGTAAATATTGATCTCCCTGTTTGGGAAGGGCCTCGTCCTGGAGCTTACCATTGCCACCCCCTCTCGGTCTAATCAGAGATCCTGTGTATCAGCCGATACGCCGGAGCATGGCTTCTGGGCCGGTGTCGCCGGTGGCCTCGGCGCAGTAATCGTGGACGCAATCTATGCGGTCCTGGCGGTGGCATGTTTCGTTGTCCTTGAGGACGTCTTGTCTGCAGTGTTGCTACCCTGCCCAGCCTTGCCGGTGGTCTCGTTATGATCTAGCTAGGCTGTGGCGTGGCCTCTCAACGAAGCTTGCCATCTCCACTGACGATTCTGCCGTTCGCAGCAATCTTTATAGGACTGGGGCTGGCTCGGAAGGCGGGGGATTGAGCGCTGCGACGGTGGCGCGGCTGGCGTTTCCCTTAAGTTAGCTCTCTTGCCTGATGGCTCACCCTGAGTGGCGGCGTGGCCATCGCAAGGACACAGCCGCGGCGGGCAGCATATTGTGCCTGTCGTGGCAAAGCAAGGAGAATCCGTGCGGTAGCACCCTCTGTGGCTTGTATGCCTTCCCCGCATGTCTTCATAGAGACAGCCTTGGGGCGCGGGAAGCAAGGCTTTTCTCCATGGACCTGGGCATGAAACCACCTGTAGTCGATCCTGAATCGAGCGCTGCCGCCTGACACGAGGAATCAACGGTCATCATTTTCTTCATGCCACACCTTCCACAGAAACAGGTTCCCACCCGTGGACTAGCCCGGATAAGTGCGCAGCAACCCGACTAGCACCCCCTGGACCTTGACCCGGTCGGGACCAAAGATGCGGGTTTCATATCTGGCGTTGGCGGGTTCGAGGGCAATGGAGGCACCTTTGCAGCGCAGTCGTTTCAGCGTCACTTCGGTGCTATCAACTAGTGCGACTACGATGGCACCACTTTCCGCCATTTCACACCGACAGATCAACACCGTATCCCCTTCCAAAATCCCGGCATCGATCATCGAATCACCCTCAACGGTCAGCGCATAATGCTCACTTCCGCTGATCATGCAGGCAGGAACTTCTACCGTGGTTGAAGTATCGCGCAAGGCCTCGATCGGCGTTCCTGCGGCGATTCTACCATAGAGCGGTAGCTGGACGGCGCCAGCGTTAACCACCACTGCAGCTCCCGGGAGAGCGTGACGGAAATCACCCTGGATGACAGTGGGTGTAAAACACGGCTGGGCAACAGGCTGGTCGTCCAGATTCTCGGGCAGGCGTAGAACTTCTAGCGCCCGCGCCCGATGCGGCAATCGCCGGATGAAGCCCCGTTCTTCCAGACCGGTGATGAGGCGGTGAATGCCGGATTTGCTTTTCAGGCTAAGGGCATCCCTCATTTCATCGAAAGAGGGCGAAACACCTGTCGACTTCAGACAGCGGTCGATGAAAACCAGCAATTTATATTGTTTTTTTGTAAGCATAACACACCCCCCCTTGCGCCTTCACAGAACGCCGGGCCGCTGACGCCAGATACATTTGAACGGTGTCTGCCTTGTGTTCTAGGTTGGTTCCGAGCCGCCGTCAAGAGGAGATTTCATGTACAAAGGCTCTCAAAGGGCGATAATCGCAATGGGATTACCCGCTCTGGCGGGGGGGGCATGCGGCGGTCTTATGGCCAGACCGTTGGCGGTCGCCAGGAGCGCTTGCATGGCACTGTCCTGTTGTGCAAAAGGCGTGACGAGGATCTTGCCATCAGCCGTATGGATCCAGCGCGCGCGCAGATAGTCTTCGCGCCCGTCGTTGGCTGGCATATCGCAGGTCAGTACTCCCGTTCGCTGTTCAAGACCCGATTCGGGAGGTAGCCCGCGCAGGGCGTTCAACGCCGGCAATACGAACAGAATGGCACCTACCATGGCCGAGACGGGATTGCCGGGCAGACCGATCACCGGCACGCCAGCCAGGTATCCGCTCATCAGCGGTTTTCCCGGTCGCACCGCGACCTTCCAGAAGTCGAGCACGAACCCGACCTCGCCCAATGCCTCGTGCATGAGATCGTATTCCCCCACCGAGACTCCGCCACTGGTTAGTAACAGTTCAGCCCCCCGGACCGCGCTAACCAGGGTACGCAGCGAGGCCCGCTCGTCACGGGCAATTCCCAGATCAATTGCCACGCCGCCATGACTTTCGACAAAAGCGGACAGGGCGAAACCATTGGAGCCGATCAGGTCGCCTGGTCCGATGGTTTCGCCAGGCAGGCGGATTTCGTCACCGGTGGAAAGAATCGCCACCTGCGGCCGACGTACCACCGGCAGCCAGGACACGTTCATCGCAGCGGCGAGCGCGATGTCGCGAAAAGTCAGGCATCGTCCTGCCCGCAACAGAGCTTCGCCAACCTTGAAATCGAGGCCAGCCGGCCGGATGTGGCGATCCACCGGTGAAAAGGCGCACACGGTCACGGTTTGCTCCGGACCGGTTTGCGTATCTTCCTGCAAAACGATGGTGTCAGCACCGGCCGGAACCAGGGCCCCTGTGAAGATGCGTACCGCTTCCCCCGGCTCGATCCTGATATCAACCGGATGGCCGGCGGCGGACTGAGCGACAACTCTGAGGGTCGCTGGCACGCAGGCGATATCAGCACTCCGGACCGCATAGCCGTCCATGGCGGAAACGGCCGCTTGCGGATGGGCGATGCGGGCTGCCACGTCGGCAGCCAACACCCGTCCGCAAGCGGCGCGCAGACCGACCATTTCAGCCCCGAGCGGCCGCACCGAGGCAATGACACGACGGCGCGCTTCCTCAACCGATATCACAACAACGCCCTCTTATCAGTTGATAATAGACAAACAAAAAAAGAGCCCGCTCTCCGGTCTGCGTGCTTCCTCTTCCGGTGTCTTCATATTTCCTCGTATGTGCCTGATTTCCCCCCACTTTTATGAACAAGGCGGATGTCCGTCAGCCGCATGCCGCGGTCGATGGCCTTGCACATGTCATAGACGGTCAGCGCCGCGATGCTGACGGCCGTCAGGGCTTCCATCTCTGCGCCGGTCCGTCCGGCTAGGCGGACGGTGGCAGCGATGTCCACGGCGTTGCGGTCAGGGTGACAGGTCAGGTCAACGGTGACTACGGTCAAGGGCAGGGGATGGCAGAGGGGAATGAGGCCCGCCGTATGCTTGGCGGCCATGATGCCAGCCAGGCGGGCGACCACCAGCACGTCGCCCTTGCCGACCGCATGATCCACGATGCGACGCAGGGTATCGGACTGCATCAATACCGATCCCCTGGCGATTGCCGTGCGCTCCGTGACCGCCTTCGCCGTTACGTCTACCATGACGGCGTCGCCGTGGGCGTCAAAGTGGGTCAGATCCCCGCCCATGTGCCTGCTTCAGGCTTCATGTTACACACCTATGATCCATGATATCCTAAATATCCTGACCCACGAGGATTTCCCCACTCCCCCTCGAGTCTTTCAACCGGTCCTTCCCCCTCAACCAACGTGTTTCCCGGGCTGCCTGTTCAGATGCTGGTAGAAAGTGCCGGCAAGGCCGCCAAGCACCATCCAGAAAACAGCGGCAATCGCCATCGAGGCAATGGTGAAATGTGCCAGCAGTTCGGGTGGTACGACCCCTCCTACCAGAGCCTGTGGGGCGCCGATGGCATGGGGCAGCACGGCCAGTCCCCCCCCCCCAGTTGCCTTCAGCCATGAGGGGCGGGCAAACACCACCAGAGCAATGGCTGCGGCACTCGCACCTGCGGTGCCCACCCACCAGATCTGACGGGCGGTCAGATCGGCTGCCATCATGCCAGGCAACTCCGGCGGCAGACCCAGGGTCGGTGCCACGCTGAAGACCCCGAAGCCGGCCAGTCCCCACAACAGTCCCTCACGCGAGCCAACCTCACGGCCTGATAGGGCAATAGCACCGACCAGAAGCGCGGCGAAACCGATGCTGGTCAGGAGATCGGCAAGCAGGCTGTAACTGATCCGTTCCATCCCATTCCCGGGTGTCCATTCCTCGGATTCGGCGGCGTATCTCTCCAGCGCGGCTCCGTCATGGACAGCACGTTCATGCGCCATTCCGGGGTGGCCGTGAGCGGCGGCGGATTCCTCGTAGACCTCGGCTTCCAGAATGAGGGGAAACAGCTTCCAGGTCTGCAGCCCGAATGAAACCGTTCCCGCCAGCCCGCCAGCCAGGAGGACGGTCAACATGATGCGCCGGAACATGGCCGCTGCCTCCCTTTAGTGGCAGGGAAAGGCAAAGGCATGCCGGACATCGTGGGCAGCGTTGTGAATCACGCCCGGACTGGCAAAGCCGACCCCGAACACCAGAACGGTTCCAAAGACAAGTGCGAACAATGCAGGCAGGCGGGCAGACAGAACAGTGAAAGGGGAAAATGAACGCAAGGTTGTTGCCGTCATCGCGTCGCTCCATGGACCGTGAATGCACCCCGTCATCGCGGAACACCAGCCCCCCCCTGGCACACCCCGGCCAAACGGACGCGCGACGACACGCATACTGGCAGGTCTCCTGGCTTGCAGCTCATCGCACCCGCCCAGCCTTCCCGGTTTCCCAGTGGCATTGATGGACAGCACTCACCGCTTACAGCTGCGGGGGCAGCCACGGCAGTTAAGATCCCTTTCAGACCTGCACCGCATTCCCTTTTCATCCCCACTTTGGGGAAACCAGTACACACGACGACAATACCCCGCGTGCGGCGGCCCCGTCAACCCGAAATCGGCGGGCCATCGGATGAAGGCATGACGAAGACATGGAAACCCGGGAAGGGGCAGGGCATGGACGGACTCAAGATGTCGCAAAACAGGACGCCGGGTTTTCCAATTCTCCCTGGACCGGGTAGCAGCTTTGCCTTTACTCTTTTTACGTTCATGAGCGGGACGATGTCGCCAGCAGCACACGAGTCGCTTCCGCCACATCGGCCTGGCGCATCAGGGATACGCCAATCAGGAAGCGGCGGGCCCCGACCCTGGCCAGACGGGCCAGGTCGACCGGTTGACTCAAACCGCTTTCGGCCACCAGCACCCGATCGTTCGGAACCAGGGTGGCCAGCCGCTCGGTCACCGTGAGATCGACATGCAGGGTTTTGAGATTGCGGTTGTTCACACCGATCAACCGCGTGTGCAGGCGCAGGGCACGGCCGAGTTCGTTTTCGTCATGGACTTCTGCTAGAACATCAAGACCGAATTCCATGGCCGCGGCTTCCAGTTCGGTAGCCTGGCTGTCGGACACGGCCGTCAGAATGACGAGAATGGCATCGGCCCCGATAGCCCGTGCCTCGACCACCTGATAAGGATCAAGCATGAAGTCCTTGCGCAGGATGGGCAATTCCACGACATTCCGGGCTTCGGTGACAAAGGCGTCAGCGCCCTGGAAATAAGGGACATCGGTCAGAATGGATAAGCAGGCTGCACCACCACTGGCATAGCTCCTGGCCAGGGTCGCCGGGTTGAAATCGGTGCGAATCAGGCCGGCCGAAGGGGAGGTCTTCTTGATTTCAGCGATCAGGCCATAACCACGAACCGCAACGGCCCGGTCAAGGGCCGTGGCAAATCCGCGCGGCATGGCAGCGGCCCTGGCCTGTCCGATCAGGATAGGCAAAGGCACAGCCGCCCGGCAGGTGGCAACATGTTCGCGCTTGGTAGCACAGATGCGGGCCAGAAGGTCGGACGTTTCCATTCTCATGCTACTCCAGTGCCTGTCGCAGGGCAGCAGCAGCGGCAAGCGGACACAGGGCCAGGGCCGCACAGAGAAGGGCCGCCAGCATTAGCAACGACGCCCTTTCCTCGAACCCCATGCTGACGGCGTCCACTGCAGCGACACCGAAGACCAGTACCGGAACGTAAAGCGGTAGGACCAGCAGCGACACTAGGACTCCGCCCCGACGCGCCCCCAGAACCAGCGCCGCGCCCACGGCGCCAACCAGGCTCAGGGCGGGTGTGCCGAGAGCCATGGCGGCGACTAGAATAGCCATGCCTTCCCCCTTCATTTGCAGGAGCACGGCTAGAAGCGGAGCCATGATCAGCAGGGGCAGACCGGTCGTGAGCCAATGCGCCAACACCTTGCCCAGCACGATGCTGGTCAGGGAAGGTGATGCCAGGGCGAGCAGATCCAGGCTGCCATCTTCGTAGTCGCCCTGGAACAGACGATCAAGCGACAGCAGGGCGGCAAGAAGGGCCATGATCCACAACACACCGGCGCTGATCCGCTCCAGCACCTGCGGCTCAGGACCGATTCCGAACGGGAACAGCACCACCGCCAGGACAAAGAAGCCAAGCACCATCAGCGTATCGGCTCCTTGCCGCAACGCAAGACGGAGGTCACGGCGGACGATATGAACGACGAGGCTCATGGTCCGTTCCCAGGCCGGGCGTGCGCTGCCGTCAGGGGATCAGCGGCGAAATCACGCATGTCCAGCCGCTGGGCATCCGACAGAGCGACGGCCGTGTGCGTGGAAAGCACCACCATACCGCCGTGGGCCCGATGCTCGGCCATGACCATGCCCAGCGCGGCCACTGCCGTCTGGTCAAGGGCAGTGGCCGGTTCGTCCAGCAGCCACAAATCCGATGTCCCCAGAAGCAGCCGCGCCAGATTGACCCGTCGTTTCTGTCCGGCTGACAGCAATCGACCCGGCACGTCAGCAAGACGTTCAAGGCCGAAACAGGTCATGGCCGCCGCTGCGGCCGCCTCGGCTTGCCGTTGTCCAAGACCGGTGAATCCACCCCAGAACATCAAAGTTTCGGCTACCGACAGGGCCGGCTTGACGGCGTCGAGATGTCCCACGTAGCGCACCATGGCCAGGTGACTTTCCATCTCTTCGCTGATGGGCTGGCCCTTCCGGAACAGGCTCCCGCCGGCCGGGCGCAAAAGCCCGGCCAGGAGTCGTAGCAGGCTCGATTTGCCACTGCCGTTGGGGCCAACCAGAAGCAAGGCCCCGCCTGGACCGAGAGCGAAAGATAGACGGGCAAATATCATGCGTTCGCTGCGGACACAGGCTAAATCCCGTCCGGCAAAACGAAACGACTGCGCAAGGCCGGGCATGGCCGATGCGGGAGACGAAGGCTCGGGAACAGTTATCATGATCGCGAATCATAGCAGAAAGCGCGGTCCGCACCATCTTTCTATCGAGGGACCCAGATGAAACGGAATCCGTGCCGCCGGATTATTAAGATCCTGGCCGAATGCGGAAGATGCGGAATTGGTGACCGGGCCATCAGGGCGCGCCTTGGCACGGGTCTGTAAATGTGTATGATGTATGCCCATGAAACACATAGGAATACGATACACGATAGATGACGCAGGAGGCGGTATGGAACTGAAAGAAGCCCTGGCGTTTGATGATGTGTTGCTCGTGCCCGCCGAGTCCCACGTTCTGCCGTCTCAGGCCGACACGCGCACACGTCTGACCCGTTCCATTGCGCTTGGCATTCCCCTGGTATCGGCCGCCATGGATACCGTGACGGAGCACGCTCTTGCCATTGCCATGGCGCAGGCCGGCGGCATCGGCGTCATCCACAAGAATCTGGACATCGATGCCCAGGCGGAGGAAGTACGCAAGGTGAAACGCTTCGAGGCCGGGATGGTGGTCAATCCGGTTACCATGCGTCCGAACCAGACCTTGTCCGAGGCCCTGACCCTGATGGTCAGCTATCACATCTCGGGCATCCCGGTCATGGAACGAAACGGCCGGCTGGCCGGCATTCTGACAAACCGTGATGTCCGCTTTGCCACTAACATGGACCAGCCGGTGTCGGAGCTGATGACGAAGGACAACCTCGTCACGGTGCGCGAAGGGGTTAGTCACGACGAGGCCCGCAGCCTGTTCCACCAGCATCGCATCGAGAAGTTGATCGTGGTGGATGACGATTATCGCTGCATCGGCCTCATCACCGTCAAGGACATGGAGAAGGCCCGTTCCTACCCCCATGCTTGCAAGGATGGAGGTGGTCGGCTGCGGGTTGGCGCCGCGACCGGGGTGGGGCGGGATGGCCTCGCCCGGGCTGAGGCCCTGCTGGAGGCCGGTGCCGATGTGGTGGTGGTGGACACGGCGCATGGCCATTCGCAAGGCGTGCTCCAGGCGGTGCGCGATATCAAGGCCCTCTCCAATTATACCCAGGTAATCGCAGGCAACATTGCCACCGCCGAGGGCGTGGAGGCATTGATTGCTGCCGGGGTCGATGCGGTCAAGGTCGGTATCGGGCCAGGTTCCATCTGTACCACCCGTGTCGTTGCCGGCGTTGGCGTGCCGCAGTTCACTGCTGTTTTGGAAGTGGCCAGGGTGGCCTGTCGCCATGACATTCCGGTCATCGCCGATGGCGGGATCAAGTCTTCGGGCGATCTTGCCAAGGCCGTCGCTGCAGGCGGCGACAGCGCCATGATCGGCTCGCTGTTTGCGGGGACCCAGGAAGCGCCGGGGGAAGTGTTCCTCTATCAGGGCCGCTCCTACAAGGCCTACCGGGGGATGGGGTCGCTTGGGGCTATGGCGAGGGGCTCGGCCGATCGCTATTTCCAGGAGGATATGTCCGACGACCTCAAGCTGGTCCCGGAAGGGATCGAAGGGCGGGTTCCGTTCAAGGGACCGGTTGCCACGGTCATCCACCAGCTTGTCGGTGGTTTGAGAGCTGCCATGGGCTATACCGGCAACCCGACCATTGCCGACCTGCACCAGCGGGCCAGTTTCCGGCGCATTACCGCTGCGGGTTTGCGCGAGAGCCACGTGCACGATGTTGCCATCACTCGGGAGGCGCCAAACTATCGCCCGGAGAGCTTCTGAGAATCAGGGAGCATAGTGCGCGAATGGCCAGGTAGACAGACGCGTTTTCATTCTCTTCTCTTTCCTCTCTTTCCTTCCCATGACTGGAGCCGTGACCCATGACCCCTGGAGGCCGTATTCAGGCCGTGATTGACCTGTTGACCGCCATCGCGGCCATGCCCCGACCGGCCGACGGCGTCCTTCGTGCCTTCTTTCGGGAACGCCGTTACATGGGGGCCAAGGACCGCCACGGGGTGGCCGACATGACATGGGCTATTCTGCGCCGTCAGGCGCGGCTGGCGTGGTGGGTGATTCACGCCGCTGCGCGCCTTCAGCGCCGGACCGTCGCCCTGTCTGACCGCGACGGGAACGGCACCATGCGCTGGATTGTCCTTGCCTATCTCGTGCTGGTCGAAGGACGGACCATCGCCGCGCTGGCAGGGCTTTCCCGTGACGACCATGGGCCGGCCGGGCTGAGCCAGGAGGAGCGTGACATGCTTGCGACGATGGCCGGACGCCCCCTGGAGCATTCGGCTATGCCACGGTGGGTGCGATGTGAACTGCCGCCCTGGCTGGAAGGGCCGCTGCATGCCTGCTTCGGCACGGCCCTGGGGCATGAACTGGTTGCCTTGAATGCAGAGGCGCCCCTTGACCTGCGGGTCAACACGCTGAAGACGGCCCGCGAGGAGGCCCGGGCCCTTCTGGCCGCCGAGGGGATCGAATCACATCCGACGCCTTTCTCGCCGGTTGGTTTGCGGGTGGTGAACCGGGTTGATATCACCACCTGTCCGCCGTTCCGCGAGGGTTTGGTGGAAGTGCAGGATGAAGGGTCACAGCTTGTCGCCCTGCTTACGGACGCAAGACCAGGTCAGGCAGTGGCCGATTACTGTGCCGGTGCCGGGGGCAAGACTTTAGCCTTGGCTGCCTGCATGGCGAACAGGGGTCGGCTGATTGCCTGCGACATTTCACCCGGACGACTGGAACGTGCCGCCAGACGATTGCGCCGGGCGGGTGTGTACAACGTTACCAGCCATCTGCTGGAAGGTCACACCGATTCGTGGTACAAGCGGGCGCGCGACCGGTTCGATCGGGTGTTGGCGGACGTACCCTGTACCGGCACCGGCACCTGGCGCCGCAATCCCGACGCCCGTTGGCGTCTTCAGCCGGAAGACGTAGCGGAACTGACAGCTCGCCAAGCCGACATTCTGCTCCGGGCTGGTCGGCTGGTACGGCCGGGGGGGCGGTTGATCTATGCCACCTGTTCCCTGCTCGCGGCGGAGAATGAAACCCAGGTGGAACGGTTCCTGGCGGAGTCTCCTGCTTTCCATCCGGTTCCCGCTGCATCGGCATGGGCCGGGTCGGTGGGGCGTCTGTGGTCTTTTGACTCCTCGTCTCCTTTTCTGCATTTGACCCCGGCCCGACAGGGAACCGACGGTTATTTTGTGGCCGTGTTGGAGAAAGGCGAAGAGCACGGGATGTAACCGGAAGCGAGGAAGCGTGTGGGTATCTCCCGGTACAAAACCTTCTTTTTCCTGTCCATGAATGCTATGGCAAGAATACATCTTTGGAATGTAATATCAATGCTCGCATACTTTCGTGAGGATTTGCGCCCCGGATGGCCAGTTCTGCCCCATCGGAGGCCCTTCCTGCGGAGTGATGGCCGCGAGGGACTGTACAATAATGCCTGTCGGCAGTTCCCATTATAGGAATGACACTGATTTGAAGATCCCCTCCCCCCTCAACCTTCTCCCGACGACCCCCGTCCCGAAAGAGACCCCCCCTGAGGGGGGAACATTCCCTCCCCCTGCATGAAGGCCTGCCTCCTCGGGGGAGAAGGGTTTGGGAGGAGCCTGCCAAGGCGACTTGGAATGAAGGCCATACCGAGAATTGCCAAATGCCTGTCATGCGGCTTGCGGGAGCGGGCAGGGAAAGGCATGATATCCCGGTGTGTCGTTTTTATACATCCTGTAGAGTCGCGTAACGTCGTGAGCCAGAGCAAGTGCCTTATTTGAATCACAACAGCTTGCATGTCCTAACGGCTGGCGGCAAGACCGCCCTGGCCCGTGCCCTGGCCCAGGTGGAGTGTGCCCCCGATTCCGAGGAAACAGTAGCTCTGCTCGATGCGGCCTATGCGGCTCCCATTGGTCACGTGATCGGTATCACCGGTCCGCCCGGGGTGGGCAAGTCCACTCTGATGAACGTGCTCATCAACGGCTGGCGTGCGCAGGGACGTAGCGTGGGCGTGATTGCCGTCGATCCTTCCTCGCGCCGGAGCGGGGGCGCACTTCTAGGAGACCGGACCCGTCTGACGACTGATCCCGAGGACCAGGATGTTTTTGTCCGTTCCATGGCCGCCCGCGACAAGCTGGGCGGGCTGGCGGCTATGACTGTTACCGGCATGGTGCTGATGCGCGCCCTTTATGACATGGTACTGATTGAGACCGTCGGGGTCGGCCAGTCGGAAACCGACGTGGTTTGTGTTGCTGATACGGTGCTGTTTTGCATTCAGCCGGGTTCGGGCGACTCGCTGCAGTTCATGAAGGCCGGCATCGTCGAGATTCCCCATGTGGTCCTTGTTACCAAGGCTGACATGGGTAAGCCGGCCGTACGGTCACGGAGTGACGTCAAGATAGCGCTCTCGCTGGTCGATCCAGGTCCGGAGGACCCGGCCCCATGGCATGTTCCTGTCCTTCTTGTTTCTGCTGTTGCGGGAGATGGTATCGGCCAGACCATTGCCGCGATCGACTCTCACGGTACCTATTTGCGTGAAAGCGGACGTCTTGCCGCGATGCGTCAGGCCCAGGCGGAACAATGGTTGATCGAGGCCATCCGGGAACGCTTTGGCCGCGAAGGGATCAAGCGGGTTGGTGATCTGTCCCTGGCCAGGGATCAGTCTCCTTTCCGCCGTTTGCAGGATGTGGTGCAGATCTTGTGCTGAGAACCAGGATGGATACGTGTAGAGATGTAGGAACAAGGGCTGGAAAATCCGTGCCGCAGGGAAATTAGGGAATGATCATCGCCATCGACGGACCGGCGGCGGCTGGCAAGGGAACCCTGGCCCGCCAGCTTGCGGAACGGCTTGGGCTTGCCTACCTGGATACGGGCTTGCTGTACCGGGCTGTTGGTGTGGCCGTGCTGCGCGAGGGGGCCAGTCCCGATGACGCGGCAGCTGCCATTAAGGCCGTCCGCCAGCTTGGTCCGGCGGTTCTGTGCGATCCGATGTTGCGATCGGAGGAGTCGGGACAGGCGGCATCGTGCGTAGCGGCGATTCCGGCGGTGCGGGCGGCGCTTTTGGATTTTCAGCGTACTTTTGCCCGCCATCCGCCGGCAGGGGGAAAGGGGGCCGTGATGGACGGTCGTGATATCGGTACGGTGGTTTGCCCTGAGGCCGATCACAAGTTGTTTGTCACGGCTAGCCTGGAGGTTCGTGTTCGACGCCGCGTAAAAGAGTTGCGGGAACAGGGAATGCGGGTTATAGAAGACCGGATTCTTGAGAAAATGCGTGAGCGTGATCAGCGTGACAGAGAGCGTATCGTCGCTCCTCTGGTTCCGGTACCGGGTGCCCTTGTTCTGGACACATCGGGAATGGATGCCGACGCGGCATTGGCGGCGGCGTTGGCGTATGTTTCCACCGAGCGGGCCTCCAGGAGGGACTCTCTTGCTTGATTCCTAGGACGTTGCGCGAGCATCATCGTTTCCGCTCAAGGGACTCCTGCGGGCGTTCCTAACAGCTGAGGGTTTTTGGTTTCAGCAAGACCGCCGGAGGTAACCGGCTGGCCAGCACCGGCGAATGATCGAGAAAGGACAGGACCGCATGGCCGATACCGCCACTGTTTTTCCTCCTGACATGGACGATTTCGCTGCCCTTCTGGATGGGTCGCTCGGCAAGGGTGGCACGATTGAAGGCGGGGTAATCAAGGGTACCGTGCTCAACGTCGATAATGATTTCGTGACCATTGACGTCGGCCTCAAATCCGAGGGGCGGGTTGCTCTGAAGGAGTTTTCCTCCTCAGCTGGCAGGCCTGAAGTCAAGTCAGGCGATGTCGTCGAGGTGTTTGTCGAGCGTTACGAGGACCGGGACGGCATGATCGTCCTTTCCCGCGATAAGGCCCGTCGCGAGGAGGCCTGGAACGAACTTGAAAGGGCCGCCAACGAGAATCAGCGCGTTACGGGTGTCATTTTTGGCCGTGTCAAGGGCGGTTTCACGGTTGATCTGAATGGCGCCGTTGCCTTTCTGCCCGGCAGCCAGGTGGACATCCGTCCGGTACGCGATATCGGCCCCCTGATGGGTACACCGCAACCGTTTCAGATTCTGAAAATGGATCGGGCCCGCGGCAACATCGTCGTATCGCGGCGCGCCGTGCTTGAAGAAACCCGCGCCGAGCAGCGCAGTGACCTGATCGAGAACCTTCGGGAAGGCCAGGTGTTGGAAGGCGTGGTCAAGAACATCACTGATTATGGCGCCTTCGTTGACCTGGGGGGCGTGGATGGACTTCTGCATGTCACAGATGTTTCCTGGAAACGGATCAACCATCCGAGTGAGGTCCTGCATATCGGCCAGACCGTGAAGGTTCAGGTGATCCGTTTCAACGCCGAGACGCAACGGATTAGTCTGGGTATGAAACAGCTTGAAACGGATCCGTGGGAAGGGGTGGAACGTAAGTATCCTGTGGGCACCAAGTTCAATGGCCGTGTCACCAACATCACCGACTATGGTGCCTTCGTGGAACTGGAGGCAGGCGTTGAGGGTCTGGTGCATGTGTCTGAGATGAGCTGGACCAAGAAGAACATCCATCCCGGTAAAATCCTCTCTACCAGCCAGGAGGTGGAGGTGATGGTTCTCGACGTGGATCCACAAAAACGCCGCATTTCGCTTGGCCTGAAGCAGACCATGGGCAATCCGTGGGAATCCTTTCTGCAAAAGTTTCCCATTGGATCGACGATCGAGGGCGAGATTAAGAATATCACCGAGTTCGGTCTGTTCATTGGTCTCACTGGCGAGATCGACGGCATGGTGCACCTGTCCGATCTGGACTGGAATCGCCCGAGCGAAGAAGCGGTGCAGGATTACCGGAAAGGTGACCTGGTTCGCGCCAAGGTCCTGGATGTGGACGTGGACAAGGAACGCATCTCGCTTGGCATCAAGCAGCTTACCGAAGATCCCTTTGCCGATGCCATCAAGGGCCTGAAAAAGGGAGATCTTGTGTCCTGTGTCGTGTCACAGATCCAGGAAAATGGGGTTGAGGTGCTCATCAATGATTCGCTTCAGGGCTTTATCCGCAAGGCTGAACTGGCCCGGGACCGTGGTGAGCAACGGCCGGAACGGTTTGCCATCAGCGAAAGGGTGGATGCCAAGATCACGTCCATTGACCGTGCTACGCGTCGTATCGCCCTGTCGATCAAGGCACGGGAGTTCGATGAGGAGAAAAAGGCCATGGCTGAGTATGGTGCAGTCGAGGCCGGTGCCTCCTTGGGCGATATCCTGGGAGCTGCCTTGAAGCAAGCGCGCGAGGACAAGGAAACCTCCGGACGGTGACCGACACCGACAGGAAGTCCGTTGCCGCAAGGGGTGGGGAAGGCCGCTGCCTTTTCCTTCCCTTCCGTGTATTCTCACCGTCCCTTGGACCAACGCGCGTCGCTTGTGACACGCGCGCAAGTGTCTGCTGCCATGGCGCGCCGCCGCATGGCTTGGTGTACCAAGGGCCGCGGATGCGGTCCGCCGGCGGCTCGAGAGAGGTCACGATCAAAGCTTAAGAGCATGTGACTCCTTGACAAGGATATCCAGCTTTGGCACGCTGCGGATTTTGCAGGAGCGGCTTGTTCCAGGAATGGATGCCCGCAAGGAGCGGGTGATCGCGAAAGAACAACGCATTTGAAGTGACGCGCCATGACCAGGTCGAAGTTGATTGTGCGCCTTGCGGAGAGGAATCCGCATCTTTATCAACGCGATATTGAACGTATCGTTACCGCTATCTTTGATGAGATTGTCGCCGCTCTGGCGCGTGGTGACCGGGTGGAATTGCGGGGGTTCGGCGCCTTCTCGGTCAAGACCCGGGATGCGCGCGTGGGGCGCAATCCACGCACGGGCGAGAGTGTCGATGTGACAGAGAAGATCGTGCCCTGTTTCAAGACGGGAAAGCAATTGCGCGAACGTCTCAATGCTGTGTAGGGAAGTTTCCCTGGTCGTGTGTCGGCATGGGCCGGCGTGCAGTTACATCTGGTGTATATTCCGCTTCAAGGATGCATGGCCATGAGAGTGCTGGGCTGGATTATAGGTACTTCCTTTGCCATTATTATGGTGATCTTTGCCGTATCCAATCGTGGTCTTGTCAGGCTGGATTTGTGGCTATTGCCATTTGGCATCGAAATGCCGGTCTATCTGATGGTGCTGGGACCGTTGATGATCGGTTTTCTGTTCGGCGTTGTGGTCATGTGGTTGGCGGCTGGCCGTCTGCGGGCCCGCGTGCGGGCCCGCACGCGCGAGGTGCGTCTGTTGGAACAGAAGGCCTTGAAACGCCAGTTCACGGATACCGCACCCGACCCCGCCCAGGCGTAGGGAATGCGTGCGTACTGGAGAGGACGGTTCGGTGGCACGGAGTTTCCCCGAGACAAGAGGGCTTCCTGTTCGCGGGCGGAATCGTTTCCCCGTGCCGCAGGTCGGCGGAAGCGAGGCGGTAAGCTATGCAGGGTGTGGATTTCTTGAAAAACCATCTGCTGATGTCCGATGGTCCTGTCTGTTCTCCCTGTTCTCCCTGTTCGCCGGGCCGATGTTTTCTCGCTATGGGTGTCTTTTCCCCCTTGCCCGGTGGTGCGTCTTGCGCGCCGTTGTTTGACCAGACCTTATTCTATCCTTACATGAATGAACGGCAGTGTCTTTCGATAGGATGTGGACACCTCGAAAAATCGTCATGCCTGCGTGGGCGGGCATCCATGAGGTGCTGACAAGCTATGGATTCCCGACCCCGCCTGCGCGAGGACAAGCTTTCGCGGGAATGGCGGGGTGTGAATGATTTGAGGTGCTCGTGTGATTTCCTATCCCGGACCTGCCCTGCCAGGGAGGATATATGCCCGACCATCCTACCGATCCGTCTGCTTCCATTATACCTCCCGAGATCCAGTCTGGTTCTCGTGTCAACGATCTACCGCCGCCTGAAGTCCTGAAAAGGTTCTACCGTGACATGCTGCTGATTCGCCGGTTCGAAGAAAAGGCAGGGCAATTGTACGGCATGGGTTTGATCGCTGGTTTCTGTCATCTCTATATTGGGCAGGAGGCCGTCGTGGTTGGACTGCAGGTCAGCGTCGGGCCAGGGGATACGCTCATCACCAGCTATCGCGAGCATGGCCATATGCTGGCCTGCGGCATGGATCCGAAGGGCGTTATGGCGGAGTTGACCGGTCGTCGCAACGGGTATTCCAAGGGCAAGGGGGGCTCCATGCACATGTTCAGCCGTGAGAAGGGATTTTATGGCGGTCATGGCATCGTTGGCGCCCAGGTGCCCATTGGGACCGGTCTGGGCTTTGCCCACCGCTATCGCAAGGACGGGGGCCTGTGTGTGTGCTACATGGGCGATGGAGCTGTCAATCAGGGTCAGGTTTATGAATCCTTCAATATGGCTGCCCTGTGGAAGCTGCCGGTGTTGTATGTGATTGAGAACAACCGTTACGGTATGGGCACGGCGGTCGAGCGGGCTGCTGCCGGTCAGGCTCTTCATCAACGGGGGGGCGCTTATGGCATACCAGGTCGTGCCATTGACGGCATGGACGTACTGGCTGTTCATGCCGCTGGCGTCGAGGCCATGGCGTTCATTCGCGCCGGCAATGGACCGTTCATTCTTGAAATGAAGACCTACCGCTACCGCGGTCATTCGATGTCCGATCCAGCCAAGTATCGAACCAAGGAAGAAGTACAGCGGATGCGGAGTGAACATGACCCCATTGATCATCTGCGCCAGTTTCTCATCGAGTGCAATCTGGTGGATGGGGCCGGGCTTCGGACCATCGACCGTTCGGTCAAGGACATGGTCGCCGCTGCCGCCGAGTTCGCCCAGGATAGCCCGGAGCCGGAGCGGGGCGAACTCCATACCGATGTGCTGATCGAAACCTGAGCCGGGGAACCGCAATCTGATGCCGATTCAAATTCTGATGCCGGCTCTGTCGCCGACCATGACCGAGGGGAAACTGGCCCGCTGGCTTAAGAGGGAGGGAGACAGGGTCTCTGTGGGCGATGTCCTAGCCGAGATCGAAACCGATAAGGCGACGATGGAAATGGAAGCGGCTGATGAAGGAATCCTGGGGCGCATTCTGGTGGCCGCGGGAACCGAGCAGGTCGCCGTGAACCAGCCCATTGCCTTGCTGCTGACCGAGGGGGAGGATCCGGCCGTTCTGGGAGAAACCCTTTCCGCCCCTAGGGAGAAGGACGCGCGATCACCTGCGTCGGAGATATGCTCGTCGTCCCTGGCTCTGCCACCGGTTCAGCCTCTTGCAACGGCACGGCAGAGCCCGTCCAGGCGGCAAACCGTGCGGGAGGCCCTACGGGATGCCATGGCGGAGGAAATGCGTCGCGACGAGACGGTGTTCCTGATCGGCGAGGAGGTTGGTCAATACCAGGGAGCCTACAAGGTCAGCCAGGGCCTGCTGGATGAGTTCGGGCCAGGGCGGATCATCGACACGCCCATCACGGAAATGGGCTTTACCGGGCTAGGCGTGGGGGCGGCTTTTGCCGGTTTGCGTCCCATCGTCGAATTCATGACCTTCAATTTCTCCATGCAGGCCATCGACCAGATAGTCAATTCAGCGGCCAAAACGCTTTACATGGCCGGCGGTCAGCTTGGCTGCCCCATCGTTTTCCGTGGTCCCAATGGCGCAGCCGCCCGGGTGGCGGCCCAGCATTCGCAGTGTTTTGCGAGCTGGTATGCCCATATCCCAGGTCTCAAAGTCATTGCACCCTGGTCGGCCGCCGATGCCAAGGGCTTGTTGAAGGCTGCAATCCGCGATCCAAATCCGGTGGTGTTTCTGGAAAACGAGCTGATGTATGGCCAGGCCTTCGATGTTCCCAATGATCCCGACTTCGTGCTGCCGATCGGCCGGGCCAAGGTGGAGCGGGAAGGTCATCATGTCACGCTGGTTGCATTTTCACGCATGGTTGGTGTGGCGTTGGAGGCAGCTGTCTTGTTGGCCAGGGAAGGTATCGAGGCCGAGGTAATCAACCTGTGCACACTGCGTCCCCTTGATGTCGAGACTATTATTGCGAGCGTTCAAAGGACCAATCGTCTTGTTACGGTCGAAGAAGGATGGCCTTATGCCGGGATCGGGTCTGAAGTAGCTGTCCTGATGATGGAACATACTTTCGACTGGCTTGATGCTCCCGTTAAGCGTGTAACTGCCGTGGACGTTCCCTTGCCCTACGCTGCCAATCTGGAACGGCTGGCTCTGCCGCAACCAGACAACGTGGCAGCCGCCGCAAGGGCGGTTTGTTATCGCACGCCATGATCGTTCCCAAGGAAGAATGCCGATGCCGATTCAGATCCTGATGCCGGCCCTGTCGCCGACCATGACCGAAGGCAAGATTGTCCGTTGGATCAAGAGGGAAGGGGACAAGGTTGCCGCGGGCGATGTGCTGGTGGAAATTGAAACCGACAAGGCGACCATGGAAATGGAAGCCGTGGAGGAAGGTGTCCTGGGGCGCGTCCTGGTACCGGAAGGAACCGTCGCCGTTTACACACCGATCGCTCTTCTGTTGCAGGAGGGAGAGGAGGGCTCTGTCCTGGATGCGGTGGAAGTCCCGGAGGCAATGGAAAAAATACCTGCCTCCCCGGCCCGGTTCATCGCGGCCGCAGGTCCCGTTGTGCCGTCGGTCTCTACCCCGGGCCAAGACGACGGTCAGCGGATTTTT
Organism: uncultured Rhodobacterales bacterium; assembly: GCA_964624075.1. Lineage (GTDB taxonomy): Bacteria > Pseudomonadota > Alphaproteobacteria > Rhodospirillales > Rhodospirillaceae > CAZUWH01. Next base: position 175,767 of record CAZUWH010000002.1, read on the forward strand.
GCCAGTCCTCTGGCCCGGCGGCTGGCGCGCGAACATTGTATCGATCTTGCCAGTCTGCACGGCAGTGGTCCCCACGGGCGCATCATCAAGGCTGATATCGAACGCGCCATGACAGCCACGCCGGTCCCGAAACCGGTTCCGGCTGTGCACGATGGACTGCCCGAGCTGCCCTGCGAGCGGGTGCCACACACGACGATCCGCAAAATCACGGCACGCCGCACGCTCGAATCGGTGCGCACCATTCCGCACTTCACCTTGGCGGTGGATTTCGAGATGGACGCCCTGTTGGCGTTGCGGGCCGATCTGAACACCCGTCTTGCTGCTGAAGCGGGGAAGGGGGCGGACGTCCCGGAAGAACGGCTGTCCCTCAATGACCTGTTCATCAAGGCTTGTGCGCTTGCCTTGCGCAAGGTGCCTGAAATCAATGTCAGCTTTGCGGAAGAGGCGATGCATTGCTACAGTCAGGTCAACATCACGATGCTGATCGAGATGGCAAGCGGTCTGGTCGCGCCGGTGATTCGCGGGGCTGATCGCAAAGGGCTGGCCGAGATTGCCAGGGAAATGAAGACCCTGATGCACAAGGCCCGTGCCGGTAGGCTGCGGCCGGAGGATTGTTGGGGGGGAACCTTCACCTTGTCGAATCTGGGCATGTTCGGAATCCGGCATTTCTCAGCCATTGTCAACCCGCCCCAGGCCTGCATTCTGGCAGTCGGTGCAGCGGAGCCACGACCGGTGGTACGCCAGGGAGCACTGGCCATTGCCACCATGATGACGGGAACGTTGTCGGTAGATCATCGGGCCGTCGATGGTGCGACCGGAGCCCGTTATCTGGCCGTCTTGAAAAAATTGATCGAACAGCCGTTGATCATGTTACTGTGAAAAGGCTATCCGCTTGTGCGCTGATGCTGCATTGATGGCGAGGAAGGTGCAGACTCCGCAGGAAGCCCTTTTAGGGAAGAAGAAACCGGGTGAGAACTTATATTCGGGCGGAAATTGCCAGAACGGTAGGGATTCTTGAACGTATGGCGACTGATGCGGATATGATCAACGCCATTGCCGTGATTGCTGAGGCCTGTACTGCTGCCCTGAAGAGCGACCAGCGGATTCTGCTGGCCGGCAATGGCGGGAGTGCCGCTGGTGCCCAGCATCTGGCGGCCGAGCTGGTTGGCCGGTTGTTGTTCGACCGGCCTGCCCTGTCAGCACTGGCCCTGACCACCGATACCGCGATTCTGACGTCTGTTAGCAACGACTATGGCTATGAACAGGTCTTCGTCCGGCAGATCGAAGCCATTGGTCGGCCGGGCGACGTTTTTATTGCGATTTCGACTTCAGGTCGCTCCCGCAATCTTATCCTTGCCTTGAAACGAGCACGCAAGAAGGGGCTTATCACGATTAGTCTTCTGGGCGGCAGTTCGGGGGAGATGGGGGACTGGTGCGATCACCGCCTCAACATCCCCGATCGGGAGACCCAGAAAATCCAGGAAGGCCATATTGTTGTCGGCCACATCCTGTGCGCCTTGATCGAACGGGCCGTGCATCCGGTCTGACCCGTGTGGCCGGGGGGAACGCGTGAGGGCTGCGATCTGTTGGCAATGGACAGGAGGCCTGGCTCAGGACGGCATCAGCGCGGGAGAGTGGGGAATCGCAAGGGTCTGGGGCATCGGCTGGTGAATATTGACGGGGAAAAGGTGCGATCTCCTGTTGATCTTCGAACCGGGTTGGCGTATGAACCGCGTGCATGGAAGATCACCTGCTGCGGTACAGGCCGTGGCGCACAAGCAGGGGGTGAACCTGGTTGAACGCGCCCGGACAGGGCGGAGAAGACAGAGAAGATGAAAGAGATCGTGACGCTCAGGGCAGAGGCGTCAGCATTCTTGGCTTGACGCGGCTTGAGAGCGTGACGTAGGGTGTGCATCGCCCAAGGGGGGCCGGTGGTAGGGCCGAGCGCTCTAGACGCGGCTTCGCTTTTTAAAGCGAGAGACAGACGAGGGGCTGTGCAAGCGGCGGGTAAGGAGCCGGGGAATCGGTTAACTGTCCCTGAAACAGTCCCGGAATAAGGGGCCGGTGTTTCGGGGTAAGAGCGGGTTGAGTGTGTGGTAGGCAAACCTGAGGATAGTGAGTGTATGCCGACGATTAATCAATTGATTCGCAAGCCGCGCGTACGGAAGGTGAAACGGAACAAGGTTCCTGCCATGGAGGGGTGCCCACAACGGCGGGGTGTCTGTACGCGTGTTTATACGACCACGCCTAAGAAGCCGAACTCTGCTCTGCGGAAGGTGGCGCGTGTCCGGCTTACCAACGGCCACGAGGTGACCTCGTATATCCCGGGGGAGGGTCATAATCTCCAGGAGCACTCTGTGGTGCTGATTCGGGGTGGTCGCGTCAAGGACCTGCCTGGTGTACGTTACCACATCATCCGGGGAACGCTCGATACCCAGGGCGTCAAGGACCGCCGCCAGCGGCGTTCCAAGTATGGTGCTAAGCGTCCGAAGTAAGGGGGAAGGTGCGTTCATGTCCCGTCGTCATGCTGCGATTAAACGCGTGCTCAGTCCCGATGCTAGATACGGCGATCGCGTGGTGGCTAAGTTCATCAATTGTGTCATGTATGATGGGCAGAAGGCTACGGCAGAATCGATCGTTTACAGGGCATTGGAACAGATTGAGCGCAAGACCAGTCAGAATCCGCTCAAAATGTTTCATGAGGCGGTGGATAATGTAAAACCGGCCTTGGAGGTGCGGTCCCGCCGGGTGGGAGGAGCTACCTATCAGGTGCCGGTGGAGGTGCGGACAGATCGTCGCCAGGCCCTGGCTTTCCGCTGGATCATCGAGAACGCGCGCAAGCGCTCGGAGTCGACCATGATCGAACGTCTGTCGGCAGAACTTCTGGATGCAGCCAATAATCGTGGCGGTTCGGTGAAGAAGAGGGAAGATACGCACCGCATGGCCGAAGCCAACAAGGCCTTTGCCCACTATCGCTGGTAACGGCATCATTGAATGCAAGGCTGAAGGCGCAAGACAGAACCAAGGCAGGACCATGGCACGGCAGACGCCCATTGAGCAGTATCGGAATATTGGCATCATGGCTCACATTGATGCCGGAAAAACGACGACGACCGAACGCATCCTATACTATACCGGTAAGTCGTACAAGATTGGCGAGGTTCACGAAGGTACCGCCACGATGGATTGGATGGAGCAGGAACAGGAGCGGGGCATTACCATCACGTCCGCGGCAACCACCTGCTTCTGGCAGAAGCATCGTGTCAATATCATCGACACACCAGGGCATGTGGATTTCACCATCGAGGTCGAACGCAGCTTGCGGGTGCTTGACGGAGCGGTGGCCGTTTTTGATTCGGTGGCAGGGGTTGAACCACAGTCCGAAACCGTGTGGCGCCAGGCCGACAAGTATGCCGTGCCGCGTATTTGTTTCGTGAACAAGATGGACCGGTTGGGGGCCGATTTTTATCGATGTGTACAGATGATCGATGAGCGGCTGGGAGCGCGGCCATTGGTGATCTCGCTGCCAATCGGGGCGGAAAACGATTTTATGGGCATCGTTGATCTTGTGCGCAACCGGGCCATCGTCTGGAGGGATGAGACGCTTGGTGCTGAATTCGAATACCGTCCGGTTCCCGAGACGATGGCCGATCAGGTGGCCACATACCGCCATACACTTGTAGAGGCGGCGGTTGAAATGGATGATGCGGCTATGGAGGCCTACCTCGAAGGTCGGGAACCCGATGAGGCAACCTTGATCGCCTGTATTCGCAAGGGCACCGTGGGCATGACTTTCGTGCCGGTCTTGTGCGGATCGGCCTTCAAGAACAAGGGCGTGCAGCCGCTTCTGGACGCGGTGGTGGATTATCTGCCCTCTCCCATTGACATTCCGCCAATGAAAGGCGTGCTGCCCGAAACCGATACCGAGGCCATGCGGCGGTCCGATGATGCGGAACCGTTTGCAGCGCTCGCCTTCAAGATCATGAACGATCCCTTCGTTGGTTCCCTGACGTTCATTCGCATTTACTCGGGCGTGCTGGAAAGCGGCTCCTATGTCCAGAACACGGTCAAAAGCAGGCGCGAGCGTATCGGCCGCATGCTGTTGATGCATGCCAATAGCCGCGAGGAAATCAAGGAAGGGCGGGCGGGTGATATCGTGGCGCTTGTGGGGCTTAAGGATACCACGACGGGTGATACGCTGAGTGAAGCAAACCGGCCGATCATTCTGGAGCGGATGGAATTTCCGGAGCCCGTCATCGAGGTAGCGGTGGAACCGAAGACCAAGGCAGATCAGGAAAGAATGGCGATTGCCCTCAATCGTCTGGCCACCGAAGATCCTTCCTTCCAGGTTACAACGGATGTCGAGAGCGGTCAGACGGTCATCAAGGGCATGGGTGAATTGCACCTTGAAATTATCGTCGATCGAATGAAGCGGGAATTCAAGGTTGAAGCTAATGTGGGCGCACCGCAGGTCGCCTATCGGGAGACCATTTCCAGGCTTTACCGTGTTGACTACGTTCACAAGAAGCAGACTGGCGGCGCGGGTCAGTTTGCACGCGTGGTCATCGAATTCACGCCGGGCGAGGCGGGGGGCGGCTATCAGTTCGAGAGCAAGGTCGTAGGGGGCACTGTACCGAGGGAGTATGTACCGGGGGTTGAGAAGGGCCTCAGATCTGCTATCGAGACTGGTGTGCTGGCGGGGTTCCCGGTGACCGATCTGAAGGCGGCTCTGGTGGATGGAGCCTATCATGATGTGGATTCGAGCGCGCTCGCGTTCGAAATCGCGGCGCGGGCTGCTTTCCGCGAGGCTATGCCAAAGGCGGGCCCCAGGCTGTTGGAGCCGGTCATGAAGGTCGAGGTGGTGACGCCTGAGGGCTACCTGGGCGATATCATCGGTGACCTGAACAGCCGTCGGGGGCAGGTGCGCGACATGAGCCAGCGCGGCAATGCCCGTGTGATCGCGGCGATGGTCCCTCTTGCAAACATGTTCGGGTACGTCAATACCCTTCGCTCCATGAGCCAGGGACGCGCTCAGTATAGTATGCATTTTGACCATTATGCGGAAGTGCCCAGCAATGTGTCGGAAGAAGTTCGTGCCAAAATGGCCGGTTGAAGTCCGGAAATAACGGGGGAATGCGATGGCCAAGGAGAGATTTGAACGCAAGAAGCCGCATTGCAACGTGGGCACGATTG
>CAZUWH010000003.1:0-16509 GCA_964624075.1 uncultured Rhodobacterales bacterium
GTTTCATCAACGCCAGGACGCTGGCCGATGTGTTCGGAACACGCCCGCACTGACCGATGTTATGAACTCCTCCGTGCGTGTCGGGATGTTATAGGGATCGGTCATGAGTACGAAGCTAGTTTATCATTGTTGCCCGGCCACGGACCAGATTACCATTGCCCATACTGGTCATTATTGGCCGCCACCGGCGCGTCTGGAAGGGTTTATCCATCTCTGTCCACTGCCTGGCAGCTGCCGGAAAATGCGCAACATTGCTTCGAGGGGGGAACCGACGTTCTCCTGCTAACCATTGATGCAACAAGATTGGGCAAGTCACTCAAGCGGGAAGCAGATTCGCAGGGGGAGCTGTTTCCTCACCTGTACGGACCGCTCTCCTTGCTCGCGGTATTAGCTGTTGATTTCTTGAAAAAGGATACCGATAGCCATCCGGCTGTGCATTTTCTGTATAGTGACTGGCAATGATGGCAATCCTGGACAGGATGTGGTGGTGTTGGAGTCGTCTTCTACGGGTATTACCACCGGAAATAGCGCATGGCGTTGCCGTGACTTGGCTGCGGGTTGGCTGGAGGATGGGTCTGCTGCCGAAGGCTGCCCCAGATGATCCGATCCTGACGATACGGCTGTGGGGGCACGATTTCTCCAATCCCATTGGTCTGGCCGCCGGTTTCGACAAGAATGCCGAAAGTCCTGATGCGCTCTTGAGGCTGGGATTCGGCTTTATCGAGGTGGGCACAGTGACGCCCCGTCCCCAGGCAGGCAATCCGCGTCCGCGGCTGTTTCGCCTGCCCGAAGACAGGGCTCTCATCAACCGTATGGGCTTCAATAACGACGGTTCAGAAAAAATCGCATATCGCCTGGCCGTGCGACAGCGGATCGGGGACAGGGGGGGGTGGATCGGTGCCAACCTGGGCTGCAGCCGTGACAGCCCGGAGCCGGTGACCGATTATGTAAATGGAACGCGCGTTCTTGCGCCATTCGTCGATTACCTGGTGATCAATGTCTCTTCGCCTAATACGCCCGGCCTGCGGGCTTTGCAGGAGCGTGATGCTCTGACGGCTCTGATCGCGCAGGTCCGAGAGGCTCTAGACCGGGGAGGGGAGGGGGCCGGATGCATGAGGCCGCCATTGCTGGTGAAGGTTGCCCCGGACCTGACTCCTGCAGAGCGTGCCGACATTGCGGCAATCGCTTTGGCCGGTGGGATTGATGGTCTGATTGCGACAAATACAACCCTTACCCGTCCCCAGGGTTTGCGCGCCTGTATGCGGGCCGAATCGGGAGGGCTGTCTGGACGGCCTTTGTTCCCGACCTCGACTGCCGTGCTGGCTGACTTATATCGCCTGACGAAAGGGCGTCTGCCCCTGATTGGCGTTGGCGGCGTGGCCTCCGGCACCGATGCCATGGCCAAGATCAAGGCGGGCGCCTCGCTCGTGCAGGTGTATACCGCAATGATCTACGAAGGACCTGGCCTGATCAAACGGATCAAGGAGGAATTGACACAGCGCCTCCGGGATGAGGGATACCCCACAGTGGCCGCAGCGGTGGGCGCCAGCGTGAAGGATTCCGGGCAATAACGAGATTCCCAGCCATGGTCACTCCCTCCTTCGATTTTGCCGTTCTGTTTGGTCTGTCTGGCCTGGCAGCACATTACGACGCTTTCATCCTCGACCTGTGGGGCGTGATCCACGATGGTGCCGTGGCCTATCCTCTCGCTGGCGAGACGCTTTGGCAGCTGAAGGCAACCGGCAAGCCGACGATTCTGTTGTCCAACGCCCCCAGGCGCGTGCACGACCTTATCGAGGGCATGCAACGCATAGGCATCTCCCGTTTTCTTTATGGCGATGTCCTGTCATCAGGGGAAGCGATCAACCTCGAAATGCGCAGCCGCCGTGATCCTTTCTATGCCGCTCTCGGACAGCGTTGCTGGCACCTGGGACCGGAGCGCGACCGCAGCGTATTCGACTCGTTGGCGGTGGAGCTGGTGGTCGCGCCCGAGGAAGCCACGTTCGTGGTCAACACCGGGCCGTTGGAATTTCATGATACCGTGGCCGACTACGAAACGCGGCTGCTCCGTTGTCAACAGCATGACTTGCCCATGGTGTGTGCCAATCCCGACCATGTGGTGATTCGTGAAGGGCAGCGGGTAATGTGCGCTGGCGCCCTGGCGGCCCGCTACGAGGAACTTGGGGGTCGGGTCAGCTATCGTGGCAAGCCCGATCCAGCTATCTATGACCTCTGTCTGAAACGGCTGGGTAATCCTGACCGGCACCGGGTCCTGGCCGTGGGAGACGCGCTCGAAACTGACATCGCTGGTGCCATCGCGGCCGGCATTGATGCGGTCCTGGTCACTTGCGGTGTTCATGGGGCGGAATTGGGAGTCGGCTACAACGAACCGGCCGACCCAGTCCGGATTGCCGCTCTTCTGGCACGTCACCACCTGAGCTGCCGTGCCATCCTGCCGGCATTTGTATGGTAATCCGCGGCTGTGGCGGTGATGGCTGTGTGAGACGGACAGGGGTTTCACACCGCCTGGCCGTGGCAATGCTTGAATTTCTGTCCCGAGCCGCAGGGGCATGGGTCGTTGCGCCGAACCTTGCCCCGGGCAGTCGCTAGATCGTTTGCCGTTTTTCCCTCCGCTGTGCCTGCATCCGCCGCCAGGGAAGGGTTCATCACATCGAGACCGGCGGGGCTCTCCATGGGCGGGGGCGGCAAGTCTTCCCCGCGGACCGCAAGGCGCATTTCCACATGGGATAACACCCCCGTGACCCGCTCGCGCAGTTGTGCCAACATGTGTTCGAAAAGGGAGAAGGCTTCCTGCTTGTATTCATTCAAAGGATCGCGTTGACCATAGGCACGTAGACCGATGCCCTGGCGCAGGTGATCGAGTGTCAGCAGGTGTTCCTTCCAGGTCTGGTCGAGTATCTGCAAAAGCACGTCCTTTTCGACCATTTGCAGGAGGTCGGGACCGAATCTAGCCGCCTTGTCCGCCATCAGATGGTTGGAACCCTCAGTCAGACGATTCCTGATCTCACTCTCGGCGATGCCTTCCTCGGCAGACCAGTCGGCGATTGGCAGTTCTAAACCCAGTACACGCAGCGATTCCTCGTGCAATCCCTGCGCGTTCCATTGTTCAGCCATCGCCCGATCAGGCACAAAACGCGCAATCATTTCATCAATGACCTGGTGACGCATGTCGGTGATGGTCTGATGCGCGTCATCTACGCTCATGACCTCACGCCGTTGTTCATAAATGACTTTGCGCTGATCATTCATGACGTCATCGAACTTGAGCAGATTCTTGCGGATGTCGAAATTGCGAGCCTCGACCTTCTGCTGGGCCTTTTCCAGGGCCTTGTTGATCCAGGGATGAACGATGGCCTCACCTTCCTGCAATCCCAGGGTTTGCAGCATCTTGTCCATGCGCTCCGATCCAAAGATGCGCATCAGATCGTCTTCGAGCGAGAGGAAGAATCTCGAAGCACCGGGATCACCCTGACGGCCACTGCGCCCGCGCAACTGGTTGTCGATACGACGGCTTTCGTGCCGTTCGGTGCCAATGACAAACAATCCTCCCGCTTCCAAAGCCATCTGCCGGCGTTCGGCGATTTCATGGTCGACCGTCCTCTTGTCTCGATCACGCGCTGATTCATCTGCAAGGGGGGCCAATTCCTGTTTCAGACGCTTGGCGGCACTGCCGCCAAGCTGGATGTCCGTGCCGCGACCAGCCATGTTGGTGGCGATCGTCACGGCTCCTGGCACGCCGGCATCGGCGATGATATAGGCCTCCTGTTCGTGATAGCGGGCGTTCAGGACCTTGTGCGGGATGCCGGTGGCTTTCAGCATACCGGAGAGAAGTTCCGATTTCTCGATCGAGGTCGTGCCGACGAGCATCGGCTGACGACGGGCGTGACAATCCCTGATGTTCTCCAGGATGGCTTTATACTTCTCGCGGGCGGTGCGATAGACTTCATCGTCCATGTCCTGACGCCGGACCGGCACATTGGTTGGGATTTCTACCACATCGAGGCCATAAATTTCCTGGAATTCGCCGGCTTCGGTCATGGCTGTGCCAGTCATGCCGGCGAGTTTGGGATAGAGCCGGAAATAGTTCTGGAAGGTGATCGAAGCAAGAGTCTGGTTTTCATTCTGGACCGGGACTCCTTCCTTGGCTTCCAGCGCCTGATGCAAGCCATCGGAATAACGGCGCCCTTCCATCATGCGGCCTGTAAACTCGTCGATGATGACAACCTTGTTGTCCTTGACGATGTAATCAACATCACGTGTGAACAGCTTGTGGGCCCGCAGGGCCTGATTGACATGGTGAACCAATGACATGTTGCCGATATCGTAAAGCCCGCCACTGCGCAAAAGGTCATTTTCCTTCAGTAGTTCCTCTATGACCTCCGCTCCCTCCTCGGTCAGGGTGACGGCACGGGCCTTTTCATCCTTTTCGAAATGGGTAACCTCCAGCCGCGGAATCAGCCGATCGGCCTGGAGGTAGAAATCCGAGAAATCTTCCGAAGGTCCTGAAATGATAAGAGGTGTACGGGCTTCGTCAATCAGAATGCTGTCCACCTCGTCAACAATGGCATAGTGGAACGGGCGATGGACCATTTCCTCCATGCGGAATTTCATGTTATCGCGCAGATAGTCGAAGCCGAGCTCGTTGTTGGTGGCATAGATGACATCGCAGGCATAGGCTTCCCGTCGTTCCGAGTCGTCCACGCCATGTACGATGACGCCGACGGACAGCCCAAGAAACCGATAGATCTGTCCCATCCATTCGGCATCGCGACGGGCCAGATAATCGTTGACCGTCACGACATGCACGCCCTGGCCGGACAGGGCATTGAGGTAGGCCGGTGCTGTGGCCACCAGGGTTTTCCCTTCGCCAGTCTTCATCTCGGCGATTTTGCCCTGGTGCAGGACGAGCCCTCCCAGAAGCTGAACATCGAACAGACGCTGGCCCAGGGTGCGCCGGGCGGCTTCCCGCACGGTGGCAAAGGCTTCAATCAGAAGCGCATCGAGCGTTTCGCCCTCTACCAGCCGGGCCCGGAAAATATCGGTGCGGACCCGGAGATCCTCGTCGTTCACGTCCCGCATGGTCGACTCAAGGGCGTTGATGGCCTGGACGGTCTTGTTGAAACTCTTGATAAGACGGTCGTTGGCAGACTCGAAGAGTCGCCGGGTGATGGCACCGAACATCAATACCCCTCAAACTGCCGGAACATGGCAGGCAAGATTGCAACGGCCTCTCGACAGGGCGGACTTTTGGCAGAGATAAAACCGGGCAGCCACGCCTGTCAATGTCCGTGACCATCTCTGGACGGCTTTGGCCGAGCCCCTCGGGTGAGGACGGCACTCACGGCTTTAGAGAGAACAATCAGACGCAAAAAGATGTGGAGAATCGTGTGGCCTCCTCCTGTACCCATTGAATCTCTCCATTTGAACTTAAATTTCAAGGGAATAATGTCCGAGCTCTTGCCATACGAGGTACGTTTAGGATTGACACATTGTAGTATAAGTAGTATAGGCTACATAAGTGTTCTGTGATGATGCCATTTCCGTGGATGGAATGAGGCTGTACAGTTCGGGTCGAAGCCCGGCTTGATGCGCAAGGTCTGCACGATCAACGCTCTGATCCCAACCAAGATTGCCGCAATGTAAGGCAAGCCCGTCGTACTGCCTGAGGACCGAACGGGTCTGCGCTGACAACGTACCTGAACCGCGGACGCCGGGCTTCCCGTGTCGCCACGGCAACCTCGGCTTGCCGTTGTTGCTCCTGCATATCGAGTCGAGGCACGACAGAGGCAGTTCATGGAACGGCCCGCCATTGGCCCGCCCCCTTGATGACCTCTTGCTTCCCCGACCTTAGCCGGCCAAGGGGGGCGCGCGTGCCATCGCACTGGTCCACGTCGGCATCGTCGAAAGCGCGCTGCCACGGTTCCATGGGCGGTTTCCCGGGCGGAAAGACGACCGCGTTGCGCCATACGGCCGGTACCGGCATATCACCTGGTCGCTCGAATACGGGACTCGATGCGCAACCGGAGAGGGCGATCCCGGTGGCCGAGATGAGAACGGGGCGAACAGGGGATGGCATCGTGTCACTCCATGGCCAGGGCCACGACCGGATCGAGCGTGGCCGCCTTGCATGCCGGCATGTATCCGAAGATCAGTCCGACCAGCAAGGCGCTGCCCAGGGCCAGCAACGTGGGCGGCAGGCTGATGATGACTGGCTGCCCCAGATGCCCCGCAATCACTGCCACCGCCATGCCCCCCACGACGCCAAGCATGCCGCCAAGGACACAGACCACTACCGCCTCGGCCATGAATTGCCGCAGGATGTCTCCCGATCGCGCCCCCACCGCCGTCCGGATGCCAATCTCACGTGTCCGCTCGGTGACGCTGACCAGCATGATATTCATGACCCCGATGCCGCCTACCAGCAGCGAAATGGCGGCGATGGATCCCAGCAGCATGGTCATCGTGTTTTGCGTCTCGGTCGCCGTTTCCAGAATCGCCGCCATGTTGCGAATCTGGAAATCCCGGGCGCGGTGGCGGGCGAGCAGCAGTTGGGAGATCCGTTCCTGTGTGGCATCGATGGCTCCCTCATCATCCACCTTTACGGAAATCGACCGCAGGTGACGTACGCCGAACAGACGGAGGCTGCCGGTGCTCAAGGGCACGAAGACAACGTCGTCTATGTCCGTGCCGAATGAGTTTGCGCCTTTGGCCGCCATCACCCCGATCACCTGGAACGGGATGTTGCCGATCAGAATATAGCGGCCAACGGGGTCGGCTCCCGGGGCAAATAGGGCATCAGCCACTGTCTGGCCTAGCACCGTCACCGGAACATGGGCATTCACGTCCTCGGGCACGAAGAACAGACCCCTGGCCATCGGCCAGTCGCGGACAAGGGGATAGTCAGCGGTGGTGGCTGTGACCAGGGTTTGATAGTCGGCATTGCCGTGGCGGATCGTGGCACTGCCCGAGTACTCGGGAACAGCCGCCGTCACATTGGCCAGGGCGGCAATCTCTTCGGCGTCTTCGCGGATTAGGGTGGCGATGGTGGTGCCGCCGCTGCCGCGCACATTGGAAGCGCCAGGGCGCACGAGAAGGAGGTTGGTGCCCATGGCCTGGATGCGTGTCAACACATCAGCCTTGGCACCGTCGCCCAACGCCAGCATGGCGACCACGGACCCGACGCCGATGACAATGCCGAGCAGGGTCAGGGCGGTGCGAAACAGGTTGACGCGCAACGAACGTACCGCCATCTTCCCTGCCTCGACCAGGTCGCCGATTCCGCCGTGGCCGGTCCATGACAGGGCAGGGGCAGGGGCAGGAAGAGGAGGTCGTGCCCTGTCGGGGGGGGTGATTCTGTCGGTAACCACCAGGCCATCGGCGAGCGTGACAATCCGGTGCGCCTTGGCTGCCACCGACGGGTCATGGGTAATCACGATCACCGTATGGCCCTGTTCGTTCAGTCGGTGCAGCAGGGCCATGACCTCACCTCCGCTTCGGCTGTCCAGGGCGCCGGTGGGTTCGTCGGCCAGGATGACGGATCCGCCGTTTATGAGGGCGCGAGCGATGGAAACACGCTGCTGCTGCCCACCCGAAAGCTGGCCTGGTCGATGATCCAGCCGCTCCTCGAGGCCAAGGGTCGACAGCAATTGCCTAGCCCGTGTCTCGCGCACGCCCCTGGGGACGCCTGCGTAGACCGCCGGCATCGCCACGTTCTCGACTGCATCGGCTGTGTGAATCAGATTGTACTGCTGGAAGATGAAGCCAAATGTCTCACGACGCAGCCGCGCTAGCTGGTCGCGGTCGAGGGTGCCGACCTCGTGGCCGTCAAAACGGTAATGACCGCCGTGCAGGTGATCGAGGCAGCCGATGATATTCATCAAGGTCGATTTGCCGGAGCCGGATGATCCCATGATGGCAACGAACTCGCCCTTCTGGATGACTAGTGACACACCGTGCAGCACCTCGATGGCAAGGTTGCCAGTGCCGTAGGTTTTGGTGATGCCGTCCAGTTCGATAAGCGGTCGGGGGACAGTCATGGAAGTCTGGCCCTGCCATGGCCGAACGTCTGTTTGGTGTGGCGGGGTTCTTTCGGTCGAGACTGGCCGACCACGACCGTCTCGCCTGCTGCCAGGCCCGAGAGGATCTGCACCCGGATGCGGTTGCGTACACCGGTTCGCACCGGACGCGGAGCGGGCTTGCCGTTCTCCATCACCAGCACGATCATGGGATCGTCCCTGCCACCCTGACCGCCCGGGGACAAGGCCGACGCCGGGACGAGAATAGCATCGCGGGTAGCCGCGTGGACAAAGAAAACCTGCGCCGACATCTGGATTGCCAGATCGCCATCGGGATTTTCGACATCGAACAGGGCATTGTAAAGGACCACGTTGTTGACCACTTCAGGAGTCGGCAGGATCTGGCGCAGTATGCCCCATCGCTTCCGCGCCGGCTGACCCAGGGTCGTGAAATAAACGTCCATACCCGGCTTCAACTTTACCACATCCGCCTCGGATACCTGGGTCCACGCGGTCATGGTCCGCAGGTCGGCGATGCGCAGGATGGTCGGTGCCTGCTGGCTGGCATTGAGCGTCTGACCCCGGCGGGTGGTCTGGCTGACGACCGTTCCCGACATGGGGGCAAGAATGCGTGTATAGGCCAGGTTGGCCATCTCGCTCCGCAGCGTGGATTCAATCTGCCGAATCTGGGCGCTCAGCTGCTCTGCCTGCGCCTCTGCCGACTTGAGGGCGGCGTGCGCTCTCTGATAGGCCTCCTGGCTGGTGGCACTGGTTTCGAGCAGGTGGTTTTGGCGATCGAACTGCGCCCGGGCCAGTGTCAATTGCGCCTGCTTCTCCGACGACTGGGCCCGCAGGGCCTGCAATTGCGCCTGGCTAGCCTCGACTTTGAAGGCATGGATAGTGGGATCGATCTCTGCCAGTAGCTGTCCTTCGACAACTTTATCGCCGATCTGGACGTGAATCTTGCGCAACTGCCCGGAAACTTGTGTTCCAACATCCACATAATTTTGTGGTTGCAACGTGCCGAGCGCGGTGGTGGTGTCCTCAATGTCGCCCCGCACCGCCACGGTGAGGGCAAAATCCGAGTCGTTTCTGGTCTGGGACAGAAATCCCCCTGCTGCAAACACAGCAGCGAGGATAACAGCCGCCCCCCAGAACAAAAAACGATAACGCAGCGACTTCGAAGAAGACGAAGCCGGTAAATGAACAACCGTCATGACCAGATCGTCACCAGGTAATACCAACGAGCCTCGATCGTGACACACGCTCAAATATCCGCCATGACCGCGACGGCACGCCGAATGGCGTGTGAGGGAGCCTTGATCGGTCACGATCAAGGCTTAGGAGTATAATGGTTCCGAGAGAATGACACCGGATTATTCACGATGGATCTGGTTTTGGTTGGCACAAAAGATTTGTAGAGGTGGAGGGAAACCCATGATCAGCGCCGTTGAGAGAAGAGAACCTGTTGTGAATATCGTCATGTCCGGCATCCTGCGGTTTTGCATCGATACGGCGCCGTATTTGTAGCGAAGCCGGTACGTGAGGGCACCATGAGCACTCTCGCAGGCCCACCCGCGCCATTACCGCGGAGGGCAGGGGTCACACGCCACCAGCGCCTGCCTCTGCAGGAGCGTGTTGAGCGCAGGCAGGCACGAACCACAACCTGTACCGGCTCTCAGCAACGTACCGATCTCGGCTACAGTGGTCAGACGCTTCTCGCCGATGGCCCGTTCGATGGTGTGGACTCCCACCGAAAAGCAGGCACAGACCAGCGGTCCGTCATCAGTGGTCGTTTCAATAGCTCGTCCAGCCAGCAGTGCAGTACGGTCGGTTGACGTGATCAAGGGCTGGCCCATTCGCCCGGCCACCCAGGCCGGTGTAACATCGGGCGGCTGTGGTGCCAGGAACAAGGCTACCCGCAACCGTTCTGCTACCATCCAGCCATAGTGGGCGGTTTGGCGAACCGGATCACTGACCTCGATGCGGTTCGAATCATAACAATGATCCAGGGCCGTGACCAGAGCCGCTGCCTGTTCCCACTGCTGGCCCGCGAGAGCTATGGCCTGCGCCGCCGGGGCCACGGTGCGGCGGACCCGCCAGGGAATCGTCTCTGGCATTGTCACCGCATCGTCGCTCCCGCACACCAGCAGACCATGCCAGATGACCGGACAGGGCTGGACCCGCACGGGCACGTGTTTCAACTCCGGCTGGCCGGAAATCGGGTCGGTGTGGGCGGGATAGAGGCGACCAATGACAGCCCGCGCCGCATAGAGGTCGTTCCAGTGTAGCGGCAGGAACACCTCGCCTTCCCGTTGTTCAAACGTAAGATGAACCTGGGCCAGATAATCGCCACAGCGGCTTTCCACCCGTGCCAATTTACCCTCTGCCAGGCTAAGGCGGGCGCCATCGGCCGGGTGCATGTCGAGCAGTGGTACCGGACGGTGACCGGACAGGCGGGAAGACAGGCCCGTCCGGGTCATGGTGTGCCACTGGTCGCGGTAGCGGCCGCTGTTCAGGCGCAAGGGAAAGGCAGGCGAGACATGCTCTTTGGGCGTCTGGGAGCGGATGGCGACGAACCGGGCCCGTCCGTCGGCATGAAAGAAGTGCCCTTCGGCGAAAAAGCGGCTCCCTCCCCACGGGCTAGGATTCAAGCCGTCGTAGTCGGCACCGATCCAGGCGGAAAGATCGAGAGCACGGCGGCCATCGTTCTCGAAGGCGGTGAGATGGGCGTATTCGTCAAACACCTCGGCGGGGGAACGCCAGGCAAAGGCCGCCCCGTGCCCAAGAGCAGCCGCTACCGCGGCAACGATCTGCCAGTCGGCCCTAGCCTCGCCCGGGGGCGGCAGGAATGAGCGCTGCCGGGAAATGGTACGGTCGGAATTGGTCACAGTGCCGTCCTTTTCGCCCCACGTGCACGCCGGCAGGTGGATATGGGCATGGCGCAGGGTGTCGGTATCGGCGACGCAGTCGGAGACGATCACGACCGGGCAGCCGGCCAGCGCCTGGCGGACGCGGTCGGCTTCAGGCTGGCTCACGGCCGGGTTGGTGGCCATGATCCATACCGCCTTCACGTGGCCATCCGCGATGGTACGGAACAGATCCACCGCCTTTAGGCCGGCACGGGTTGCCATCTGTGGCGCCTGCCAGAAACGGCGTATCCGGTCTACCGACTCCGGCTCGAACCCCATATGCGCTGCCAACTGATTGGCGAACCCGCCGACCTCGCGCCCGCCCATGGCATTGGGCTGGCCGGTGACGGAGAATGGCCCCGTGCCAGGGCGGCCGATCCGCCCGGTCGCCAGATGGACATTGAGGATGGCGTTGACCTTGTCGGTTCCTTGCGACGACTGGTTGACCCCTTGCGAGAATACCGTGACCACCCGCTCGGTTGTCGCGAACCAGTCGTAAAAACGGGTGACCTCCGCCGTAGGAGGCTCCTCGTCCTCTTGCGCTGCCTCCAGAGCGGCGGCGAAACCGCTGGTCCGGCTGGCAATGAAAGCGACGTCCAGACGACCCGTCCGGCTCAGGTAGGCGAGAAGCCCGTTGAACAGGGCCACGTCACCGCCGGGGGCGATGGGAAGATGCAGATCGGCGATGACGCAAGTTTCGGTCCGGCGCGGGTCAATCACGACTACCTGCGTGCCGCGATTTTTTTTCGCCTGGGCCAGGCGCTGAAACAGAACTGGATGGCACCAGGCTAGGTTGGAGCCAACCAGAACGACCAGGTCGGCCAGCTCCAGATCCGCGTAGCAGCCGGGCACGATATCAGCACCGAAAGCCCGGTGCTGACCTGCCACGGTCGAGGCCATGCACAGACGCGAGTTGGTATCGACATTGGCGGTACCGAGGAATCCCTTGGCCAGCTTGTTGACAACGTAATAGTCCTCGCTCAGAAGCTGACCTGACAGGTAGAAGGCCAGGGCATCCGGTCCGTGCGTATCGATGACTGCACGAATCCGGTGGGCCGTTGCGGCGATTGCTTCCGTCCAGCCGGCCGGACGGCCATCCACAACAGGATGCAGGAGACGGGCCCCGGGTTTGAGCGTGTCGGCCAGGGCAGCCCCTTTCGAGCACAACCGGCTATGATTGGCCGGATGATCCGGATCGCCGCGTATGATCCACCCCGTCGCCGTCGCCGTAGCGATGATGCCACAGCCGACGCCGCAATAGGGGCAGGTGGTTCTAACTTCCCTAGTCATGGGCGGAAGCTTTGGCCGGCAGGCGCTCCAGCCACAGCCGCCCGTCTGCAACCCGCACTACGTGCCGGGGCACGCAACCCTCATCAGGGGCAACCGCGTGGCCGCTTTCCAGGTCAATCACCCAGTTGTGGAGCGGGCAGGTCACCAGATGGCCGGCAACGATTCCCTCCGACAGGGGGCCGCCACGGTGCGGGCAGCGGTCGGCAAGGGCGAAGATTACATCATCAACGGTGCGGAAGACTGCCACCTCTCCCTCCGGTGTTGCCACCCGGCGTGCTCCGCGGCGGGGGATGTCGTCCATAGTCCCGATATCGATCCAGTCCATCGGAGTCACTCCACTATGGCCAGGGGTTGGAACTCATGCGCATCGATCGTCCCGTCAGCGCGCGCGCGCCACGGGTCGCTCTGGGCATGGTACTGGGAATGGAGGAAGCGGGCGTAGAGGGCCTTGCGGCCGGCCTCATCTTCCACGAGACGGGCCTTGATGAAGGGCAGTCCGACTCGTACAATCCACGGGGCCGTCCGCTCTAGGTAGTGGGCATATTCTCTGTAAAGTTGTAGAAAGGCCGCACAGTATTCCAGGATCTCGGCTTCGGTGGCGACCCGGATCAGAAGATCGGTGACGCGCACTTCGACCCCGCCGTTGCCGCCGATCACGATGTCGTAACCGGCCTTGACACACACCACGCCGATGTCCTTGATGGTCGCCTCGGCACAGTTGCGTAGGCAGCCTGAAACGGCGAGCTTGACCTTATGCGGCGTCCAGCTTCCCCACAGGAGCCTTTCCAGTTTGACACCAAGTCCGGTTGAGTCCTGCGTGCCGAAACGGCACCATTCGGAACCGACACAAGTCTTTACCGTGCGCAAGGCCTTGCCGTAGGCATACCCTGAGACCAGCCCTGCGGCGTTGAGGTCGGCCCAGATGGCCGGAAGCTGTTCCTTGCGCACGCCAAGCAGATCAATACGCTGGCCGCCGGTAATCTTGACCGTGGGAACAGCGTGCTTTTCCGCCACATCAGCGATGGCGCGCAATTCGGCGGGCGTCGTGAGGCCACCCCAGATGCGCGGCACCACACTATAGGTGCCATCCTTTTGAATGTTGGCATGTACCCGTTCATTGACGAAGCGGGAACGGGAGTCGTCCACATACACATCTGGCCAGGCACACACGAGATAGTAATTGAGCGCCGGACGGCACTTGGCACAGCCATCTACCGTTCGCCAGTCAAGTGCGGTGCGCACGGCCTCCTGTGTCTTCAGGCCTTTCGCCAGGATCGCCTGTCGTACCGCAGTGTGACCAAGGTCGGTGCATGGACACATGGCCGTGGAGACGGTGGCCGTCTTGCCGGTGACGTGGGCGAGTAGGGCCTTGACGGTTCCAGTACACTGGCCGCAAGAGGCACTGGCTTTGGTGTGGGCGCGGACCTCTTCCATGGTCGTAAGCCCTCTGGCACGGATGGTGGCGACGATTCCGCCCTTGGTGACACCGTTGCAGCCGCATACCTGCGCCGTGTCGGCCATCGCTGCCACGTCCGCGGCGGCGGGCTGGAGGGTGGCGAAGGCACGACCAAAGATGATGCGGTCACGGAAGGGGACAATGTCCGTTCCAGCCTGCATCAGCTCGAAATACCAGCCACTCTCGCCAACCTCGCCATACAACACTGCGCCGACCAGACGGTTGTCGCGGATGACCAGCTTGCGGTAGGTTCCCCTGGCCACGTCGCGGAAGACCACTTCGGCGTCGGCGGGATCAGTGGCGCCCAGTTGTCCTGCCGAGAACACATCGATGCCGGTGATTTTGAGTTTGGTGGAGAAGGGTGGCGCGACATAGGTGGCCTGCGTATCTCCGGCCAGACGGGCGGCACAGACCTTGGCCTGTTCCCACAAGGGTGCCACCAATCCGAACACCTGGCCGGCATGTTCGACACACTCGCCGACTGCATGAATGTCGGGATCACTGGTCGTCATGTCATCACCGACCACAATGCCGCGGTTGACGGCAAGACCGCAATCCATGGCAAGAGCGACATGGGGACGGGTACCGATGGCGACCACCACCAGATCGGCAGGTATCGTGCGGCCATCGGCCAGGCGCACGCCCTCGACCCGCGTCGATCCCAGAATCGCTTCAGTGTGAGCGCCTGTGAAAAAACACAGACCGCGTTTGGCCAGATCCCGTTGCAGGAGACCACCGGCCTCGGCATCGAGCTGACGTTCCATCAGGGTTAGCATTAGGTGGACCACCGTCACCTCCATGCCACGTCGCTTCAGGCCCCAGGCCGCCTCTAGCCCCAGAAGGCCGCCGCCGATCACGACTGCTTGCCGCCAGGTCCGGGCCGCAGCTAGCATTGTTTCGGTATCGGCGATGTCACGAAAGCGCACCACGCCTGGTAGATCGAGTCCCGGCAGGGGGGGCATCAAGGGCCGCGAGCCGGTTGCAAGCAGCAGCGAGTTATAGGGCACGATCTGTCCGGCAGCCGAGAAGACGGTTTTGGCTGTGCGGTCGATGGCCACCACCGGATCTCCGGTCCAGAGGGCAATATTGTGCTCCTCGTACCAGGATCTCGGATTGATGACGATGTCCTCAAGGGTCTTGTCACCCGCCAGGACTGCAGACAACATGATGCGATTGTAATTGGGGTGCGGCTCTTCGCCGAACACTATCACGGTAAAGCGGTCCGGCGCGCGGACGAGTAGTTCCTCGACTGTGCGCATGCCGGCCATTCCATTGCCGATGACGACGAGACGGCGGCGCGCGGAGAGATAAACCATTTCCTATCTCCGAAAATAAAAAGGCATCCGAGGCGCCTCGTCGCAAGGGACGCATTGCTCTCCAGACGCCATTACCCGAGGGAACCCGTCTTTAGGTTGTACGCGAAAGCGGGCGCCGCTGCCCGCCGCGTGTCGTGTTCGTAAATATTCAGCAAAGACGATGCCAGGGATGGAAAGGACCATTTCCGGCACCGAAGAAATGGGCCGTTGGCGTGTGGCAGCCTAATGAATAGGCGGAAGACTGACAGATGCCTAGATAATCACCATATTACACGGTTTCCGGAAAGTCCTTGGACTTTCCGGAAACCTACCCTCAGGCGCCGGACGCATACGCGCCAAGCCCCGTGGTCGCGGGCCACCACGGCCAACAGGTCAAAACTTGTTGGCCGTGGTATTGCACCACCGCGCGCCACGCAAAGCGCATATGCGTTGGCGTGCCCTACCGCAACGATGACCATAACTGGTCTTACTATCTGTATTAACTGCGATGAAGTTCATTCATTCAGTCAAGAAGGGATTATTCAATCGTTCGGCACCGAAAGTCGAGAGTGGCCCGTGGCCGGGAATGAAAGTGATATCGTCCCCCAAGGGCAGAAGGGTTTGCGTAATAGAGCGAATCAGGGTCTGATAGTCGCCTCCGGGAAAATCAGTGCGGCCGATGGAGCCGGCAAACAGGACATCCCCCACTTGCGCAAGCCTGGACTGGCTATCGTAGAAGATGATATGACCCGGCGTGTGGCCAGGACAGTGCAGGACAGCAAGGGTGACGTTGCCAAAACGGATGGTGTCGCCGGCTTCCAGCCAGCGATGCGGTGTGAAGGGGAGAGGAGCGTGTATCCCGAAGTAACGCCCCTGTTCCGCCATCTGCCGGATCCAGTAGCCATCGGCCTGATGCGGGCCCTCGATCGGTACGCCAAACCGTTTAGCCAGCGCGCCGGCACCGCCAGCATGGTCGATATGGCCATGGGTCAACAGAATACGTTCCACTGCGACGCCACATCTTTCGACTGCGGCACTGATCCGCTCGATTTCACCACCCGGGTCAACCACCACCCCCTTGCCCGTCTCGGCGCACCACAACACTGTGCAGTTCTGTTGAAAAGGCGTGACGGGCACGATGGCGTAATGCATGACGGTTCTCGCAACAGCAGGGACGATTCTCGCTTGGTGGAGCACTTCGCGCAGCGGGTCAAGAGGAATTTCCGATGTGCACCAGGTCACAGCGGAAAGATGCTGTTGCGCCATTGCCGGCGGAGAAAAATCGGCGGTCCAGTCCGTGCGGCAAGGACAGGCAGAAAGGTCAGATCAATCACGGCTACCAGACTCGCCGGCAACATTACGCCGTTCCAGACGGCGACACGTCCTGCCAACCACAGACCGGCCAGAATCGTAACCGGCCGTCCTGCATCCGGCGCCGTTCCGGTCCAGTTTGGCACTGCCATCAAAAGAAAGCCGGTTACGACGGCGCTGGCGAAGCCAAACAGCATTTCGTTGGCATG
>CAZUWH010000003.1:16519-95506 GCA_964624075.1 uncultured Rhodobacterales bacterium
GGGGGGGGGGGGGTGGGAGGTCTGGAAGGCAGCGGCGAAGGGGAAGGGAGATGACGTTGTCAGGGTGGCGATCCAGACACCCATGGCAATCGGGAGAAGGAAGATATTCATGGACAAGGCGTGTCACCCCTGCGCAAGCCTAATCCTTGCGCAGGGGAGGCATGGGGCCACCTATGGAGTGTTCCCATGCCTTGTCGGTGTCCTGGATTCCTGCCCCTCGCTTTCACGGGGACGAGCTTCGCGGGAATGATGCCATATGAAACGGACGATCTTCCTTCTTCCGATGCCCTGTCCAGGTCCCGGGAGCGGTTGAGAAGCCTCGGGCTCCCTCTCGGGAGACCGTGGATTTTCTGGAAATGCGTGGCGATTGGCGGTACAAGGAAAGCCTCCGTCCGAGCAAAGAAGCGCGAGGTCTTTTGGTGCCATGCATCGCTTTGCCAATCCGGCCCGCTTCCTGCGATTCGCCACTGCTGTTCTGCCATGGAGTGGCAGCGTGACCATCCTGCTGCTGGTCACGGGAATCGTCTGGGGGCTTGTCTTCTCGCCGGCGGACTATCAGCAGGGCGAGACGGTGCGAATCCTGTACATCCATGTGCCGGCGGCATGGATGGGCCTGTTCACCTACACGGCAATGGCGGTGGCGAGCGCGGTCGGCCTGATCTGGAAGCATCCGCTGGCCGATCTGGTCGCCAGGGCTTCATCGCCCGTGGGTGCAGCCTTCACGTTCATCTGTCTCGTGACCGGTGCCTTATGGGGCAAGCCCATGTGGGGAGCTTATTGGGTGTGGGATGCCCGGCTGACGTCGATGCTGATTCTCCTGTTTCTCTACCTCGGCCATATGGCGCTGGTGCATGCTTTCGATGATCCTGGGCGTGGCGCCAGGGCGGGAGCCATTCTGGCGCTGGTCGGGTTCGTCAATGTACCCATCATCAAGTTCTCGGTCGATTGGTGGAACACCCTGCACCAGCCAGCCAGCGTTACCCGGGTAGGCCTGCCTGCTATTGCAACGGAAATGCTGTGGCCGCTTCTGGTCATGGGCGTGGCCTTCAAGCTTTATTATGTTACTCTACTTCTAGTGCGGGTGCGGACTGGAATCGCCGCAGCCAAGGGGCGCGCCATCCATATGGCGCAGATACATGGTTAGGAGGCGACTTCCGGTTTCCGGACTTTGCAGGAAAGAGCCCGCGGCTGTTCTTAGGGGATCGGGACGGGGAAAGGATCGAGGGAAGCTAAGGAATGGCTGCTTTCTGGGCCATGGGTGGATACGGGCTGTTCGTTTGGTCGGCCTATGCGGTGGGAATCGGGATTCTGGTGGGGCTGGCGGTTGTCAGCGTGCGGGCCATGACCGCCCGCGAGGCAGAACTGGAAAGACTGCAAGCCGCCTGGGGTGACCGGCGGAGCGTGGCCCGCAATACTTCGCACTGGCTTAAGGAAGGAAAAGCCCCCTATGACCCGTAAGAAACGGCGTCTGGCGTGGGTGGTATCCGGTCTGTTGGCCCTGGGAATGGCGGTTGGTCTTGTCCTGCTCGCGGTCCGCGACTCGGTCGTATTCTTCTTTTCCCCAAGTGAGCTGGCGGAACGGCCGATCGCGCTCGACCGGCGTTTGCGCATTGGTGGACTGGTCGCCACGGGCAGTGTGCGGAAAGAGGGCCGACTGGTGCACTTCGTCGTCACCGACATGGCCCACGACATTCCCGTCGTCTTCACCGGCATTCTGCCTGATCTCTTCCGCGAAGGCCAGGGGGTCGTGGCGGAAGGAAGGCTTGGCGCCGATGGTGTGTTCCAGGCTTCCGAGGTCCTTGCCAAGCATGATGAGACCTACATGCCTCGCGAGGTGGCAGATACCTTGAAAAAAGCTGGCCAGTGGCAGGAGAACCCTGCCAGGCAGGGGGAGAAGACAGGGGAGTCCGATGCCGGAGTCGAACAGCCCGCGATGACGGAACGCCCATGACGGTTGAACTTGGTCATTTCGCCCTTATTCTAGCCCTCCTGGTCGCCGTGGTACAGGCGGTTGTCCCCCTGCTGGGCGCGCAGCGTGGCGAGACAGGCTGGATGGCAGTGGCCGGCCCCGCTGCAATGGTGCAGTTCGTTCTGGTTGTCATGGCCTTCGGCGCACTGGTCCATGCTTACGTTGAATCCGACTTCTCCGTCTACACGGTGGTTGCCAATTCCCATACCGCCAAACCGCTTCTGTACAAAATCGCCGGTGTATGGGGGAACCATGAAGGGTCGCTGGTCCTGTGGGTGATGATCCTGTCGGTGTTCGGGGTGATGCTGGCCGTGACGGGCCGCAATCTTCCACCCGCCTTGCGAGCTCGCGTACTATCTGTACAGGCAATGGTAGCAGTCGGTTTCCTCCTGTTCATCCTGCTCACCTCCAATCCCTTCCGACGTCTGAATCCGCCGGCTGTGGAAGGGCAGGGCCTCAATCCGCTTTTGCAGGATCCGGGACTCGCCTTTCATCCGCCGCTGCTGTATCTGGGGTATGTCGGCTTTTCGATGGCGTTTTCTTTTGCTATCGCCGCTCTGATCGAGGGACGGGTTGATCCGGCCTGGGCGCGCTGGGTGCGGCCATGGACCCTGGCAGCGTGGATTTTCCTGACGCTTGGTGTCGCACTTGGAAGCTGGTGGGCCTATTACGAATTGGGCTGGGGCGGCTGGTGGTACTGGGATCCGGTCGAGAATGCTGCCTTCATCCCCTGGCTGGCCGGAACCGCTCTGTTGCATGCGGCGCTCGTCGTGGAAAAGCGCGACGGCTTGAAGAAATGGACCATTCTGCTTGCCATTATCACTTTTTCCTTGAGTCTACTCGGCACCTTTCTCGTCCGTTCTGGCATTCTCACGTCGGTGCATGCCTTTGCTGCCGATCCGGCCCGAGGCGTGTTTGTGCTAGCCCTGCTTGTGGTGACAGGAGGGGCATCGCTTCTGCTGTTTGCCGTGCGGGCACCGGGCTTGCAGGGCGGTGGTCTGTTTGCCGCCGTGTCACGCGAAGGCGGCCTTTTGTTCAACACGGCTCTCTTAGCAGTGGCAGCAGCCACCGTGCTTTTGGGAACACTTTACCCCCTGCTGGCCGAGGCCCTTGGCATCGGCAAACTGTCGGTCGGCGCGCCGTTCTTCAATCGCACCTTCGTGCCGCTGATGGTGCCGCTGCTCGTGGTCATGGCCATCGGTCCGTTGCTGGCGTGGAAGCGTGGCGATGGGAGGCGTGCGTTGCGCCGGTTGTGGCCAGCCATGGTGGTGGCGGGTCTAGTCGCTGGTGTGACCGCTGCCGAAGGCGCTGCCCTGGCCGTGGGCATGGGGATGGCGGCATGGCTGGGCATGGCAACCTTGATAGAACTGGCAGAACGTATTCTCCTTTTCCGGGCGCCTCTGTCCGAATCACTGCACCGGGCGCTGCATCTGCCGCGGGCGGCTTATGGCATGACTTTGTCACATGTCGGTGTGGCCGTGCTGATAGCGGGCATCGCTGGGGTGACGGGGTGGGAGGCGGAGAAGGTCCTTGTCCTGCGCACCGGGGACTCTGCCGAACTCAAGGGCTATGTCTTCACCCTGACGGGTCTGGAGACCATTGCCGGCCCCAACTATCAGGCCGAGCGCGGAATGATTATCGTGCATGATGACGATGGGCGGTTCGTGACAACGCTCTACCCCGAACGACGCCAGTATACCCATCCGCCTCAGCCGACCACGGAAGCTGCAATCCATACAACCGGTCTGGTTGATCTTTATGTTGCCATGGGTGAGCAGGACGAGGAGGGGGGGGTGGTCGTGCGTCTTTATTACAAGCCGTTTATCCCATGGTTGTGGTATGGCGCCGGGTTGATGGTGCTGGGGGGCATCGTTTCGCTGGCCGACCGTCGCCATCGCGTGGGAGCACCCAACCGCCCGTCCAGGAGGATGTGAGTGTCTGCCATGCGCCCTGTCATCGTCCTGCCTCTGGTCGTGTTCCTAGGCCTGGTCGCGGTGTTCATGGTGCGGCTGATCGCGATCGGGGAGGGGGAGACACCCAACCGCGTCCCCTCGGTTCTGATCAATCGTCCGGTGCC
The DNA here is from genome assembly GCA_964624075.1 of uncultured Rhodobacterales bacterium. Lineage (GTDB taxonomy): Bacteria > Pseudomonadota > Alphaproteobacteria > Rhodospirillales > Rhodospirillaceae > CAZUWH01. The sequence continues at coordinate 20,566 of CAZUWH010000003.1, forward strand.
ATCGTTTGTCCTGCCGGCCCTGCCGGGCCGGGGACGGGCATTGCACAGCGAAAATCTGAAGGGGGTGAGTATCGTCAACATCTTCGGATCATGGTGCGTGGCCTGCATGGCTGAACATCCCTTTCTGATGAAGATCAAGGACCTAGTCCCCGTTCATGGTATTGACTGGCGTGATGATCCCGAGAAGGGAGCGGCGTGGCTACGCCGCCAGGGCGACCCCTACGACCGGGTCGGGGTGGATTCAGACAGTCGGGTGGCGATTGACTTCGGGGTGACCGGGGCACCGGAGACGTTCGTCATCGATGCCGAAGGGGTGATCCGCTCCAAGCACATCGGTTCCCTCACGCCTGAAGTCTGGGAGAAGACCCTTCACCCTTTAATCGAGCGATTGCGACGGGAGAAGCCATGACATCACGAAGGGGGCGGGAATGGCTTTCCCCGGTCGCTGGCATTGGTGCCGCGGTTTTGTTCTGCGGCCTGGTCTCGGGCGTGGCCTGGCCGGCGCGGGCGGTTGAGCCGGCCGAGATGCTCGCCGATCCGGATCTGGAAACCCGGGCCCGGGCTGTCAGTCAGCAGTTGCGCTGTGTGGTGTGTCAGAACCAGTCCATTGATGACTCCAATGCCGAGCTGGCCCGCGACATGCGGGTGCTGGTGCGGGAGCGGATCGTGGCTGGGGACACAGATGCGGACGTCATCTGGTTCCTGGTTGAGCGCTATGGCGACTTCGTGACCTTGAAGCCACCGTTCAAGTTCGCCACGGGACTACTATGGCTGGGGCCTCTCTTGTTCCTCCTGCTGGCCGCGGGCATGATGTGGCGGCTCCTGGCGCGTAGCCGCGGGTGTATGAATGAGGGCGGACCGCCCTTGTCGGATGATGAGCGTCGTCGTTTGCGCACCCTGATGCAGGAGGGGGGAGGCACGAATGAATGGTGATCTTCTGCTCGGGGCAGTGCCTCTGCTGGTTCTGACTGTGACGGTGCTGGTGATTTCCTTGGTGCGCCGGCAATCGCCGGGAAAGGAAGGCAACCACGCGCTTGCGATCTACAGGGATCAGCTTGCCGAAATAGAGCGTGACGTGAGTCGTGGTCTGCTGACGGTAGAACAGGCTGAAGGCACCCGGATCGAAATCCAGCGTCGCCTGTTGCGGGCGGCGGCTGATAGTACGGCCAGGGATAGTATGATCCGCGTGGGAAGGGGGTCTTTCGGGGCGGTGGCCTTGGTCGGTGTTGGCGTACCGGTGGGGGCGGTCGGGCTCTATCTGCTTCTGGGATCCCCCGCGCTGCCCGATCAGACGGTTGCCGTGGTTGCAACCCAGGTACAGGCAGTGGAACATCTGGTCGATGAACTGGCCCGGCACATGGAAGCAACCCCGGAACGGATCGAGGGCTGGCTACTGCTGGCACGTTCGCAGCGGCAGATTGGACGCTACGCTGCGGCGGCACAGTCATTCCGCATGGCGATCGAACAAGGTGCCGAGGATTTCGATACCCTAGCCAGTTATGGTGAGATGCTGGTACGGAGTCGGGGCGGACAAGTACCGCCCAAGGCGGAGGAAATCTTCCACCGCGCCTATCGGGCTGAACCCAACGATCCGCGGGCTGCCTTCTATCTGGGGATGGTAGCCTGGCAGGCAGGCGATTCCCGCCGGGCCATCGCTCTCTGGCGGGGGCTGGAGGCGCGGTCACTGCCGGAAGCACCCTGGCTTGACACGCTGCACAGCTACATGGCGACCGTTGCTGAACAGGCTAACCTTGATCCGACCGCCATTGCGCCACTATCACCAGAGTAGATGAGGGACGTGGAAAGGGCCTGTCGTTGTCGGGTTACCCTCCGGTACGGAATCAGGTCTCCCAGCGGCTATGACTCATCCAGCAGAGCGCTCAGCCCGAGAAAGGCAGGGTAGGGGTGGGTGATGACATAGGTCGGAACCTGGGCATTGTAGGCACGGAAGCGGCCCTTGTCCTCGAATCGCGTCCGGAACGACGAAGCGGGCACCATCGTGATCAGCCGGGGCACGATACCGCCGGCGATATAGACACCTCCCCGTGCTCCTGTGGTCAGGGCCAGGTTGCCGGCTATGGCGCCAAGCATGGCTAGAAACATGTGCACTGTTTCGACACACGAGGCATCCGTTCCCGCCAGGGCATGCTCCGTTACGATAGCCGGCTCCAGCGATAAATCGCAAGCCGTTCCCTTCGCTTTCGCCAGGGCCGCATGCAGATTAATGAGACCGGGACCGGACAGGATTCGCTCTGCCGAAACGTGACCGAAACGTCGCCGCAAAAGAGCCAAGATTGTGCTCTCGCGCTCATCGGCAGCCGCCATGGTGACATGGCCTCCTTCAGTCGGCACGGCCCGCCACCGGCCCCCTTCCGGCATCAGCAAGGCCACGCCGAGACCGGTCCCCGCCCCCAGAACGGCAATCGGGGTATTTACCACCGGCGCGCCCTCTCCCACCTGCAAACGATGTCCGGGGGTAAGACGTGGCACACATCGGGCCACGGCCTCGAAATCATTGATGACTTCCAGGCGATCCAGGCCCAGCTCCTGGCGAATCCTCGTGACAGAAAACTGCCAGGGATGATTAGTCATTGTGATGACATCACCCGCGATAGGAGAGGCCACGGCGAAGGCACCCACGGTCGGCCGCGGTTCCGGTTGCATGCCAGCCAGATAGGCCTTTGCCGCCTCGACCGGGCCGGGGAAATCTGCACAAGGCAGGCTGCATCCGCCATGAGCCTCTCCCCCTGGATGGCACAGGGCAAAGCGCGCATTGGTTCCGCCGATATCGGCAACCAATCCTGTCCCTGCGGAAACTGACGCAGCCATGATGGAGACTCCGGTATTTTTCCAGGGAGGGTGTTCTTAAAACGGGATCTCGTCATCAAGATCGGGCGAACGATCCCACCCTGTGCTACTGCCAGCGGCCTGGGCGCGAGGGGCAGGGGAGGTGCTGTACTCCACCGGGTCAGAGGGAGGGGGCGGTTCCATGCCGCTACCGCGACTATCGAGCAAGGTCAGTTCGCCGCGGAAACGACCGATCACCACTTCGGTCGTGTAGCGTTCGGCTCCTGCCTGGTCTATCCATTTGCGGGTTTGCAGGGCACCTTCCAGATAAACTTTCGATCCTTTGCGCAGGTAGCGCTCAGCGATGTCGGCCAGATTGGGATTGAAGATGACCACGCGGTGCCATTCGGTTTTCTCACGTCGCTCTCCTGAGGAGCGATCCTTCCAGCTCTCCGAGGTTGCGATAGTAAACGTTACAATCTTGTTCCCGTCCTGACCGTGACGGGCTTCCGGATCGCGTCCCAGATTGCCGACGAGAATGACCTTGTTGACACTGCCTGCCATTGTTTTTACCCGCTATTTTGCGATGCAAAGACCTTCCGGACTGTAACGCGAACGGCATGCCAAAAAAACCCTTTTCTCCTCACGCCCCTGTGAGAAAGAGCCCCAGCCACTCTTTGTCACGGGCTGAATACCACCGATGGCAATCAGTCGGCAAGTTGCGGATAGAGGATCACTAGGATAAGCCCGCCTATTTACAGGGCGACGCCACGATAAATATGGGTCGTGTGGATCGATGGGGAAGCAACGCCACGCAGATAGAACAACGCAAATCCAAAGGGCGGAGTCAGGAGGCTCGTTTGCAGGTTGATTCCGACCATCACGCCTAACCAGATCGCACTCATGTTGCCCCATGGCAAGCAGGATGGGCACTGTAATGGGCAGGATAATGAAGATGATTTCGAAGGTGTCAAGAATGAAGCCCAGCACGAACACCAGGGCTATGGACGAAGGCCACGGCCGTAACATGCTACCTGGCAGGGACATCAGAAAATCACGCACCAGATGGCCTCCACCCATGAGACGGAACACGAGGGAGAAGACGGAAGCCCCTAAAAATATGACGAAGATCATTGAACTGATTTCAGCGGTATCCTGGACCACCTTCTGCAGCACCGACCATGACAGCCGCTGGCGCAAGATCGCGAGCAGGATGACTCCCACCGAAGCCGACTCGGTCGACGTGGCAACACCGGCCAGGATCAAACCTAGCACGGCAGTGATCAGGGCCAGCGGCGGAACCATCGCGACCAGTACCTGTTTCCAAAGAAGGTAGCACCGTTTCTCATCACCGGCTGGCAGGGGCGGACACGATGCAGGATCTGTGGCGGATTCTATAAATACCTATAGCATGTAAAACAAGACTACATTCTACCTAGTAGAAAGGCACCGTCGAACAGATTTTCTACTGAAACTGGATTTGGTGCGAAATTGCCCTTCGCCATCTGTGCTTCGGCATTGGCGCCCGGGAGGATGGATGTCGTCGATGAAAACGAGAACCATGAAAGGTGGAATGATCTGGCCCAGCATGCCCGAGGCGCAAATGACGCCGCTCGCCGGCCGCGGATCATAGCCAGCCCGTATCATCCGTCGGCAGGCTCAAAAGAGGCCCATGGTCACGACCGGTGTGGCGCCGGCTACGCTGGTGGAGGCCGCAAGCAGGGCCCCCACCATCACGACCAAATACCCGAGTCTGCCACGCACGACTCAAAACAATCTTCCCATTGTTTCAATTGGTTGCCAGGCGATCTTCGAGCGTTCCAGCATCATGTCCATGAACACGAACAACGGTACCGCCACCAGAACCTCGTTCAGCATGATTCCGATACAACGCGAAGCCAGACTCGTCAGATTGACAGCATTGAAAGTGCCAAGCGACCGGCCGATGGGGGCGAAAATCAGGGCTGTACCGGTTAAGGGAAAAAGCCACCTGGTACCCAGGCAGCAGCACGCCGGTGATGCTGAAGAACATGAACAGCGATAACACTTCACCAGTCGCAAGGCTTGTCATTGTTTACCTTTTCGTTTTGTTCATTTTCCGCCAGAGTGTGGTACGGTGGCAGCGGATGCCCCATCAGGGTCAGAAGACTGCGTCCGGCCAGGGGGGGGGCCAGTCCCTGCCCCCCGACCAGGAAGCTGAAGACAAACAGAATAGAGAGACGGCGTGCTATCTGTATTGTGGGCCTCTTCGGCAAATGGCCTACGAGGCGGCGACATAGGTTCAGCTCCACACCATCAGAACCGTGATGTAGGGAATCAGGAAGACGATCGTGCTAATCAGATCCACCCACGCCTGCTGACGGGCCGAAGCCGGGCGGTAGAAGATATCTACCCGCACGTGGCCGTTGCGCCCCAGGATATTGCCTGCAATAGTCATAAAAACTATGGCGTGCAGCCACACATAAAGATCCTGCATCCAGACCCGGCCATAGCCGAAACCATAGCGCAACACGACAACGGCAAAGCAGACCCCGATGATTCCCAACACCAGCCACGACACCAGACGCCCGATCCAGTTGTTGATCCTGCCAATGGTCTGCACGAAATGTCCCGTCTTTCCACCGGCTGGTCCTCCCCCATCCGTTCTGCCACGTCGTTCCAGCCCCGTTTGATCGCGCGCAGGAGCTTGGCCCTTTATACTGGCGGGCCGCCCATTTCAGACATTTCCCCCTAGCGTTCCATGGCAAGGGATGAAAGGAATGGAAAGGAAAGGAAGCATTCTGCCTTGCGGATCAGCGATTCTTATTGTGAAAATGACAGGGAAGACTCCCCCTCCGATCCAAGGGGGAGGGCTTGCCATACCGAGGATTGCTGCTTGCAGATCAAGCGCCTTGACAGCCCTGTGCGGACGGTTATAGTGCCGCCCTTCTTGTGGAGCTGTGTGCGACCGCCGTGAGGCTGTTGTGCATATTCTGGGTAGGAATCGTGAGCCACACCATGTTTGCAGTGATCAAGACCGGCGGCAAACAGTACAGAGTCGCCAAGGATAGTATCGTGGCCGTCGAGAAGCTCGATGGTGAACCCGGTTCAGCCGTTGCCTTTACCGAAGTGCTGATGATGGGAGAAACGGTCGGCAGGCCGGTCGTGGCCGGCGTGTCCGTAAAGGGCGAAATCCTGCGCCAGTTCAAGGATGACAAGGTCGTCGTTTTCAAGAAAAAGCGGCGTAAGAACTATCGACGCAAGAAGGGCCATCGGCAGAACCTGACACTGGTCAGGATCACTGAAATGACCGGTGGGTAGAGGGGGGGGGGGCGGGGGAAGAGGAAACGATCTCTCCACGGAGGCCTCGGGGGAGGCGCCCGGACGCAAACCGGGCGCAAACGCAGCAGGAGATTTGCGGCGGACCATTTCTGCTGTCGTATCGCCAATGATGCGCAGATCCGCCTTTTAAGATTGAAGGGATACCCTTTAAAGGGTATTAAAGGAAACAAAGGGGGTGCCGTGTTCGCGGAGATGTGATGTATGTCCATCACGCAAGGGTGGCACACGAGGAGACAGGCGATGGCTCATAAGAAAGCAGGGGGCAGCTCCCGCAACGGTCGTGATACGGCGGGACGGCGGCTAGGGGTCAAGAAGTTCGGCGGTCAGAGGGTCATTCCAGGCAATATCATCGTGCGGCAGCGTGGGACCAGGTTCCATCCCTGGCACAACGTTGACATGGGACGGGATCACACGCTTTTCGCGGTTGCCGAGGGACGGGTGGTCTTCAAAAGAGGCCGGAAAGGGCGGGTGGTCGTAACGGTTGAACAGGTTGCCTGAGCCGCTCGCGGAGGGGAAGGTCCTGGTGCCCACGCATGGAGGCGGCCCGGCAGGGAAGTTGGCGCGTCCATGAAGTTTCTCGATCAGGCAAAAATTTATATTAGAAGCGGCGATGGCGGACGCGGGTGCGTCGCCTTCCGACGGGAGAAGTTCATCGCGTTCGGGGGACCAGATGGCGGCGATGGCGGGCGGGGAGGGGACGTGGTGGCGGTGGCGGTTGACAATCTTAATACCCTCATCGATTTCCGCTACCAGCAGCATTTCCGGGCCGAACGCGGCCACGACGGCATGGGGGCCAACCGGTCGGGACGGAAAGGGCGCGATGTCGCCCTTTCCGTCCCGACCGGGACGCAAATGCTTGATGACGACCGCACGACCGTGCTGGCTGACCTGACCCGGCCAGGGCAAAAGGTGCTTCTGGCCCAGGGGGGGGATGGCGGCTTTGGCAATGCGCATTACAAAAGTGCAACCAACCGGGCGCCCCGCCGCGCTGGCCCGGGATGGCCGGGGGAAGAACGGTGGCTGTGGCTGCGCCTGAAGCTGATCGCCGATGCCGGACTGATTGGGCTCCCCAATGCCGGCAAGTCCACTTTCCTTGCCGCATCCACCCGGGCACGACCAAAAATCGCCGACTACCCTTTCACCACCCTTCACCCTCATCTGGGGGTGGCGTACGTGGAAGGTGACGAATTCATCCTTGCCGACATTCCGGGTCTGATCGAGGGGGCACATGAAGGTGCCGGTCTGGGCATCCGTTTCCTGGCGCATGTCGAACGGTGCAGCGCGCTGCTGCACCTGGTCGATGGCACCGGTGCGAACGTAGCACAGGCCTATCACATTGTGCGCGACGAGATCAAATCCTATGGCCACGGTCTTGCCGAAAAGGCCGAAATCGTGGCCCTCAACAAGATTGACGCTCTGCCACCTGAGCAGATTGCCACCCAGCAGGCTGCCCTGGCGACAGCAGCAGGCCTCACTGCCGCGGCAGTGAGGACGGTATCCGGTGTTGCCGGTAGCGGGCTCAAGCCTCTGCTCCAGGCCCTGAAACACGCCATCGGCAAGCGGGGGCGGGGGAACGAGGAGGGAGGAGGGTGTGCATGGACTCCATGACGGCCAGCGTCATGATCCTGCGGAGGCTGCCGTGCCGGGTGATGACTCTCCTGTCATGGCGGTTCGCCGGCTGGTTCTGAAGATCGGTTCTGCCCTGCTCGTGGATCAGGCGACCGGCACGCTGCACCGGACCTGGCTCGACGGGCTGGCAGAGGATATCGCCACCGCCCGCCGCCGTGGTCAGGAAGTAGCGGTGGTTACGTCCGGAGCGGTAGCACTGGGGCGTTGCCTCCTTGGCCTGGAGGGACGGCGCCTGAAAATGGGCGAAAAGCAGGCCGCAGCGGCGGCCGGACAGATTGCCCTGGTGCATGCCTATCGGGAAGGTCTGGTCGTGCACGGTATCCCGGCGGCACAGGTGCTTCTGACGCTAGACGATTCCGAGAACAGGCATCGTTACTTGAATGCTCGCAATACCTTTGAAACCCTGTTCCGGCTGGGCGTGGTATCGATCATCAACGAGAACGATACCGTGGCAACCCAGGAACTACGATTCGGCGACAACGACCGGCTGGCGGCACGGGTTGCGGAAATGATCGATGCCGACGCCGTGGTTCTGTTTTCCGACATCGACGGTCTTTACACGGCCGATCCCCATGCCGACCCGACAGCCCTTTTCGTGCCGGAGGTGCGGGCCATCACACCGGCCATCGAGGCTATGGCCGGGGCCAGTGCCTCCTCTTATGGATCGGGCGGTATGGCGACCAAACTGATGGCAGCGCGCATTTGCATGAACGCCGGTTGCCGGATGGCTATTGCTTCCGGCCGTTTGTCACATCCGCTGCGGGCTCTCGAGAGAGGGGGACGCTGTACGTGGTTTCTCCCTGACTCGGAACGTTACCCGGCCCGCAAGCGCTGGATCGCCGGAGCCTTGCGGGCGACCGGGACGCTGACGGTGGATGAGGGGGCCGTGGCTGCCCTGCGGAGCGGTTCGAGCCTGTTGCCGGCAGGGGTGATTGCCGTGGACGGGCAGTTCATGGCAGGGGCGACGGTTCTAGTGCGTAACCGGGAGGGAAGGGGAGTGGCCAGGGGATTAATTGCCTATTCATCGCATGAAACCGCCCGGATCATGGGGCGGCATACCAGCGAGATCGCTGCGGTGCTGGGCTACAGTGGGCGGGGTGAACTGATTCACCGCGACAACCTGGTTCTGGTGTGGTGATTGGCGCGGGGTCTGTGCTCTCCTGGGAACTTTCTGGAAAGCGTATGGCCTTCGTTACCCTTTCTCCGGCGAAGGGGTATGGTATGTGGTACTTCTAATAGCATATTCCGTTCCGGCATGCCCATCCGCGGGCTGTCGAACGCGACCTCTGGAAGGGAAGGGGAAGGATGCCTGGACAAGGTTAGGAGCGGTGGCTTACCCTCCCGATGGGGTTGCTTGAATTTTCCATGCCAAGGGTTTATTCTCGTCACGGTCCATGCCGCGACCACGGCACTGTGAGCAGCAGGGCTATGAGACAACCACCGATGATCAATGTCATAGCGCTACCGACCGCATTCTGGCTGTTCGTTGCGGTAGTGGGGTCGCGTCGTCATCGCCGCGATTCTGTCGCTCAAGGCTTCTAGTCTGCCTTCAAGGACCTTGAAACGATCTAGAAAATGCGGAAACCCGGTCTCAGCAGACACGGAACCGGAAAAGGCAAGACGCACCATACTCCTCGGCCGCGGTGATATAATCCTCCAGAACCGGTTCGACCATCATCAGCGCCTGCCTGATATCATCGTCAAGGGGGGAGTGTCTTGTTTCCATTGATAGCCGTCCGGAACGATCTGGCATGCTCGGCCATGATTTCCCTAATCATGGCGCCTGCCTGGCCAATGCGCAAGGCCGACAGAACATCACCGCGCAAGGTGTCATGCCCGCAGCAGCAGCCTGGCCGAGGTGTTGCTGAGCGACCTTGGTCAGGGGCGCTTCCGGGCCTGGAGTGCCGGAAGTCATCCGGTCGGACAGGTCAATTTGCTGGCCCTTGCGGTCCTGCACGAAAAGGGTCAGGCCACTGTAGGCTTGCGCTCGAAGTCATGGGACGCGTTCGCCCGGCCGGATGCCCCCCCCCCCGCCGCGCCCCGCAGATGGATCTGGTGATTACGGTCTGCGGGGCGCGGCGGGCGAGGTGTGCCCGGTGTGGCCGGGGTATCCTACCACGCGGTCCACCACCTCGGCTTTCCAGACCCGGCCGCTGCAACCGGTTCCCATGCGGAGCGGCTGGTCGTGTTCCGCTAGATCTACGCCCTGTGATCGAGAACAAGGCGTGGCGACTGGCCATCCTCGGTCCTGAACGGGCCGCGGAGATATGAGAAACGGTGGACGTCCTTTCCAAATGTTCCTTCCCATCTTCCGGAGTTCTGAGACATGACACGCAAAACTCTTGCCCATGCCGCGGTGGCGGTCATGGTCCTCATGGCCGGGGTGGCCCATGCCCAGTCGGTCCGTGATCAGATCCGCATCGTCGGCTCCTCCACCGTCTACCCTTTCGCGACAGCCGTTGCCGAGCAGTTCGGCAAAACCACTCTCTTCAAGGTGCCGGTGGTCGAAGCGACCGGCTCCGGTGGCGGTTTCAAGCTGTTCTGTGCCGGTATAGGCTGGGCGTACCCGGACATCACCAATGCCTCGCGCCGTATCAAGACAAGCGAGGTGGAGACTTGTGCCCGCAATGGCGTGACCGACATTGTCGAAGTCAAGATCGGCTACGACGGGATCGTGCTGGCACACGCAAAGACATCGCCACCCCTGCAGATGACCCGCAGACAGATTTTTCTCGCCCTTGCCAAGCAGGTCCCGCAAGAGGGCAGGCTGATCGACAACCCCTACCACACATGGCAGGACGTCGAGGCCAGCCTGCCTGATGTCCGAATCGAGGTTCTGGGACCGCCGCCGACATCCGGGACCCGCGATGCCTTCGTTGAACTGATCATGGAGACAGCATGCGAAGGCCTTCCCGAATTCATGGCTCTGAAGAAAGAGGACCCCCGTCAGTTCCAGATGGCCTGCCAGATGATCCGTGAGGATGGAGCCTTCATCGAGGCAGGAGAGAACGACAATCTGATCGTTCAGAAACTCGTGGCCAATCCCAGGGCTTTCGGCATTTTCGGCTTCAGCTTTCTTGATCAGAACATAGATCGATTGCATGGAGTGGCTGTTGACAGCCAGGAGCCGACTTTTGACAACATTGCCGATGGCCATTACCCCGTGTCGCGACCCCTGTATTTCTACGTTAAGAAAGCCCATGGCGAGATAGTGCCAGGTTTGAAGGAATACGTCGCCGCATTCGCCAGCGAAAAGGCATGGGGACGGGAAGGACATCTGGCCGACAAGGGCCTGATTCCCTTGTCCGATGCCGAACGGCAGGAGATGCGTGAACAGGCTGTGAATATGACGAATTTTAACTTCAAGGAGTAATACCAACGGTCGTCACGCGTGATATACGCTCAAATGTCCGCCGCCGCGGCGCGCCGCGCATGGTGCAAAACGCCCTTGCTCATGAAGTCGCGCAGACCATGGATGGTCTGTCCCACGCGTTCAATCTGATCCACGCTCTTGGCCATGATCCGATCCACCATCGCCAGATCGGGTGATGGCGGGGTGACCACAACCGCAGCGCGGCTTGTGTATAGTTCATAGCTGAGGTGAGGGGCTGATTCAGTTCGTGTGCCAGGGCTGACGTTCAGGCGCTGAAAACGGATCAATTCAGCCTGGCGGGCGCGCATCTGGCTTCAGGCGAGCGCAAGCTCGCCTGACCATGGCGCCGAGGAAAGCCACCGCACACAGAGGCTGGTCACTGCGTGCGAGAACGCCCAGGCGAGTTTGTGCAGCTCAAGAACGGCCTTGTCATGGTGACTGAACAGCCAGTCCGAGGCTATCGGTGTCATGAAAACGGCGGCAAGAGCAATGGCCGATCCCGCCTGGCCATGATGAATGACGATCCAGCTCAACGGAAGAAACAGCAGATAGAAAAAATGGACTTCCGCGTTGACGAATCGTCCGAAGATCTCCCGGGCAATGCCGACCAGGACCACACCCTGCAGCAAGCTTTCCACCATGGTTAGGAACCGGACCCGTCCCCAGCGTTCCAGCAGCCTGGCAACGATTACTAAAGGGGCGATGGCCAGAACAGCCACCAGAGATGGGCAAGGAACACCTAGCTGGACAGGGCGAGGATGTGTGGGATCCCCAGCCCTTGATTGGCGTCGTCAGGGCTGATAGGCTCCCCTGGATCATGGTTTTGGTACCAGGGCAAATGCCACTACCGCTCCCAGAAAGATAAAAATGCCCCGCAGCCGGTCCAGGGCGAGTCGCGCCTGCTGGCGGCGACCACAAACACACGGATTGCGGCAGTGCAAGCGAGAACTTCGGTGAGTGCCCGTGTGAGCGTTACCATAAGGTCATTCCACAGCCGGCCATCGAGAAAGCCGGCTAGTACAGGTGCCACCATCGTCACCGACAACCAACGGAACCCACGGCGGGCAACTTATTCCAAAGCTGAACGCCGGTGCGGCGTTCCATAGCAGAAGGGACATGCCATTGGGGGCATGTGTCAAGGCTACGGCATCGAGGGCCAGGTAGAACAGGAAGTAGAGAAGCTTGGGTGCTTTGAGAACCGTGAACTTTAGGCCACCAAATAGCGCGTTCATGCTTGCCATGGTTGTCTTATTGTTTTCCGGGACGACATTCCGTGCGATAACGCATCGATTGCCATTGGAGAAATCGGTTATTATTACTCTACGACGTGAATCCAGCCTGAAGAGAAGATTGCCTTCTCGGTCCGAGCCAAGCAAGAACGGTTCCCGTTCATTTCCCCCTGGACCTTGTCAGCCCTCCCCCGATCCAAGGAGGAGGGCTGACAAGGTCCAGGGGGAAGGCTTCATGCCCCCCTTGCTTCTCTCCCAATGGCCCCCGCCCCAAAAGAAATCCTCACCGAGAATTGCTGCTCCGTCACCCGGGGTTGTAGCGTTTGGGTGCGCATTGTGTCACCCTGGAGGACCTTGAATGTTGCGGCTGCTCCCATGATCGAAGAATCCCGCCATGTTATCCTTGGTCCCCATCGTGCGAGGCCTGTCATCGTCGGCAACGACCGGCCGCTTGCCCTGATTGCCGGCCCCTGCCAGCTAGAAAGCCGCGGCCAGGCGCTTGAAATCGCCTCGGCGCTGCAGGCCGTGTGTAGTCGACTCGGGCTTCCGTTCGTTTTCAAGACTTCGTTCGACAAGGCCAACCGGACTGCCCTTGACGGCAGCCGTGGTATCGGACTGGCCGCAGCCTTGCCGATTCTGGCTGAGGTGGCCGAAACCGTCGGCTGTCCGGTCCTGACCGACGTGCACGAGACCAGCCAGTGTGCGCCGGTGGCCGAGGTGGTCGATGTATTGCAGATTCCGGCATTCCTGTGCCGACAGACGGACCTTCTGCTCGCGGCGGCACGAACCGGCCGGGCGGTCAACGTCAAGAAGGGCCAGTTTCTGGCACCGTGGGACATGGTCAATGTGGTGGCTAAACTGGAGTCGACCGGCAACTACGCGATTCTCGTGACCGAACGGGGAACGTCTTTTGGCTACAACACCCTGGTGACCGACATGCGGTCGCTCCCCATCCTGGCGCGGACCGGCTGTCCCGTTGTTTTCGATGCCACCCACGCCGTGCAGCAACCGGGCGGGCTTGGCACAACTTCGGGCGGGCAGCAGCGTATTTTCGCGCCCATGCTTGCCCGGGCGGCCGTGGCGGTCAGGGTGGCAGCCGTGTTCATTGAAACGCACCCGGACCCGGACCAGGCCCCGTCTGACGGTCCCAACATGATTCCCTTGCACCAGATGCCCGAGTTGTTGCAAATGCTGGTCGCGTTTGACAATCTCGCCAAAAGCCAGACAGCATTTTGAGAATTGATCTTGGATCGGCCGTGAACCGATCAGCCAATCATAAATGGGGGGTTTCACCACATGACCGCTATCGTCGACATCCATGCCCGCGAAATTCTCGACTCCCGTGGCAATCCCACCGTCGAGGTGGACGTGGTTCTTGACACCGGTGCCATGGGCCGTGCTGCAGTTCCATCAGGTGCTTCCACCGGCGCGCATGAGGCCGTCGAATTGCGTGACAACGACAAGGCCCGCTACGGCGGCAAGGGCGTGTTGAAGGCTGTCGAAAGCGTCAACAGCGAGATTTTCGATACCCTGTCCGGCATGGACGCCGAAGACCAGGTCGTTATCGACCAGACCATGATCGACCTCGATGGTACGCCCAACAAGGGACGGCTGGGCGCCAATGCCATTCTAGGGGTATCGCTTGCCGTGGCTAAGGCGGCCGCCGAGGAGGCCGGCCTGCCATTGTATCGTTATATCGGCGGGGCGTTCTCGCAAACCCTGCCGGTGCCGATGATGAACATCATCAACGGCGGTGCCCATGCCGACAATCCGATCGATATCCAGGAATTCATGATCATGCCGGTCAATGCGCCGACCATGGCAGATGGCATCCGCATGGGGGCAGAGGTGTTTCATGCCCTGAAGAAGCAGCTCAAGGATGCCGGCCATAACACCAACGTCGGGGATGAAGGCGGTTTTGCGCCCAATCTACGATCGGCGGAGGAGGCCTGTTCCTTCATCATGAAGGCCATCGAGGCGGCCGGTTACAAGCCGGGGCAGGACGTGTACCTGGCCCTTGACGTCGCCTCGTCTGAGATGTTCAAGGACGGCAAATACCACCTGCATGGCGAGGGCAAGGTGCTGGAAGCCGCCGGCATGGTCAGCTATCTGGAAAATCTGGTCAACACGTTCCCGATCATCTCGATCGAAGATGGGTGTGCCGAGGATGACTTCGACGGTTGGAAGCTTCTGACCGATGCCCTGGGCGGGCGTATCCAGCTTGTGGGGGATGATCTGTTCGTCACCAATCCGGAGCGTCTGGCCGATGGCATCCACCGCGGTATCGCCAATTCGATCCTGGTCAAGGTGAATCAGATCGGTACCCTGTCTGAGACTCTGGAAGCGGTGGAAATGGCTCACAAGGCCAGCTATACCGCCGTGCTGTCGCATCGGTCGGGCGAGACCGAGGATGCCACCATCGCCGACATCGCGGTGGCCACCAACTGCGGCCAGATCAAGACCGGCTCGCTGTCGCGTTCCGATCGTCTGGCCAAGTACAATCAGCTCATCCGCATCGAACAGGAACTCGGGGCAGCCGCCAGCTATGCCGGCAAGACCATCCTACGCATGGTATAACCACAGCTGAGCTGAGAACGGTGAGTACCAACGAGTGTAAATCAAGATTTATGCTCGTTGGTTTTCTGTGCGTGCGCCACTGTCGCCTTTTTCACGGCAAGGCGAAGGGGCGATCATGGCGCAGAGAAGGGATTTTTTCTCGTGCCCACTGGATTCGGGCCGGATCGATCTCGGTCACGATCAGGCCCGGTGCCTCGCCTGCATCGGCCAGCACTTCGCCCCATGGATCGATGATCAGCGAATGGCCATAGGTCTGGCGATTGTTGGCATGGGTGCCCGTCTGCGCCGGCGCAAAAACATAGCAACCATTCTCGATGGCACGGGCGCGTAGGAGGACATGCCAATGTGCTGAACCGGTTGTGGACGCGAAGGCGGCCGGTACGGCCAGAAACGATGCCCCTCCATGCGCCAGGGCACGATAGAGCTGGGGAAAACGCACATCATAACACACCGACAAACCCAGTCCCCCCCAGGGTGTCTCAACCACCACGGCTCGGTCCCCCGGCAGGAAGGTGGACGATTCCCGATATGTCTCTCCCTGGCCAAGCACGACATCGAACATGTGAATCTTGTCATAGATAGCGGCGATTCCTCCATCGGGACGGAGAACGTAGGTCCGATTGACAACCGACCCGTCGTTCTCCCGTATCGTCAGGGTACCGCAATGCAGCCACATACCCACTTCCGCCGCCAAGGTGCGGAAGGCTGTCAGGGCCGCATGACTGTTTGCCGGCATGGCTTTGGCGAGAATGCTGCTTCGCCCCCATTCCATCATGGCGACATTTTCGGGCATCAGCACCAGACGGGCGCCTTGCTCTTTTGCCGTACGCACCAGATCACCCGCCTTCTGAATGTTGGCTTCCAGTTCGTTTCCGGCATTGATCTGGATGCAGGCAACGGTCAATCGTTCCGTCACGAGATGGCCCTTTCCAGCAGCGGGTCGAGCTCCCCCCTGACGTCAAGGGTATGCAGGTCATCGCAGCCGCCGATATGTCGGTCGTCGATGAAAATCTGGGGGACGCTCTGGCGTCCACCGGCGCGCCGCTTCATGGACTCGCGCAATTCCGGCTGATCAGCTACATCGATCTCAAGATAAGTGACCCCTTTTGAATCAAACAGCCGTTTCGCTTTCTGACAATACGGACAGGTGGGGGCGGTGTAGATTTCGATCCTGGCCATGGCATCCTCTTGGCAGAGCATTTTGATCATGTGGGGTAGGAGGGTGGCGGGTGTGACGGGCATACAAGGGGAAGGGGGGAAGCCCTGCGCCCTCGCATGCCGTTTTGTCTGGGCATAAAAACCCACTTCCCGGAGAAGTTACGGACTTCCCCATATCTCTGCGAGTCCCTTATTCTCCGTTCACCCGATGGCCCTACATTCTGGAAGAGAGGTGATGCAGCAATATAACAGATCATTTCTAATGATCTCCAATCTTTGCTCTCATCCGCTCTCCCCGGCCCCGGCCGGATATCCACCCGGGCAAAAGAGAGCCAGCACGTCGACTGAACGGGCGCTTGCCGGCCATCAGGGTTTGCGGGTGCGGGTACACTCTCAGCCCCACGGTGGCGCCCCCCCCCCCCCCGTTTGTCAGCACGTCATCCACCACCACGATGGCCTTGTGCCCGCCACGGCCTCGGGCCGTATCACCCAAAAGACGCTCTTGGACATTGTTGTGCAGCAGACGACCAGGATGGTTGAATCGTCCCTGCGAAGCCGTAGCTCTGGCCCTCACCAGCAGGTCTACCATAGCTTGGATGCCAATTAACAGTTTGATTTCAAGGGCTAATATGGCAGACTTGTTGTAATGTCTCAAGAACAGGCGGTCCAGGCCCAGGTGCAACGGCACTGGCGCTACCATGTCGGACTCGTCCAGAAGTGCACGCCCTGCCCGTACCAGCCAACGCCAAAAAAGCAGGAGCAGCATCGGTACGATCGGCATGCTTGAATTTCAGGATCAGGGAGCGGCTGGCATTCCGGCATCGGAGGCACAAAACCCCAGGCTCACCCACCAAGTATCCCGCATCCCAGGCATTGCTGCGGTGGCAGCAACGCGTCCCAGCATCGTCCGTCCTGCCCGGTGCAACCACAAGCGCCAAGCATGGCGCCGGGCGGGACGACAGGGCTGGTGTCCCCCCTCATGGCTCTGTTCCCCCTGCTTCCAACCGGCGATATTCCATTTAAAGGCCCTTCGTGCTCCCCCTGGACCCGGATGGCTGGTTTTCAGCCAGCCTGGTTGCCGGTCTGATTGACCTGCGGTTAACGTTGCAGATCGTTTTCAAGTGAAAGCCGCAATTCCGTCGTGCCCAGACGACGACGGTAAATCTGTACGCCTTCCAGGACCCGCTGGACATAATTGCGCGTTTCGCTGAAAGGAATGGATTCGATCCAATCCACGGCATCATCCACCGACCGGCGGGGATCGCCAAACATCTTCATCCACCGTGCGACCCTGGACGGGCCGGCATTGTAGGCGGCAATGGTCAGTACGTATGAGCCCCTGAGGGAATCAAGCAGGTCTCCCAGAAAGGCCGTTCCCAGCGTGATGTTGTATTCCGGGTCGGTCGTCAAGGCACTGGCCGCGAAGCCGATGTTCTGCCTGGAGGCCATCTGTTTGGCCGTCATCGGCATGAGTTGCATTAGACCCTGGGCGCCGGCGCGACTGACAGCACCGGCATGAAAGTTGCTTTCCTGGCGGATAACGGACAATACCAGTGCATGCTCCGGGGGGACCTTGGTACGAAGCCTGAGCAACGGATAGCCAGAGGCAGTCAGAATGACTCCTGACTGGGCCGATCGGCGCGCCAGGGCAACGGCAATATCGGGACGACTGGCATTGATGGCAAGCTTGGCTGCCAGGGCATGCTGGCCCGGTGTTTTCGCCAGTTCACCCAGCCTGAAAACGAAGGGACGGATGGCTTCCTGCTGCCCGATCTCGGTCAGTAACGTAATAATGCCGGCTAATTCATGACGACTGAATCCTTCGATGTCCACTGCGGTCGGCAGGGGATCTTCCGGCAGATCCCGGACGGGGGGGGTGTCACCAAGCCGACCAGCGGCAAGCTGGCCATAATACGATGTCACATGTACGGCGGCCTTGCGATACCACCGGGTGGCTTCCTCCCTGCGTCCCATGGCCTCAGCAGCGCGACCGGCCCAATAGGCCGCCCGGGACAGACTGATCGGCGTGGCAACGCCTTCGTAGAGGCGGGTGAAATGAGGATAGGCCCGTTTGGCATCCTTGAGCCAGCGCAAGGCGATCCACCCGGCCAGCCATTCGGCCCCGGCGAAGTGCACGCCCGTCGACTTGCCATGGGTGCGTGCCACTTCGTAGGCTTTGACCGTTTGCCCCAGAGCTAGGGCTTCGCGGGCAAGGGCGGCGCGTTCCGTCCACCACAGGGCAGGCCTGCCTTTATCGGCGGCTGATCCCGATAGAAGGGAAATGGCCTCCAGGTACATTTCCTTTCTGCGCCGCCAGCGAACACGTTCATAGACTAGGCCGGGCGTGTTACGCAGTCCCGCCGGCACCTTGGCCAGAGCCGTGCTGGTGCCTGGCTTATCGTCGGGCAAGAGCATGCGCGCTTCTGCCAGGATCTTCTGGCCGGCATCCACTCTCGGCAACATCTGACGGGCGGCATCGATCTGCCGGTCCCACAGCAGGCGGTCGAGGCGTGCGACATGGTCTTCAGACCGCAAACGGTGACCGTTGAGGGTCAGGAAATGCTTTTCCTGAACGGGACCGAAGGTGTCATTCACCCATGATTCACGCACGACGGCAACCGCCTGGTCGGAATGGTCCGTGTCAAGTAACACCTGGGCCCAGGCCATCTTGCCATTGGGCGTGAGCGGTGGATGGGCATGGAACCACGCCTGCAGAACCGCCGTCGACTCGGTTGCGGTGATGGCATCCTCAGCCCGCTGAATCAAGGTTGCAAGCCGCGGCCAATCAGGATTCTCCCGCACGAAGGTGGCAATTTCCGTGAAGGAAGCCTTGGTCTCTGGCCGTACATGGTCCATCCACTTGAGAATCCTGGCCACAAGCTTGTGCCAGCGGGCATGGGCATGAGCATCCTTCCAGCGTCCGGCCTCGGCAGCGACAAATGCGGCCTGGGCATGGCGCCGCTCCTCTTCCCCAAGGACATTGGCCTCCGTCGGTGAAGAGAAGATCTGAAACCAGGTGAGAAGAAGCGCTGCAAAGGTGATCGACTTCACTACAGATTGCCTTAGGTCGGATGGTTGCAATCGGCCTTGCGGCCAGCCTGCCCTTTTTATGTCTTGTTTTCATGTTCTTGCCAACTCCTGCCGTCTTGCCGCCGGCGCCAGTGGGGGGTAATTTCAAGCCTCTTCCGCAAACGGCCTGGAAGAACACGACGGCCTGTTCTTTATAGGGAGCCCCAAAGCCATGTTCAGAGGGTCCATTACCGCCCTGATCACGCCTTTTCGCGACGGCCATGTGGACGAACGGGCGTTTCAATCCCTCGTCGCATGGCAGATTGCCGAGGGAACGCATGCCCTGGTACCATGCGGCACCACCGGCGAGTCACCGACGCTTTCTCATGAAGAACACCGGCGTGTCATCGCCTTGTGTGTCGAGGCGGCGGCTAACCGGGTGCCGGTCATTGCCGGGACCGGTTCCAATTCCACAGCCGAGGCGGTCGAACTGACCCGCCACGCCAGAACCGCCGGGGCCACTGCCGCCCTAGTCGTGACTCCTTATTACAACAAACCGACTCAGGAAGGTCTCTACCATCACTTCAAGACCATCCACGATGCCGTTGATATTCCTATTATCATCTATAATATTCCCAGCCGATGCGTAGTTGACCTGTCGCTTGAGACCCTGGTTCGCCTGGCGAAGCTGCCCAATATCATCGGCCTCAAGGATGCAACCGCTGACCTGAGCCGGCCCTTGCGGACGCGGCTGGCTGTCGGTCCGGCATTCTGCCAGCTTTCAGGTGAGGATGCCACCGTGGTCGCCTTTCTGGCACAAGGCGGGCAGGGCTGCATTTCGGTATCGTCCAACGTGGCTCCCCGTCTGTGCGCCCAGCTTCATGACGCATGGGGCGCCGGTGACTACACCACGGCGTTTGCGCTGCGAGATCGCCTGATGCCCCTGCACGAGGCCCTGTTTTGCGAGACGAGTCCGGGACCAGTCAAGTACGCCGCCAGCCTGCTGGGTTTGTGCGCGAACGAAGCCCGTCCGCCGTTGTGGGCGGTCTCCGACTCCAGCCGGCAGAAAGTAAAGGCGGCCTTGTCCACCTTGGGATTGGTTTGAAACGATGGCCGCTAGGAGAAAGGACAGGGGCGGGCTCATCAGTCACGGCACGGTGACTGAAAATCGGCGTGCCCGCCATGAATATACCGTTGAAGATACCATTGAGGCGGGTCTCGTTCTTGCTGGCAGCGAGGTCAAGTCCCTGCGTCTAGGACGTTGCACCATCACCGAATGCTATGCCGGACCGAAGGGGGATGAACTTTATCTGTTCAATGCCTATATTCCCGAATACCAGGGCGGTGCCAGCCGTCATTTCAGTCATGAAGCCCGCCAGCCGCGCAAACTGTTGCTGCGGCGGCGTGAGATCGAGCGGTTGCGAGGCGCGGTGGCGCGTGGTGGCATGACGCTGGTTCCGCTTGCTGTCTATTTCAATGCCCGCGGTCTGGCCAAGGTTCGGCTGGGGCTTGCCCGGGGCCGGAAGCTGGTGGACAAGCGGGAGGTTGAGAAGAAACGCGACTGGCAACGCGAGAAAGCGCGTCTGCTGCGGGAAAAGGGATGAGACGGGAAGGCAGAGATAAGGGAAGGGAAGCCGATGAACCGAAATGATCCCGAGGATGATGACGGGGAAGCGTCTGCCCCTGGCATGGGCGATGCGACGGAAGGTGAAAACGACTCCGCTACCCTGTTGACGGGCGAACGGAAAGAGAAGCTCATCGCCAGCAAGGAAGCGTGGGCGCGCGAGGGGCGGGGCCTGACGGGTTCCCGGTCGACAGGCGACCGCGGCCAGCCACGCCTGCCGCCCGGTCAGCGGCTGGTCCGTGATTTCCCGGTGCTCGACCTGGGCGTGCAGCCGGTCATTCCACAGGAAGCGTGGAAACTCGACATCGCCGGCCATGTGGACGTTCCGACGGTGTGGGATTGGGCGACATTTCTGGCCCAGCCGCAGGTCCGGCAGGTGTCCGACATTCATTGCGTCACCACCTGGTCCCGCTATGACAATGTCTGGCAGGGTGTCACGGCCCGTCACCTTCTGGCGGTAGTCCGGCCCAAACCGTCAGCGCGATTCGTCATTTTTCGCAGCTTCGACGGCTATGCAACTAATGTTCCCCTCGCGGCTTTCGCCGATGAGGATGTCCTTCTTGCGCATACCTGGCAGGGCCGGCCACTTGCATGCGAACATGGCGGCCCTGTACGAGTCGTCATCTCAAGACTGTATTTCTGGAAAAGTACCAAGTGGATTCGCCAGGTCCTTTTTCTCGACACGGACGTTCCCGGCACGTGGGAAGTACGCGGCTATCACAATAAAGGCGACCCCTGGCAGGAGGAACGGTACAGCCAGTAGGGCTGTTTCCGGCAAACCTTGTGGACGCCTTGTTCCCTTGCAGCATGATTCCTCCGCAAGGGCATGTCTTCCTGCCCTATGGTCTCTTCGCGGGTGAGACGCCAAGGACACGCCATCGGATCTCTCGCCTCCCTCTCAACATTCTGGATGGCCGGCAGGTGGCCTGACCGGCCTACTGGCCCCCCCGATCGACCGCGCGCGGCGGGGAGGAGGGGGAGGGAGCTCTCTCACAAGGTAACAAGGTCAGCCCTCTTGCGCGCGTAGCAGATAGACGTTCAGAGCCTTGCCAGCATCGGTGCCGTAATAAGCGTGATGCCGTTTTCGGTACGGTAGAAACGGCGGGTATCCTCTTCAGGATCCTCTCCAACTATGAGCCCTTCTGGAATCTGGCAATTGCTGCAGACGATGCACTTTTTTAGTATGCAACTTCTAGC
The DNA here is from genome assembly GCA_964624075.1 of uncultured Rhodobacterales bacterium. Lineage (GTDB taxonomy): Bacteria > Pseudomonadota > Alphaproteobacteria > Rhodospirillales > Rhodospirillaceae > CAZUWH01. Next base: position 42,470 of record CAZUWH010000003.1, read on the forward strand.
AATATCTGACGATGGAAGAACCACCGTATCCTCGACAAGACTGTAGGAATTCACGCGAACTGTGCTGAACAGAAGCGAGCGGCGCACCGTACCGCCGGACACGATACAACCTGCTGACAGGACCGAATCCACGGCCATGCCCCGGCGGTCGTCGCTGTCGAAGACGAACTTGGCGGCGGGCTGCTGGATCTGATAGGTCCAGATGGGCCAGAAGGCGTCGTAAAGATCAAGCTCCGGTGTGACGGTCGTCAGATCAATGTTGGCCGCCCAATAGGCATCCACGGTTCCGACATCCCGCCAATAGGGTTCCGCCTGGCCATCTTCGCGCTGGACCACACAGTAGACGCAAGAATCGGCAAAACGATGCGCGACGACTTTTCTGGATTGGGCGACCAGATGCGGAATGATGTCCTTGCCGAAATCATGAGATGAGGTGGAGAGTTGCGCATCCCACTCTAGTTCCTTGATCAGGACGGCGGTATTAAAGACATAAATGCCCATGCTGGCAAAGGCATGGTCCGGGTGGTTGGGAATGGCGGGAGGGTTTTTTGGTTTCTCGACGAAACTGATGATATGGTCGGCCGTATCGACTCCGACCACGCCAAAGCCGGTCGCATCCTTCAGCGGCACTTCCAGGCACGAGATAGTGACCTCGGCCCCCTTTTCCATGTGGTAGGCGAGGAGACGACTGTAATCTTGTTTGTAAACATGATCGCCAGCCAGGACGAGGACATACTTCGGCATCCGGCTCTTGATAAGGGATAGGTTCTGGTACACGGCATCAGCCGTCCCCTGGTACCATACGGCGCTGTCGAGCTGTTGCTGGGCTGGCCAGAGTTCGACGAACTCGTTGATCTCCGCCCGCAGGAAACCCCAGCCTCGTTGAATGTGTTGAATCAGGGTATGCGCCTTGTACTGGGTTAGCACGGCAATCTGGCGAATCCCTGAATTGATGCAATTGGAAAGCGGGAAATCGATAATGCGGAACTTACCACCGAAAGGCATGGCCGGCTTGGCTTCATCATCTGTCAGATGCATGAGGCGGGTCCCGCGTCCCCCTGCTAGCACCAAGGCAAAGGTGCTCTTGACAGTATTGTGAAGATCATAGGGCAACTCGATTGAATAGTGCATATTAATGCCCCCCTGTCCAGTTGTGCTGCTCCCCTGCGCCTGTGATGTTGCTGCCATTTTCCACTTTGGCGTACATCTGACCGGGCTGCTCCGCGTCGCGCTTCTAACACTGACACCAGAGCGGAGCCGGATCAACCGACCTTTGCGTAGAAATCAATACCGGCGCTGTACTGGCGGCGGTTTCCAGCGACGGAAAGGGGGGTGGAAAGGGCAGGTTGGCGATTCCAAATCGCGGCACACTGCGCCATAGTTCGCAGGAGGAGAGAAGACGAGAGGGAGCAATGAGAATCCTTTTTGTAACGACAGAGGCCTATCCGCTGATCAAAACGGGAGGGCTTGCGGATGTGGCAGGGGCCTTAACGGCGGCGCTAACGGAGGCGGGCGAGGATGTTCGCCTCCTGTTGCCGGCCTATGGGCAGGCGATGGAGAGACTCGCGCACAAGCGCCTGGTGGCTGATCTGGGCGAAGTACTGAGATGGCGGGTCCGTCTGATCGAGGGCCGCATGCCCGACTCTGGGGTCACCGTGCTTCTGGCGGATTGCCCCCCCTTGTTTGATCGGCCTGGCAATCCCTATACTCGTCGTGATGGTCAGGACTGGTCCGACAACCATGAACGCTTTGCCGTCTTGAGCCGGATCGCGGCCGCTGTGGCGGTGGGAGAGGGAGGATACGGGAAGGAAAGGGACGGACGCGTCTGGCGAGCGGACATCGTTCATGCCAACGACTGGCAGACAGGATTGGTTCCCGCCTATCTCAGGCTGTGGCAGGACGCGCGAGGGAGGGAGGGGCTAGCATCCGTCTTTACGGTACACAATCTCGCCTTCCAGGGTCGATTCCCGCCTTACGTGATGGGGCGTATAGAACTGCCGCTAGACATGTTTTCCGTCAATGGAATTGAACTTTACGGTGACATCAGCTACCTTAAGGCTGGGCTGTATTACAGTGATCGTATTACAACCGTTAGCCCGACCTATGCTCACGAAATTCAGACTGATCAGGCTGGCGAGGGCCTGCAGGGCCTGTTGCTGGCACGGGCGAACGATCTGGTTGGCATCCTAAATGGCGAGGATAATCGCGTATGGAATCCAGCTACCGATCCCGCTATTCATCATCCCTTTACCTCCCGACATCTCAGCGGGAAGGCCTTGGACAAGACTGCCCTTCAGCAGGAACTGGGTTTGCAGGTGAAGGCCGATGCGCCCCTGTTTGCCGTCATCAGCCGTCTGACCGAACAAAAAGGCATTGACCTTGTTCTTGAAGCGGTATCGGATATCGTGGCACAGGGTGGACAACTCGTGATACTGGGAGCAGGTGCCTCTCATTTTGAGGCCGCCTGCCTGGCAGCAGCCAGGAACCATCCGGGGCAGGTTGTGGCACGCATCGGTCTGGATGAAGTCCTGGCGCACCGTATCCAGGCTGGGAGTGATGTCTTGCTGATGCCCTCCCGGTTCGAACCATGCGGGTTGTCACAGATGTATGCAATGCGGTACGGGACGCTTCCTCTGGTACGGCATACCGGGGGACTCGCGGATACTGTTGTTGATATGAACAATCCGGACGGGGGAACCGGCTTCGTTTTCGATACCGCGACTTTGCCGGCATTCCTGGCGGCGGTGCACCGGGTCTTTGATCTGTACCGGAATCGTTTGGCGTGGCAGACCCTTCAGCGCCGCGCCATGGGGCAGGATTTTAGTTGGCGGCGTTCGGCCGAACGGTATCGGCAGCTCTACCGCGAACTGGTCCGGAATATGGTATTCAGGGGGGCCGGGACAGACTGTCTCGATACCGGGCAAGGGGAACCAAGAACATGCAGCGACTGAATGAGGCCACGGCGCAAATCGATGAACGGGTCGATTTCAACGACGTGGAATCGATCAAGAAAGAACTGATGCATTTCATGATCCACGTCGTTGGCGCGGACCCCATGTATGCGACCGAGGAGAACTGGTTCTATGCTCTTGCCGTTCTTGTCCGGGGCAGACTGAGCGAGCTGTACATCCGGTCGGCCCGCACACAGTATGACCGCGACACCAAACGAACCTACTATCTCTCGATGGAGTTCCTGACCGGACGCAGCCTGGTCAAGCAGCTTTATGACCTGAGGATCATCGGCAATGTACGAACAGCCCTGGAAGGATTGGGAGTCGACCTCGAGGTAATCGCAGAATTGGAATTCGATGCCGCCCTTGGCAACGGGGGCCTGGGCCGCCTGGCGGCATGCCTGCTTGATTCGATGGCCACGCATGGTTATCCGGGCTTCGGGTATGGGATCCGTTATGCGTTTGGCATGTTCAGCCAGCGCATCGAATCCGGCCAGCAGGTGGAACAGCCAGAGCAGTGGTTGCGCCATGGTAACCCCTGGGAATATCCCCGGCCAGAGGTGGTCTATCCAGTCCGCTTCCATGGGCATGTACTCCGTTTCCGCAATGCCGACGGCAAGGAAATCTGCCAGTGGGTCGATACCGATGACGTCATTGCCATGGCCTATGACGTGCCGGTTTCAGGCTATGGCTCACCAACAGTCAGTAATCTGCGCTTGTGGACAGCGCGGGCGACACGAGATTTCGACCTGAGCTATTTCAATCAGGGCAATTATATCGACGCCGTCCGCGACAAGACCACATCAGAAAATCTGTCCAGGGTGCTCTATCCGGCTGATACCACCCTGATGGGCCAGGAACTGCGGTTGAAACAGGAATATTTCTTCGTTAGCGCTTCGCTGCAGGACATCATTGCCCGTTTCAAGCGTACCCATGCGACCCTAGATCTTCTGCCCGACCGGATAGCCATTCAGCTCAATGATACCCATCCGGCCCTGTCGGTTGCCGAAATGATGCGCCTGTTGACCGATATCCATGGCTACACGTGGGAGCGGGCGTGGGAAATGACGAGCCACACCTTCTGCTATACCAATCACACCCTGCTGCCGGAGGCGTTGGAAACCTGGCCGATCTCAATGCTGGAATCGGTTCTTCCCCGTCATCTTGAAATCATCTACCAGATCAATCACCGCTTCCTGCAGCAGGTGAAATATGTCTTTCCCGGCGATGCCGGTGTATTGCGCCGGATGTCCCTGATCGACGACGATAGCCGGCGCGTGCGCATGGCGCATCTTGCCACTGTCGGCTCGACCCGTGTCAATGGCGTTGCCGAGCTGCACACCAACCTGATGTGCCAGACGATTTTCGCCGACTTCCATCGCATGTGGCCACACAAATTCGTCAATGTGACGAACGGCGTGACTCCACGGCGCTGGATGTTGCAAGCCAACCCGGGCCTGTCGAAACTGGTGAGCGAGCGGATCGGAGAGGATTGGATCACCGATCTTTCCCGTCTCAAAGACCTAGAAGCGTACCTCAATGACGAGACGTTCCTGGAACGGTTCCGGAGCGTCAAGCTCGACAACAAGAACCGGCTGACTCAGCTGATTCGGACCCGTCTTGGCATTCGTGTCGATCCCACCTCGATGTTTGACGTGCAGGTCAAGCGGATTCATGAATACAAGCGTCAGCTTCTCAATGTCCTGCATGTTATCGGCCGCTATAACCGGCTGCGCGATCATCACGAGGCAGACAGCCTCGTGCCACGTACCGCGATCTTCGCCGGCAAGTCGGCGCCAGGGTATTACATGGCCAAACTGATCATCCGTCTCATTCATGATGTAGCGGAAATGGTCAATAATGATCCCAAGGTCGGCGACCTGATGAAGGTCGTCTTCGTGCCCAACTACAATGTGTCGCTGGCGGAAGTGATCATCCCAGGATCGGATCTGTCGGAGCAGATCTCCACGGCCGGCGCGGAAGCCTCCGGGACTGGCAACATGAAGTTTGCCCTGAACGGCGCACTCACTATCGGGACGCTAGATGGCGCAAACATCGAGATACGTGAAGCGGTCGGAAGCGGAAACTTCTTTAAATTCGGGCTGACCGCGGAGGAAGCCCAGGAGCTGCGGTTGCGGGGGTATGACCCATGGCAGTTCTACCGTCGCAATCCGGAACTGATGCGGGTCCTGGACATGATCGGTCGGGGATTCTTCTCACCAGGAGAACCGGACCGCTATCGACCTGTTTTCGATTCCCTTCTGAAAGGGGGGGACCATTACCTGCTGCTGGCTGACTATGCCTCTTACATCGCCTGTCAGGAACGGGTGGATGCCGCCTTCAACGACCGGAAGGACTGGTCGCGGCGGGCAGCGATCAATGTCGCCAACATGGGCCACTTCTCCAGTGACCGCACGGTTCACACCTACGCAAGGGACGTGTGGAGCATAAAGCCGGTCATTCTGTAAAAAGACTCAAAAAGGGGAGCACGGGGGAGGCCTGCCTCCCCCGTGCTCCCCTGCGTGGAGCAGTGCCTGCCCAACTACTACATCCCCCAGGGGGGATCATCGACCATCGCGTTCTATAACCATAAATGGCATCTGTGTCAAGGCAGGGGTGACGGGCCATACGCATCAACCTTGCTGGCGGTGTGTTCGAATGGAAAGGCCTGTCGTCACCCGGAACAGGCCATGGGCAGACAGCCCAAGCGCCTGCATCCGTTTGAGGCGGTCTTCTTTGGGAAAAGAGGGGCACTGAATTCTGATCGTGCCATCAGGCAGAGTCTTGAAAACCAGAAGAACGGCATTGCGGCGGATGAACGTAACCTGTCCGCTGTTCCCCGAACTGGCCTTCGCGCTGGTAGTGCTACCTTGTAGCGACCCCCGCCCAGCGCGCGGACTTCCCGAAAGTGCGAGTCCCGACGCAGGTCGTTCTCGAAGGCACGGATTTTCTCCTCGATTCCGGATCCCTTCAATCTTCCCTTCAGAATCTCCTCATGCAATGGAATCCAGGTCAGGACACCATGGTAGCTGAGGGCATACCGCCCCTCTCCGCCCAGACGAACCTCGGCCTTGAAATCGTCAGGCAGATAGAAACCTTCTCAGCAGAAGAGCCGTTAGATTGACAACCAAAAGTCATCTTATAAAGACGCACAACTTCTTATTGAGTCATCAATATTGAAACTATTTTCTGCTAAAGGTACGCATTCCCATGGTTTCTTCAAATCTGCTCCCTCTTGATGCGTTGCCAGAGACGGTCCATGGTTTCGGCATCCGTGGTGTGTTCGAGCAACGACTCGAGCCGACGGAACCGGTGTTCGAACTTGCCGTTGGCCCGGCGCAGGGCTGTTTCAGGATCGATCTTCAGCTTCCGGGCAAGGTTGACGCACGCAAACAGCAGGTCGCCCATCTCATCCTCCAGCCGTTCGGGAGTGGCCCCTTCGGCAAGGACAGTGCGCAGTTCTACGGCCTCTTCATCAACCTTGTCGATCACGGGCATGGCCGAAGGCCAGTCGAACCCCACGCGTGCCGCCCGGAGCCCAAGCTTGCAGGCCCGGGTCAGGGCGGGCAGGGTGGCGGCGATGCCGTCCAGAACGCTCGGTCGTTCCTGCATGTCCTGCCGGCGGCGTTCGTCTGCCTTCAAGGCTTCCCATACCGCTAGTTGCATCTCGGCGCTGTCCACCTTCATGTCGCCAAACACATGAGGATGACGGCGTACGAGCTTGTCTGCAAGCACCGTTGCGATGTCGGCAAAGGTGAACAACCCTTCTTCCTGGGCCATCTGGGCGTAGAAGAGCACCTGCAGGAGCAGATCGCCAAGCTCTTCCTTGAGCAGGGCCATGTCGCCTTTTTCAATGGCGTCGACGACCTCGTAGACTTCCTCGATGGTGTGGGGGACGATGCTGGCGAAGGTCTGTTCGACATCCCAGGGACAGCCGCCAACAGGGTCTCGCAGTCTTGCCATGATGTCGAGCAGCCGCCCAATGCCGTGATCCTGAGTCATGCGTCCATTTTCCTTTTTCCTTCCGGGATGTTCTTGAACCATAGGGGGAAAGACAGCTTTGTGAGAGGATCCCCGCGTACGGCTTGTTTTTCTATGTGATACGGCATGGGTCCGCAAGATTTGCAGGAAAGGCTGATGGGTGAAAAAGTGATCGACGTTGGGCTGGGGGATGCGCTAAGCGAACGCTACCTGGCCTATGCCCTGTCAACCATCGTGGCGCGTTCCCTGCCCGATGTCCGGGACGGCCTGAAGCCTGTTCACCGGCGCCTTCTGTTCGCCATGCGGGCGTTACGGCTGGACCCGGACGCGGCCTTCAAGAAATGTGCCCGAGTCGTCGGCGATGTAATCGGCAAGTTCCATCCGCACGGCGACGCGGCCGTCTACGAAGCGCTGGTGCGTCTGGCCCAGGACTTTGCTGCGCGTTATCCGCTAGTGGAAGGGCAGGGCAACTTCGGCAACGTCGATGGCGACAATCCGGCGGCCATGCGTTACACGGAGGCACGCCTGACCGCCGTTGCCCAGGCCCTGATGGAGGGACTGGAAGAGGACACCGTCGATTTTCGCTTGACCTATGACGGTGAGGAGAGGGAACCGGTCCTCATGCCAGCGGCCTTCCCTAATCTGCTTGCTAATGGTGCCACTGGCATTGCGGTCGGCATGGCCACCAGCATCCCCCCCCACAACCTCGGCGAATTGTGCGATGCCCTCTTATCCCTGATCCGCAAGCCGGACGGCGACGTCGCTGATCTGATGCGGCTGGTGCACGGGCCCGATTTTCCCACCGGCGGTGTTCTGGTCGAGAAGGCTGAGACCCTTCTCGAAGCCTACCGCACGGGACGAGGCAGTTTGCGCCTCCGCGCCCGCTGGGAGGTCGAAAAGCTTTCGCATGGACTCTATCAGGTCGTGGTTACCGAAATCCCTTATCAGGTCCAGAAGGCGAAGGTGATCGAACGCATTGCTGACCTGCTGGCGGAACGAAGATTGCCGCTTCTAGCCGACGTGCGCGATGAATCCACCGACACGGTACGCATCGTCCTTGAACCCCGCAGCCGTACCATCGATCCAGGTTACCTGATGGAGCAGTTGTTTCATGCCACCGATCTTGAAAGCCGCGTCATGCTCAACATGAACGTGCTCGATGCCGACGGCGTCCCGCGGGTCATGAGCTTGACGCAGATCCTGAAAGGCTTTCTTGATCACCGCCATGTGGTTCTGGAGCGGCGAACACGGCATCGCCTGGGCCGGATCGCCCATCGTCTCGAGGTGCTGGAGGGATATCTCAAGGCGTATCTGAATCTGGATGAGGTCATCCGCATCATTCGCGAAGAAGGTGATCCCGGACCGGCCTTGAGGACTGCCTTCGTGCTGACCGACGGGCAGGCCGAGGCCATCCTCAATATGCGCCTGCGCAATCTGCACCGGCTGGAAGAAAAGGATATCCGCGACGAGCATACTAGCCTGCGTGCAGAAAAGGCCGTTCTGGAACGGCTGTTGGCCGAACCAGTCGCGCGCTGGCAGCGCATTGGCGAAGAAATCAGGGAGGTGCGCCGCAAGTTCGGTCCGGCGACCCGACTCGGACGACGACGGACCGAGATCGGCCCGGCAGCCACAGTGGCCGAAAGCCCTGGGGAAGCCCTGGTTGAACGTGAGTCCATTACGGTCGTGCTGTCGGAAAAAGGCTGGCTGCGAGCCGTGAAAGGACACACGGATGCCGACCTCAGGTTCAAGGAGGGTGACGCTCTGCGCTTTGCGGTTCAGACGACGACAGCCAAACGTCTTCTTCTTTTTGCCAGCAATGGCCGCTTCTACACGCTGGCGGCCGACAGGCTGCCGCGGGGGCGCGGTTCCGGTGAGCCGTTGCGTCTGTCCATTGATCTTGCCAACGATGCCGATATCGTCGCCCTGTTTGTTCACGACCCTGGCCGCCGACTGCTCCTGGTCTCGCGCTCTGGACGCGGTTTCATTGTCGAGGAAAACGGAATTCTCGCCCAGACCCGTAATGGCAAACGGATCATGGAGGTTGGCGAGACCGACACGGCGCGTTTCTGCCTGCCGGTTACGGGCGATGCGGTCGCCTTGCTGGGCGAAACGCGTCGTCTCCTGGTGCTACGGATCGACGATGTGCCCGTGATGGGGAAGGGCAGGGGGGTCGGCCTGCAGAAGTCCCATGGTGCTGGACTGGCGGATGTGAAGATTTTCACTCTGGCAGAGGGACTGTCGTTCTCTTCTGGCGGTCAGGTCAGGATCGAGAAGGATCTTGCCCCCTGGCTGGGGCAACGCGGCCAGAGTGGTCGTCTACCGCCGCCCGGTTTCCCGCACAGCAACCTCTTCGATGCGTAATATAAAATTGATTGAATATATTCATTTTGTTGACACAATCGAAGCAAGCCAGGAGCCGCGGATACGGGCCAGCCGTCACCTGGGAGAGGTCACGATGCCGTCTGTAGGCGGGCGGATGGCACCGACGTAGGGACAGATCGAGACAGAGACTATTTATATAATACCCTGGCGCAATCGAGTAGTCGCACCATCGTGCGCACGGTGCCCGGGCCCGGATGCGACCACGGCCGGCTGTGCATCTAGTCTGGGTCGGCGGCACAATCTGCAAATGTGCCCGGGAGCTCGTATGGGATCGGGGCATTGAGGATATCGGCGAGGGGTTTCAAACACATCGTCACGGAGCCGGTCAACCTCCTTGATTCCGGTGGACAGACCTAAAGCTCCGAAGGAAAGGTGTCTGCGGTACGGCGCTTCCGGAATTGTGCCGGTGCGCTTCTTGACATCGGTCATAGAAATTCGCCCAAGACTTTGCGAGTGGGTCGAGCGGCCCGGTGCTGTATTCCCGTAAACAGAGCAGCAACTGAAAACCATATGCCAAACCACGTGCGTCCTCCAATAGGTACCCACTGCCCCGAACAGGCCGAGTAGTAGCCGACCGGTGTCTCCCATGGGATGGGAAATGATAGTCGCATAATATATATTATGCATAGTTCACCGATTGACCAGCCGTCCGCAATTGGCCGACCGGTACGGTATACGGTAAGCTGGATCCTGTCCTGATTGTCTCCGACGCCACCCGCAGATGGCTGCCGCTTCGCGGGCGGGCTCATGCCGGGGGAGAGATTAACCGGGAGATAAGATAAACCCGCCCAGCCATCTATCCATGGCCTCACGCTATTCAGCGGTGACTGGGAAGACCACTGAACGGGCGACCAAGACAACTATACCGGAATCCGGCCTGCACCATTTCAAGTGGATCATAGATGTTGCGGAGATCAACTATGACAGGCTCTTTCAGCAAGGCACGCATGCGTACCAGATCAAGACTGCGAAATGCGTTCCACTCGGTCAGAATGACCAGACCCCCAGCCCCTTCCATGGCCTTGTAGGCATTGGGGCAATAGACGATGTCGGGCATAAATTTCCGCGCTTCGTCCATGCCTTCGGGATCAAAGGCATGGACGACGGCCTTCGCCTTCTGCAAGGCCGGTATGATATCGAGACTGGGAGACTCACGCATGTCATCCGTATTCGGCTTGAATGTCAGGCCCAGCACTGCAATGATCTTGCCGACCACCGATTCACCACACGCTGCGATGATTCTGTCTGCCATTCCCTTCTTGCGGCGGCTATTGATATCCACCACCGTTTCAACGATGCGTAAAGGCATATCATGGTCGCGGGCCGTCTGGACCAGGGCCAGCGTGTCCTTGGGAAAGCACGAACCGCCGTAACCCGGGCCAGGATGCAGAAACTTGCGACCGATACGGCCGTCAAGACCGATGCCACGGGCAAGGTCGTGAACATCGGCACCGGTTTTTTCACACAAATCAGCAAGTTCGTTGATGAAAGTAATCTTAGTAGCAAGAAAGGTGTTGGCGGCATACTTGATCAGTTCCGATGTCTCAAGACCCGTGAACAAGATCGGCGTCTCAATCAGGTATAGAACCCGATAAAGTCGGCGCATTACATCGCGGGCACGTTCGGATTCCGCACCGATTACCACCCGATCGGGACGCATGAAGTCATTGATGGCCGACCCCTCGCGCAGGAATTCTGGGTTGGAAACCATATCAAAGGCGACCTCGGGCCGTGCCACCCGGATAATGGATGCCACCTTGCGACCGGTTCCCACCGGCACGGTGGATTTGGTCACGACGATAGTATGACTGCCAGTCGGCAGGGCCTCGGCAATCTCATGAGCCGCCTCGAACACATAGGTCAGATCGGCATGCCCATCACCCCGCCGGCTCGGTGTCCCAACGGCAATGAAAACTGCTTCTGCCCCAGTCACGGCCTCGCGCAGATCTGTGGTGAAGGAAAGCCGCCTTGCCGCGGCGTTGTTTTCGACCAGTGCCGCCAGACCGGGTTCGTAGATAGGCACCCTGCCCTGTTGCAACAGCGCAATCTTGTCCTTGTCCTTGTCAACGCAGACCACGTCAATGCCAAACTCGGAAAAACAGGCCCCAGATACCAGACCGACATAGCCGGCTCCGATCATGGCGATGCGCATGGAAGCTTTCCTGTCCTAATAATGGGACAACAGTTCCCGCAGGGCTTCGATCACCTGGTCGCGCATTTCCGGCCGTTGCAGGGCGTAGGCAACAGTGGCGTGCAGGAACCCGACCTTGTCGCCGCAATCGAAGCGCTGACCCTCGAAGCGCAGGCCATGGAAGGGAATGCGGCCAATGGTGGCGTTGATGGCGTCGGTAAGCTGGATCTCGTTACCACTGCCACTGATTTTGCGGTCAAGGTATTCGAACACTGCCGGGTGCAGGATATAGCGGCCGGTAATGGAAATGTTCGAGGGTGCCTGGGTCGGATCCGGCTTCTCGATCAATCCTCTGGCCTGAACCAGACGGCCATGGTTGTGCTCGACATCAAGGATGCCATAGCGCCTGACATGTTCAGGGGGAACGTCCATCACCGCCACAACATTGCCGCCCGTTTCGGCATGGACATCCACCATCTGTTTCAGGCAGGGCACATGGGCCAGGATGAGGTCGTCAGGTAGGATGACGGCAAAGGGTTCATTCTCGACTAGATCACGGGCACACCACACGGCGTGGCCCAGGCCAAGCGGCACATGCTGACGGGTATAGGAAATCTGTCCCGATTTCGGCATCCAGCTCGTCACGGCCGCGATCAGATCATGCTTGCCACGATCGTTCAACAGGCGTTCCAGTTCTGGTGCGGAGTCGAAGTGATCTTCTAGGGCACTCTTGCCCCGACCGGTTACGAAGATAAAATGTTCGATCCCGGCCTCCCGCGCCTCCTCGACCGCATATTGAATGAGAGGTTTGTCAACGACCGGCAGCATTTCCTTGGGCATGGCCTTGGTAGCAGGCAGGAATCGCGTGCCCATACCTGCCACTGGAAAAACGGCCTTGCGTACGCGTTGCGGCATAGCATCCCCTTCAGGTCTTCTCTGTCTGGAAAGGTTTCGTTGAACTAGGTCCGTTCTTGTGCCATGCGCGACAACCTTGCGCAAGCGACAGAATAGAAATGCATCGGCCCCCTTCTCTTCACGAGTCAAGCAGGACATCCTTCGCGTGATTGATTTGCGCCGCCAGATAACTCGATCCCCCGTGATCGGGATGAAAGCTGGCCATCAATCTACAGTAGACCTCGAGAATCTGGTCGGGGGTGGCATCGGCGTCGAGATCCAACACGCGCAACGCCTCGGTCCGTGTCATGCCTGCCCGGCCGGAAGATGCCCTGCCCTGTTGCCGTTTTCGCCAGAGGACTCCCCTTCTTGTTCCTGAGAAGCGAAGGCACGCCAGTTGCCAGGTCCTTCCCGGTGTCAAGCCCCACGTCTCTAGCACTTCCCGGGAGTTCTGGTCGGCAGCGCAAAGCCGATAAAGGACCATCAGCTTGGATAGGGATAAATTCCCCAGCCAGCGTCTTGCCAGGGGGCCGCTCAGCACCCATCCGGACAGGTGTCTACTCCTCTGCTCGAACACCATGTGCAGGAAGGCAGTCTCAACTGTTGGACGCATTCCTCTTCCCTCCGATTCGCCCACCGCCTGGAAACCCGTCGGCGTGAACATCTGTCGCGGCCTCCGGACCAGCGCTCGCACCACTTGCAACCAGCAGAACGGTGACACCTGCCACGGCGATCAGGCCCCCCCATTTCAGTACCTTCAGTACATCTCCTGGTGTATTGGTGGCAAACCAGCGCAGAAACAGCACGATGGCAACCAGAACAGCAAATCCGATGAGCAGCGATGGCAACATTTTCCCTGCCCTCACCCTGTCCCTAAAACGATGACGGCACCATTTCCGGGACTGGCACAGGCCGCGCCCCGGAGGGCAGCGGCTGCGGTTATGACGGGGTCCAGGCCGTCAGATACAGAATCTGGACAGTGGCTGGTACGCGCCCGGCGACGTCGGCATGAAGCGTGTGGTAACGATCGAGCGCGGCCTTCAGAGTGCCGCGGCGAAGCGGTGCGCGGCGGCGTTCCCGCATGGCGTTGCTCTCACCCATACCCCGCAAATCCAGGAGCAGCTGCAACGGGTCAGGATAACTGATCGTGAGCGTGTCGCAATCCGCCACCGGCAGAACGAAGCCTGTTCTTTGCAACAGATTTCCAACATCGCGCACATCGGCAAATGGTGAAACACGGGGACTCCACCCGCCTTCTTCGGCGCTTTCAGCCTCTGCGAAAGCGGCGCGTAGTTCCGACAACGAACTGCCGCCAATCATGCTGGCCAGAAAAAGGCTATCCGGTTTCAGAACCTGCCGGATCTGGATCAACGTGCCGGGCAGATCATTGACAAAATGCAAGGCAAGATTGCTGAAGACGAGATCGAATCTCCCGGTCTGGAAAGGAAGCCTTTCCTCATCGGTGACCACAGTCAAGACAGGGGGCTGATCCCCAATGGCCTGTGCTCCTGCCCGTCGGGCCATGCCTTCCGACAGGTCGCTGCGGACCAGACAGGCAACAACACCCCCCTGCCCTTCCCTCACGAACTCGGTCAGGCCCCCCCCCGTCCGGCATCCCAGTTCCAATGCCAGGGGAAAATAACGCCGGATATCCTGTAAACGATCGACCAGCCGCCCGCTGACCTCGCGGAACAGAAAATCATGCGCGGCAAACCCTTCCGCCGCCCGGTCACGGTGGTGACGGACCAGCTCACGATCGAAAATGGACACGATATCAAACATGGCGCTGGATTTCTCCCGCATCCTGTTCATATTATGGCATGGGAGGATGCCTCCGATCAATCCCCGTGCAGGACAGGTACAGAACAACAGTATTGGAACCCGGGGGGTGGATCCATTCCCTGCGGCGGTGACGATTTGTTTTGGTCCGGAAAGCGCTTCCGTAAATGACGCGGCGTTTCCGGCTGCTGTGGTCCGCTGCGCCTGTCAGCGCAGCGGACCTGATGGCAACAACGATACTCGTTCTGATGTCATTCAGCCGGGATGGAATCGAGGCCATGGCTTTTCCGCTTCTGATAGGGTCCGGCCTCGTCCATATGGGCTCGATAATGTTGTCTTCTTGGCGGACCGAACGCCTCCTGACTCGTCAGGAACAGGCCCTGGTCACGGCACATGCCGACCTCTCTCTGGAGGTCCCCCCCCCCGTTTGTCACAGGGAAAGGAGGCGCACCGCAAGGCCGAGGAGGCCCTTGCCCTTATTCTGGAATCGGTCCTTGAGGGGATCATTACCATTGGGGACCAGGGTCAAACCTTCGAATACAACCAGGCTGCCCGCAATATTTTCGGTTACAGCCGGGAGGAAGTGATCGGACACGATCTGACCGGTCTCATCATGCCGGAACGGTTTCGTGCCAGCCACGATGCGGCCTTCAGGGAATATCTGCAAACCTGCACCTGCCACGGGACCGTCCGATGCAGCAGGCAACCGGACGACGGAAATCTGGAGAGGAATTTCTGCTTAAAATTGCCATCACCTCCTTTGTAGTGGAATTGCACCGTTTCTTTACGGCCTTCATGCACGATATCAGCGACCGTATCAAGGTGGAGCAGACTCGCGATGAAGGCGAACGAACGCTGCTGGATGTGGTCGAAACAAGTCCTGTCGCTGTTGACATCACCGACCGTGTGCCGGCCGGTTCTTCCAGATGGGACGGCGCCGCCATGGTGAAAAAGGCAACACCCATTTCGGGCTGGCATTCTCCCGTGCCGATTTATACGAGAACATGCTGGCCGGGATCGAACAGGGAAGCAAGATCCGGAACGAGGAAGCGGCACTGATTGATCCCAATGAATCGACTCTCTGGGTTCTGGTTTCAATGCGGCGGATGTCCTTTGAAGATCAGTCGGCGGTGCTGAAATGGTTGTGTGGTGTTTTGCATTGCCCGTCTCAAGGAGACAGAAATACGCGTTGACGTAGGCACGCATCGAGGCCGAACAGGCCAGCCGGGCCAAGTCCAACTTCCTTGCCACCGCACCAGAGGTACCCGATCACCTGAAAGGTGACCCGGTATGCACGCGGCAAGTGTTGCTGAACCTGCTTGGCAATGCCACTAAATTTTACCGAACGGGGGTCGGTAATGATCAACGTAACCGTTCAGGCCTGCAAGGAGAACACGGTTGAACTTTTGTTCCAGGTCACCGATACCGGTATCGGCATCATGCCTGAGGTTGGGGAACAGCTCTTCAAGCCATTCGTGCAGGCTGATTCCTCCACGGTGCGCCGATTCGGTGGCACCGGTCTGGAATTGTCCATCTCGAAAACCCTGATTGATCTGATGGGAGGTACGATCGGCTTTGATAGTGTCCTGAACAGGGGGTCAATCTTCTGGTTTTGTCCCCCCTTCTAGGTGCTTTCCGAGCGCCGGACCTCGTCTTCTGGCGAGGTGCGGCGTAGTTCTCGTACTGGTGGTAGCGCCGGAGCCGCAGATGGCGCGTGCCATTACGGACTATCTTTGTCATGACCAGGCCGTGGTCGAATCTGTTCATTCAGGAGCGTCGGGGGGGGGAGGGGGGCGTTCGTGGTGCGGCCCTGTCGATACTCGGCGTGCCATCACTGCCAGGATTCTGGAGCAAATTTCTGTTGCTGCGGGCTGTCCTGACGCAAGGGGGCGCACTGTTCACCCTGGCAGCGTGTACCCGTGCTGGTTGGTGATAACGGTCATCGAGGCGGCCTACCTGTTTCGCACCGTGGGGGGCCTGTTTGGTCCATGCCCCGGTGCGGCAGACGTTTCCAGGCCTGATGCGTTGTCCCTCCTTCCTGCCCCTCCCTTGCCCACTGCGGTAAAGGTGCCGGCTTTTTTGCTGACACCTATTGGTTGCCAGACGCCCTAGCCTTGACCGGCCTGCTGGTCATGGGGGCTGCTTTCGCCGGCCAGGTGGCGAATCGGGACGCCTATGTAACTCGGATTCTGTCCCCGATCCATCCCGGGAATGGAAAGCGGAGAAAACCGGTCATGACCAGCGCGGAAGCCCTGCTCGATCTGCTCCTGACCACGGCGCTGGCGACCACGGGCGTCATCATGTTTTTGCTAAGGGGCATCACCCTCTGGCCGGCTGGCTGTCCGGTCTTCCTGTACGGGATCCAGAGAATCCTGCTGGCCTCTGGATGGGTATGCTGCTGGCACACGCCGAGCCCATCTGGAGACACATCCTGCCGAACACCCGCCGCAGTCTGGAAGAGCGGCAGTGTCTAGCACGGAAGGAGACATCATGACTTTGCCAGTTGATATCGGGACCGTGCTTTGGCCGAAACGAACGGACTCGCCTTCGAACACCAGGAACTACGACGCATGCGGGCCCGGGTGGCACCGGATGCCCTTTCCGCCCTGCTGAACCTTGTTGAAGGGCCGGGCCGGTTATCTGCACATGTCGTTCATAAGCTGCGTGGACTAGCCGGATCAAAAAGCACCCAAGCTAATCTACCGTCTGTGGTCCTATGAAACAAGGGTGTTGGTCTGCGCATATGTCTTCATCTGCCGGGATCCCAGTCATTATGTCTCCGTCTACGATGTTCATGCTCCGGCCGGCTTTTTCGAGCGCGATATTCATGAGATGTTTGGCATCACCTTCGAGAGTACGCTCGATCAGCAGCGCCCTTTCATTCTGACCGAATGGCAGGGGCCACCCACTATGCTGAAGGCGCTTGCAACCGAGGCCTATGTCAACGATTACTTTGGCTGGAACGGACTATTGTCCGAACTGGCTTGATGCAATCGGGAGGAAGGGGGAGGCCTCGTGTGAAAACGAGGCGGGACACGAACCATGTGGCCGGAAAACTATCATCTCGTTCATCATCCGCCCAGCTACGAATACGAACTGTATTTCGGTCCCAACCATCCGGGGATCGAGGGTAATTATGCGCTCCGGGTCCGGCTCAAGGGGGATGAGGTCCAGGCGGTCGAGGCTGATGGCGGCTATCTCCACCACGGCTTCGAAAAGCTGATAGAGGAACGGCTGTGGATCCAGAACGTGACCCTGGTGCCGCGCATTTATGCTCCCGATCCAGTTGCCGATGGAGGAAACCTATGCCCGCGCCGTCGAAACGTTAGGGGGCCTGAAGGTACCGGAGCGGGCGCAGTGGATCCGGGTCATGGTTCTGGAGATGTCACGGATTGCCGCTCATCTGTTCATGGTGGGCGGTCATCACGCGGCCACCCTCGGGCTTTACACCAGCATGTTCTGGGGCGTAGCCTTGCGCGATCTGCTGCTCGACCGTTTCGAGGAACTGACCAGCGCCCGCATTTACCACATGCACATCACAATGCCAGGAGGCGTGCGTCGCGATCTTCCCGGTGGCTTTCTGGACCGGCTGGCAGTGGTCCTGGATTTGTGCATCGGTTGCGGCACGTACGCTGCCACACGCGACAACCATGCCATCCACATGGTCACCATCCCTGACCTTCCCTCGAACCACGGCACGAAATCGCACCGGCCGGCCATCGACTATGGTCGTTGCTGCTGTTGGTGTTGTGTGCCCTGTGCGTGGACGTCTGCCCCACTGGCGCTCTTGCCTTGTCGCGGGAGTACATTCATGTCAGCGTCGACAAGAACACCTTCTTCCATCCTGCCCGACAAAACTAGCATGCACCACCGCGCCTTTCCATACCTGTCTTGAGGAACGCGCCGCTATGCTGGCCGACGCGAATGAAATCCGTGCGGCCGAGGCAGAAGGGGTGCAGATTATGGCCAGCCAGGGTCCGCGTAGCGAATTATGAGCGAAGGCGATGCCCTGGTCGGGCTGGACGCCGTGCGGTGCCTGTCGGTCCTTGATACGCGCGGGCAGTTCCACCCTTGTTATGACGGAGGCGATACCTTCTTTCATCCAGCCCGGCCTAGTGGTCGAGGCGATCGGTCAGACACCGGATCTGAGGTTCCTAGGGCCTGGATCTGACCGAGACGTTGGACTAGCTGCTTGTCGCAAATCGGCCGCCGGGAGCGCGGCCCCTAGCTTAGCCGTAAGTAAGCCAACGCTCTTCACCACTGCGCTTGCCCTGGGCCGGAGCGCCGCCATGCCAAGCTTTGTTCACATCTTTTAGAAAGTGTACGCGATCCAACCACCACGCGCTGCGCGTTGTGCACAGTTAGCAAACCAGGATACAAAGCTGAAAGTTCAGGGGTCCAGACTTGTCGCAACAACAAAAACCGCTCTGTGATGACGGCGACGCAAGGCAGAAAGCCGGCATTCATGGTAACAACATGACCTGTGAACTGAAAAACACCTCAACGCAGATTGGAAAACACTTCCCCCAGCTACTCTCTCACCCTTTGATTCCCTTGGCGCGCCCGGGAGGACTCGAACCCCCAACCTTCTGATCCGTAGTCAGATGCTCTATCCAATTGAGCTACGAGCGCCTTTTTTCTTGAGCTTTCCCTTCTTCAGGGTGAAGAATAAAGTGTACTGAACCCCGGATACTCTGGCAAGGCTTTTCTGAACCCTTCTGCTGGCCTCTTTCAGCGCTGGTCCCTGTTTCGAAAGTTTTCGGAGGTTATAATTCCCACCGGCTGTCCCTGCCGCCTCTGAGAGGCTGTCCGGAAACATATCATTATTTTTCAATGATTGAAAAATAATGAGTCGGCACCCCTGCGAAAGCGGGGAGCGGGGGTTCTGGCACAGCGCGCTGTGCCAGGCTCCCTGGAGCCACGCCTCCCGCCTATGCGGGGGCAGGCTTCACGGGGGGCATGGACGGCGGATTTCCTTGATTGACACAAAGCGGCACAGGGGACGGGGAAGGAACAGGAGAACGAATGCTTTTCCCGCCCCTGTCCTGCGATTGCGTCTTGCCAGAAACAGGCTGACTTGGTATTGAGGCAATCATGCCAAGGTAAGAACTTGCCAGGAGGCATGCGGTCGTGGCGGAACTGGTAGACGCGCAGCGTTGAGGTCGCTGTGGGGGAAACTCCGTGGAAGTTCGAGTCTTCTCGACCGCACCAGAGTCCAGAATTATCGAACACCAAATCAACCGGGCCGGCCCGCGCACCGCGCGGGGTGAGCGCTGTCTTTGATCATCACCGTCCGTTCCAGTGCTCTTCCTGAAGTATTCCGGAAGGGAATGCGGGATCGGGCATGCAGTCGCCGCGGCTGGAGCGATGGACGGGCCGATCATACCGCCCCTCCCCTTTCTCCTCCGGCGATGAAGCGCTTGCCCCTCAGAACCGTGAGGAATTGGTGCGGGTTTGTTTTGCCGAAGCCCCTTGCAGAGGACCGGTTGGAAGATGTTCGGGCCACCCTTGGTGGTGCCGCTTCATTATTCTGAATTCTCAGATGGGGGGGCGGGGGGGCCCCCCCATCTGTTCGAACGCCTGGGGGCCGATCAGCGTCGCCAGTTGATCGATGTGATGCGATTCGAATTTGATGCCGAGATCTTGTGCGATCTCAACAGAGTGGTGCGCGAAGAAGTGATCGCCTGTCTGGGTTTCGCCGATTTGGCAGCTGCCTTGTGCGAACTCGATTCCGATGATGCGGTTCATCTGATTGGCCATCTCCATGAAGACGAGCGCACCCGGGTGCTGGCGGCGTTACCGCTCGAAGACCGCACCATCACATCACCCAGGGCCTGTGTCCTACCCTGAATACTCTCAGCCGGCCGCTTGGATGCAACGCGAGCTGATCGCGGTGCCAGCCTATTGGACCGTGGGCCAGACCATCGATTATCTGCACGAGCAGCCCGAACCTACCGGAAGAATTCTACGATATCTACGTGGCCAATCCCCGTCACAGGCCGGCAGGAAGGGTGGCTTTGAGCCGTCTGCTCAGGACTCGCTGGCCGGTACAGTTGCAGGAGATTTCAAATCCGGCGGTGCAGTCAATCCCTGTGACCATGGACTAGGAGGAGGTGGCCGTCCTGTTCCGCGAACAGGATCTGGTTTCTGGGCCAGTGGTCGATCGCTCAGGGCGACTGGTCGGCGTGATCACCGTGGACGATGTGGTCGATGTCATCGACGAGGAAGCGGCCGACGACATGCTGCGACTCGGAGGGATTGCCGAACCCGATTTCTATCGTGCCGTGATCGACACGACCCGGTCCCGTTTTAGGGGGCTTCTGCTCAATTTGGGCACGGCCGTTCTGGCCTCGATGGTGCCATCCGGCAGGTGGTAACGCTTGCGGTCTTGATGCCGATTGTCGCATCCATGGGGCGGCAACGCCGGCACGCAGACCTTGACGGCTGCCGTGCGCGAGCTGATCACAGACCACAAGCCAACGCGGCACGAGTCCTGGGCAAGGAAGTGCTGGTCGGCGGCCTGAACGGGACGATCTTTGCTGTCGTCATCTCTGATCTGTGCTCTGGCCGACTTTCTGCTGCTGCTCGGCTTCGATTGGACGAGGGGGTCGATTCGGGCCCCATAGCCTCGCCGGTGTTCGTCACCACCGTGATCGATGTCATGGGCTTCTTTGTCTTTCTCGGCCTGGGAACCCGGCTGCTGCTGTAGTCGCTGCCGGAAGAAGGAAAGAACATGACCTGCTGGCACACAAAAGGCAATCGGAGGAAGGGATGGATACAAACCCATGCGCCCGGCCTTGATTGCCCTCGGGGTACAAGAGGCGTGCTTGACGGGGGGGGGTCTGTCGGCCCATGTAGTGTCCGTTACAACCCTGTGATTGGCATGACCCTTGTGAACCTTGAGCGTGATCCATCAAGGCTCTCCGCGAAGCGGCTTGCGGCGACCGCTTTGGCGCACCAGGCCACAAGGCTGCGCTGTCGCGGTGGGCCCCCGGGCGCAATCCTGATTTGTGCCAAGTAGGACAACACGATTGGTGTGAGAAAAGGAAGGCAACATGTTCATCCAGACGGAACAAACCCCTAATCCGGCGTCCCTGAAGTTCCTGCCCGGACAGCCCGTCATGACATACGGTACCGCTGATTTCCCATCACCGGACAAGGCTGCACCCTCACCGCTGGCCCAGCGGTTGTTTGCTGTCGAAGGTGTGCGCGGTGTATTTCTGGGCGCCGATTTCATTACCGTCACCAAGGCTGATGAAACCGACTGGTCCACCTTGAAACCGGCCGTGCTTGGTGCGCTAGCCCAGCATCTCCTGTCGGGTGAGCCGGTGGTTCATGAACAGTCGTCCGACCCCGGGACGCATGAGCGGGAGGGAGAGATCGTTGCGCGCATCCGTACGCTGCTCGATACGAGAGTCCGCCCTGCTGTTGCTCGTGACGGGGGTGACATCATCTTCCGTGATTTTCGTGATGGAATCGTCAATTTGCGTTTGCAAGGCTCGTGTTCTGGTTGCCCAAGCTCAACAGCGACGCTCAAAAATGGCATAGAAAACCTGTTGCGCCATTATATCCCGGAAGTCCTGGCCGTGCGCGCGGTGGACTGAAACCGACTGAAACCGGACGAAACGGCACTGAAACGTTCGCGGCGTGGGCATTTTTTGTAGCCTAGACGCAACGGGTTGATTCTACGTGTTTTTCCTGCCTTTATCAACGGTGTCCGCGGCGCTTGGTGTCTTTCCGTCACGCCCGACGGGCGTCGCCTACCCCCTGGTTGATCAGACCAGGTCTGGCGTCAGAGCGGTCTGTTTCCTTTCACAAGGAGGGTTGCTGCAATGCCATAAATCCTGTACAGCAACTTGAGATATACGCGACGCAGCAAAGCGGCTAGCGTGAAGGTTGGTTTCTTGCCCATACATTGAGGTCAAACCGTTCTGAAAGAGGAGGAGGCAGGCCCCGTGACTGACGGCGCAGCGTACCAATCGAGATTCGAACGCACGGCTCTAGGGGCATTGGCCTTATCAACGGCCCTTTTGTATGGTGCGGCCCTGGTGTTTCCGACCCCACGGCTGCTTTCCCCTGTCCCCATGTCTTCCCACCGGAGCGACAGGGCAGCTCTTCCCCTCTTATCCTCTTCTGCTGTGATTCTCCCTGTTTCCAGGCTCACGCCAGAACGACTTAGAGCCGAAACGTTGCAGAATATTTTCGATCAGGTTGACTACTCTCTGGAATCGGTGGCCGGTGGAGCAAGTCAGGTTCCCCAGCTACACTTAAGTGCCATTCCTGGTGACCTCCGGCAGATCCACGACGCCGGAGCACGCAAGGATCTGTTTTTGCGTCTGATGCTGCCGCTGGTTCTGCAAGTGAATGACGAGCTGACGTCTGAACGCCGCCGGCTGGCAGCCCTGCATCGGCAGAGGGGACGAGGCGCGCCGCTGTCGTCGGATGATGATGCGTGGCTGTCTGAACGATTCTCTTACTATCGCGTGTCATTTGCCGATGGGATCGGATATCTATTGCATATCATTGATATCATTCCACCTTCGCTTGCTCTTGCCCAGGCTGCCATGGAAAGCGGCTGGGGAACGTCACGGCTAGCCCGTCTGCGGAACGTGCTGTTCGGACAGACCACGGTGGGGGATGATCCCCAGGCCATTGCCATCAGGGGCCCCGGCAAGCGGGTCGTCCACTATAAAACGTTTGCCACACCGGCTGATGCGGTGCGGAGCTATGCCCGCAACCTGAACAGTCATCCGGCCTATGAAAGTTTCCGCCGTGCCCGGGCGCAGATGCGCACGCAGGGAGCCTCTCTTGCCGGCAGGGGCCTGGTGGAGAACCTTGAAAACTACGCCGAGATGGCTGAATACAGCCGGAGTTTACAGCGGGTGATCCGTTCCAACGACCTGGGTGACCTGGATGAAGCGACCCTGGCTGTAAACGAGGATGTGCTGCGGTTCTAGAGCGGAATGCACCCGGGTTGGATCCCTTTCTTGCGGAGCGCGGGCGTGCTTCTTCCCCGCCAAAGGGTGGGCGAGAACGCCCTCCCACCCCTGTTTTCGGAAGATACCTCCGAAGCCATTACGGTACTGCAGCAATGGCATCCATGGCATGCGCCAGATGGATGTCGCGTTCCGTCACCCCCCCGGCCTCATGCGTGGCGAGCACCACGTCAACACGATTGTAGACATTGTGCCACTCGGGGTGATGGTTCATCTTTTCGGCCACCAAGGCGACGCGGGTCATGAAACCGAATGCTTGACTGAAGTCCCTGAACAGGAAGGTCTTGCAGATGGCCTTGCGACCTTCCCCCGCCGTCCACCCTGCGGGGGCGGTCAACGCCTCGTGCCGCCCTGACAATGTTTCCGACGCCGTTGTTCCTGACATGGCGTTCCCTCCGATTTGCTTTATGCTGATCGCAAGATGAGCATGTTTCCAGCGTCCATCAAGATGTCTGCCAGGAAGGATCACGGCTGTTATGGCTTGTCACCAGCGCTTCGCCACGCCTCCGACTCTGGTCGATCTTGACCTCATTGCCCGTCAGGCGTTCGCCACACTGCCCGAAGTGCTGCGGCGTCATCTGAAGGGGGTGATTATCCAGATTGCGGAATTCTGTGACGCTGAGACCGAGGAGGAAATGGATCTGGAAAACCCCTTCGAGCTACTTGGTCTCTACCAGGGGACATCCTTGCCGCATAAAAGTGCGGGCGATATTGTCGCCGAACCCGACATGATCTTCCTTTACCGTCGTCCTATCCTTGATTACTGGTGTGAGACCGGTGAGGATCTGGGCCGTGTCGTGCGGCACGTGCTGATCCATGAAATTGGTCACCACCTGGGCTTCTCGGACGAAGAGATGAACTATATCGAGACCATGGATTGATATCATCTGCGTCTCCACTGTCACGATTGCAAACAGAGAGTTTTCCTCCATGACCGTTGATCGGCTTCTTGCGGCTGCCCTCTACACCCCCTGCGATCCCAATGATCTACCATTCACGACCACCGAAGAGCTTGATGACATCGACGAAGTGGTCGGGCAGGAGCGGGCAGTCGCCGCTGTACGGTTCGGTATCGGCATCCGCCTTGCGGGCTTCAATCTTTATTGCCTGGGTCCCAAAGGCACCGGCAAGGCCAGTCTGATCTGTCAGTACCTGAAACAGGCTGCCAGTGCCCAGCCGGTCGCTGATGACTGGTGCTATGTATACAATTTCTCCGACGAACATCGCCCCCAGGCACTGCGTTTACCAGCTGGGCGGGCAATTCCGTTCCGCACCGACATGGGTCGTCTGGTCGAGGAACTGCAAGTGGCCTTGCCGGCCCTGTTCGAGAGCGAGGAGTTCCGGACCCGCAAGCAGACGATCGACACAGGATTGAAGGAACGGAACGAACAGGCGTTCGCTGCCTTCCAGGTACAGGCGGCCGCCGAAGGCATTTCCCTGATTCGTACGCCGGTCGGGCTGGCCCTGGCACCCGTGAAGGATGGGAGCGTGCTAACACCGGAGGATTTCAGCGGCCTGCCTGAAGATGAACAGGCCGTGTTCAGACGCAGGATGGAAACCCTGCAGGGCGCAATGGAAGACATTCTCCGCCAGATTCCCCACTGGGAACACGAAAACCGCGAGGCGGTGCGGATGCTTATCCGGGAACTGGCCCGTTATGCCGTCGATCATCTGATCGATCGGCTGAAGGCAACGTATGCCGACATTTCGGCTATTGGCAGCTATCTGGATGACGTGCACCAGAATGTCATCGACAACGTGGGTGACTTCATTGTCAAGGAGGGGGCGCCCAAGGACAGCCCGGAGGTCCTGTTTCCCGGCATGAGCCGGGTGGCATCGACGGCGGCCCTGCGACGCTTTCAGGTTAATGTCATTGTCTCGCGGGAAGGTGACCAGGGAGCGCCGGTAGTGTTTGCAGACCACCCAGCCCAGCCCAACCTACTGGGGCGCATCGAACACATGCAACAATTCGGGGCCCTCTTGACCGATTTTACCCTTATCAAGGCTGGGGCCCTGCATCACGCCAACGGCGGCTACCTGGTGTTACAAGCCCGCAAGGTTCTGTCCCAGCCATTTGCATGGGAGGATTTGAAACGAGCCTTGCGCGCAGAGGAGATCAGGATCGAGAGCCCGGGGTTGGCATGGGGTTTCTCAACCACGACGCTGGATCCTGAACCGATTCCGTTGTCGGTCAAGGTGATCCTGCTCGGTGATCCATTGATCTATTACCTGTTGTCTGACCATGATCCGGACTTCGGCGAGCTGTTCAAGGTCGCAGCCGATTTCGATGACGGCACGAAACGTGACAGCCGGACGACGTTTGCCTATGCCCGTCTTTTGGCCACGCTGGCACGCCGCGAAAAACTGCACCCCCTGCACCGGGATGCCGTCGCCCGCATTATCGAATATGCCGCCCGGCTGGTTGAAGAGACGGAAAAATTGTCCACCCACATGGCCAGTATTACCGACCTGGCGCGGGAGGCAGACTACTGGGCCGGCCAGGAAGGGGCGAGTCTGATCGGCTGTGCACATGTGCAGCGGGCCATCGATGCCCAGATCCACCGCCAGGACCGCATTCATCTCCGTATTCGCGAGGAAATCCTTCACGATACGGTGCTGGTGGATACAGATGGTACCGTGACCGGCCAGATCAATGGCCTGTCGGTCTTTCAACTCGGGCCGATGCTGTTCGGCAGACCCCACCGCATCACCTGCCGCGTGCGCATGGGCAAGGGAGAGGTCATCGACATTGAACGCGAAGTTGCCCTGGGAGGTCCCCTTCACAGCAAGGGCGTATTGATCCTAGCCTCGTTCCTGGCGGCCCGCTTTGCCGTCGATATGCCCCTGTCGCTGTCTGCGACTCTGGTCTTCGAGCAGTCTTATATCGGTGTGGACGGTGATTCCGCTTCTTCGGCCGAATTGTACGCCCTTTTGTCGGCTCTGGCCGAAGTTCCCCTGCGGCAGGATCTGGCCGTAACCGGATCGGTCAACCAGTTTGGTCAGGTTCAGGCAATCGGCGGCGTCAATGAAAAGATCGAGGGATTCTTCGACATCTGTCAGGCGCGCGGCCTGACCAGCCGGCAGGGTGTCCTGATTCCGCGTGCCAACGTCAGGCATCTGATGCTGCGTGCCGATGTGCGGGACGCTGCTGCCGTTGGTCTGTTTCACATCTATCCGATCAGCCATGTCGATGAGGGGGTCGTTCTATTGACGGGCTTGCCGGCCGGCAGCCTGGATGACACCGGCGCCTATCCGGTCGGTTCCGTCAATCGCAAAGTGGCGACGCGGCTAAGGGACTTTGCAGTGCGGGCCTATCGGCCGGCCGAGCCGATCGGGAACGGCCGCATCCGGCGGGCCTGAAAGAGACGGGCAGAAGAGGTGGAAGAGGCTAAAGAGTTCCGGGGGGCACGGGCCTTTTCCCCGCGAAGCTGCGGACGAAATCGGACACTCTTTTTCTCCCGCCCCCTGAGATCGGGAGGGTGTGGGGGAACCTCAGACGGCATGGGGTTCCCTCCCGTTGATATACCGACCGTACGACAATGAGACTATCCTGCAGACTCGAACATCACGCCCTCTCAAACCCCATGTAGGGAAGAAGGTCCTGGAAGTGTCCAGCCTGTATTGTTTCGATAATACTAGTCGCATCTGCCTGGAACGTGTCTTTTCTTCCGGTGGCTACCCACAAATGAACATTACAGATTGGCTCCATATCTCTTCGGGACGTGTTCCCCATTCCTTGGTAGATTGCCGCAGTAGAACTGGCTATGGTGAAACCCGCGTTCCGCTGCTGTTGCGGACCGAGGCGGGACGGAAAAGTGCGAGCGGCACCGATCCGCCCCTGACCACAGCCTCGCTTACAAGGCAGGCAAGGTCATGGTTGGCTGCGACTATAACCCGAAGATCCGGCGTTTCTACAGTCTCCGCGCATAATTCGCGCGGCGGCAACGGCAAAGGTGTGGCCGGCGGCTGAAGGCAGGTTTAAGGTGGCTCGCGGTGGTCACGCCCCCTGTGGCTCCTGCCACGGGCTGACTGACAAGGTCTAGGCGGAAGGCTTCACCCCCCCCCCCCCCCCCCCCCCCCCCCCCCCCCCCCCTCCTCAACCCTCTCCCGATGGACCTCGTCCCAAAAAAAGATCCCCACTCCCTGGCGGGAACACGCCCTCCCCCTGAAAGGGGGACTGCCCCCTCGGGGGAGAAGGGTTTAGGGGTGGAGCCTGCCAAGGTGATTTGGAATAAATTCCATACCTGGAATTGCCGTGCAAGAGGTCTGAATCTTGCCGACCATAACCTAGCTGGTATAATGTCATACAGGCCTACGGTCTTCGAGAACAACCGCAAGGAGAGCGTTGTCATATCAATCGGTTTCTCCCTTGTCGCCCCTCCCCTCTCTGTCGATCAGGCCATCGCGACGGTGTGCGAAGAGGCTTGCCGTTGCCTGACGGTCGGAGCGGTGGCGCTGACCGCCGTACTGGGGCGGGTTCTGGCTGAGGATATCATCGCGCCCCTGTCGCTGCCCCCCTGTGACAATGCCGCCGTGGACGGTTACGGCGTGTGCAGCACCGACCCACCAGGAGCCTCCTTGCGTCTGATCGGCCGAGTGACCGCCGGCGCGGTCAGCGAACGTCCCCTTGGTCGTGGCGAAGCGGTGCGTCTTTTTACCGGGGCCGCCTTGCCGCCTGGGGTCGATGCCGTGGTGATGCAGGAGGACTGCCAGACGGAAGGCGGCCGGGTGATCATGCCGGCCAACGTGGCCCCGGGCGCTAACTGCCGCCGGGCCGGCGAAGACGTTCGCCGCGGGCACCTGGCCTTACGGGCGGGTACCCGCTTGCGGCCGCAGGAAGTGGGCCTGGCCGCGGCTATGGGTTTGACCACCCTGCCCGTCCGCGCCCCCTTGCGGGTGGCGCTGTTTTCGACCGGCGGTGAACTGCGCGAGCCGGGTGTTCCCCTGCCGTCCGGCTGCATCCATGATGCCAATCGCTATGCAGTGGCCGGACTGCTGACGGCGCTCGGCTGCGTCGTCACCGACCTTGGCATTCTGCCCGATCAGGTTGCCGCAGTGACCGGAACCTTGCGAAGCGCTGCCATGGGTCATGACCTGCTTATCACCTCCGGTGGCGTGTCGGTGGGCGAGGAAGACCACGTTAAGGCTGCCGTCACCGCCCTTGGGACCCTGCATGTCTGGCGTATCAAGATCAAGCCAGGCAAGCCGCTCGCCATCGGGACCGTGGCCGATGTGCCTTTCCTGGGATTGCCCGGCAATCCGGTCGCGGCCATGGTGACCTTCCTTGTCATTGGTCGCCCTCTGGTGCTGACCCTGGCCGGCCGTCTTGCCGCCCTGCCGCCGGTCTATCCGGTGCCGGCCGGTTTTGCGCTGACTCGCAGCACCCCCGGTCGGCGTGAATTCCTGCGCGCCCGGCTTGAGACAGGTGCCGACGGGTTCCGACGGGCGATCCCCTGCCCGGCACAAGGGTCGGCCATGCTGTCGTCGATGGTTGATGCCGATGGCCTCATCGACCTGGCCGAAGCAGTGCGGCAGGTGGAACAGAATGAAACGATCCGTTTTCTTCCCTTCACTGAGCTCCTATGGTAGGGTAACCCACTAGTAGACAGCGCGAAAACAAAAACGTCTTTCCTGTGCCTGTCCATGTTGTGAGGAAGCTATGACTACTGCCGAATCCCAGAGCAGGTGGCGGCGGAAGGGTTAATCTGGTGAAACGCCAGCTCAATGTCGTGACGCGCAGGCTGGTCCATGGCTATCTGCAGGAGATAGCGGTCCTCTATAGTTTGCGCGGCAAGGGGGAAGCGGTCACTTTCACCAGCTTCGTGACCAAATTTCTCCTTCAGCAATCTGCCCATAACGTCGAGGCAGAGCGTCTGCTGGCTCTGTGTCGGGAGGTTTATCATCGGAACCGCGAATTCTGCTCTGCCTGAGGTGTCAGGGCAATCGGGCAAAAGCCGCGTTGCCGCCATCGCAGCGGTTCATCGGGCGTCAACCGGGATTCACACCCGCCGGTATGGAATGCCCTGCCCGGACTGGCATCGGCTCTTTCTCAGGGTTATATAACGGGATCCATAAACCAGAAAAAAAACGACAGGGTCTCAACTGCCCTGAGGAAGAAACCAATGAACAGTGCCGATACCGGAATCGCTGACCGCAAGGTCCTTCGTGCCGGACAGGCCCTTCTCCACTGGGACTGGGGCGGCAAAGGTGCCTGCGCCAGCCTGATACAGGAAAGAAGCGGAGGTGTTGAGAAAATCATGGGAAAACCACGAGGCCACGTTCGGCCATGAACCCGTATCATCCCAACAGGAAACGTTTCGGCACCACCGATGTCCCCCCCTCTTCCCGCCCGCGGAGCGGGCTGATCGGCCGTTTGCGGGCCTACTTCTTTGCGGGCGTTCTGGTCACGGCTCCGGCCGCCATCACTTTTTATGTGGCCTGGGCCGTCATTGATTTCGTGGACCGGCAGGTCACGCCGTGGCTCCCGCCACGCTACAATCCGGAAACCTATCTGCCCTTTGGCCTGCCGGGGCTCGGTTTGTTGATCCTGGTTCTTGGCCTGACGGCCATCGGTGCCCTCACCGCCGGTTTCCTCGGCAACCTGCTGGTCCGTACCGGCGAGCGAATTCTTGCCCGCATGCCCGTGATTCGCAGCATCTATAGCGCCGTCAAGCAGATTTTCGAGACCGTGTTGCGACAGCAGTCGACCGCCTTTCGGGAGGTGGTTCTGCTGGAATACCCCCGGCGTGGGCTTTGGACCATCGGTTTCATCACCGCGCCTGCGGCAGCCGAGACTCGCCGTCTGATCAACGACGAAATGGTCAACGTTTTCGTGCCGACCACGCCCAACCCCACGTCGGGTTTCCTGCTGTTCGTCCCCCGTTCTGATCTTGTCAAACTGTCGATGCCGGTGGAGGAGGGTATCAAGATGGTCGTCTCTGGCGGGATCGTGACCCCTTCTGACCGCTATGCATCATCCCCTCCCGCAGGTGAACAGGATGGTACACGCCCCCCTCCCTGAGACCCCGACGCCTGTTTCGAACAGCGAGGAAACCCATGACCGCGCGCGCCTCCTCTCCCCTGACCGTCACGGACCTTGCCATCACCGGCATGACCTGCGCCGCCTGTGCCGCCCGGCTTGAAACGGTGCTGAATCGGGCGCCAGGCGTGCAGAAGGCAACCGTCAACTTGGCAACTGGAATGGCCCGGGTGGAAACCACTGCCGCGCCCCTGGATGACCTGACCGTTGCCGTTGCCGAGGCAGGCTTCAAGGCCACCCTTGCGCCGGGCAAGGCCTTGGAAGTCATGGAGACGGCAAGGGGGTGTGGGTGGGCCCTGACCCTTGCTGCGCTCCTGACCTTGCCCCTGGTCATCCAGATGGGTGCCGAAGGGGTGCATCTCCCTTCGTTCATGCTGCCGCCGTGGCTCCAGCTCGTCCTGGCTACGCCGGTGCAGTTCTGGGCCGGGGGCCGGTTCTACGCGGGCGCCTGGGCATCCCTGCGCCATGGCGCAGGGAACATGGATGTGCTGGTGGCAATGGGGACCACGGCGGCCTACGGTCTCAGTGCCTGGCGAGTCCTGGCTGCAACAGATGCTTCACCCGCCCTGTATTTCGAAGCGGCGGCTGTCGTCATCGTTCTGGTGCGGCTCGGCAAGCTTCTGGAGGCGAAAGCGCGGCACAGCGCCGCGGCGGCTATTCGTGCCTTGATGCACCTCCGTCCCGATACCGCCCGTGTCGTGCGTGACGACGGCGTGCACGAGGTGCCGGCAGAGCAGGTAAAGGCCGGCGAAATGGTCGTAGTCCGCCCCGGGGAACGCTTCCCCGTTGACGGAACGGTGATCGAGGGGGAAAGCGGGGTGGATGAGTCCCTCATCACCGGGGAAAGCCTGCCGGTTCACAAGACCGTCGGCATGCGTGTCGTGGGCGGTGCCATCAACGGCGAAGGCCTCCTGACGGTGCAGGCGACCACTGTCAACGCCGCGTCCACCCTGGCCCGCATCATCCGACTGATCGAGGACGCTCAGACTGGCAAGGCACCGGTCCAGCGTCTGGCCGACCGCCTGGCAGCGGTTTTCGTGCCGGTGGTCGTGTTTCTCGCTGGGCTCACCTTTCTCGTCTGGTGGCTTGGGTTCGGTCAACCCGAAGCCGGTTTCATCGCCACCATATCGGTGCTGGTCATCGCCTGTCCCTGTGCCCTGGGGCTCGCCACGCCGACGGCCATCATGGTCGGCACCGGTGTCGCCGCACGTCATGGCATCCTGATCAAGGATGCCGAGGCGCTGGAAATTGCCCATCGCGTGACCACCGTCGTATTCGACAAGACCGGAACCCTGACCGAAGGTCGCCCGGTGTTCCGCATGGCAGAAGCGGTTTCTCTTCCCGTGCACGAGGTCTTACGCCTGGCGGCTGCCGTTCAACAGGGCAGCGAGCATCCGCTGGCCCGCGCCATTCTGGAAAAGGCCGGAACCGACAACCTTGCCATTCCGCCCGCCACTGCGTTCCAGACCCTGCCCGGACGCGGCGCTCGCGCCGTGGTTGAGGGACGGACACTGCTGGCAGGCAGCCGACACCTCATGCACGATTTCAGCCTCGACACCCGGGCGTGGGAGGAAACTGTCCAGACCCTGGAAGGCACGGGCTGCACCGTCATGTGGCTTGCCGAACAGAACGGGGCAGAGGGCAGTTCCTGCCATCTGCTCGGGTTCCTAGCGGTAGCCGACTCCCTCAGGCCATCGGCTGCGGAAGCGGTCCGTGCCCTGCAGCGACTCAATGTGGAACCGGTTCTCCTGACCGGCGACAACCTGGCCACGGCCACGGCCGTGGCAGCCACGGTCGGCATTGCCAGGGTGGTGGCCGGGGCCCTGCCGGCCGATAAGGTCGATACACTCCTTTCCCTGCGCCGGCAGGGCAAGGTGGTGGCGATGGTTGGCGATGGTCTCAACGATGCCCCGGCGCTCGCCATTGCCGACGTTGGCGTGGCCATGGGAACCGGCACCGATGTGGCCATGGAGACGGCAGGTCTTACCCTCATGCGGACCGATCCTGCTCTTCTGCCCGTGGCCCTTGCCCTATCTCGCGTAACCTACCGCAAGATCATACAGAACCTGTTCTGGGCCATGGTCTACAACATGGTGGCCCTGCCGCTTGCGGCGCTGGGACTTCTGAACCCGGCCATCGCCGGGGCAGCCATGGCCCTTTCCTCGGTCAGTGTCGTGGCTAATGCGCTGCTGCTGAAGCGGTGGCAGGCCTGAAAACCAGAGGGGGGGGCCTCTGCTCTTGCCTTTCCCGCACGTGTCGTTTCTCATGCGGCGTGTACGGGAAACGGAACCTGAGGGAGGGAGGAGCCGCCGCAGGCCCCCCCGCCCCCTCTTTTGAGTCCCTGCAGCCCTCTTGCTCACGTCACGTAATGACACTTGGTCCATGACGACCGGTGCGTTTCTTGACATCGCTCAAGCCATCGGCCAGACGGATCAACTCGGCCAGGGTTGTCTGGGTGTCCTGGTCATGACGGGCCGGGTCCGGTTCGTATTTCTCGATATAAATCCGCAGCGTTGCGCCCTCGGTCCCGGTGCCGGACAGTCGGAATACGATTCGCGAACCGTCGGTGAAGATCACCCGCACACCCTGCCCGGTCGAGATGCTGCCATCAACTGGATCGGTGTAATTAAAATCATCGCCCTGTGCGACGGTGAAGGTTCCCATCATGCGACCAACCAGATGGGGAACAGCAGCGTGAAGGTGGCCCATCAGGGCGTCAGCGGCACCGCTGTCGATGCCCTCATAATCGTGGCGTGAATAATAATTGCGTCCATATTCCCGCCAGTGGGCCCGCACGATCCCGGCAACCGATTCGCGCCGCATGGCCAAGACATTGAGCCACATCAGCACTGCCCACACGCCATCCTTTTCACGAACGTGGTCGGAGCCTGTGCCGAAACTTTCCTCGCCGCACAGAGTGACTTGGCCGGCGTCGAGAAGGTTGCCGAAAAATTTCCAGCCGGTTGGCGTCTCATAGAAGTTGATTCCCTTGTGCCGCGCCACACGATCGACGGCCCCGCTTGTCGGCATGGAGCGGGCTACGCCGGCCAGTCCTCTGGTATATCCCGGGGCCAGATGGGCATTAGCAGCCAGAACCGCCAGACTGTCTGAAGGCGTTACGAAAAACCTGCGGCCGAGGATCATGTTGCGGTCACCGTCTCCGTCGGAGGCAGCGCCGAAATCGGGGGCTTCAGGTCCGTGGAGTTCTTTGACCAGGTCGCGGGCATGCACCAGGTTGGGGTCAGGATGATGGCCGCCAAAGTCTTCCAACGGCGTGGCATTCATCACTGTCCCGACCGGGGCCCCGAGCCTGTCCTCCAGAATCACCTTGGCATAAGGGCCCGTCACCGCGTGCATGGCGTCAAAGCGCATGCGAAAACCGGACTGGAACAGGGCACGAATGCGGTCGAAATCAAACAAGGCTTGCATCAGCGTGGCATAATCGGCGACCGGGTCGATGACCTCAACCGTCATGCTGCCAAGGGTCCGCACCCCGACGGAATCGATATCCACATTCGGCGCGACCAGAATTCGGTAGGAATCGATCGTCCCACTACGCGCGTAAATAGCATCCGTCACTTTTTCCGGTGCCGGACCTCCATTGCTGATATTATACTTGATACCGAAATCCTCCTGTGGCCCGCCGGGGTTGTGGCTGGCGGACAAAACCAAGCCACCGAAGGCGTGGTGCTTGCGGATTACGTTGCTTGCTGCCGGGGTGGAAAGGATCCCACCCTGTCCGACCAGACAACGGCCGAACCCGTTGGCCGCGGCCATTTTCAGAATCACCTGCACTGCATGACGGTTGAAGAAGCGCCCATCACCGCCAACGACAAGCGTCTGTCCGGTGAAGTTCTCAAGCGAATCGAATACGGCCTGAATAAAATTTTCAAGATAATGGGGCTGTTGGAACACCGAGACTTTCTTGCGCAGCCCCGACGTTCCCGGCTTCTGACCGGAGAAGGGCCTAGTCGCAATGGTTTCCATGGTTGTGTAGACGGTCATGCTTTTCCTTTCCCTCATGGCGGCTGGGAAACTGCTTGGATGCGTACGTTACCAGAAAACGCCCAGCGTAACCATCCACGCTGCATCTCTTGCGACACATACCCCTTCATGCATTAAGAATGGCATGGTTCTTGTCATTGGCCTCGTTAAAGGCGTCATCATGGACCCGCAACCGTCTCGACCACTCGCCATCCTATTATTCAGGCTGAGGGGCAGGTCATTGCTGGCCGTTGCCATGACAGTTGCCATAATCGGCTGCAACGGAAGTCGCGCCTTCGTCCGTCATGCCGAACTACCTCGCCACGGTCATGACAGAGCGCAGATCGTTCTCATCCTGTCCGATGTGCCTCTGTTTTAGTTGAGTATATGCAATATATTCACTATTAATAGTATATTTACGGAAGTCGCCCTTGGCCACTTGCACCATCACCTGGCTGCAATACTGAACAGTCGACTGGTTGTCCTTGACGATATCCCACCTGCCAGCGATACGTCTCAAGCTGCGGTGCTTGCCCAGATCGTCTCCGTCGGTCGGATAATTGGCACCGTCATCGCACGCCACCATCTTGAACCAGCCCAGCGGCTGCCGGGCAAGAGGGGCGTTTTGACTGGTCCATGAGAACAGCGGTGGCACCTTTACGTATCCATACAGGCGCAGATTACGCCCTATTCCTGTCAGTCCGCGACAGCTATGCCGATGCAAGCCGCATCGCCCTTCAGGTGACCATTGGCATCCTGTTCGGTCCGTGGATCAGTGGCTGAAGCAGGAAGCGCAGGCCTGGTTGATCGATCTACACGCAGTAGATGTTCTCTTGTATAATTATACACTCTAAAGTTTTACTGTCCCGTGGACATCCTTCGGGGCCAGGGAAACGCTAATTCGGCTTCTTGCCGAGATGCCGCAATAAATCGCCGCCGGTTCATGGGGAGTTTGGGGGCGTGCGGAGAGTGGCGCACTGGCGGGTTGCGCATTGCCCGGACAGCCGCCTTCCGGTTCCGGAAGGCGGACGATTCCCCGGTCGCCGACCTGCCCCTGCCCCCCCCGGGGGGGCGATGATGATGAAAGGGGACTGTGGCGCACAGCTGAAGCCAGAGAGGCCCGATTCAAGGAGGCAGCCTTTTTTTTGCACGATCCCGTGCTTGAGGCCTGCCTGCGCGATCTTCTATGCCGGCTGGGGGCTGTGCACATTGCCCGGCCATCCGTTTCTATGTGATGCGCAACGCTCTTTTCAATGCCGGCATGCTGCCCAACGGCATGATGCTCATTCATACCGGTCTCCTGTGCTGCAATGCACGAGCGAATCCCAAGTGGCTGCCATCCTGGGGCACGGGATTGCCTATTATCTCGCCGTCACTCCCTCATGGAAGCTCCGCTGGAGGCGCCGAGCTGGCAACGTGGCGGCTTTTCTCGGGCTTAGTCTGGCGTTTTATACCGGTCTCGACACGAGCGAGCTTCTGACCACCCTAGTCAAGGGCACATCATCGGCCTACAGCCGCGACATGGAACGGGAAGCCGACGTGGTCGGGCCTGTTTTGTCTGATGGCTAATGCCCCGACTATAACCCGTTTGCGGGCGGCCCGCACATGGGAGGTGATGGCCGAACAAAAGGAACTGGCCGGGCAGAGGATCCACGCTGGCTTTCGTTTTTCGACAGTCACCCGCCCCCGCAGGACTGGAGCGAATACCTTCACCAGCTTGCTGCCGGTCGACGCGGCCTTCCTACCGTGCCTCTACCTGATCATCATCTCGACGTCCTGCGTCCTTTTCGCGCTATGTTGTCTAGAAAACAACCTTAGACTGTTACATTTCAAACGGACCGAGCATCTGCTCAGCCATCTATTGCAAATCTCGAAACATAAAGGGGATCTCCTGTTCTACCAGGGAGAACTGTACCGCCTGCGCAACGACCCCGGTGACAAGGTACGCGCCATGCGCAGCCTGATGGGTGCTAGCCTGGAAGGGGATACCCCCCCCCCCCGGAAGTGTTCCGGTTACTTGGTTTCCTGTACTGGCAAAAGGGGGACAAGAAGGAGGCGCATAATCATTTCCGCCGCTATGTTTTCTTGTGTCCCGATGCGCCGGATCGTGTCATGCTGGAAAGTAGAATCGCTAGGATCGATCGGGACAAGGCCGACCGGAATGCGGAAGAAGGGGCAGAGGAGGATGCGGAGGAATGACAGGGCCGTCCCCGCCCTCTGGCTGGGCCGTTGTTCCTTTTGTCGCTCTCCCTGCTCTAGGGGGGTGTACGACTCATAAATTGATCCTTCCCGGGACCTATCGGATCCGTGACACCTATGAAGTACAGGCCCCGACCGTCTGGAATCGTGTCCCCGGCCCCGAGGGGGTGTGGGCCGTTGATGGCCCGCCTCTCCAGTCCCTCACGTTCTTTCTCCGCCCCTCGGGAACGGCCGTTCCCTTATTGGTCCCAGAAGTCGGCGCCAGGACATTGCTCCGCCCCGATTCCGCAGCACCATGACCGAAATGGAAATCATGGATTTTCTGGAAGCGAGCTGGCGGCTTCTGTTTGCGCAGGCGGGATCGACCGTTTCCTTGCAAACCCGGGCTACGAATCTTCGACCGGAGATCATCGGCAATCAAGCCGGTTTCAGTTTCGAGATGGCGTGGAACAGCGATGCGACTCCTGGTTTCAGGAGTCTAGTTTTTTGTGTGGTCAAGAACGGGCGGCTTCATGTGGCTCTTTACCAGGGGACGGGAATAGGTTTCTATGATCGGCACTTGGCTGATGCCCGGGCGGTGATGGAATCCCTGCACACCCTTGCAGGGCCCCCCCCCCCGACGACAGGGTGACGGGCAGAACGATGCCGATGATGTTTTAACTGGGAGTCATTCTGAAACGCCTCTAGAGCCTGTAAGCAAGGTGAGGGGGAGAGGGAGTCTTCCCTTCAGATGGAGAAGGCAGCGATTTCACACCTCGCCAGGGCAGGTTTATGTGCATGCGGTAGCCTGGAGATGGAGGGTGGTACCGTGATGCCTCTTCTGCAAATCAGTGTCATTCCCATGATGAGAATCGCTGGTGACCCGATCGTGATCTTGACAGCGCAGATTGGAACCGTACATTTTCTCTCCTTCCCTTTCTGCGGCGGATGCAGAGGGTTTCTGAACCAGAGTGCACGAATTTTCCCATGGTTTCCATTTCGTTGCCAGATGGCACCCTTCGCTTTTACGACAGTCCCGTGACGGGAGGCGACATCGCCAGGGATGTGGGGCTAGATAAGACGGCTGTGGCCGTTCGTGTCGATGGCGTGTTGAAGGACCTGGCCACCGCGATCGACCGCGATGCGGCCGTGGCTATCATCACCACCAGGGATACGGAAGCGTTGGTTCTGCTGCGTCACGATGCCGCCCATGTGATGGCAGAAGCGGTCCAGGAGCTGTATCCTGAGACCCAGGTCACCTTTGGGCCGGCAACGGAGACGGGCTTCTACTATGACTTCGCGCGTGCCACCCCCTTCACGCCCGATGACCTAGAGCGAATCGAAAACCGCATGCGGGAAATCGTCGACCGCGACGAGACGATTCGCCGGGAGATATGGAGCCGGGAGGAGGCCATCGCGTATTTCACGGCCAGGGGTGAGAAATACAAGGCTGAGTGGGTGGCGCAGTTGCTGGAAGAGGAAGAAATATCCATCTACCGGCAAGGGATGTGGCTTGATTTGTGTCGAGGGCCGCACCTGCCCTCGACCGGTAGGCTGGGCAAGGCTTTCAAGCTCATGAAGCTGGCCGGTGCCTATTGGCGGGGCGATGCGCGCAACGAGATGCTGCGACGCATCTACGGTACCTGCTGGCCTGACGAGCGGCAGCTCAAGGCCTATCTGAACTGGATCGCAGAGGCCGAGCGCCGCGACCATCGCCGTCTTGGCCGCGAGATGGAATTGTTCCACCTGCAGGAAGAAGCCGTCGGCAGCGTGTTCTGGCACCCCAAAGGCTGGACATTATATCGTATCATTGAAACGTATGTGCGCCGGCGGTTGGCCGCCAACGGCTATGTCGAGGTAAAAACGCCGCAACTGGTAGACCGGTCGCTGTGGGAGGCCTCCGGTCATTGGGAAAAGTTTCGCGAGAACATGTTCACGGTTGTTGCCGGGGAAGCGGAAGTCCTCGCCATCAAGCCGATGAACTGTCCCTGCCACGTGCAGATCTTCCGCCAGGGAATCAAGAGCTATCGTGATCTGCCGTTGCGCATGGCCGAGTTCGGCGCCTGCCATCGCTATGAGCCATCGGGCGCCTTGCATGGGCTCATGCGGGTGCGGGCTTTCACGCAGGATGATGCCCATATTTTTTGTACCGAGGCGCAAATCCTGTCGGAGACCAAGGCTTTCTGTGACCTCCTGCTTTTGATGTATCGCGGTTTCGGCTTCACCGATATACGGGTCAAATTCTCAGACCGTCCGGTCAGACGGGCCGGTTTGGATGAAACCTGGGACAGGGCGGAAAAAGCCCTGCTGGAGGCGAGCCGGGCTGCCAGTCTGGAAACCAGCTACAATCCAGGGGAAGGAGCCTTCTACGGGCCGAAGCTGGAGTTCGTGCTGAAGGATGCCCTTGGCCGTGACTGGCAGTGTGGAACGCTGCAGGTGGATTTCGTGCTGCCGGAGCGACTCAATGCGACCTATGTCGGCGTGGATGGCCTCAAGCACCGGCCAGTCATGCTTCACCGGGCCATCCTGGGGTCGTTTGAACGTTTCATCGGGATCCTCCTGGAACATTATGCTGGCCGGTTGCCTCTGTGGCTGGCTCCTGTGCAGGGGGTGGTCGCCACCATTGTCAGCGAGGCCGATTTCTATGCCGAGGAAGTCACCCGGATCTTGCAGGAAATCGGTCTGCGGGTTGTAATCGACACGCGCAACGAAAAGATTGCTTTCAAGGTCCGTGAACATAGCCTGGCAAAGATACCTCTCCTGTTGGTAGTCGGCAAACGGGAGGCCGAGACACGGACCGTTGCCGTGCGGCGCCTGGGCTTGAAGGAGCAAGAAGTTCTTGCACTCGATGCGGCGGTGGATACACTTAAACGGGAAACAGCAGAACCGGATGGATAAGGCTGGATCCTGCCGTTGAAGGAGATAGTTGACACCTGCACGCAAGAGCGGGGGGGGGGGAGGGGGGAGCCGAACGGTACAGGGCAGCATGTGCATGAAGAACATGTGTGGTTGTAACAGATACAGGAGATGGGGAAATCGCTAGGTCATCCATGACGACGCCCCCGACCCGCGATGGGCCGCGCGTCAATGAAGAGATCGGTGCCCGCATGGTACGGCTGATCGGCTCTGAGGGTGAAAATGTAGGGATTGTTTCCTTGCGTGATGCTTTGGAGCGAGCCTATGGTTCAGGTTTGGACCTGGTTGAGATCTCGCCCAGCGCTGATCCACCGGTATGCAAAATCCTAGATTACGGAAAGTTCAAGTACGAAAGCCAGAAGAAACGCAACGAGGCGAAAAAGAAGCAGAAGGTTATCGAAGTCAAGGAAATCAAGCTTCGTCCGAACATCGATGATCGCGATTATGACGTTAAAATGCGCAGCATGCGTCGTTTCCTTGATGAGGGCGATAAAATCAAGGTGACCTTGCGCTTCCGGGGACGTGAAATGGCCCACCAGGACCTTGGCATCGTTGTGCTGGACCGTGTGCGCAGCGAGTTGTCCGACATGGGCAAGGTTGAGCAGTTGCCAAAGATGGAAGGACGGCAAATGGTCATGGTCATCGCACCAAAATGATTCCCTCGCCATGATCGCGGTGGTTCGCGGAAAATACCAGGGAGCGCTTCCCCAGCACTGAAAACAGGGGGAGCGGCAGAGGTACCTCTGAAAGTCCTTTCTCGAATCTGGGGAAGGGGTGAAAGGAGCGGGCATTCGAGCCTGATGCCGACCCGATGAAATGATTTGCAGGGCATCACGGCAACTTGCCGACAAGCCGCCACGGTGTTCACAAGCGAACCCCCTCAGACGCTGACAGGGCAATTGAGTCCTGGAAGAAATCGTCATACCCGCGCAAGCGGGCATCCATAATACTCTTCTTGAGCCTTGATCGTGACCCCCCAGCGCCGGCGGGCCGCGTCCGCGGCCCTTGGCTTTTCACGCTATGCGGCGGGCGCGCCGCCACGGCGGACATTTAAGCGCGTGTCACGTGCGACGCCCGTTGGTATTGGTATAATGGAGCCACTGGGGGGTGTTTCCATGCTTTGCTCGTGCCTTGTCAGTGTCCTGGATTCCCGCTCCCTGCTTTCGCGGGGACAGGCTTCGCGGGAATGATGACACATGAAACGGACGATCTTCCTTCGCCCGTTGTTCTGGCCCACACCCCAGGCCTCTCTCTATGCCCCCCCTCCCCCCGGCGGCGCCCTGCGGGGACGGGCCAGGCTCCTGCCTCCCGGGCAGAGGAACATTCTCTTCCTTACCCGATTGCCCTGGCAGACATCGACTACCTCGCTGTTCCCGCACGGGCACCCTGTGCAAAAACACCTCACCCGTTCCGCAGCCGCAGACACTCAAGGGAGGGGGGGGGCGGCGCGGCAAAACTAACACACACACACCCTCCAAGAAAAGAACCCCGGCTCCCTCTCCCTTGGGCCTGGGGAGGGGATGGGAACGCACCAGGATGCATGAGGTTCCCTCTTACCGGAACACAAATCGTGGGACAGAACGGTCCTCTCCCAGATTCGAACACAACCCCTCCCCAAACCCTTCCCCGATCCAAGGGGAGGGATTTAGAGCGGGGTGATTCTCAGAACGAGAGCGGCCAGTAGTTGGTTGCTAACCAACTAATCACTAGCCACAACCAGGAACGAACACCTACAAGAGCTATTCTCCTCTTCGTCCCACGCCAACTTGAAGTATGATAACCCTTACGTGTTAACCAAGAACCATCCTGCTCTGGAAGTACCCCTGAACAGGTCTCCACAAATCTCTGTATGCTCTTCGTATGCCCTATCTTGCGCGACTCCAGCGTTGCCGTCTGCGCAGATTAGCAGCCGCACGGCGACGCGACAAACGCTGCGGAGAAGGCCGTCGCACGCCCTTCTTTCTAGCCTCAAGAGCAGCCACCCGCTGTTCCAGACTTTCCTGACTGTTGCGAGCAGTTTGCACCATGGCATGGAGAACGTCAAACATCTCGCGGCTTACCAGATCCATGTTGGTCAGCAGCCGTTCAAGCTGCTGACGGAACATCCCCTCCACTTCATTGCGGACACCCGACAGGGCACCCGCGGCGCCTCCCATCAAGCGCGCCAGATCATCGAAAAAGCGATTCTGGGTTTGCATCGTTGTCTTTCCCCCTTGGACCCGCGCCTTTCCATTATGCGAGGGTATCGGTCTTGTGGCAATGCAGAGTGCAAGGGAGCAGCAATTCTCAATATAGGATTTATTTCCAGTCACCTTGGCAGGCTCCACCCCCAAACCATTCTCCCCCGAGGGGACAGGTCCCCCTTCGGAAAGAAAACGTGTTTCCCTCCAGGGTTTTTGGGGGGACGGGGTCCGTTGGGAGAGGGTCTCAAGGGGGGGGTATGGAGCCTTCCGCCTGGATGCCCACCCAACCCTCCCCCTTGGGTCGGGGGAGGGTTGGGTGGGGGTGATTCATTCGTCTGGACCTTGTCAGCCTGTGGGCCCGGTGGCGTGACCGTTGCGAGCCCCCACCGCCCGCTCGGTCAGACGTCGCGATTCCCCCCAACCCTCCCCCGATCCAAGGGGGGGGGATGTCCGAGCTGGAAAGCAACGATTCCACACCTCGCTGGGGCAGACTTGTGTGCATGCGGCAGCCTGGAGGGGAGGGGTGGTGCAGGGATGCATCTTCTGTAAATCAGTGTCATTCCCATAATGAGAATCGCTTGCAAGGGAGTCATACTGACATTAGTATACAATTACAGGCCATTTGATCGTTACCGTCGTCTGGTCACGCACCTTGTCGTGCCGCGGTCCCGGGCGGGCTGTGTCGTTTGGCTTTGCGGTTCTGGGATGTCGGCAGAGCCTTGCCTGTCCGGTCGTCAAACTGCTTGACGAGGCGGGGCGCAAGGAGGAACGTTGCGAGAGGGGAACCCGTTCGCAGGGCACGGTTTCCTTTCCCCATTCCTTCCGGGGCCCTTCATTTGGAACCGGGAAACGGTTTTCCTGCGCGCGACCGCCCCGGGACGGTCTTCGTTTTTCTGGACGGCTTTCCCTCTTTTGCCTTGTTCACAAGGCCTGCTCGTAACGATTCTTCCCGAAAATTCATCACATACCATCACAAGGGAGATGTCTCATGAAACCCGACACCCTTATCGTCCACGCCGGTCGGCATCCGGGGGACCATCATGGTGTCGTCAACCCACCAGTCTACCGCTGTTCAACCGTTTTGTACGAAACGGTTCAGGCGCTGGAAGAATCGGACCATCATCGGTTTGACCGGATGACCTACGGTCGCTATGGTACGCCCACCACCTTTGCCCTGGAAGAAGCCGTGGCCACACTGGAAGGTGGCTTTCGCAGCATTGCTACTTCCTCAGGGCTTGGCGCCCTCACGGGGACCCTCAGTGCCTTTGTAAAAGCGGGAGATCA
Source organism: uncultured Rhodobacterales bacterium (assembly GCA_964624075.1). Lineage (GTDB taxonomy): Bacteria > Pseudomonadota > Alphaproteobacteria > Rhodospirillales > Rhodospirillaceae > CAZUWH01. The sequence goes on from CAZUWH010000003.1 coordinate 85,168, forward strand.
TATCCTGATCCCGGACGCAGTGTATTTTCCAACCCGTCGTTTCTGCGATACGGTGTTGAAGGGGTACGGCGTCGAGACCACCTACTACGACTCGCAGATTGGCGCTGCCATCGAGGCCTTGGTCCGTCCCGCAACCAGGGTCGTGATGGTGGAGAGCCCGGGATCATTGACCTTCGAGGTTCAGGACGTTCCCGCCATCGCTGCGGCCGCTCATCGTCATGGCGCGGTTGTGGTCATGGACAACACCTGGGCTACACCCCTGTTCTTCAAATCGTTTGCCAAGGGTGTGGATGTTACCATCCACGCTGCGACCAAGTACATCGGCGGCCATTCCGATATCATGTTGGGTCTGATCACCACGACCGAGGAACATTTCCTGACCGTCAAGACCCATGTTGCCAATTGGGGATTCAGCGCCGGTTCGGAAGAGGCCTGGTTGGGCCTGCGGGGCCTGCGCACATTGAGCGTGCGCCTGCGCCAGCATCAAGAGACTGGCATCCTTCTTGCCAATTGGCTCAAAAAGCGGCCCGAGGTGGAGCGGGTATTGCACCCGGCCTTGCAGGACGATCCCGGTCATCCTCTCTGGTACCGTGACTTTGCCGGAGCCTCCGGGCTGTTTGGCGTGATCCTGCGGCCGGTCCGTGTGGAAGCGGTGCATGCCTTCCTGGAAGCAATGGAGCTGTTTGCCCTCGGCTATAGCTGGGGTGGTTATGAAAGCCTGATCCTACCGACCACGCGCGGAATTATCCGGACTGCCACCCGCTGGCAACCAACCGGGCCCTGTCTGCGCATTCACGCCGGCCTAGAAGCGCCTGAGGAATTGATCGCTGACCTTGACCAGGCATTTGTTCATCTGCGGGAGAAGGCATGAGACGGGGCGCTTTGTCTGGCGCACCTGGGCGCATGACAGCCCTTGCCAGAAAGGGGAGGCAGGGGGTATGTAGCGCGCAACGTAATCCGCACGCGGAGTCAGAGAGCTGCCCGCCAGCCCGTTCCGGTGTCGATTCTGTCCCGTAGCAGACAGAATCGACCGACGCTCCGTGGAGGCCAACCGGAAGAAACAAAGGACACGAATATCATGGCCCTGCCCGTTTTCACTTTGCGCCAGCTTGTCGAAGCTGGCTGTCATTTCGGACACAGCACACGTCGCTGGAATCCGAAGATGGCGTCTTATCTCTACGGCGTTCGCGACAATATCCATATCATCGATCTGCGCCAGACCCAGCCGATGTTGCAGCGGGCAATGCAGACGGTACGTTCGGTCACGGCCGGTGGAGGACGTGTTCTGTTCGTTGGAACTAAGCGTCAGGCGCAGGACCCCGTCGCTGCTGCCGCCAAGCGCTGTGGCCAGTACTATGTAAACCACCGCTGGCTGGGGGGCATGCTGACCAATTGGAAAACCATTTCCCAGTCGATTCGTCTCCTGCGGGAGGTGGATGCAAAGCTTGCGTCCGGCATGTCAGGTTTCACCAAGAAGGAAACCCTTGATCTGACTCGCGAGCGCGACAAACTGGAACGGGCCTTGGGCGGCATCAAGGACATGGGCGGTCAGCCCGATATCCTGTTCATCATTGACACCATCAAGGAGGGGCTGGCTGTCCGGGAGGCCAAAAAACTGGGGCTGCCGGTCGTGGCCGTCATCGATTCCAATTCCGACCCGGACAGTATCACCTATCCCATTCCCGGCAACGACGATTCCATCCGTGCCATCAATCTTTATTGCGAATTGATCAGCGATGCGGTGCTGGATGGTATCCAGGCCGAGATGACCGCAGCCGGTGTCGATATCGGGGCTATGCCTGAGCCAATTCCTGAGCCGCTGCCGTCTGCTGAAAGCGAAGTCCCCCCTGAGACAGCCGGCAAGGATCATGGAAACGATATGTAAAAAGAGAAGCCGTATCCGGCTTGCCTTGAGAATTTCAATCCGTTGACATACAGGTCTGAACAAAAGGGGATCAACATGGCCGAGATTTCTGCCGCGCTGGTAAAGGATTTGCGCGAGAAGACCGGTGCCGGCATGATGGATTGCAAGAAGGCCCTGGCTGAAACGGCAGGTGATATCGACTCTGCTATTGACTGGTTGCGCAAGAAAGGCATCGCCGCCGCCGCCAAGAAAGCCAGTCGGGTGGCGGCTGAAGGTCTGGTCGGCGTGGCCGGCGCGGTTTCACGTGCCGCCGTGATCGAGGTCAACGCCGAGACCGATTTCGTTGCCCGTAATGCCATTTTTCAGCAATTCGTCCGAACCGTGGCAGAGCTTGCCCTGAGTGGTACCGGAGACATCGAGGCCCTGAAGGCGCTCGCCTACCTGGAAACCGGCCGAACGGTTGCAGAGGAACTGATCCATCTGGTTGCAACCATCGGCGAAAACATACAGATACGGCGCGCGCATGTTCTTTCGGTATCCGATGGGATCGTGGCAAGCTATGTCCATAATGCCGTCGCATTAGGAATCGGCAGGATCGGCGTCCTCGTTGCCCTGGAATCGGCGGGCGACAAGGCCGGACTAGCCGAACTGGGACGCCAGATCGCCATGCACGTGGCCGCTGCCGCTCCCCAGTTTCTCGATATCGCCTCGGTGGATGAAACGGCCCTGGACCGGGAGCGCGCCATCTTGGCGGAACAGGCCCGGGTCTCCGGAAAGCCGGACGCCATCATTGCCAAAATGGTAGAAGGCCGGCTGCGCAAGTACTATGGAGAGGTTGTCCTTCTGGAACAGATCTCTGTCATCGACGGCGAGAATCGGGTTGCCAAGGTGATCGAAACTGCAGCTAAGGTAATAGGTGCTCCCATTCAGGTGGCCAGTTTTGTACGTTTCGTACTGGGCGAGGATATCGCCCGCGAAGAGAAGGATTTTGGCTCCGAAGTGGCCGTGGTCCTGAAAAAGTAGTACAAGTCCAGAGGCAGGAAAGACACAGCATACGAAAGGGAGCCCCTCTCCCTTTCCAGGCTCTGGGAGCAAGAGAGACGCATGTCCGACGCACTGCATGCTGTATCACGCCCCATCATTGGCGGGTTCCGGCGTGTTCTGCTGAAGCTGTCTGGCGAAGGGCTGATGGGGAGCCGTCCGTTCGGACTCGATCCGAAAACGGTGGAGCGTCTGGCCGCCGAGATCAAGACCGTGCACGGGAATGGGATCGAAATCGGTCTTGTCGTCGGAGGTGGCAATATTTTTCGTGGTGTAACCGGTGCCGCCGCAGGCATGGATCGTGCCAACGCCGACCACGTGGGCATGCTGGCCACGGTGATGAATGCGCTGGCACTTGGCAGTGCCCTGGAACGTGCCGGCTGCCCCGTCCGGGTGATGTCAGCTATTCCCATGCCAACTGTGTGCGAGCCGTTCATTCGCCATCGTGCTATGCGTCACCTGAGCAAGGGACGAGTGGTGATTTTCGCAGCCGGGACGGGCAATCCATTTTTCACCACCGATACCGCCGCCGCCTTGCGTGCCATCGAGATGGCCTGCGATGTTTTATTGAAGGCCACCCAGGTTGATGGGGTCTATTCGGCCGATCCCCGTAAAGATGACACGGCCCGGCGTTATGACAGCCTGACTTATACGGGTGTTCTTTCCATGGATCTTCATGTTATGGATGCAGCAGCCATCGCACTGGCCCGGGAGAATCATTTGCCGGTTATAGTCTTTTCATTGTCCCCGGCAGGGGCCCTCGCCAACGTTCTCGCCGGACGAGGGGTGTTCACCATCATCAGCGAGGAGGAGGAATGACATATCAGGATCTGAAAAAGGACCTCCACCGCCGGATGGATACGGCCATTGAGGTCCTGAAAAAGGAGTTTGCGGGGTTGCGCACAGGACGGGCTTCGCCCAATCTTCTCGATCCAGTCATGGTGGAAGCCTATGGTACCTCTATGCCCTTGGTCCAGTTGGCGACCATCTCCGTTCCGGAGTCGCGTCTGCTTGTTGTTCAGGTCTGGGACAAGAACATGGTCAAGGCCGTGGAAAAGGCCGTTCGTGATGCCGGCCTTGGTCTCAACCCGGCTGCTGAAGGACAGAACGTGCGGGTGCCGATCCCCCCTCTCAATGAAGAGCGGCGAATGGAACTTGTAAAGGTTGCCCATCGTTACGCGGAACAGGCCCGTGTGTCGGTGCGCAATGTCCGACGTGACGGTATGGACGCCCTGAAGAAAATGGAGAAGGATGGAACCCTCAGCCAGGATCAGCATCGTCAGCATGGCCAGGACGTTCAGACCATGACCGATGAGCATATTCAGCGAATCGATGCATTCCTGGTCTCCAAGGAAAAAGAGATCATGCTGGTATAATAATTATTTTGTTTCGGGTACAATCCGTTGAGATTCTCCCCCTCTCCTGCTGCCGTCCCGGGGCCCCCGCGTCATGTTGCCATCATCATGGATGGCAACGGCCGCTGGGCCATGGCACGTGGGCTGCCGCGGGTGGTCGGGCATAAATACGGTGCCGAAGCCGTGCGCAGAGCCGTTCGGGCAGCCGTCGATCTCGGAATTCACTATTTGACGCTGTTCGGATTCTCGTCGGAAAACTGGCGACGACCCCCGGCAGAAATCGAGGAGCTGATGGGGTTGTTGCGTTTCTATTTGCACAACGAAGTGGCGGAATTACACAAGAAAGGCGTTCGTCTGCGGATCATTGGCGATCGCGAACGGCTTGCCGCTGACATCGTTGCCTTGATTGACTACGCCGAAGCGCAGACCACCACCAATACTCGGCTGACGCTGACAGTCGCTCTCAGTTACGGAGGCAGACAAGAAATCGTACGCGCGGCGCGTCTCCTGGCCGAGAAGGTAATGACAGGCCACACACGGCTGGAGGAAATCAGTGATTCCCTGTTTGCCGCGCATCTGTTCACCGGTACCATGCCCGATCCCGACCTGCTGATTCGCACAAGCGGTGAGAAGCGTATCAGCAATTTCCTATTGTGGCAAGCAGCCTATGCCGAACTGGTCTTCATCGACACCTACTGGCCCGATTTCAGCCGTACTGATCTCGAGCATGCGCTCAACGAGTTTCATCGACGCGAACGCCGTTACGGCGCCGTGACGAGTTGAGCCGTGCTCGGCCACCGCATCATTTCGGCCCTCGTCATGCTGCCGCTGGTCGTGGGAGCGGTCTGGCTGGGAGGGCCGGTGTTTGATTCGATGACGGCCTTCTGCGCTGTCGTCATGGCCTGGGAATGGAATGCTATGGTAAAAGGCCGCTTCGGTGGTGCGGGTTTCATCACGGCTCTGGCCGGGGCGGGGGCTGTCATGGTTGCTGCCACGTACCCCCTGATCGCCCTGCTGGTCGCCGGGGGGGGGGCCGTGATAGCCGGACTGGTGGGAAGGGGCAGTGTGTGGCTGGCCGCTGGTACCCTTTACATCGCCCTGCCCTGCACGGCCCTGGTCTGGTTGCGCGCCGTTCATGGGCTGGAAACACTGCTGTGGCTGTTTCTGGTGGTATGGGTGACCGACATTGGCGCCTACAGTGTGGGCCGGTGGATCGGGGGTCCGCGGCTGGCTCCCGCCATCAGCCCCGGCAAGACATGGTCGGGTGCCGTGGGAGGCCTGTTTGCCGCCATGGGCGCAGGCGGTACCCTGGCCGTCCTGCCGGATTTCGCCGTACCGTGGACCGTGATGGTCGTGGTCAGCGCCGGTTTGTCGGTGGTGGCACAAGGGGGGGATCTGGTGGAGTCGAAAATCAAGCGTCACTTCGGCGTGAAGGATTCTAGCCGCCTCATCCCCGGACATGGGGGGGTTCTTGACCGGGTGGATGGAGTCCTGGCTGCCGCACCGGTTGTGGCTGGCAGCGCTCTCATCTCTGGTGGTGGAATCCAGTCGTGGGGCGCGTGGTTCTAGAACGGGGTGATTTCAGGTTGGCCCGGAAGGGTTGGCATACCACAGCCGGCGTAATACGGAGTCCGAAAAATTTTCGGACTCCGAGCCCGCAACGCGGGCCGGCGCCCTTGCACCCGGCGACTGAGGGCAGGTTTCCGGAAAGTCCTCGGACTTTCCGGAAACTGTATTAAGACGAACAGGGGAATAGCCCTTAGGGGTGTTCGTTTTGGTTCGTAACAACGGCTGGTGGTCAGTGACCAGTGATTAGCACAACCAACCACTGACCACTCTCATGACAAAGAGCATGATCCGAAAATCATCCCGCTCTGGTGTGGAGTACGATCAGATCAGGTCTCTTTCTTTCGGAGTGTTTGAAGCGTGAGCGTGCTCTTCCGCAGGTGGAGGGGCGAGACGCCCACTCTCCCGGGGTCGATCCGGAATCATCCCGCTCCAGGACACCTCTGAAAATCCTTTTTTCCCTTCCCCGTGGGGAAAGAAGAAATTTCCGGAAGTGTCCAGCTGGCGCAGGATTTCGTTCAGGACCAATCGGCCAGCCGCTGTGGCCCGCAGACCCCCCTCATCCAGCACCACAAATCCGTCCAGACGCGCGAGGACGTGTGGATTCAACACTCCTTCCAGGGAACGACCCGCCAGACGGTGAAAGAGGGTGCGATCGACCCCGGCCGTCAGGCGCAGTCCCATCAGCAACAGCTCTTCCACCCGTTCTTCCGGCGAGAGGAAGGACAGGGTCCCGTAATCACCCGCCTCTGCCCGGGCAAGCCACACTTCCGGCGCCCGATACTGGCAGGTTGCCATCGTCACGCCGTCACGGCCGGTCAAGCGGCCATGCGCGCCCGGTCCGATGCCGATGCTGTCCCCTCCCCGCCAATAGGTCAGGTTGTGACGGCCTTCCGCTCCCCGCCGGGCATGATTCGAGATTTCGTAGGCGGGAAGTCCGGCGGCAGCCGTCACCACCTGGGTCAACTGATAAAGGTCAGCGGCGGCATTCTCGTCCGGCAGCATCAGGGTGTTCTGATTGGCGAAAAAGGATGTACCGGGCTCGATGGCAAGCTGGTAGAGAGACAGATGATCGGTGGCAAGGGCAACGGCCCGCTCCAGTTCCCGCTGCCATGACGTCAGCGTCTGGCTAGGCCGGGCATAGATCAAGTCGAACGACAGACGGGGGAAAAAACGCCGGGCTATGTCAATAGCCACCATAGCCTGACTGGCATTGTGGATGCGGCCCAGCCGGCGCAGGGACTCATCATCCAGGGCCTGCACGCCCAGAGACAGCCGGTTCACGCCCGCCGATCGAAAGCCTTGGCACCGGTTGCCGTCGAGCGTACCAGGATTGGCCTCCAGCGTCACCTCCACATCGTCTGCCAGGGACCAGTAGACCGCTGCCTGATCAAGCACCGTCGCCACCGTAGCGGGCTCCATCAGGGAGGGAGTTCCGCCACCAAAGAACACGCTGGTCAGGATCCGGCCAGGCGCATGAGCGACAGCGTGACGTAAGGCCCGCCGCAACGCCTGTCGCCAGCGCTCATGATCCACCGCCGTCGCCGCCACATACGCGTTAAAGTCGCAATAAGGACACCTACGGATACAGAAAGGCCAATGGACATAAAGGCCAAAGCCTGGTTCGGCAGTATGGAAGGGAGCGTGTGTGTCCATGACCGTCGGGATAAAGGGTAAACTGGACGCGGTCAGCGGCCGAACAGGATCGAACAGGCGAGAAAGGCGAACAAGAAACTCGCCGCATCCGCAAGCAGGCTGGTGACCAGAGCGTGACGGATACGACGAATCTGCATTACCCCAAAGCGCAAACGACAGTGACATAGAAAGTCGTTTCTGTCGAGCCATGGATCGTACCCAGCAGAAGACCGGTGAAACTGTCGAGTCCGATGGACGGATCCTGCAAGAAGGAGGCGAGCAGGGTGTATAAGCTCCCGAGTCGGAGAGGGAACGCATCAGGGCAAACATGAGGGCTTCCCGTAGCACTCCGATCCATTCGCCCAGCCAGCCGGCCGGCGCCAGGGCCATTTCCATGGCGCCACTGACACGAAATATGCCAACGGCAACCAGGATGGCCACCAGATAGGGAATGATATGCATGGCGATGTCAAACGCTTCCAACACGCCAAGCGCGAACTATTCATAGATATCAACACCACGCCCACCTAGGCCGGATAGCCCTGTCTCGCGCAAAGGCAGCCTCGGCGCCGATGTTCCCGGGGCCGGGACAGGCATCATCAGGACAACCCTTGAGACCGGGACGTCCCGGAGCCTCCTCGCCCGCGGGCGACAGGGGAAACAGTGGCGCAAGTCCCCGTGCCGCCACGACCGCAATCATAAACGAATATAGGGTTGCAATCAGCGTCGGTGCAACCACCGCCGCTGGATTGGCGGAACCGAGGCCGGCACGCAAGGCAATGACAGAGGTGGGCAGAACAGTTACGGAAGCGGTGTTGATGGCCGGAAACAGCACCATGGTATTGCTGGCGGTGCCTTTGTGCCGGTTCAGGGTCTCAAGGTGCTGTATGGCGCGCAGACCGAAATGGGTTGCCGCGTTGCCAAGACCAAGCATGTTCGCCGGGAGATTGAGAATCATGGCTTCCATAGCCGAGTGATCCGGCGGCGCTTCGGGAAACAACCGGCGCACCAGCGGATGCTGCATGCGGGCGATGATGTTCAGCAATCCCATGAACAGCGCCATCACGCCGACCAGCCCCAACGCCAGCGACACGGCACCCTTGGTAGCTTCCAGCGTATAACCTCGGTCAGGGCCTGCATGGTCCCCGGGGCACCCCGTTTCCCGAATAGCGGCAACCAGAAAGGCAAGGACGATCAGGGCGAGAAAAATGACATTCACGGCACCTGTCTGCTCCTCGTCTGCGGTAATGTGCGTGGAGGCCAGGATGGCATGAGGGAGAAGGAGGAGAGCGTGGAAACGAAAATGTAGGGGGATCCCCCAATCTTCCTTTCCTTCTTCCCCTTCTGTCCCGGTACCTCATACCAACGAGCGTAAATCTTATACGGAGTCCGGAAAATTTCCGGACTCCGTATTAACTTGCGCTCATAGGACCGCCGCGACCACGTCAGCGCTTGAGGGAGCCTTGATCGGTCACGATCAAGGCTCAAGAGTATCAGATGGCCTGGCCCCGTATGTGGTCGAGGAACATCTGTTGCCGCAAGAGCTGTCCCTCCCGGCCCCATAGTCCGGAGCTGTTCCATCAGGCCCGGTCTGCCACTGCCCGGGGTGTTCGGCAGGACTTGCAGCGGTTTCGGTTCATCCGTTCCATCCGCTCTGTCGGGAACGATCCGGTTTTCGCCCACGACGATCTTGAAAGATTTGCGCGGCCTCGCGCCCGTCGGTGTCACGCGCGATGACTTTAACCACCATCTCTCCCTTGAAACCGGACGGAGGCACGCCTTTAAAAGTACCGGTATGCGAATCGAAGGTCAGCCACCCAGGCAGCAACCGTACCGTTGATCCGCACGGCGGTCAGCAGCATCGGCGGGGCAATCCAGGACGGCAGGAACGGTCTTGCAAGCGGCCCCCGAATAGCTTTATCAACCTTGTGTGTCAGGGCTTGCGCGATTGATCACGAGCCTGTATGACGCCTTTCGTGGGTGGTCGTCGCCCCGACAAAAGGGAAGACGCTGTCGGTATTTGCTCCAAGGCGTTCATAGATGACGCGCATTGTCATGAAATTCGGCGGAACTTCCGTTGGCGATATGGACCGTATCCGAAACGTGGCACGCCGCATCAAGACCGAAACCGACGCCGGCTGTCAGGTGGCCGTCGTCGTCTCAGCCATGGCGGGGGTCACCAATCAGCTCGTCGCTTTCTGCCATCAGGGAACCGCACCGCAGAGGCCGCAGGCGTTCGATTGCGAGTATGACGCCGTGGTAGCCACGGGCGAGCAGGTGACGACCGGTCTTCTCGCTCTGGCCTTGCAGGGTCTGGGCGTGCCTGCACGTTCCTGGCAGGGGTGGCAGATTCCGATTTGCACCGACGGCGCTCATGGCAAGGCCCGGATCGAATCGATTGCCTCGGCGCCTCTGCTGGCGGACATGGCGGCCGGGACGGTTCCGGTCGTGGCCGGTTTCCAGGGAATCGGCCCAGATGACCGGGTGACGACGCTGGGCCGGGGTGGTTCGGATACGTCGGCGGTCGCCCTTGCCGCCGCGATCAAGGCCGATCGCTGCGACATCTACACTGACGTGGATGGCGTCTATACAACCAATCCTCGTATTGTTGCCAGGGCATGCAAGCTCGATAAAATCACTTACGAGGAAATGCTGGAAATGGCCTCGCTCGGGGCTAAGGTCCTGCAGACCCGCTCCGTCGAAATGGCTATGAAATACCGCGTGGTGCTGCGGGTGCTGTCCAGCTTTACCGATACCCCTGGAACACTGGTCTGCGATGAGGGCGAAATCGTGGAACGTCATCTTTTGAGCGGCATCGCCTACAGCCGCGACGAGGCTAAAATCACCCTGACCAAAGTGGCCGACCGGCCCGGCATCG
>CAZUWH010000003.1:95516-174460 GCA_964624075.1 uncultured Rhodobacterales bacterium
CCCACGGCCCAACGAGGCGTCCGTGTACAACATTATCGGCGAGGTCAAGGGCAAGACCGCGATCATACTCGACGACATGGTCGAAACCGGCGGCACCCTGACCAAGGTCGCCGACCGGCCCGGCATCGCCGCGGCCATGTTCGGGCCCCTGGCCGATGCCAATGTCAACGTGGACATGATCGTCCAGAACATTTCGGAGGATGGCAAGACCACCGACCTGACCTTTACCGTTGCCAAGGCTGATCTGGAACGGGCGGTTGCCGTCATCCAGACCAATCGGAAGCTGACGTTCGATCGTTTGATTCCCGATTCGAACGTCGTCAAGATCTCCGTGATCGGGGTGGGCATGCGCAGTCACGCCGGTGTGGCCAACATCATGTTCAAAACGCTTGCCGATCGTGGCATCAATATTCAGGTTATCTCTACCTCTGAGATCAAGATAAGCGTACTGATCGCTGATGAGTATACGGAACTGGCCTTGCGTGCTCTGCACTCGGCCTACGGGTTGGACACAACCTGACCTCCGACTGCCGTACATGATACGTTGCGACAGTAAGGGATGGCCCTGCCTATGAATTCTGCCCACGCGCGCGAACATCTGGATCGCCTCTGGCAAAGAGGGTGTGCGTTTTTGGGGTGTCGCTATGCCATCATGGGCGGGGCCATGTCGTGGCTGTCGGAACGTACCCTGGTTGCGGCCATTTCTAGTGCCGGTGGGTTTGGCGTGCTGGCAGGCGGGTCTATGGAACCAGATGCGCTCGCAGCCGAAATTGCAGCGACGGCCACCGCCACTTGCCAGCCGTTCGGGGTCAACCTGATCACCCTCCATCCGGCGCTGGATGCCCTTATTGAGGTCTGCCTGGCCGCGCGCGTGGGCCATGTAGTGCTGGCCGGGGGCCTTCCCATGGCAATGGCCATTCGCCGGGTCAAGGACGGCGGAGCCAAGGTGATCTGTTTCGCTTCCGCCCTGCCACTCGCACGCAAGTTGATCCGATCGGGTGCCGATGCGCTGGTGATCGAAGGCGCCGAAGCGGGCGGTCATATCGGGCCGGTTTCGACCAGTGTGCTGGCCCAGGAAATTCTGCCGGAGATCCGCGAGGTCCCGGTGTTCGTGGCCGGCGGTATCGGTCGTGGCGAGGCGATCATGGCCTATATGGAAATGGGAGCTGCCGGATGTCAGCTTGGTACCCGTTTCGTATGTGCCCGTGAATCCATCGCTCACCCCGCTTTCAAGCAGGCCTTCATCCGGGCGGCGGCTCGTGATGCCATCCCCTCCGTTCAGGTCGATCCCGCCTTTCCGATCATCCCGGTCCGGGCGCTGGCCAACAAGGGCACGCTCGCTTTCATCGAAACCCAGACACGAGTCATCGCTCGGTTTTGTGAAGGCCGCCTGACCCAGAAGGAGGCCCAACTGGAGATCGAGCGTTTCTGGGCCGGGGCGCTGCGGCGGGCCGTCATTGACGGCGATGTCGAATATGGTTCGTTGATGGCCGGCCAAAGTGTCGGCATGGTTACCTGCGAACAGCCCACCGCCGAGATCATCGCCGAACTGGTCCAGCAGGCAGTCGATACGCTGGAAACGCGGCAGGATTTCCTGAACGGGGTCATGACCTGATGAAGGAGCAGCCCACGTCCATTTCGCGACGATTGCTGGGGCGGCTGCGAGACGTGATGGCCGGTTCCGGTACGGCCCAGGAGCGCCTGAACAAGATCGTCACCCTGATTGCCGATGGTCTGAAGGCACAGGTCTGTTCCTGCTATGTGATGCGGGCCGGCGAGGTGCTGGAACTGTTCGCGACCGAGGGTCTGAAACAGTCGGCCGTGCACCGGACGCGGCTGCGGGTGGGCGAGGGACTGGTCGGCCTGATCGCGGCCCAGGCCCGTCCCGTTGCGCTCTCGGATGCTTGGTCACATCCTGCCTTCGTCTATCGTCCGGAAACGGGTGAGGAGTTGTACCACTCTTTCATGGGCGTGCCGATCATCCGCGGTGGTCAGGTGATCGGAGTCCTGGTGGCCCAGAATCACGAACAGCGCCATTACATCGATGAAGAAATCGAGACCCTTGAAACCGTGGCCATGGTGCTGGCCGGGCTTCTTGTCGCTAATGAACTGATTCGGCGCGAGGAATTGCTGCCGACCGAAGGGAATGCCCTGCTGCCGCTGCGTCTGGAGGGTGTGCGGATCAGCCCTGGCGTCGGCATCGGAACAGCGGTGCTGCATTCGCCCCGTATCATCGTTCCGAAGATCATCAACGAGGATCCGGAAGTCGAGCTGACCCGTCTCGAATCGGCTCTTGTTGCCTTGCACGATGATCTGGATGCCATGCTGGCCTCGCCAGAGTCGGCTGGCGAGGAGTATCGTGACGTTCTTGAAACCTACCGTATGTTCGCCCAGGACCACGGCTGGCGGAATCGCATCCACGAAGCCATCCGTTCCGGCCTGACTGCCGAGGCGGCGGTGCAGAAGGTGCAAGACGACACGCGGCTGCGCATGAACCAGGTAACCGACCCTTATATCCGCGAGCGGCTGCACGATTTACAGGATCTGGCCAACCGCATTCTGCAACATCTGACCGGCACCCGTGCCACCGCTGCCCGTGGCGACCTGCCCGACGACACCATCGTGGTGGCTCGCTCCATGGGACCGGCCGAACTGCTCGATTATGACCGCCGCAAGTTGCGCGGGCTGGTGATGGAGGAGGGGTCGCCCAACATGCACGTGGCCATCATTGCCCGTGCCCTGGATATCCCGGTGCTCGCTAGAGTCAAGGGAGCTGTCGCCAGAATCGAGCCCTACGATCCCATCATCGTCGATGGCGAGTACGGACAGCTGTTCATCCGCCCGGGAGAGGACATCCAACAGGCGTTTCACGACAGTCTCGCTGCTCGTCGTGAACGTCAGGCCTTTTATGCCGAACTTCGCGACCGGCCCGCCGAGACGATGGATGGCGTGCGGATTACCATGCTGCTCAATGCCGGGCTGCTTCTGGATGTCCAGAATCTGAAGCGGGTCAATGCCGATGGGGTGGGTCTTTACCGGACAGAAGTGCCTTTCATGGCCCGGCCAGCATTGCCCGACGTGGAGGCCCAGACCCTCCTCTACAGCAAGATTCTCTCCCTGGCGGAGGGACGCCCGGTTGCCTTCCGCACCCTTGATGTCGGCGGGGACAAAGTCCTGCCCTACTGGAATCGGACCGAGGAACCCAATCCTGCCATGGGCTGGCGCTCGATCCGGGTAACGTTGGACCGGCCCCTGATCATGCGCCATCAGTTACGGGCCCTGATCCGGGCTGCTGCCGGCCAGGACCTGGATGTCATGTTCCCGATGGTTACGGCGGTCACCGAATTTGATGCGGCGCGTGTTCTCCTTGATCGGGAAATCACGCGTGAGCGGCTCCGGGGCAGTGTCGTGCCACGGCGCATTAGGGTTGGTGTCATGCTGGAAGTTCCGGCCCTGATGTGGCAACTACACTCATTGCTACAAAAAGTAGACTTTATTTCCATCGGCAGCAACGATCTCGCGCAGTTCCTGTTTGCCAACGACCGTACCAATTCGCAGATGGCCGATCGTTACGATGTTCTGTCACCGCCTTTTCTGTACGTGCTGTATTCCATCCTGAAACAATGCGAGGCAGCCGGCGTCCCCTGCTCGGTGTGTGGCGAGATGGTGGGGCATCCTCTGGAGGCCATGGCCTTGATCGGTCTTGGGTTTCGCCGCATATCGATGGCGGTCCCTAGCTTCGGTGCCGTTAAGACCATGGTCCGTTCGATGTCCGTCGGCCCTGTCCAGCATTACCTGAAGACAGTGCTTCCCCTCCCGCACCAGAGCGTGCGCGAGAGACTGCGCATCTTTGCCAAGGACCACGGGATTGTCATTTAGCTTTGACACCATATGGTTTCGCTGTAGTTTAGTGTAATGAAGAGCCGTGCGCCACGGGCGCCGCAGGCCCGGTGGGCAAAGAGTTTCCCGAAGCATGACAAGAAGAGAACAGATCCCTGAGCCTGACCGCCCCAATGGTTCCGCCGTGGCCGCCCTGCTGCGCGCCAGCCGGACACGCCGTGGCGAAGACTTGCATGACATCGCCCAGGTGCTGTGTATTCGTCATTCCTATCTTCTGGCAATCGAGAAAGGCTGTTTTCACGAACTGCCTGGTGCAACGTATGCCAGTGGATTCATTCGCACGTATGCAGAACATTTGGGATTGGACGGCGACGAAATCGTCCGCCGTTTCAAGATGGAAACTGAGAGCCTGGCCCATAACGCCAATCTGGCCTTTCCCCTGCCGGTGACCGAAGGGTGTATCCCGACCGCCGGCGTGGTGCTGACAGGTCTGGTGTTGGCAGGCGTGGTCTATGGAACCTGGTTCTGGTTGTCATCGGAAGAGATCATTGTCGAAAGGGTTCTTCTCATTCCCGAGCGTCTGGCTTCGCTGGTGAAGAGGGGTGACCCCGCGGAGGGAGGAACAATTTCTCCTGCGGCCGGGCCGGTATCTCCTCCGCAGCCGGTCACAGCACCAGAGAAGGGAAGTGCGGGACGCCTGCCGGGACCGGAAGTGCACCCGGCCAGGACAACCTCCACGGCAACGGTTCCTCCTCCTTCCCCGCCGGTCACGCCGGGAACGGAACCGATGGCAACGGAAGGGCCGCGCGCCCCGGCGGCATCAGGGGGTATGCCGGCCGGAGAAGAGTCGGGTGCACCGATGACAGCTTCGGTCGCACCATTATTCCCCCCGGTGCAAGGACGGGTGTTCGGTGGGCAGGGCGATACGTCGCGTGTCCGGTTGTATGCCAGCGACGATAGCTGGGTGCAAGTCAGTGACGGCAAGGAGATCCTTTTGCGTCACATCCTGCGCAAAGGGGACGTGTATCATGTTCCAAATCGTCCCGGTTTGCTGTTGATGGTGGGGGATGCCGGCACCGTGTCGGCGTGGATAGATGGCGTGATGCTGCCCCCCCTGGGACCGGCGGGAAAGGTGCGTCGCAACATATCGCTCGATCCAGACAAATTGCGCGCGGAAGTCGGCGGGCGGGGGTCAGGGGCAGAGGGGAACGTCAGACAGGAATGATGAGGGAGCAGATGGGGAAGAGACCGTCATCCGATCATTCCGCGTAAAGAGGTATGGCGTGGTGTCGGCGAGTGTTCTATGCATACCTGCCTATGTAATACCGTAAAGCATCAAACGAGATTGACGCCAGGGGGTGTCACAGCTGTAGCTGTGTGGTCTTGTGGCTCGCTGGGCCAGGGCGATTGGAGGGTGTCATCCGACGCTTGAGGAGCGTTCTGATCAGTTGCAATAAAGCTCACGAGAGTGGGGTGCAGGCGGGTTGGATCACTTTCCTTTTGGAGCACAGGCATCTCACCCGCGAACTGGCGGGCGGGAGGCCCGTCCGATCCAGGTTGACCTGAAATCACCCCACTCTGGGTATAGACCTGCAAAGAAGAGCAGCATTGAAGGAGTCATCTGGATGACAACCGATTCCCCGCTGGACCAGGTCCAGAGAATGTTGAGCAACCTGTCCAACGATATCCAGACCATGCCCGATGCAAGCCGCCGCCACACGGATCTGGTCATAGGGGCGATGAACGATTTTGCTGCGCATATGCTGGCAATACAGGCGATCATCGTTGCGATGCTCAAACAAACCCCACTGGATGCTGATCCGATGATGCGCTGGATCGATACGCGCACCAACACGATCAAGAAAACGGGAAGCGACTCCGAAGAAGCCAAGGTACTGGCCCGCCATTTGCTTGATAGCACCGACTGATCACGTTTCCGCGCCGCGATCATGACCGATTCGTTCCCCCGCCTCGCCAGCCCGTTCTATTTCGTGCGGCATGGAGTCACAGATCACAATCAGGTGCATCTTGTCATGGGACAGCGCGACATTCCCCTTAATGGCGAAGGACAGCGCCAGGCCAGGCGTGCAGCGCACGTGCTGGAAGGACGTGGCATCCGCACCGTCGTGAGCAGCCCCCTTGCGCGTGCCCGTGAAACGGCGGAAATCATCGCGGTTGTTCTCGGTGTGCCTGTCATCCCGGAGCCGGCCTTCATGGAACGGGCATGGGGCATTTATGAAGGACGGAACCGCATCTTGCGTCCCCTGTATAATGATCCTGCCGGAGGGGAGACCTGGCAACAGTTTGCCGATCGCACCCTGGCGGGCCTGAATCGTATGAACGCGGCAACGGTGATTGTGGCCCACAATGGCACCTGCCGTGTCCTCCGATATCATCTGCGCGTGCCCGGGGCAGACGACACCGTCCCCAATGCCTCCCCTCTTTACTACGAGCATAAGGATCACGAATGGCGTGAACAAACGATCATCATGATGGCAACGAAGCCGGCATTTGGCCCGGGGCATCCGACCTGACTTGCCAACCACCATGAAAAACGTTTATCATATGTCTTCATGAACCTCATCACAGACACCAATACGCTGGCTTCTTTTTGTGGGCGTCTCGCATGCGCTCCGTTCGTTGCCGTCGATACCGAATTCATACGCGAAAAAACCTACTGGTCACAGGTGTGCCTGGTGCAGATTGCCGGGGCAAAGGAAGCCTGCTGCATCGATCCGCTGGCCCCCGGCCTTGACCTCAATCCCCTGTGTGGTCTGATGGCCAACCGACGGGTCCTGAAAATCTTTCATGCCGCTCGTCAGGACATCGAAATCCTGCTTGAAATGACCGGTGCCATCCCGACTCCCCTGTTCGACACGCAGGTGGCAGCCATGGTGTGCGGATTCGGCGACTCGGTGGGATACGAAACCCTGGTCAACAAACTGACTAAGGCCCATATCGACAAATCCGTACGTTTTACCGACTGGTCGCAACGGCCATTGTTGGCGCGTCAGATCCAGTATGCTCTTGCCGATGTGACACATTTGACAACCATATACGAGCATCTGCGCCTGCGCCTAGAACGGGAGGGACGTCTGTCTTGGCTTGAGGAAGAGATGGCCACCCTGACTGATCCCGCCACTTACAGAGTCGATCCGTGCGAGGCCTGGCGGCGACTCAAGCCCCGTTCCAGTAGCCCTCGGTTTCTTGCGGTGCTGCGGGAGCTGGCGGCATGGCGTGAAACCGAAGCGCAAAACCGCAACCTGCCACGCCAACGCATCCTGCGTGACGAAGCGCTGGTCGAGGTGGCCGCCATCACACCGGGCACCCTTGCAGAACTCGGTCGTGCCCGTCTGCTGCCCAGAAGCAGCGCGGAAGGACGCCGGGGGGAGGAGATACTGGATGCCGTGACACGCGGTGCCGTTCTGTCCATCGATCAGTGCCCGGTCCTGCCGGAAAGAACGCCCTTGCCCAACGGCATGGCCGCGGTCGTGGATCTCCTGCGTGTACTGCTCAAGATGAAATGTGATCAGCACGATGTCGCCCAGAAGCTGGTTGCCTCAACAGAAGACCTGGAAAAGATTGCTATTGATGACAACGCCAACGTTCCCGCTCTGCAAGGCTGGCGGCGGGAAGTGTTCGGAATCGATGCCTTGCGCGTCAAGCATGGCACGGTGGCCTTGGCTTTTTCAGCGCCGGAACGCCGGGTGAAGCTGGTTTCGGCTAGCTGGAAGGACTAAAATCTTTCCGGCGGGAAGGGCACAAGGATAATATCGAACCTCAGAGGATTGCACGTGCTCCCGCCGCGGGAACTTTACGCCCGGACCAGCGACTTCATCCAGATGGCGATGGCTCATCCCGCCCTTGCCAGAGAAGCCACGCAGATCAGCGTCGGGATGATCGGCTATTTCGTGCATGTCCTGGAGTTCGAATCGTGGTGCACGTTCCGGGCTGCTGTAGGAATCAGGGGGGTGCAGGACATCAGTGCCCGGGTGATGGAATGGCGTACCGCTGCCCTCTGCGAAGAGGATACTGCTGCCGCGTGGGGATACGAAATCATTGCCATCAATCTCGCGGCAACAACCACCCCTGAGGATCCCGACACCGCCCTGGCTGCCCAGCTCACCGACAGCATCCTCCGCAAGGCACTCGCTGAGGCAACTCCTCTTGATCACGAGGATCCCGTCTCCTGATTCTTCACTCAAAGCCAGACGCGCCCCCTCCCCCCCCTTGCTGTTGGCGGAAGAGGATCGGCATTTCATGTGCTTTGCCGGAAAAGCTCCTGAAACGTGACCAAGGACCTCTTAAAGACCCAAACAACCCGTGCAAGCTCATCCCCGTCTACCCCCATATCATGGATGCCCGCTTGCGCGGGCATAACAGTAATCAGAGGCACAGACCTCTAAACCCCTGATTGGCAGACAAGACACCTGCCCTCCCAGGGATCTTGAGATTCACGGCCAGGAGCAGACACTCCCCAGTAGCCTGCTCTTTACCGTTCAGTGTCAGAAGACGGGCTAATTTCTTGAAACATCTACTCTTCTTGAGTGACAGGCCACCACCAAACGAACAACGCCCCGTCTTTAGCAATACAGACAACACTCAAACAGAAATGCAGAAACAGAAATTGCAAAAAAATGAATACCATCGTCGCTTTTTACGGTACGCAAACACCACCCTCGCCAACCCGCTAGCTGACACTCCCCTTCCTTTCTTTAAGGCCGACCTTTCGGCGTCTTTAAAGACACCTCCCCTCTCCGCATGAACGAGACGAAAAGCGCCCTGCCGATTCGCATGAACACCCTTTCGGACACTCCTAACCACCGACTCACGCCTCCCCTTTCGGCACGACGCATTTCCGTCTCTCCTTATACTCACCCTTTCATTCCCATTGCCTACAGACTCTCAACATAATAACCAGAAACATCTTTCTCGCATTTCCATTCCTTTACGGCATCCAGACCATATCCTACTTCTTCCCTCTTCCACTACCTTGTGTGGACAGAGCCCTCTCCCTCCCCACAGACCACAGCCTGTACTGCCACCCTATTTCTTAATTCCCATATACACTTTAGGAATCTCACTGCCATGGTTTTATGTCCTGATTCTGGTTCTTCTTCTCAGATACCGCTCTCCAACCCCCGCCTTATCTTGCCTTTCTTGACGCCCCTCTGACGGCACCCGTCTAGAATCCTGGCTTTTTTCCGGCTGAGCTGGCACACTATGCTTGTGCTGTGCGTAGGTAAACGCCGAAGTCATCGGAAATCCATATTGCTTTCAGCATACGCACCTCTCTGTATAGGGCAGCCCTCCCTAGAGCTTTCCGCAGCGAGACTTTCCTGCCGTCCTCTCGATCATGGCGATATGCTCCCTGATACTCCTGAACCTTGATCGTGACCCCCTCCAGGTGCCGGCGGGCCGCGCATCCGCGGCTCTTAGGCTTTTGTGCCATATGGCGCGCCGCCGCGGTCCCATGAGCGCAAGTCAAGGTTTAGGCTCACGAGTATGACTTCCGGACAGCATTTCCATGACGGCCTGCCTGCAGATGCCTCCGCGTTCCCGGCCGCGACACGATGCAACCCGATCGGAAACTGTTCTGGCGGATATCTCGTCCTGCCTCCGGTACCTGCCCTGGCGATCGGCACACGGAGCGTGGTTCTCTTCACCCCCGATGGTTTCCTGTGAACACGCTTTCCCTGGCAGAAGCCGCTCGGCAGGTTCCCCCACTCAAACCCATACTCTGCCATGGACTAAAGGTTGCAGCTCGTCTGGGCGTGCCGCGTTTTGCTGCCCATGATATCCTCGAACTGTTCGTCTTTGTGTACCAGGCCCGATTCTGTCTGCCGACTATGTGAGGCCTGGCCAAGGGCTCTGGGGCAGGAACAGCCCGTCAACACCAAAGAAGAGGCGCAAAGATTTGGTGGTCATGGTTCACCGGCTGCTGCTGGAACCCATGCACGCCGATTCCCACGACCATGCCAAGGCCCGTTCCGTTGTCTGGGCAAATAGGACGGGCCGGAAGCGGCCGGGCATGGACGGCTTCCATTCTCGCCGCCCTGGGTCTGAGCGGGGAGACTCCACACCGTCTGTCGGCTACTGCAGGCTTCATGGTCTGGGAACGGCTGCCACGCTGGGAGGAACAGGCTCCCGAGCCGCGCCCGCCGGCCCACCATTCTGTCGAACCTGCTGTGCGGCGCGCGCGCGTCTGGTCGACCTGCTGGGGCCACGGGGCCGAGGCCCCGTGGCCCCAGCAGGTCGATTATGCGTCCAGCCGTGACGGCCGCTTTTGCGCGCACCACGGGGCGAAGAGCAGCCGCTCTGCTATGTATTTGATAAGAGGCATCACCTGTTCAATGCCGCCGATTCTGCCTTTTTCATGCATCTGTCGGCGGTGGAGACGGCCGAGTTGCGTCGCTGGCTGCTGGGCACCGAGGATGGCGGTTCAGGAAGTGGCCCGCGCCGGGAAAGCCGGGGAATACGTATCCGCGTCGAGGAACTGGCCGAAGAGGACTCCCTGGCGGCTCTTGACGACATGCTGGAAGCAGTCCAAATTCTGCCCGGGGCGGGATGGCTACAACGTCTGATCGAGAATCGGCCCCACGGATCGACAGAACGGTTTCTGTCTCTGGTCTGGACCCAGAGGTCTTGCCCGTACCGTCAGCATCGAGACGCCCTACAGCCTGGAAGCCAAAGTCAACCCGCCCGTGGCCGCGCCGCGGCGGTCTGGTCGAAGCGGCGGCGCGGGGGGCTCCCCACGTCTTGACAGTGTGTGGCAGCCGACACGTTGGATTCGGGCCAGGGCCAGCGCCATCGCATCGAGGGGCTGGTGCGCAGCATCGTTCGCCATCCAGCCTGTTGCCGCTTGGCGAACGATGCTGCAAAGCATTGGTGCCCCCATTCCCGTCGAGTTCGTGGACTAGCTGGGCGTAGAACGTACCAATAGTTATAATATCTATGTCTGTTTTCATCTCCACTAGATCGATCTAACCATTCCTTTCGTTGTGGTCGTGGCGGAAAGTGCACATGGCATCCTGGTGACATCGGCCATTCTGCGTGACGGTTCCGGTGACGTCGAGGCCACCTGGCAGGCAGCCGAACAGCGAACCGGCGCTGTTCATTTGCCCTCACCGCCACTGCGGGCAGCGGTTCCGTCCCCTTTTGATTATGCCGCCGCGATACGGGTCTTCATCGTCACCAACGTACGCAGGGAAGATCTCAACCAGGTGGCAGCGGGGGCCTACCTAGTTCTGTTCCTGGCCGCTAGCGGTGATGCACTCGGGCTTGTTCACGGCCGTGAACCGTCTCAAGGCCGTGAACACCCGTCTGGCTCATGTTCGACCGAGTCCACTGGCCGCGCGCCTGGATCTTCTGCACAAGGTCCCGCTGGACCGCCTTCATCGCTGAAGGGTATGGCACGGCGCGCGGAGATATGGGCGTGTTGTGATCCTGGACTCAACAACACCCTCGCGACTCTATGGGGCCTTTCCCGATGGCGTGCCGGTCTACCGGAGCGGCCTAGCCGAGGCGGTGCGGGAAACGACTCATTTTCTCGGCAGGCGGATCGATTCACCACAGGCTCCCCCTTGAACCGACGGCCCCGCCTGCTATGCTCACCCGAAAGTGCCAATGGCTGCGCGACTGTTTTTTGTCTCCATCAGGAGGCCCAGGAGTGCTGCAAGATGCCGGGATGATCAGCCACCACGCCGCCCTCATTTATGCCATGGTCCTTGTCTCTGCCGCTGATGGTGACAGGAGCGATACCGGCCTGCATGTCATAAGTGAACTCGTAAGCTTTCTGCCAGTTTTCAGAGATTATGATTCCCGGCTTCTGCCGGAGACAGTGGGGGCCTGCGTCGAAATCATGGAACAGGAACACAGTCTGGACGAAGCCATGACCGTTATCCGGGCCAGCGTGCCCAAATCCTTGCGCGACGACGGCCTACATAACTGCCTGCGAAGTGGCTGCTGCCGACGGAGCCCCGGGGCCGGAAGAGTTACGCCTGCTGGAAGTTATGCACGATACCATGGCGCTGTGTATACTTGTGATAGTAGTAATCGAACGAGGGGCACGGGCCCGCTATGCCCGCCTGCCAGAAGAAGGACAGGACGAGAGGAAAAGCGGATGATTCTCTTGATCCTGTTATGCCAGAGAACGTGAACCTTGATCGACGCTTGAGGATCCAGGGGGGCGATGCGACTTTGTGGCCTAACGGGCCAGGACAGGGGGAACGTTATTTGCCCGGTGCCCACCAGGGGCAGGGGAGCCAGAGGCCGCGTCCAGACGATCAAGGAGCGTCCGGTGGTAATCAAGGTGCACGAGGGATTATGCATGATCGTCTTCTTTGACGTCGGCGCGACTTTGATTGCCGGTCCTCCTCTTACACCAGCCCGGCAGATTGCGGCAGAGCTCGGGTTGGACGATGCAACACGGCGGGATCTTGACCGGCGGCTGCTGACCTCGATGGTCAGGACGCCCGGGGTTCTGGCGGCGCTCCTGGTCAGTCTGTATGGTGTACCAACGGATCTGGCGATGGATCTAGCGGCTGCCGTGTGGCAGGCGCAGACCGAGATTCCGCAAATGATCGAAGGGGGAAGGGAATTGCTGTCCGTCTTGCGGACAGGAGATGTCCAGTACGGCTTCATTTCAAACATCTGGTTTCCCTACGCAACTACCTTCGCCCGTCTGTATGGGCCGCTGGCGGATGTGGAGCTGCGCTTCTTCTCGTTCCGTCTGGGTGTGGCTAAGCCTGATCTGGTCCGACAGGCGGTCATGGCTGCCGGCGTTGCGGCTGCGGCGTGTGTCATGGTCGGGGATTCGTATGAGACCGACATGCAGCCAGCCATTGCCCTTGGCATGCGAACGATCTGGCTCTTGCACCGCCCGGAGAAGGAGCATGTATGGAGTGAAAAAATTGCAATTAATAGACTTCATACACCTGACCGTGCTCTTGTATCAATAGCAGATATTGATATGTCTACAATCATGGATCTATTTCAGGATAGGCACACGCGGGCCATTTAACACGAGCATGAAAAATCTACCTGTTGACATCATAGCATGTCCTGTATCTCAGGTTGAGGGTATATCATGAAGTTGACACAGTGGGAATGTCTGTCCACGATGGAAACACTGAATCGGCTGCGTCAGGTGCGGCTGAAGGGGTTCGGTGCGCCGCCGGTCTATGCCGAGGCCATTCTCAGTCTGGAACGGGCCGTTTCGACGGATGTTCTCGTTCCGGCCCAACGCTATGTGCGGAAAGCCGATCTCGAGACCGTTTTCGCACTCGCCTCCCTGTTCAGGGAGCATGGGGTCGACATCTTCTCTTTGGAAGGAGTGTTGCTGTTCTGGCTTAAGCGGGGAGGTGTGGAGGAAGGTCCGGTTCCTCTTGCCCCGCCGGTGGTCGAAGAATCACACGAAGCCGACGGTCGTGTGATGTGGCTCATCAACGATGGCATGCACCGCGTGACGGCGGCCCGGCGCCTGGGGCGGCCCGTCAATATCCTCCTTGCCCGTGGCGTACCAGAGAAGTGGCCTTATTATGCCCTGCCACTGCCAGGAGGGTGGCGTGAGGTCGAAGAACGGAACACCCTGCCGGAGGGATATCAGAAGAAGGCTTATCGCCAGCCACAGAATTACAAGGCTCTGTTCCGGGACTTCAATGCCGTGTTCCCGGGAATCCAGAAGCAACGCCCCTTCCTCCCTCCCCCGATCTAGGGGAGAGGGCGAAGGCAAAATTGGTCGTCTTAGGTCTGAATACCTAAGAAAGCACGCAAAGGCGCACCCAAGGGCGTCAAGAATGTGGACCGTGGCGCTCCGGGGTAGCGATTTCAGCCGTGAATATTTTCCTTCGCCTGATTGCCATGGGTCTCATCCGCCGACCACAGGGTCGGTCCGTGAAGAAAGGCGCGGACCTCTTCCAACGCCCCTCTGTCGAACAACTTCTTCTGCTCGGCGATCTCCAGCACATCCCACCAGTCGGCCAGGTAATGCAGGTGGACGCCGATATCTTCGAGGGCCTTCAAGGCACCGGGAAACACCCCATAAAAGAATACCACCATGGCATGCGCAACGATCGCTCCTGCGCCCCGCAGGGCGTGGCAGAAATTAACTTTGCTGGCTCCGTCGGTCGCCAGATCCTCGATCAGCAGCACCCGCTGCCCCTCGACCAGGTGGCCTTCGATCTGGGTATTGCGCCCAAACTCCTTGGGCTTCTTGCGCACGTAAAGCATGGGTAAAGTCAATTCCTCGGCAATCCAGGCCGCGTAGGGAATGCCTGCGGTTTCGCCTCCGGCCACGGCATCCATCGATTCGTGTCCCACCTCGCGCAGAACGGCTTGTGCAGCCAGACGGGCAATGGTCCGGCGGGCGCGCGGATAGGAGATGACTTTGCGGCAGTCGACGTAAACCGGACTGGCCCAGCCCGATGTCAGGATATAGGGCTGTTCGGGCCGGAAATTGACGGCACCGATTTCAAGCAGAATTCGTGCCACCGTAAGCCCAGCCTGTTTCTGTTCCAGCGTGCGCGAAACCGACTGCATCCCCTTCCTCCATGCCGTTCCACTCGTCTCTGACAGGTGTTCTTTCCCCGGCCGTTCCCTCGCGCGCCGTGGATACGCGCAACCGCCCCACGGCGCCCCTGTTTTGTGGAGGGCAGAAGGGGTATGCTTCCCCCGCCAGATCGACCTTATACCAGACGTACCTCTTCGCGGAGGGGGTATTTTCAGGGGTCAGAACCTGGCCGCCAAAGGCGGCGGTCACGCCTCATGCCGTACCAGCCTGAACATCGCGAAAGGGAGGGAGATCCCAGGAGCTCTTGCAAAAGCCTTTTCCCCCGGAGAGCGGGCGTCTCGCCCGCCTGCCAATTGAACACCTCGAAAATCGTCATACCCACGAAACGTTAATAATCCCAGTTATGGATAAGGGCCGGCAACGGCCAGGCGATTTTTGACAGAAAATTACGCCAGCTTTTATGCAGATAGTTGGGTGGAAAAGCACGCCTCCGTTCCTGTAGCATATGGGCGGTGGGTTGGTGTGGGGGGGTTGTACGGGGGAACATGTAGGCTTCTTGCGGCAACCGGCTGCCCTTGGCCAGATTGCAGCCGGTACATACCGTGACCACGTTGGTCCAGGTAGTACGTCCTCTGCGTGAACGCGGGATAACATGATCGAAAGTCAGGTCGGACGTCGGTAGATGCTCGCCACAATATTGGCACGAAAAACCATCCCGCAAAAATACGTTAAAGCGCGTGAAGGCGGGATAGCGTCGCGCTAGAATGTATTCCTTCAGGGCAATGACGCTGGGCAGGCGCACGATTCGAGTGGGTAAATGAATCACCTGGTCATATTCTAAAACAACACTGACCCTTTCCAGGAGCACGGCCTTGACACCTTCCTGCCAGGGCCACAAGGATAACGGAAAATAGCTCAACGGCTGAAAATCCGCATTCAGCACCAGGGCCTGACATCTGTCGATCATGGGTGACATCGCGTCGTGCTCCTGTCTCTGTTCTGCCCGCGTTTTGTGTCCAACGCTCCCGCCTGTTATGGTGCACTGGCTTCCAAGTTCGATACAGTATACTTCACGGTTTCGGCCTTGTCCTTCCCTCGTCTTGTTTTCAATCATTGCCTCTCCCAGCGGCGCGTGCGGATGCTGGAATAGACGGCAATGGGCAAGGTGGTCGCGCCGTCAGGACCGGAGACGAAACTTGCCACCATCCACATCATCCAGCGACAGGGTGAAGGCCAGAAGCCAGCCTGCGACCAGAGCTGGGGTGATGATCAGCAGGGTAATTAACCAGAACACCTTCCATAGCCGGGCGCCCAGATCAAGGGTGGCTTCTTCCAGGGACCGATCCAGTGAGTGTCAGGCGGGATTTGGACCACGACGGGCCACATGGCCATGCTGATGTGATGTGGGTGAGCACAATGGTCGTGAACCAGCGTCCGTTCGGCCAGCCGATCATGTTTTTCAGGGCCATGAACAGCAACAGGGTGGACAGACCGGTGATAATTTCCGGCAGGACCAGGGGACCGGTCACCCTAGGACGGCCAACCAGCGGCGGCCCCGGAAGCGGACCCGGGGACGAGCGAGGGCGAACGCGGCGCAGGTTCCCAAGGCTACGGCCGCTACGGCAGACACGGCGACCACCTTCAGGCTCAAGACAGCCGCCGACAAAAGCTGCCGGTTCTGGAACAGGGCGCCATACCAGCGGACGGAAAAGCCGCTCCACACCGTGACCAGCCGGGATTCATTGAAGGAGTAGGCGATCAACAACACGATCGGCCCGTATAGGAAGGCAAGGACGGTAAACAGCCTGAAGGAACGGCGACCGACCATGGATGTCAATCTTCCGTCCGCCTTCTGACGGAAACGGTCACAACGTGCGACAGCTTCCGTTGTTCCCGATTCCTCTCTGACCGGCTAATGCAACCGTTACAGCCAACACGATGGTGCTCAGGCTGGGAAGCAAGTGAGAACGAGAGAGAAGAGAACACATCGCCGTAAACTCCTTTCCAGGCTTGTGAATAACAACGGCCCCGGCAACGCAACAAGGTGCCCTCGAACTTTGAACGTTTGACCTTCTGACTCAGAATGAAACCATGAAACGCAGGATCCTGCGAAGCCCCCTGAAGTACCTTCATGGTTGGGTCCGTCTCCCCTCCCCTCAGGCATCATCGCAAAGCGGAGTACCAAAGGAAACGCTTGCGGATGCACGGCTCGGATCCGTACAGGGTATGTGCTTGGCGGCTTCGCGTACGGAATAACAGCCCAGGGATGGGCCCTCCGTCGCACGTTTTCACACGTTCAGCAACAGATATTCCCGCTCCCATGAACTGACCACCCGTTGGTAGGCATTCCATTCGGTCTCCTTGACAGCAATCAGGGCCTTGGCGAACTGCTCCCCTAGCAGCTCGTGCAGGGCGCGGGCGGAAGCGAACTTAGCGATGGCGCCAGGCAAGTGCCGAGGGAGTCCGTGGGCGCGGTCATACCCGCTGCCGGTGATGGGCTTGACCGGCTCGATCTTTTCAATCATGCCGAGATAGCCGCAGGCCAGCGAAGCGGCCAGGGCCAGATAGGGATTGGCATCGGCGCCCCCGACTCGGTTTTCCACGCGCATGGCCTCAGGCTGGGAGTGGGGAACGCGTAAGCCGACCGTACGGTTGTCCCGGGCCCAGTGCATGTTGATCGGGGCGTCAAAGTCCGGCACCAGACGGCGATAGCTGTTCACATTGGGCGCGATCAGCAGCATCGCAGAGGGCAGGTATTTCTGCAATCCACCGATGTGCCACAGAAACAGATCAGAATCCCGTTTACCTTCTAGCATGAACAGATTGCGTCCATCCTTATTCTTCACGTTTTGGTGGATATGCATGGCACTGCCCGGCTCTTTTTCCATCGGCTTGGCCATGAATGTTGCGTAGACCTTGTGGCGCAGGGCAACCTGGCGAAGGGTCCGCTTGAACAGAAATACCTGGTCGGCCAGGGATAGGGGATCGCCATGGTTGAAGTTGATTTCCATCTGGGCAGCGCCGGCTTCGTGGTGAAGGGTCTCGACGGAAAGCTTCTGTCGTTCACAGAAATTGTAGACTTCCTCGAACAGAGGATCGAATTCGTTGACAGCGTCGATTCCATATGACTGACGTCCGATCTCCGGCCGGCCGGAACGGCCGATAGGCGGTTCCAGGGGATAATCTGGGTCATTGTTCATCTTGACCAGGAAGAACTCTAGTTCGGGGGCGACAACCGGTTCCCAGCCGCATGCCGCATAAAGTTCTACCACACGCTGCAGCACCCGCCGGGGGGCCATTTCCACCGGTCGCCCGTCGGCATAAAAGCAGTCATGGATGACCTGGGCCGTCGGCTCGTCGTACCATGGCACCACGCGCATGGTTCCAGGGTCAGCCTGCAGATAGACATCGATGTTGGCTTCGTCGCTGGGGTCTTCCTCCGGGTAGTCGCCCGTCACCGTCTGCACGAAAATCGATTCGGGCAGACGCAGGCCGCGCTCACGCTGGCTGGCCAGGAAACGGCTGGCCGGCAGAATCTTGCCGCGGGGAATGCCTGACATGTCCGGTACCAGACATTCGACTTCATTGATGCCATGGCTGTACAACCATGTCTCAAGAGTATCCATCGCAAACCCCTGCTCTGGAAAAAACGCGCGGTCTGGTAAATAAAGTCGATCCTGCTCTCTTGTCCGCTGCGCGCCATATTACGTCGAGCCGCCGACGGGCGAAACAGGGTATCATGCAAAGCCGTCAATGGAAGGGAACGTGCCGAGTGACCCATTATGCGCCAAGAGGATTAGCCAGTAACATACAACTAATAGATTTAAAAAATGGATATGTCTCCCTCCATTGGTTGGCGGAACTATGGCCGATGTGTGCGTGATTGATGGTGGCTATATCGGCCTGTCCGCAGCCTTGCACCTTGCCGAGCGGGGATACAGGGTGGTGATGGTGGAAGAAAACAGAATCGGGTGTGGCGCATCGGGTCACAATGGCGGTCAGATTGTCACCGATTTTTCCGGCGATCTCGCTCCGCTTGAGCGGCGTCATGGCTTCGACCACGCCAGCCGCCATAGGCGGCTGGCCGAAGAGGCCAAGACGTTGCTGCGCACGCTGATCGAACGGCATCATATAAGTTGTAGTTTACAATAGAGTTACTCGTTCTCTGTCTGCAAGATGCGCCATTTACGCGAAATTCTGGCCATGATAAGGTGCTTGGAACGGTATGGGTGCGACAGACTCAAAATTCTGGACCAGGCTGCCACGCGGAGGCGAGGTCGATTCGATCCGCTATATAGGCGGTGTGCTGGACTATGACGGTGGTCATTTGCATCCTCTGAATTATGGCCCTGGACCTGGCGCGGGCGGCCGTCAGGGCAGGAGCCATCCTCCACGAAGGCTCGAAAGTCATCCGCCTGGAGCAAAGGGGTCATGACATCCTTTGTCAAACCGAACAGGGAGCGATGCAGGCGGCGCACCTCGTTCTGGCCGGGAATACCTATCTGGGCGATTTAGCGCCTGCACTCAATGCCTGTATCATGCCGGTCGCCACCTACATCATTGCGACCGAACCACTGGGGGCGGCACGGGCGAGGGCATTGATTCCAAACAATATCGCCATTACCGACTTCAATCTGGTCGTGGATTATACCCGCCTATCGGCAGACCGGCGGCTGCTGTTCGGCAGCGGAGCCCGTTATTGGCTGGGTGATCCCTATGACCTGAAAGGGTATTTGCGTCGGCGTATGCTGACCATTTTTCCGCAGCTTGCAGACGTGGCCATCGATTACGCTTGGGAAGGGTATGTGGCTGTCACCTTTAACAGACTGCCCCATCTCGGCCGTTTGCGGCCACGAATCTGGTTTGCCCATGGCTATTCGGGACAGGACGTGGCCCTTTCCACCCTGGCCGGTAAGGGCCATTGGCGAAGCGATTCTGGGACAGCCGGAGCGGTTTGACCTGCTGGCCGCCATTCCGCGCGCACTGGACTTTTCCCGGAGGACGCTTGCGTGCGCCCCTGCTGGCCATGGCCTACCGCCGCCTGCGCAATCTCCTGTGAGCCGGGACCGCCAGAGAAATGTTTCCCTCGATGCGACTTTGGTCGTAAGAAAGCACGGACATCCCGTGACCAAGGTTGTAACCGGAGGAGGCCTGCCGCAACGGTATTACAATCGCTTCTGTCTTGCCGCAAGGTTGGAGGGGCGCATAGAACCGGGCAACGGGGCACGGGCTGTTTTGATTTGGCGACGACAGATGAGCTTTTTTCTATTACAGCGACGAAATCATTGGTTTGCTCTTCCTAATCTTGTTCGCCATTACGGTGGTGGCATACGTGTCCTCTCTTGTGAAGAATGCCTATCAGCTCAAGATGGAGTTGAGGGGGGATCTGGAAGATAGTCTCAGCAAACTCGAAGACGCAGCGGGAAAACGGACCCGGACCATCAAACGCGAACTGCTTGACGAAATCGCTAAGATGCGGGTCTCTCTTGAAAGAGACACCATACGCCGTCTGACCGAGCTGAATGAAAGCGTACTCAAGCAGAAAGCGGACGTGGAAGAGACCATGAAGCGCGATCGCAGCAAGATATCATGCACGGGTTCGAGGATCTCCACCGTCGTCTTGGCGGACGTCGAGCACACCTACCGCAGCTTCCAGCGCCAGTCCGAAAAAGAGGACACCCGGCGGGAGGAAGTTCCCCACGTTTGAGAGCAAAACGCCGTTGCAATAGGCGATGAGTGCTCTGGCAGGCAGTATGTAGTGCGTGATTGGTAACCCCCGGCCTGCATGTGGTCTTCGGAGGGAGCCCCTTTCATTCATACAGGCTTTTCAGTTGCACGCCATACACCTGCCGAACCACATGCCGACGGATCTTCAGGGTCGGGGTCAGCATGCCGTTGGCGATCGAAAAGGGTTCGATGACGATAAGGAACCGGCGCACTTTTTCCAAAAGCGACACCGACTGGTTGACGCGCGCGACCGCTGCGCCGATGGCCTGGCGAAAGGCAGGATCCCCGGCTACGCCGGCGCGGCTGCCGCCATGGGTGCAGATCCATGCCTCCAGGAAATCCCGATCGGGTACGATCAATGCCACCAGATGGGGCCGGCGATCCCCGTACACCATGGCCTGGCCGATTTCGGGTTCAAGGGTCAGGAAACCCTCCACCCGTTGCGGCGAAATGTTGTCACCCCCTGAGTTGACGATGATGTCTTTCTTGCGATCGGTGATGAGAAGACGACCGGCATCATCAAGGACTCCCACATCACCTGTGTACAACCAGCCATCGGCATCGATGGCTGTGCGGGTCGCCTCGGGCTGGTTCCAGTAGCCCTGCATCACCAGCGGCCCACGTACCAGGATTTCCCCATCCTCGGCAAGACGGATCGTCACGCCACGGAGCGGCGGCCCGACCGTGTCGAGGCGCATGCTGTCTGGGCGGTTGCAGCTCACGACCGGAGCGGCCTCGGTCTGGCCATAGCCCTGCAGCAGGCGCAGGCCCAAGGCAGTGAAGAACATCCCCACGTCGGGGTTCAACGGGGCTCCCCCCGAAATCATCGCCTTCAGACGTCCGCCGAAACGAGAGGCCACCTGGCGCCGGACCAGCCGATCCAGCAGAAGGTCGGCAAAACGCTCCCCCGCCGTTAGCCCGTTTCCCGTCTCATGGCGCCTGCGTCCCAGCGCTAAGGCACGATGGAACAGGGCTGTCCGCATGCCGCCCTGCCGCTCGACGGCCTGTAGGATGCGGGCCCGCAACAGCTCATATAACCGTGGCACCGCGGTCATCAGAGTGGGGCGGACTTCCTGCAGATTGGCAGCCAGCCGGTCGATGCCCTCAGCGTAATAGATCTGGGCGCCGATGGAGAGAGGAAAGAACTGGCCGGCGGTATGTTCGTAGGAATGAGACAGCGGCAGGAACGACAGGAAGACTTCCTCCGCTAGCCCCAGGCCGTTCAGGACGTCGCAAGCCCCCATGCAGTTGAATAGAATGGCGCGGTGGGAGAGCATCACCCCCTTAGGAATGCCGCCTGTGCCGGAGGTGTAGATGATGCAGGCGGTATCATCACGCCCAACGGCAGCGAGCGTGTCCGGACGATTGTCCCCCTGGCTCCCCTGCCCTTCGGCAACTGCGTCAGTCCATCGCAAGGCCCCGGAGGGAAGAGGTGGCTCGATGACAATAAGCCGTGGCGGGTGGTGCGCTGTCGCGATTGCCGGGAGGAGCCGCTCGGCCAAGCCGGGGGTAGAGACGATCGCCACGGACGGCATGGCATCGTTCAGGATATGCCGATGATCGGCGGTCGTGTTGGTCGTATAGGCTGGCACGGTGATCCCACCCGTAGCCATGATGGCGACGTCGGCCAGCAGCCACTCGGGGCGGTTTTCAGACACCAGCATGACTCGGTCACCCTTGCGCACACCAAGCCGGCTCAGGGCACGAGCAAGCGCGGCGGCCTCTTTCGCCGCCTGCCGTCCGGTGGTCGGACGAAAAGCGCCAGCGCGTTTGGCCCATAACAACGGGCGCTCACCTATCTCTTCGGCCTGGTCGAAGAACATGGTGGCCAGGTCGGGCCACTGCTCATAACGGGCAAGGGAGAGAACGCAGGGCGACATGGAAAGGGTTCTCCGAAGGTCCTGGCGCGTTACACCAAAGTCAACCCCGTCCCCGATAGGGCGGCACGCCCTGATCAGGTAGCCAGAGATCCCGTGGCGGAACACCGGTTTGCCAGAACACGTCGATAGGGATGCCACCGCGCGGGTACCAGTACCCGCCAATACGCAACCATAGCGGACTGATCGCCGCAACTATGCGCTTGGCAATAGCAACTGTGCACTCTTCATGGAAGGCACCGTGATTGCGAAAAGAAGCCAGAAACAACTTCAATGATTTGCTTTCGACCAGAAGGCGGTCAGGCACGCAGTCGATGACGAAATGGGCAAAATCGGGCTGGCTGGTGATCGGGCACAACACTGTAAACTCGGGCGCAGTAAAGCGCACCACATACAACGTTCCCGCATGAGAATTATCCACCGTCTCCAGCACCGCCTGCTCCGGTATCTGGGGGATGGCAGTCAGCCGGCCAAGCCGGGTGAGTCGGTCAGAGGTCATGGGCCGTTCCGGGCATGCCAAAAAGAGAGTTTATCCAGCTTTTATACCTGTGAATCTTGATTCAAGCTGACCTCTGACTGCCCAGAGCGTCTCTCAAGGCGGTCCCTTCAGCATCTCCAGCCGTGTAGATATCATATGCCTTTACCCCCCAGACGGCAAGTCCTCCTGCGACAGGGCAGCGATTCTCAGTATGGACTTTATTCTAAGCCGCCTTGGGCAGGGCCCCCCCAAACCCTTCTCCCTCGAGGGGGCAGGCCCCTTCAGGAGGCGGGCACGTTCCCCGTCCAGGGGAGTCTTTCTTGGGACGGGGTTTGTCCCTCGGGAGAGGATCAAGAAGGGGGCATGAAGCCTTCCGCCTGGACCTTGTCAGTCAGCCCTCCCTTGGATCGGGGGAGGGCTGACTGACAAGGTCCAGATTGAGAATTGCCGGCGACAGGGCCGGCTTAGGACCGGAGTGGGACACTATGATATCAATCGCTTAATTCATATATCTATATTGGAAATCGGGCGAACCATGAACCGCTCCGGCACGCAAGGCAGCCTGACTGGCCTGCAGGCAGCCGAGAAGGGTTTCGAGACCAAAGGGGGGTATCCCCCCCGAGCCGAGAGCCGATGCGGCCGCTTCCGCACCCTCCCTGACCTTCAGGGCGCCGATTGCCAGGGTCCATTCCGCCGCCTGCACCCATGGTCCCGGTGAAACGGGGCGAGTGGCAATCGAGACAGGCCGCTTTCGGATCGGCACCGCCATGGCGTCCCTGGTGCAGGTGGCAATAGACGCAGGACGACGCGCGGTACGCGGCACCAGACAGGGGCCGCGTACCGCCCCAAAGCGGCGACTCCATGGTTACGATGATCCCATGTTTGGAGGTCAGGTAACTGCGGTCAACCAGTCCCGACGCCCCACCGTGGCAGGAAAGACAGGCGTCGTCCTGGCGTGCCTGGGGATCGCCGCCCCGTGCCGTGCCGGTTGCCATGGCAGGCGGTGCGCAGCTGCTGGCCCGGTGCGGGCCACCCTTCCAGTCACCGACTAGGTCAATGCTCTCCCGCTCGTGGTAGGTCACGCATTTAGCATCGGTGAAGGGACCTGCCGGCGGGCGGCTCCGCGGCATTGGTGACGGTGGTCAGGAACAGGAGCGGGAGAAGAAGAACACGCCGCATCAGTTCCGCCCCGTGTTCAGGTCGGTATAGGGGCCATGCCGCTACAGCGGCGACGGGTCGTACCGCCTGCTACCCCCCCCCCCCCTTCCTTTTCCATCTCCCCCAGAGTCCGCAGCACGCCGGCCTGTTCATGCAGGCGCGCAAGCAACTCCTCCATCCGGCGGTGCCCTCTTCTGCCACCATGTTCGCAGCACCGTGGGCGGCGCCCTTGTAACCCTTGTAAGCCAGCAGGTTGTCGAAATACCACATCTCGAAGTGATCGCGCTCGATGCTGGAGACATTGTAGAAGGCCGGCGCCTGTCCCCCGTGGAAGCCGCGATGCGGGCACGCGGCCAGCGCTTCTCCCAGCAGTCGACCGGATAGGGCGGACGCTCTCCAGGCCGGGGCGACAACAGGTCGTCTGAGCGTAGTTTCCGCAGCAGCCGTTCGGCATCGTCCAGCAGCAACCAGGCGCTCTTGTGCTCACGGTCGAGATCTTCAGGCCAGATCTTCGCCTCTTTTTCATCATGACAGTCGGGGCACGGGGCAATCCAGCGCCTGTGCTTGACCCTGTTTTCGGCAGTGTGCGAGTGTGCGGATTGACTTCCTTCAGGCCGAACTATCCAGATCGCCATGTCGGCCACCTGGTGGCGGCCGTCGCCCATATGGCAGTAGGCGCAGGTAGGTACCGGATAGTTGCCCTTGCGCAGGGGCTTCGACCAGTTCCAGTCCTTTCCCTCCGCCAGATAGCGAAACTCGTGGGCCGAAGCAAAATAAGCCTCGTCATCGGGATGGGGCGGACCGGAATGGCAGGTCAGGCACGCCTCGGGGGGGGGGCGGGATCGAAACGGTGGCGGATGTGGCAGAAATCGCATTTGGTGGCGACCGAGTGGCATTGCGCAGGCAGGCGGCGACTTCAGCTTTGGGGCTTGTCCATGAAATGTCTGGCGTCCACCCGCCCGCTCTATGGCTAGCGCATGGTTTTGGAAGCCATAGCGGCGCTCGGCCAGGAACGCACTGTGCGCACACCGTGCTACTGTGCCCCCCCCCCCCGGCCATGACAGACGCCGCAGTCGGCCGCCGGCGTCGGGAACTTCAGGGCCTGGTGATCGTTGCCGTGGTAGGACTCGCAGGTCACGGGCTCGCCCTTTTCCGGCGCCGCATGGCGGCTCACTTTCCAGTTATTGACGATGCCGGGGGTGAGGGTCTGGTGGCACGCAAGGCAGTCGGGAGTGGAGAAGGCGCTCTCTACTCCTTCGGTCTCGGGCTAGTGGTAGACGCCGGGGTCCCAGTATTCGTGCGCCGGTTCCGGCCGCCAGTCCCTGCCGTATAGAGGCCGACACCTTGCGCATCCGTGTCCATGCCCGCAGGTGCTGCCGTTCCCCACAGGCCCAAGCACTAGTCCCGCCGCCTAGATATCTCATCAGTGGGTAAGGCATAGCGCAGGCCCACAGGTCGGTGGCGAGTTCGGCGGGCGTGCCGACGACGGCCGAATACCACGCGCTTCCAGCCATGGTAACGACCAGCATGATGGCGATCATGACGACATGGACGGGGCAGCCAGCGACGACCCTGTTCAGGGCCCAGTCACGCAAGCGGGCTCGATTGCGGACGGCCGTCGGAAACATCACGTCGTGCACGTCATGGAAAGCAAGGCTGC
Source organism: uncultured Rhodobacterales bacterium (assembly GCA_964624075.1). Lineage (GTDB taxonomy): Bacteria > Pseudomonadota > Alphaproteobacteria > Rhodospirillales > Rhodospirillaceae > CAZUWH01. The sequence goes on from CAZUWH010000003.1 coordinate 120,767, forward strand.
CGGTGGGGCATTCGCTGACACAACGACCGCAGCCTATGGCAGTCGGCTACATCGACCTTGCCCTTGTGTTTGCCCAGCTCCACGACTGGGATGCCCATGTCGCAGACCTGCAGGCAGGTGCGGGAGTCGTAGTCGATGCGGTAAAATCCGACCCTGTTTAGAAGCCAGAAGATGGCGAAATAGGGAATGATGACAAGCAGCCCGAAAATGCCGATGTAGCTTTCCGACCACGCATTGAGTGGCGACAGCAGCATCCATCCGGCGATCAAGTACAGCGTGAAGAAGATCCATTTGCCGTGATGCAAACCCCAGACCCAGCGGCCGCGTGGTGTGATATGGTAGAAGGCGAAGCCGACCATCCCGCAGATGACGCAGCAGCCAAACAGCAGCACCGCCGTCAGCACCAGGAAGAAGGTCAGGGTGCCGGTGGTGTGCAGCGACGGGAACTCAGGCTGGCGACCGGGATAGCCGACATAGGGCTCGGAGAACGGAAACAGCCAAGACACAAACCATCATAGCATAGCACGGTGACGCAGGCCACCAGCACCATGAGGCGGCGCCGTGTGTAGGGATTGTGCTCGGCGGTGATGCGCCAGATCCCGAAACAGAGGATGAGCGCGTACTCGGTATACCGGTTGAGCCAGATGGTGCTGTCCCACCGGAACAGCCAGGTTTCGTTGAGCCAGCCAAGGAACGCCCAGGCGAAGGCGACCAGGCCCAGAGCCTGAACCCAGGGGGCCATAGCGCCCAGGCAGAGACTGTGCTGCCTGGTGGTCGGCAGTTTTCTGGTGACAAAGGTCCCCGCCGCCCTTTGCGGGGCGCCGCATCACGGGATGGCATGTGGCATGCTGCGCGGGACCGCTTCCACACCGCTCATGGTCTACCCCCGTTCGACCGGAAGCCTGCGTCGGGCCCATTCGGCCATACCGCGCCACCAGGATCATCCTGGCGAATCCTTGCTCCTTCAGAGGGCCTTGAGCGCCGACCGCGAGCGCTTGTCGGTGCGGCAGATGACGGCAACCAGCCAGTCCCGCCACGCTTCCAGTTCAGCCATCCGTCCCCTCAGTTCCGGCAGAGGAATGTTGACGGCCCCGGCCACGTGCCCGCTCGCGCCGGTGAAGTCGCCGGCATCGCGCACAGGTCAATCCTCGTCAAGCGTCTGGCGGAAGGCGGCCACATCCATCCGCGCAAAGGTTTGCGTGTTACACCGCACCCGCTTGACCAGACGCGGTAGGAACAGGACTGTCGCCAGCAGAGCAAGCGCAATCATCCCCTGGCGGAGAACGTTCTTGCCACCGGCCATCGCCTTGCGCCCGGCAAAGCCCAGATAGGTATAGGCCCACCCGCCCGGGGTCATGCACACGAGGGTCGCCAAGGTGTACTCGATCAGGCGGATGCGGGTGAGGCCAAAGGCGTAGTTCATCGGATTGAACGGGAACAGTAGCACCAGGCGGACGAAGGCGACGAAACGCCAGCCCTCGGCCTCGACGCCAGACACCAGGGTATGAAGAGCACCGGTCCCCACATCCTGGCCGCAGCAACCACCTACCTGGAGGTAGGGGGGATCGAGGCGATCTCCCGGTAAACGATCGCCAATCCCACCGCTGCCGCCAGCCCCAGCAGCAGCGGGAGCATCCGGTACGGACGTGTGGTGTGTACGTGTCACAGTCCACGCCTACGGAGTCCGCCGTCGGTGGTTCCGCCGGTTCGGAACGTGCGCCGGTTGATAGGGTTGATAGGATAGTCGCCAACCGGACCCTGGAACGGTTGGACGAGTATGCGGTCAAGGCGCAGATCCTTTTTCACAGCCGCCCCGCCCGGGAGGTGTTGATCCCGATGGTTATGCCTTCGTAGCCGTCGGGCCGGCTGGGCGCGGTAAGTCCCGAACAGCCGGTCCCCCCAGGAGGGCAGGTTGAGGCCGAAGTTGGAGTTGCTTCCATCGGGCCGGGGTTGAACATGGCGGTGGCGTTCAGGGCGATTTCGAAGATGACCACCACCACTGCCGACGGCCCCAGCGCGGCAATGGGAAACAGAAACCGCAACGCGATGGTGTTTAGCGCCACGATGCCAAGATTGCCCGGCCACTGCGTCCGGCGGAAAAAGCCCCGGACACGGCGCGGTGCCAGCCCTTCCCATATCGCCACCAGGGCGAACACCCCAAGGAAGAAGCCAAGCTAGAAGGCCGGCTCGTATGCAAGGATCGCTTCCATTCCACCTCCATCCTGCGTGTCATTGGCTGCAGCGGTTCATATTAATCAACAGAGGATCTATCAAGTAGCCGATATTGGACGTGGCATCAAGAAGATCAACCCCCGAGGGGGTCATACCAGCGAGCATGGATCACGATGTCCGATTCTGACCTCGCCAGCGGCTCTGCTCACGATGACGGTCGGTACCATCACGATGATTGTATGAATTCTACTGTATTGATCTTGAATATTGTATAACATGCAACTTGTTGCTGAACTAATCGATTGTAGACAAGACATGTTAACTCTTAATAAGATTAAGTAATGTCATCGTTAAAACTTTTGGAATAAATCATGGAGAAAAGGCTCCTTCCCCCTCGATGGGAGGAAGTTGGGGTGGGGGTGATCGTGACGTCTGGTCAGGCGGTGAGGGGCTCGTGGCGGTCGCGTCCCTTGGCCTATGGGCTTGTGTGACACAAGTTCCAGACGGATCACCCCCACTCAACCCTCCCCCGATCCAGGGGGAAGGTTGAGTGGGGGTCCACAGGCGGAAGGCCTCTGCTTCCCGCACATTCCTCTCCTGAAGGGGGGCCTGCCCCCCTTCAGGGGAAAGGGGTTGGGGGTGGAGTTTGCCGGGGCGACTTGGAATAAATTCCATACCGAGAATTGCTGACTCTGGACAGCGATGATGGACCCGGTCCATAGTCGTGATCATGCGTGACAGGGCATTCAGGATCGATCTACGACCGGTTTCCCATCTCATCGGCGTGTTGTTGCTGGTGCTGGCTGGCGCAATGCTTTTTCCGGTGGTGGCCGACCTGCATGCCGGTCATGCCGACTGGCGAGTATTTTTCTCTTCGGCGCTCGTGACCGGTTTCGTCGGAGCCGTGATCGCAGTGGCTTATCGTCAGGTATCTCTTGTAACGCTCAGTACCCGGCAGGCCTTCCTGCTGACGACTGGGGCATGGTTGGTAGTCTGTCTGTTCGGCTCGCTGCCTTTCCTGTTTTCGTCGCTCGACATGTCGCTGGCCGATACCTATTTCGAGACCATGTCTGGTCTCACCACAACCGGTTCCACGGTTATCACCGGCCTGGATGAAGCCCCACCCGGCATCCTGTTATGGCGCAGTCTGTTACAGTGGCTAGGCGGAATCGGCATCATCGTCATGGCGGTGGCGGTGCTGCCTGATTTGCGTATTGGCGGCATGCAACTTTTCCGGATGGAGTCATCAGACAAGAGCGACAAGGTGATGCCGCGAGTCTCGCAGCTGGCAGGGGCGATTGCCATTCTCTATGGCCTGTTCAGCATGGTATGCGCTCTGGCATTGTGGGCAGCAGGCATGAGCGGGTTCGATGCAATCAATCATGCCATGTCAACCCTCGCAACGGGTGGATTTTCGACCTCTGACGATTCCGTCGGACATTTCCGTAACCCGCTGGTCGAATGGGTCATCATTGTTTTCATGATGATCGGTGCCACACCGTTCGTCCTGTTCATCGCGCTTTGGCGTCACAAAGGATGGCGGTTGTTGTCTAATTCGCAGGTACACTGGTTCTATAGCGGCGCGACGGCAACCGTCCTGATTCTGGCAACCTGGTTGTGGGCAAGTCATGACATTGCCTATGGCGATGCCTTACGCATGGCCGCTTTCAATGCCGTTTCGGTGATAACGACCTGTGGTTATGCTTCTGCCGATTATGGAAGTTGGGGCAGCTTTGCGGTTGTAGTTTTTTTCTGGCTTACCTTTGTGGGCGGCTGTACCGGTTCGTCGAGCGGGGCAATCAAGATCTTTCGTTTCCAAGTCCTATTTTCATTGGTAATGGTTCAGTTCAAGAAACTTCTGCACCCGACGGGTGTATTTTTGATCAATTTCGACAGGGAACAGATTTCGGATGAGGTCGTGCGTTCGGTGCAGGGGTTCGTGGTGTTGTATGCTGTCTGTTTCGCTGTAGTGGCTGGCGCTCTGATGGCAACTGGACTTGATCTGTTGACTGCCCTGTCCGGCTCGGTCACCGCCATCGGCAACGTTGGTCCAGGGCTTGGTCCCGTCATTGGCCCGGCGGGCAATTTCAAATCCCTCCCCAATACCGCCAAGTGGATTCTGTCCTTTGCCATGCTTCTCGGACGCCTGGAATTGTTGACGGTACTCATGCTGTTGCGACGCGACTTCTGGCAGGATTACTGAGGCTGGATGAGTGCGGGGGGAGACGCCACGGTGCACGCGAGAAAGCTCGATTTGCGACCGGTTTCCCTGATTACGGGCCTGCTTCTAGCCATCCTGGCCTCGACCATGCTAGTCCCGGCGGCGGTGGCATGGGGGTCGGATTATGAAGGGAGATGGGTGTTTGCCACCGTGGCAGCCTTCACCTTTTTTGTTGGCGGTACCGTGGTGCTGGCGAGTCGGATAGGCACATTCCGCCTCTCATTGCGCCAGGCCTTCGTGCTGACCACCGCCATCTGGGTTGTACTGCCGGCGTTCGCTGCCCTTCCCTTCATGTTTTCTGGACTGGGTTTAAGCTATACGGATGCTTTTTTCGAAGCGATGTCGGGCCTTACCACGACTGGCTCCACGGTAATCAGCGGTCTCGAAAGCGTTCTTCCAGATATTCTTCTGTGGCGTGCGCTTCTGCAATGGCTTGGTGGCATCGGTATCCTCTTTACTGCTCTTCTCGTGCTGCCGACACTGGGCGTGGGTGGAATGCAGATGTTCCGGGTCGAAGCCATCGCTGCCCATGAGCGTCTTGTCCCACGGGTGGCTTCCTTAAGTACCGGACTGGTTGCCCTTTACATCACCCTGACGGCACTCTGGGCCCTAGCCTTGTGGATGCTGGGGATGTCTGGTTTCGATGCCGTGACGCATGCCATGACTACCCTGTCCACGGGCGGCTTCTCCACTTATGACCAGTCCATAGCGACGTTTGATAATTCGCTGATCGAAATCGTCATTGTGACCGGCATGATCGCTGGTAGCCTGCCATTCCTGCTCTATCTTCAGGCCATCCGTGGCACGCCGGAATTGTTGCTACGGGACACGCAGGTGCGTGCCTTCCTGACCACCTTGGGAATCGCCATCGTGCTGGTCTTCGCCTGGCTGTGGCTGGTCCTGGACCAGTCGCTGTTTCACGCGATCCGCATGGCTATTTTCGCTACGACCTCGATGATGACCGGCACGGGTTACACCCTGGGGGATCCCTGGCAATGGGGTGGCCTGCCGGTCATCATTCTGTTCTTTCTCAGCTTCATAGGAGGATGTGCCGGCTCGACCACCTGTGCGATCAAGGTTTTCCGCTTCCAGATCCTCTATGCAATGGCTAAGACGCAAATGGCCAAGCTGCTTCAGCCGCATGGCGTTTTCATCCCCTATTACAACCATCGTCCCATCCCTGCAGGCGTGTCGGAGGCCGTGCTTGGCTTCTTCTTTCTCTACGCTTTCGCTTTTGCCATCATATCCATATTGTTGAGCCTGATCGGTCTTGATTTCGCGCACGCCCTTTCAGCGGCAGCCATGGCTCTTTCGAACGTAGGGCAGGGTACGGGTATAGGCTGTCTTTCGTTCGCCCACTTGCCAGATTCAGCCAAGTGGTTGCTGTCGGCAGCCATGCTAGTGGGACGGTTGGAGATGTTCAGCGTGCTGGTTCTCTTCCTGCCCGATTTCTGGCGGGCCTGATGTCGCAGCTGGTTTCACCGCTTACGCTCAATGCCTTCGGATCGCACCTGCTGGCGCAGCACATCGATAGGCGTGGGGTGACCGGCGATCTCGAAATACCAGAATGTCCAACCGTTGCAGGTGGAAGCGCCCTGAACCGCCGCGCCGACCTGATGGATGGAACCACGATGGTCGGAAGAGATGATGGTGCCATCGGCCCGAACGCGGGCCATGAAGCGGCGCGCGGCATCGAACAGCACCGTTCCTGGTGGCAGCAAACCACGCTCGACCACGGCGCCGAACGGTACCCGTGGCTCTGCCCGCTTGCGCGGCGTGACAATGATGCTCCTGTCCGGCTCTTCACGCACAGCTACCAGACGACGCAGGGCAGCGGCAATATAGGCGCGATCACGTTCGATGCCGACATAACAGCGCCCCAGCCGTTTGGCGACCACGCCGGTGGTGCCAGTCCCGAAAAAAGGATCCAGAACGATGTCACCCGGTTCGGTTGAAGACAGAATGACGCGATACAACAACGCCTCCGGTTTCTGGGTTGGATGGACCCTGCCACCTGCTTCGTCCCGCAGACGTTCAGGCCCGGTGCAGAGCGGCAGGTGCCAGTCGGAACGCATCTGCACGCCTTCGTTCATTTCCTTCATGGCTTCATAATTGAAGGTATAGCGGGCGCTAGGACTGGTTGCACACCACAGCAGTGTTTCGTGTGCATTGGTAAAGCGTGTGCCGCGGAAATTGGGCATCGGATTGGTTTTGTGCCAGATGATGTCATTCAGAATCCAGAGGCCTTCGTCTTGCAGAATGGTTCCAACCCGATAGATGTTGTGATAGCTGCCGATGACCCACAGGCTGCCGTCATTCTTCAACACCCGACGCACTGCCTTGACCCAGGCCCGGGTGAAGCGGTCATATTCCCCGAAACTGCTGAAACGATCCCATTCAGCCTCGACACCCTCGACGCGAGAATCATCGGGACGTCGCAGCGTACCGCCAAGCTGAAGGTTATAGGGAGGATCGGCAAAAACGAGATCAACCGACTGCTCCGGCAGATCATGCAGCACGGTCACGCAGTCGCCTTCAAGAATGCAGTTTGTTTTCATGGCTAGCCGATGGCCCGAGTCCCTATTATCTCCCGATAATGTTGTATTTTTTACCATTGTGGAATGCAAGAGAGAATCTACTTATGTCAAGAGAAAAAAGACCAACGGGGTGTGGGAAGGCTCTTCCACGCGCCGGCTTTCAGATTCAGGTAAAACAGAATACGGGAAAGAATCCGTCCCCTCCCCACACCTCTTCTGGATCTTTTATCACGGAAACGACACGCTCCGTCCCCTGGGGCGGAACGATTTCAGGTTGATCCCGGAAAGGGTAGGCATCTCGTCTCCCCTTCGCGGAAGCGCATGCCCGTGCTCCAGAAGAAAGTGATCCAACCTGACTGCATTCCGCCCTACCCCGTGGCCAGCAGGGTTCCGTTGCGGTCGAAGAGGGCTACATCGATACATACCGCAGACCCGGCCACTGCTGCAGCGACGGCACGGGCCTGGCGAGCAACGGGGCCGGCCAGGTCGATTCCCGCCTCTTGTGCCCATGCCAAGGCCTGCCCGGCGCTGTCCGCTGCGGTCAGGATGGCAACACAGGAGGGGGAAGCACCGTTTTCACTGGCCAGACGGGCCAGATGCGCCAGATCAAGCCGGCTGCGTCCCGAATGAAGATCGAGCGCGCCCTGTGCAAGTTTCGCCAGCTTGGCAAAGCCGCCGGCAAGGGTCAGGCGCGGGACAGGATGGCGGCGCAGGTATTTCAGCAGGGCGCCAACGAAATCGCCTATATCGATAAGGGCACTCTCGGGCAAATCATACAGGCGCCGGATCGCCTCTTCCGAGGTTCGCCCGGTAGCTCCGGCAATGCGGGATAAGCCGGCAGCACGGGCCACATCCACCCCCTGATGGATGGAGGCCACCCATGCTGAACAGGAATAAGGCACCACTACTCCCGTCGTACCAAGAATCGACAATCCGTCGATGATGCCAAGCCGGGCATTGAGCGTGTACCGTGCTAGATCCGCGCCATTGGTCACACCAATGGTCAGGGACAAATCGGGCGGAAGGGGAATGCGGACAGTCTCCAGGTTACGGAGAATCATGGCGCGCGGACCAGGGTTGATGGCCGGCGCACTGATTGCGAGGGGCAGACCGGGACGGGTCACCGTGCCAACCCCCTCCCCTGCCCGGAACACGATTCCCTGACCAGCCGGAGCAAAGGCCAGGGTCACGACGATTTCGGCCCCATGGGTGACATCAGGATCGTCACCGGCATCCTTGATCACTGCGGCCGTGGCGGTGTCGCCAACGACAAGGCCGTGGCGAATGGCAAAGGTGGGCGTCAGGCCACCCGGCAGGGCGATGGTCACCTGATCAGGAATCGCGCCGGTGACGAGACCAAGACAGGCTGCCTTGGAAGCCGCCGTAGCACAAGCTCCGGTTGTCCATCCCTTGCGCAACATGTCGTTCATGCCCGGGTTCCTCCGATCGTTTCTGGTACGGGTGGTCCCATCCCGTCTGTCGCTTGCAGACCGTAAAAAGGCTATCGCGCCACTGATTCATGAACAAGACCAGTAATCAGTCCTCCCCCTTCCGCCTGGCACTTGTCAGCCTATGGGGCCAAGGGGCACGACCGTCGCGAGCCATCCAACCGCCCGTCCAGACGTTATACGGAGTCCGGAAAATTCCCGGAAACCGTATTACGATCACCCCCACCCCTCCCCCGGTCCAAGGGGGAAGGAGTCTTCTTTCCAGGGAGAGAGGGTATGTCTGATTGGGCAAAATGATGCCGGCAACTCCTGCCCAGCGCTTGGCTTGCGTATTGACGGGCCTGTTTGCAGGGTCACGGAAATGCAGGAAAAACCATATCATATCCCTACGAATCTCCGGCATCATTCTTGCTTCCCGCCCAGACATGAAACCAACAAGTCAGGCAAACGGAGCACTACCATGAGCCTGTGGGGAATCCTCACCAGAAGCGCCAATACCATGATGGCGCACAGCACGAGGCTTGGTATCATCAGCCAGAACGTCGCCAATATGAACACCACCAGTTACAGGCGGACGGAGGGTACATTCAAGACGATGCTGCCGGACTCCCTCATGGCCGGTTCAATACCCTTATTCAGTGTCAACGTAGCGAGTAGTACCATCTGTGATAGCAACGTCTATGTTATTACGACTAGAAGTAATTATGATCTCACCATCAATGGTCGAGCAGCCGCTCGGCCGACTGGTTGCAGAACCGGATCGTGCCTGTTTCGTCTACGGTGAGAATGCCTTCCGTCAGAGCATCCATCAGCCGCTCTAGCTTTTCGGCCCGCCGGGACAAGGTCGTGATGACCCGCAGAATGGGAGCAAGATTACGCGCCCGCACCAGAAAGGTTCCGGTGTCGCGATGGCGGACCTCGATTTCGGTTGGCAGGATACAACCCTTCGCCCCCACACCAGCATGACTGGTACCGAAAGAGGTTCCTCGGTAAGCATATCCAGATCGATACTGTCGGCATAGTCCCGATGCAGAAATACGGCAAAAGGATGACCCAATATGATCTTGTCGTCCCCTCCCAGCATTCTGGCTCCGGCAGAATTGATGTAGGCGATCCGTCCGTCCCGGCAGACATAGATCAGGTCATCGACCGGATCTACGAGCTCCCGGCCCCAATCGAAGATCAGGAATGCCTCTGTCATGTTGTTGCATCCTCTCCCTGATGGGATGGTGGTTTCCACAGCCTTTCATCAACATAACAATAACAAAAAGCCATCTGGGAGGGAATATCTCTCAAGAAATTCCCAGTATGGAATTCATTCCAAGTCGCCTTAGCAGGCTCCCCCCCAACCCTTCTCCCCCGAGGAGGGGGTAAGCCCCCCCTTCAGAGGGAGGGCATGTTCCCCGTCCAGAAGGCGGATGTGTTCCCCTCAGGAGGTCTTTTCGGGGACGGGGTCTGTTGGGAGAAGATCAAGGGGGGCAGGAAGCCTTCCGCCTGAAACGGCAAGCCCTCCCCCTCGGATATAGGGGGGGGGTGACGCTTCCGTCTGGAACTCGTCAGCCCGCGGGCCCGGGGGGCGTGATGACCACCGCGAGGCCCCCTACGTCGGACCAGACGTCACGATCACCCCCACCCCAACCCATCCCCACCAAGGGGAGAGGGAGTCTGACCTCCAGGGGGAGGAGAGAGGTATGCCTGATGGGGAAAGCAACGGTTCCGCAGCACCGCGCCGGGGCAGGTTTGTGTGCATACGGTAGCCTGGAGGGGGGTACAGGGATACCTCTTCTGCAAAGAAGGGTCATTCCCATCATAATGAGAATCGCTGATGTCTCTCGTACAGCGCACTGAGGGATTGCAATCTCTCTCTCGTGGGAAAGGGTGCGACCCTTTCCCCGTCTGTTCCGGCTCGCCGGGAGGCGAGCCGCCCGTCGGCCGGACAGGCTGGAAGCACATTCCTACCTTTGCATGAATAGCCTTCACTTGTATGAGCGAATGGACTGGCCGTGAAGGCAGAGGTCATACGTTGACAATGTTGCAATTTGGAGGACCTATGATTGTCAGGAATTCACGTCGTGTCGCAGGATCCTCGCGGAAGGCCCCCAGCATGCGGCTGGTGACCATGGTAACGCCGGGCTTGTGGATGCCGCGGCAGGTCATGCACTGGTGTGCGGCCTCGATCACCACCGCTACACCTTTGGGACGTAGTACATCATTGATGGCATTGGCAATCTGAGCTGTCATCTTTTCCTGGATCTGGAGCCGCTTGGCGTAAAGCTCCACCACCCGGGCCAACTTGCTGATGCCGACCACCCGTCTGTCCGGCAGATAGGCCACATGGGCCTTGCCGATGATGGGGGCCATGTGGTGTTCGCAATGGGATTCGAAACGAATATCACGCAAGGCCACGATTTCATCGTAGCCTTCCAATTCCTCGAAAGTGCGTCGCAACACCTCCTCCGGGTCCTGGTAGTAGCCGGCGAAAAACTCCTCGTAAGCCTTTACCACCCGCTTCGGGGTATCACGCAACCCTTCGCGATTGGGATCCTCCCCGGCCCAACGCAAAAGCGTTCGAACGGCTTCCTCCGCTTCATCGCGGCTGGGACGTCGGCCTGTGCGGCAGGTCGTTTCGCAATAGCTCACACTCACCTTTCACTCCTGCTCGTTCTATACCCCTGGAACGCGATTCCTGCCATGCCCCTTTTTTCCGCCCCGGCAGATAACGGCACGACCTGCCTGGACAAGGTGGAAATGGGAAGCGACACCTTCTGCTGCAACCCTTTTCCGATCAGGGCCCCGCCTCCTGGTTTCTGCCGATCAGGGCAGATGAGCCATTTTCATGACTCACCGCCCTGATCTTACGCCGGGTGTGCGCATCTGCGCACCTGCGCATCTGGCTCCCGGCGCAAAAGCGCCGGTTCGCCCCCAGGGCCGACAAGTTCAAAACGTGTCGGCCCTGGTATCAAACATTGCGCGCGCCGGTACAACGGCGCAACATGCCCTGATTCGTGACGGCGACAATAATTTCCTTGATCCCTTTGCAACCCATCCCTGGAGCATGCGTGGCCCATGGTCCTCCTCAAATCCGTTGCCACGGTCGGCGCCTTCACGCTCATCAGTCGCATCACCGGCTTTGCCCGTGACATTCTGATTGCCAATGCCCTGGGGGCCGGACTGGTAGCCGATGCCTTTTTCGCCGCTTTCAAGCTGCCCAATCTGTTCCGCCGCCTGTTCGCCGAGGGGGCCTTCAGTGCCGCCTTTGTCCCTCTTTATGCCTCCACCATCGAGACCGATGGCCGCACGGCAGCCAACGCCTTTGCAACCCGGGCCCTATCCACCCTGACCATGATTCTACTGGCTATTGTCGGTCTGATCGAGGTCGTGATGCCATGGGTTCTGCTGCTGTTTGCCCCCGGGTTCCGTGATGTCCCCGGCAAGATGGAGCTGGCCGTCACACTCGCCCGTATCACCTTTCCCTATCTTCTCTTTATTTCGATCGTGTCGTTACAGGCTGGTGTCTTGAATTCGCTGAACCGGTTCGCGGCCGCAGCCGCGACACCTGTTCTGCTCAATCTCAGCATGATCGCCTTCCTAGTGGGGGTAACCCCCTTCACAACAGGTCCCGCCCACGCACTGGCCTGGGGGGTCAGTGCCGCCGGCCTGCTGCAACTGGTCTGGCTGTCTGTCATTTGTGCCCGGACCGGCGCACGGCTTGCCCTGACCTGGCCACGCCTGGATGCCAGGGTGCGCACGCTGCTCCGCCGGATCATTCCGGTTGCTTTCGGAGCGGGGTTATATCAAATTAATCTGGCGATCGACACCGTTCTAGCTTCGCTGGTTGCCGATGGGGCGGTATCGTTCCTCTATTATGCTGACCGGGTCAGCCAGCTGCCGCTTGGCGTGGTCGGGGTGGCGGTTGGCACCGCGCTGCTGCCCTTGTTGTCGCGCCAGATTGGTGCCGGTCTTGTGGATGACGCCATGGCTAACCAGAATCGGGCGATAGAGTTTGCCCTGCTCTTGACGGTACCGGCGGCCGTTGCCCTGGTCGTGCTGGCGAGCCCCGTCGTCATGGTGCTGTTCGAGCGGGGTGCGTTCGGGGTGGCGGAAAGACAGGCGACGGCCGCCGCCCTGGCTGCCTTTGCTGTCGGACTGCCAGCCTATGTTCTGAACAAGGCGCTTACGCCTGCTTTTTTTGCTCGCCATGATACGGTCACCCCTGTCAAGGTGGCTGCCGTTGCTCTCGTCGCCAACGTCCTTCTGAGCCTGCTCCTGATGGGTCCCCTGGCCCATGTCGGCATTGCCCTATCCTCGGCCCTGTCGGCGTGGCTCAATGTGGCGGTGCTGGGCGGACTCCTGTACCGCCGGAAACAGTTGCGGTTCGATGCGCGGCTGAAGACCCGCCTGCCGCGCCTGCTTGTCATCAGCCTTGTCATGGGGGGCCTCCTGGAAGCGGGTGAAAGGGCTCTGGCTCCGTGGCTCGGTGGCCCATCATGGCTGCGAATCAGTGCGATGGCCGTGCTGGTCAGCGGAGGCCTCACGGTCTTCGCTGCCCTCGCCGCTTTCAGTGGAACCGCCCGACTGTCGGACCTGAAGGCCCTGCGGCACCATGGCGCATCACAAGAATCATAAAGACTCGAGGGTGGCGGACTCTCCCACGTCCCGTTTCTTCCCCGGGCACGAAGGACCACAGCCCCTGTCTCCCGCCCACCTCCGCACGTCCTCAAGGCAGGATCAGATGCGGCACGAAACGACTAGTATTGACGGTGATGGGGCCATCGTCTTCGCGCATGCCGACCCCGTGCGGACGTCCGGCAACGATCCAGGATCCGATCACGGCATGATGCCGTCGTCCCCGGTCATCGGTGAACACGGGCAGCGGGTGATAGTCCTGAATCACCCATCCCTCGCCGCCATAGGGTCCGTCCATGACCAGGGCACCACCAGGCAGGGAGGGATCAATGAGACGCACATTGGCACCCTCGCGGGAAAGAAGCGGCTTGACGACATGACGTGTCGCCGGTCGCGCCGCGGGGTCATCGGCGAACCAGGCCGGCAGCAGATTGGGATGACCGGGGAACATCCGCCACAGCCAGGGCAGCAGGCCCTTCGTGGACAGCACCATCTTCCAGCACGGCTCGATGATCCGCGGCGGCTGCGGTTCCTTCAGGTACGACGCGAATGGTTCCTCGATCAACCATTCCCACGGATAGAGCTTGAACAGGGCCGCGATGACGTGATCTTCCAGGTCGGTCAGACGGCCTCCGGCATCGACGCCGATCGCCTCGATATCCATGATCACTGTTGCAAGACCGGCCTGGTGGGCACAGTCTCGCAGATAAAGGATCGTGCCGCGGTCTTCTGCATGGGCGGCTACCGAGGCGAAATGGAGGGTGCGCGAGCCTGGCAATGTCAGCCAGTCCGGCCACAGGGCGGCAAAGGCATCGACCAGGGCTTCCTGAAGGCTGTTGAACTGATCGCACCCCTTGGGAATCAAACCGCCTTGCCCGGCCTCCCCCAGCCATACCCACTGAAAGAAGGCTGATTCGAACAGGGCAGTCGGGGTATCGGCGTTCAACTCAAGCAGCTTGGCCGGACCGTGACCGTCATAGGCGAGGTCGAAACGGGCGTACAGATCCTTGTCCCCGCGGCGCCAGCTCTCGCGGACTGGGCCCCACCAGGGGGGCGGAATCCGCAAGGAGGACAGGACTTCATCATCGTGACTGGCCCGCTCGACCACCTGATGACACAGGGCCATCAGTTCGGCGGTCGGATCCTCGATGTCGGTTTCGATCTGCGGCAGGGTGAAGGCATAGGCTGCCTCCTCGAACCAGTAAGGCGCGCCATGGAGGGTATGAAAGTCGAAGCCAAAGCGTTTGGCGGTTTGCCGCCAATCGGGACGGGGGGGAATGGAGAGGCGGTACATGACTTCTGCCAAAACGCGAAATGGCGCAGGGGAGCCATGTCGATCTCCCCATGATGTTTCCGAAACCAGAACATTGGGAGCACGAGGCTTCCCCTCTTCTGCGCATCTTTCCCCTGATTACCCTCCCTGCATCGTGAAATATTTCGCCTGCGGGTGCAGACAGACGATGGCGGACGTGGACTGTTCAGGATGGAGCTGGTCCTCCTCGGAGAGGCTGATTCCAATTCGCTCCGCCCCCAGCAAGGCCAGGAGCCGCCGCTGGTCGGCCAGATTGGGACAGGCCGGATAGCCAAACGAATACCGTGCCCCCCGATAGCCCTGTTTCAACATGACGTTGATGTCAGGGGCATCCTCGGCGGCGAATCCCAACTCGGCGCGAATCGATTTGTGCACGTACTCGGCCAGGGCCTCAGTCATCTCCACCGATAGGCCATGCAGATACAGGTAGTCCTGGTACCGGTTGGCGGCAAACCATTCCCGTGCCACTTCCGAGATCCGTGTTCCTACGGTCACTATTTGTAGGCCGATCACGTCGCGTTCGCCCTGGTCGATGTCACGGAAGAAGTCGGCAAGACACACCCCCCCTGGTCGAGCCTGGCGGGGAAAAGTGAAGCGGGCGACTTCACGCGTGCCATGTGTCGCGTCAAACAAAATCACGCTGTCGCCGACGCTGGCGCACGGCCAGTAGCCATAGACGGCGCACGGCTGCAAAAGGCTCTCCTGCGCGCACAAGGTCAACAGACGATTCAGCACCGGGCGGACTTCCTCCGCCACCCAGGCCCGCCATGCCTCGCGGCTTCTCCCGGCCTTGCGGAAGCCCCAGTGGAACTGATAGAGCATCACCTCGTTCAGATAGGGAAGAAGCGCCTTGACCGATACCAGCTCGATCAGACGCGCCCCCCAGAACGGGGGGGGGGCACAGGGGCCGCGGTCGCTAGCTCGGCGCGACGCAAACGGATTTCCTCGAGATCCACTGGCCGTTCGGCCGGCGCCGTCTGCCGTCCAGGAGGGTGATGCCCGTGAGCGGAGGGAAGGGCGCGCCGCCTGGCGGCCACATGGGCTGTGAAGCCACCCATGACGACTTTGCCCATTAGATCCAGCCCGGCGAAAGCATCCCTGGCATAGGCGACTTGACCACAGCTATAAGCGGCGACACAATCCTCCTCGACGAAGCGGCGGGTCAGGGCTGCACCGCCCAGGAGAACCGGGATGTCGAAACCCTGCCGAGTCATTTCCGTCAGGTTCTCGCGCATGATGACAGTGGATTTGACAAGCAGCCCGGACATGCCGATAGCATCGGCTCCATGCGCACGTGCAGCAGTCAGAATGGCAGCAATGGGCTGCTTGATGCCAAGGTTGATCACCCGATAGCCATTGTTGGTGAGAATGATGTCCACCAGATTCTTGCCGATGTCGTGGACATCCCCTCTGACGGTGGCCAGGACGATGGTGCCCTTCTGACTGGTTGTAACGCGTTCCATATGCGGTTCCAGCCATGCCACCGCGGCTTTCATGGTCTCAGCCGATTGCAGCACGAACGGAAGCTGCATCCTTCCCGCTCCGAACAGGATACCGACCTCCTTCATGCCCTCAAGTAGAAGGTCATTGATAATGACAAGTGGTGCATGAGAGTACATGGCTTCGGCCAGATCCTCCGCAAGCCCCTGGCGATCCCCATCGACGATACGCTGTTTCAGGCGTTCCTCCACCGTGCGGGCGTGTGACGCGGGAGCGGCTTTTGCCTCCGTGCGATCCTGGAACAAAGTGATGAACACCTGCAACGGATCATGGTCCGCCTGACGGCGGTCGAAAATCAGGTCCTCAGCAGCGCCGATTTCCGCCGCCGTCAGGCGATGCAAGGGCAGGATCCGCGAGAAGTGTACGATGGCGGCGGTCATGCCCCGGCGGACAGCATAGTCCAGGAACACCGAATTCAGCACATGGCGTGCCGCCGGTTTCAGGCCAAAGGAAACATTCGATACGCCCAGAACGATCTGGCAGGCAGGCAGCTCGGTCCGGAGACGTTCGATGGCCTCCAGGGTTTCGCAGGCCAGTCTGCGGTCGTCCGGATTGCCGGTACAGATGGTAAAGGTCAGGGGATCGAACAGAAGATCTGCCGGTGGCAGGCCATGGCGGTTGACGGCGAAGTCGTACAGACGGTGGGCGATGCGGAGCTTGTCCTGGGCTGTCTTAGCCATGCCGGTTTCGTCGATGGTCAGGGCGACGACGGCCGCTCCGAAACGGCGGGCCAGATGCAGACGATCCGCAACGGCGCTCTCCCCGTCTTCGAAATGAATGGAATTGATGATGGCCTTGCCGCCATACAGCTTCAAGGCGGCCTCGATCACCGGCATTTCGGTCGAATCGATAACGAGCGGTGCAGCCACACCTCCACGCAGGCGCGAGACCACTCCGATCATGTCGGCCTTTTCATCGCGGCCGACAAAGGCGGTGCAGACGTCCAGGGTATGGGACCCTTCCTTGACCTGGGCGCGTGCCATGGCCACGATCCCGTCCCAATTGTTGGCGTCCTGGTATTGACGGAACTGCCTGGAGCCGTTGGCATTGCAGCGTTCCCCGACGGCCAGGAAAGCATTGTCCTGTCGCAAGGGAACCTGGCCGTAGAGAGAGGCCACCGCTGGCACCCAGTGCACCGATCGCCGCACCGGTGTCGGACGACCGCCCTGGCTGATCCGTTTCAGCATGGCATCGACAGCGCGGATGTGCTCGGGCGTGGTGCCGCAGCAGCCCCCTATCAGATGGACCCCCGCCTCGCTCACGAACCGCTCGTGCCATGTCGCGAGATCCGCAGGCCGCAATGGATAGCGGGCGTGGCCGTCAACCAGCTCCGGCAGACCGGCATTGGGCTGTACCGATATGAAACCCGGCCAGTTTTCCGCCAGCCATCGGACATGCTCTGCCATTTCCTGTGGACCGGTTGCGCAATTGAGGCCCATCAAGGGCACATCCAGACTGTGCACCACCGTCGTGGCCGCCGCGATGTCGGCCCCGACAAGAAGGGTTCCCGTAGTTTCCACCGTCACCTGAACGAAAACGGGGATATCAATACCGGCACGGCTGCGGCCGGTTCTGGCGCCATTGACGGCCGCCTTGACCTGCAATGGATCCTGGCAGGTTTCGATCAGAAAGGCGTCAGCTCCCCCGGAGGCTAGCCCCTCGCACTGGATGGCATAGGCGGCTTCCAGGGTATCGTAGTCGATGTGGCCCAGGCTGGGAAGCTTGGTGCCTGGCCCGACGGCCCCAAGAACAAAACGGGAAGATCCATCGGCAAATTGCGCTGCGGCTTCCCGGGCGAGCACAACAGCCTGTCGGTTGATTGCAAACGCCTGATCGTTCAAACCGAATTCGGCCAGGGTGATCGGCGAGGCGCCGAAGGTGTTCGTTTCGACGCAATCGGCCCCCGCTTCGAAATAGCGGGCATGGATGGCCCGTACCACGTCGGGCCGTCCCAGCACCAGGGCCTCGGTACAGTTTTCCTTACCCAGGAAATCTGTCTCTACTGACAGGTTCATGGCCTGAACCAGGGAACCCGTACCGCCGTCACACAATAGGACGCGGTCGCGAAGATGATCGAGGATGTTGGCCACTCCTTGCAGTCCTTTCCAATAAAGCCTTCCCAAAGACTCAATCCCCGATTCCGGGATACCCGTCGGACGTCTCTCCTGCTTCTCTCCTCCTCCCCCTCCTGGAGAGTGGAGGAGGGTTTCCAGAAATGTCCCGTTGTCCCCGGACAAAGCAGGAGGACAGCCGGTTCACCGTTGCCGTACACCCAGGATATGGCAGATGGCAAAGACCAGGTCGGCACGGTTTAAGGTGTAGAAGTGAAAATCAGTGACACCTTCGGCCGCCAGTGCGCGACACTGCTCGGCGGCGAAAACCGCGGCCGCCAGCCGCCGGGTATCGGGATCGGCGTCGAGTCCATCGAACAACGCCCGCACCCACGCCGGCACGGAAGCACCGCATGCCTGCGAAAATTTGAGCATTGTCACTACGTTGGTCACCGGAAGAATGCCGGGAATCACCGGAACGGTTATTCCGGTGGCCCGGACTCTGTCCATGAAACGACGGTAGACGTTCACATCGAAGAAATATTGGGTGATGGCGCGACTGGCACCAGCGTCGATCTTGCGTTTCAGATTGTCGAGGTCGAAACCGGCGCTTGGTGCTTCCGGATGGACTTCTGGATAAGCCGCAACAGTTATTTCGAAATCAGCGATTCTTTTCAAACCGTCGACCAAATCTGCCGCATAGGCATACCCCTCAGGATGAGGCACATAACGATTTTGCCCCTCCGGTGGATCGCCGCGCAGGGCGACGATATGACGAATGCCCCCCTCCCAGTAACGACGGGCAATGGCAGTTACTTCAGCCCGGCTGGCCCCGACACAAGTCAGGTGGGCAGCTGGCCGCAGGGATGTCTCGCGGGCAATGCGGGCGACCGTATCGTGGGTGCGTTCCCGAGTGCTGCCGCCGGCTCCATAGGTGACTGATACGAAACGTGGGGCCAGGGGTTCCAGACGACGAATGCATTCCCACAGCGTTTCGATCATCCGTTCATTCCTGGGGGGGAAGAATTCGAATGATATTGACACTGTTCCCGGCAGGGTTGTCGCCACCGGCAGGACAAGGGACGGACGGCGCATCCTGTCATTGTCCGGATCGTCTTCCTTCATATTCTGCCTCTATTCGCCAACTGCTTTCCAGCCGCCATCCGGATCCTTACTCCTTCGCGGGCCCTCACGGTCGGACTGTGACGGTCTTTGGGCCGTTCGGCAAGCCCCACCGTCCCTTTTCTGGTTTCCGGCCCGACTCCCTCCGTTTGCGCTCTGTTTCAAAAAAAAACGGGCCCTTCAGAAGGTGAGCCCCAAGGAAAAGGATGACAGGGGACACTAGATCGATTACGAAGGGATCATGGAAGGGGGAGCCAGGCATGGTATCTGGTTACCCCTGTTGATTGTTACATCTGAAGAACACATCCCATGTTGATTCGGTCGTGGTTTCCCGTTTCCATTCTCGCAGCCGCGCTCTTTATACCGGCTGTCTTTTCCAGCGTGCAGGCTGCTGCTGCGACGGATCTGCTGGCCATCAGCCAGGACGAAGAAGCCAAATCCTTCATCCGCACCCTGTCTGGCCAGGCGTTACAGACCATGCTCCGGCACGACATATCGGACGCGGAACGCACCCGCTATTTTCGTGAGATGTTCCGCACCACGGCTGATCTGGAAGCCATTGGCCGCTTTGTTCTGGGGCGTCACTGGCATAAAGCTACTGCGGATGAACGGGTCGAGTTCCTGAAATTATTCGAAAGCATTACCGTCTATACCTGGTCCAGGCGCTTCAAGGAATACTCCGGCCAGGGCTTGACAGTCATCAGAGTCCGATCCGGGACAGCCGGGATGGAAGAGGATGTGGTGGTCGAAAGCACCATCAACCCGTCACAGGGTGCGCCGGTATCGGTCCTGTGGAAGCTGAAACGGTCTGAGAAGGGACTCCATATCATCGATCTGGTTGTAGAGGGCATCAGTATGGCAGTCACCTACCGTTCCGAATATGGTGCCGTCATTCACCGCTCTGGGGGGGAAGTAGGAGGACTGCTTGCTGCCTTGCGCGCCAAGGTCGGTGAACTCAGGGGGGATGATTGACAGCGACTCCGGAAAGGCAGTTTCTCCATTCGAGAGAAGTGGGCCTTTGGTGGGAGAGAAGTCTGGGTTCTCTCCCATGCCTTTCTCAGGCCATTGCAACAAGGAATCACAGACAGGCCGTCTTCCCCGTTTTTCCCGTGTTTTACGGTTTCTGGAAACTGGGAGCGTATGGACGACGTTGGAGCACGGGCGAGAAAACACCTCCCTCCCGGGGCGGGGGGAAGGCTTTTGCAAGGAAGTCTGGTCTTGTGAACAAAGATTCCTTACCCCCGGATGGGTGGGCGAAACGTCTACATTCCCTCTCGGGATCCCGGGATCGATCTGCGACCATCACGTCTTCCGGGGTGCAATGCTCCGATGCGATGAAGTAGTAGACAGGCCCTGAAACAACGCCAACACCTTCATAGTTTGACCGGCCCGGCATCGGCCTCCTCGACCGCTTCGTCCTCCTGGTCGATGATGTTATGAACATGATCTGGGTCGACATCAGCATCGGCCAAACTGAGAGGCAGGAAACGAAAGATGGCGATGGCCACCATCACGATCCCTACCATGACCGCTGCTCCGCTCAAACCCAACAGTAGCTCCGGCAATGCCGGCGTGTAACTGCCCACCTGTCCATCAAAATAGGTGGATGATATCTCCATGTTCGGGAACAGGTTCAACGGAAACGCCTGACCGCCGATGATGATCACATATACCTGCGCCAAGCCGCCCATGATCATCAGTATCGAAGCCAGCACAATGACGCTGACATTGCCGCCCAGGCGTGGATGCAGCAACAGCACCAGCGGGACTGCCATACCGGGTATGATCTGTACCGCCCAGAACAAAAAAGAGTATACATTTCCTCCGAACAGGATAAACATCTCCACTGGCTGACGTTCAGCCATGTAGAGGTTGGTCAGGTGCTGAACCATGACGAAATAGCAGGTCGCCGCCAATACGACTCCCATCAACCGTTGCAGACGGGTCAGGATGATTCGTCCGAGTGGACGGCCCGTCAGATGATAGGTCGAAAGGAGAATCAACATGAAGATCGCCTTGCCGAAAACGAAAGACATGGCGATGAACATTGGTGCCATGATGGCACTGTTATAGGCATCACGGACCACCAGGAATCCGAAAATGGACCCGGTACCGGTCGTCAGGGCCAGACGCCAGAGAAAAGCCGTAAGGGCCGCTGGTTTGTAGAAATATGGCCCATAGCGCTGTTCCATCATGCTCCACAGATAGAACCCGACAATGATGGAGAACCCGGTATACAGGAAGATATTCCAGGCAAAGATGGATTTGAAGTTATAAGTGGTCATTGCCACGATCAAACGGTCAGGACGCCCGAGATCAAGCACCAGGATCATCAGGCCCCCCGCCAGACTGGCAATGGACACCAGACCCGACATACGAGCCAGTGGCTTGTACAGGGTTCGTTCGAAAACCGAAGCGATCGAGGCCATATTCAGGGCCCCTGATGCGGAAATGATCAGGAATACGGCAAACACATGCGGCATGCCCCAGATAATCTGGTTCGACATACCGGTGACATGATGGCCATGGTGTTCCATGTAATAGGCGGCGCCCAGACCCAGGGCAATGAACAGGCCAACCACGGCCAGCAGAGCGAAGTAGCGAGGACTACGCCCCTCGATCTCGCGATAGATGACGTTAGTGTGCACACTCATGGGTCCCGCTCACTTTCCTACAGACCATGATAATGGATGCCCGGATTAGTCTTCAGGTCAGACCGGATCCGGGTACTGGCGAAAGTTGCCAGACGCCGCACAATCTCGCTGTTTGGATCATTCAAGTTGCCAAATATGAGCGCCTGGTGGCCGGTTGCCACACATCGTTCCACACAAGCCGGCTGCTGGTCGCGGTCGATCCGGTGCGCACACAGGGTGCAGGATTCCACGCATCCCTTGCCGCGGGGCATATGGGCTTTTTGATTGTCAAGAGACTCATGTACGAACAGCCGTGCATTGTATGGACAGGCCATCATACAATATCGGCAACCGATACAGGTATGACGGTCGACCAACACGATCCCGTCCGCCCGCCGGAATGAAGCACCGGTCGGGCACACGTCCACACATGGCGGTGACTCGCAATGCTGACACATCACGGGCAGGCTGAATGTACGACCGGTGGTTCGGTCCTTGAGAGAGAGTTTGCGAATCCACTGGGGATCGGTCAGTGGACGACCCAGGCTGCTCCAGCCATGCTCTTCACGGCATGCCTCCACACAGGCTGAACAGTTCTCCGCGCATTTATTGACATCCACGAGCATCCCCCACCGGACCTCCGCCGATACCGGCTGGTCATCCGGTTTGGCTGCCACATCGGCATTGATCAGAAACACGCCTGGCGCCACCGCTAGGGTAGCGACGGCGGCGACTCCCGTCAGAACATCACGACGCGAGGTTTCAGCGGCTGCGTCTCCGATGCGCGCGCGCGGCGGCGGCGGCGGAGCTTCCTGCCCCAACGTCGTCTGCCTGTCGCAGGCACAAGCGCGATGCGTGCTCATCCCCTCAATTCCCCTCCTCTAGTGCGTCACCCCTTGCAGGGAGCCCGGGGTTGACGCATGACACATGAAACAATCAGGGCTGACCGCCGCATACATATGACAGGCGTTGCAGAAGTGTTTTCCGCTGGCGATCGTGACCGGCCGGCCGTCTGGTCCTGGCACAGCATGACAGGCGATGCATTCCTGCAGGCTGTGTCGGGTGGTCCGGATCCCCTTGTGCATGGTTTCATCACGATGGTGCTTGAGAAGTTCCATATGGTTGCGCCGCATGAAACCGGTCTCCTCGACACATCGTTCCCCCTTTCCTCTTGGAATCAAGAGTAGAAGCCCGTCTTCAGCCCTGACGGCCGGGACAAGGCCGATCAGCACCATCATCAAACCAATGACAACAAGCCGGCGGATCATGGTCAGTCCTCGCCCATGCCCATCTGGATATAACCGCTCGGACAGACGTCCATGCAGATGTGGCAACCGATACACTTGGCGTAGTCGGTATCCACATAGCGTCCCATGGCATGTTTCTTCTTTGTAACCCGGAAGATGGCCACTTGTGGGCAATAGATCAGGCACTGATCACACTCAAAGCACAAACCACAGCTCATGCATCGGTTGGCTTCGGCAACGGCCTTCCTTTCATCGAGACCGGCGAACCGTTCCCGGAAGTTGCTCAGCACCTCATCGGCGGTGATGTTAACCTCTTTGCGGCGATGCATGAGCGTATGCTGGAAGTGCCCCAGAAACATGCGCTCGTGAGTAACTATCTCGTGTGATGACCTATCCTCAAAATTGTGGACAGCAAACTTGGAGTCGTCGGTGCCCCAGATCTCTCCATGGGAATATGCATCCGGTTCCAGGCCACGGCTGCGCAGTTCCTCCAAAAGGCTGAAATGATAGACGTCCACCTTGGGTCGGCGATCAAACTCATGATCGTTCAGGTAGTGGTCGATGGAATCACTTGCGATGCGCGCATGCCCAATGGCCGTGGTCAACAGATGAGGTTGGATGATATCGCCGCCCACGAAGTGCCCCCTGTGGGATGAGACACGATAGAAACGGTCGGCGCTGATGAGGCCATGTCCGTTGTTCAGGGATTCGATTCCGGTAAAATCACCGCCCTGGCCGACCGCTGAAACGATTAGGGTGCAGTCGATGTTGAAGGCTTTGTCCTCGTGTGGGATCATGGTGTTGCCTTCCCATTCGACCGGCATCACCCGCAGCGCGGTGGCGCGACCATCAGCATTGCGAATGACCTCCAGAGGAATCAGGCTTTCCTTGATGATCACCCCCTCTCTCTGCACTGATTCGAGTTCATGCTTGGTTGCCGGCATCTTGGCAATGGGGCGGCGATAGATGATCCATACATCGGCCCCTTCGCGGCGGGCCACCGAGGCGACATCATGGGCGGTATAGCCAAGGATCACATTTTCCGCGTGGTCCTTGTCCGACACATGGTCGATATGCCCGATCCGGCGAGCTACCGCGGCCACGTCCATGGCGGTATCACCACCGCCGATCACCAGTACACGCCCGTGCAGGTGTTGCAAACGGCCCTCGTTAAAGGCGCGCAGGAAGGCGACTCCACTAACGCAGTTGGGCGCCTCTCCGCCGGCGATGCCAAGCGTGTTGCCAGACTGGGCACCAATGGCCCAGAACACGGCATCAAACTCCTTTTCGATCTGGGCCATAGCCACATCGCTGCCGACCCGGGTATTAAGGCAAACCTTTACACCCATGTCGAAAATGCGCTGAACCTCGGCATCCAGAACGTCCTTCGGTGTGCGATAGCCGGGAATGCCAAACCGCATCATGCCGCCCAGCGATGGATAGGCCTCGAAAATGGTGACGGCATGCCCCTTGCGGCGCAGGAAATAAGCCGCCGCCAGGCCACCTGGTCCCCCTCCGACCACGGCAACCTTCCGGCCGGTTTCCTTGGCCGGCAGCGGGAAGGTCATTCCATTGGCGATCGCCCAATCGCCGATGAACTGTTCCACTGAATTGATGCCGACATGCTCTTCGACCATGTTCCGGTTGCAACCATCCTGACATGGCGCCGGACAGACCCGCCCCATGATGGCGGGAAACGGATTGGCCTCCGTCATGCGGTGAAAAGCATACTCCTGCCACGACAGATTGCCTGCCGGTTTGTCAAGGCCGCGCACGATGGACAACCAACCCCGGATATCATGACCAGAGGGACAACTGCCCTGACACGGTGGTGTACGATGGATATAGGTAGGGCACTTGTGTGAATAGCCATCGATGACAATGTCTTCACTATAATGATAAGGTGTGCTGTCTCCGTCCTTAAAACGACGAAATGTCAATGTGCCCTCGGTCATCGAACCCCTCTCTTTGTTCTTATCATTCCCGCTAAGAAATCCCCACTACCACCAGACACCCACGCCGCAGCCCGCTTTCCGACACTGCACTCTGTAATAACGGTTAGATTTCAGTTGTTTCGGCAAACGGAGGAGGGCGGCACCGCCGCCCTCCTCCTCTGCCGCTTTTCACTCTCCTTCGCCCAGCCCCATCTCGATGTATCCTGAAGGACAAACATCGGCGCAAATGTGACAGCCGATACAGAGACTGTAGTCGGTGTACACGTAGCGCCCCACCGCGTAATCCTTTTTCGACGTGCGCGCAACCGCCGTCTGCGGGCAGAAGATCACACAATTATCGCATTCGAAGCACAAGCCACAGCTCATGCAGCGATTGGCCTCGGCGATGGCAGCCGCCCGGTCATAGGCAAGCAGACGTTCGTCGAAATTGCCGAGCACCTCGTCGGCATCCACCTGCACCTCAGTGCGCCGATTGCGGCTGACATAGGGGAAGTGACCCAGGAACAGATGATCCGCCGTCACGATGGTCTGTGCTGAGCGGTCTTCGTAATTGTGGACGGCGAACTTCGCCTCGTTGGTGCCACGCATCGGTTCAGGGCCGAACGTTTCCGGTTCTTTGCCCTGCGTGCGCAACGATTCGAGCAGGCTCCAATGATGAACGTCTACTTTTGGCCGCTTTCCGACATCGCCAAAGTGCAGGTAATGATCGATGCTTTCTGCTGCGATACGGCCATGGCCAATGGCGGTAGTCAAGAGATGCGGACGCAAGACATCCCCACCGGCAAAATGCTTGGTGGTGCCTGGCACCCGATAGTTGCGATCCGCATTGATCAGGTCGCGACCATTGTTCAGTTTCTCCAGGCCCGTTAGATCTGCTCCCTGACCGATGGCGGCCACAATCAGATCCGCTTCCAGCTCAAATGCAGTTTCCGTAATCGGTATCGGCCGGTTGCCCTCCATGCGGCACTGGCAGAGACGCAAAGCCCGTGCCCGTCCGTCCGGCCCTTTTATGACTTCAAGCGGCATGATGCCGTCACGGATATCGACACCCTCATGCCTAGCATCGTTGATCTCCCGTTCGGCGGCCATCATTTTTTCAACCGAGAACAGTGACGTCAACGTTACGGTACAGCCTTCCCGTCGGGCGCTGGAGACGACATCATGGGCCGTGTGCCCCCAGACGACATTTTCCGGCAGGTCCTTTTCATGCACCCTACTGATATGACCGAGCCGGCGGGCCACCGACGCCACGTCGATGGAGGTGTCTCCCCCGCCGACCACGACGATTTTCTGGTTGACGAACTGAAGACGACCGTCGTTGAAGGCACGCAGGAAGTCAACCCCGGATACACAGTTGGGCGTGCCTTCCCAGCCAGGCACCGGCAGGCCCCGTCCCCGCCTCGTGCCGATCCCCCAGAAGATGGCATCGAACGTGTCTTCAAGCTCGGCCAGCGTCATGTCCCGCCCGACGCGGACACCGGTACGAACCTCGATTCCGCCCAGATCGAGAATGCGCCCGATCTCGGCATCCAATACATCACGCGGCGTCCGGTAACCGGGGATACCATAGCGCATATAGCCCCCAAGCTGGGCTTCGGCTTCGAAAATCGTGACCCCATGGCCCCGGCGACGCAGATAATAGGCAGCCGACAACCCCGCCGGACCGCCCCCGACGACGGCAATGCGCCGACCCGTTTCGGTTGTGACGGAATCGAATGCGACTCCACTCTTGACGGCCCAGTCGCCGATATAATGTTCAACGGCGTTGATGCCGACATAATCCTCAACCTGGTTGCGGTTGCAGCCATCTTCGCAAGGGGCCGGACAAACACGTCCCATCACGGCCGGAAACGGATTGGCCTCCGTCATGCGACGGAAGGCGTATTCTTCCATGCTCATGCCATCTTGCGGCGTGTCGATGCCGCGCACGATGGAAAGCCACCCCCGCACGTCATGACCTGATGGGCAACTGCCTTGACAGGGGGGCGTCTTATGCACGTAAGTGGGGCACTTGTGACTCCACCCGGCGTTGAGAATGACTTCCGTCAGATGTTCTGGTTCTGTTTCGCCATCCTTGAAACGACGCCAGGTCAGTCGTTCATCTTCCTTTTTGGCCGTCTCAGCAGACATTCTCCCGATCTCCATTTTCGTTTTCCGGCCAAGCGCCCCCCCGCTACGTCCAGAATGTTCATGTCTCAAGTGTTTCGTATCAGATTTTATTAGTGCCTAGTTGGATTGCCTTACTGACCAACCCATGCACCGAGACCACAGCTTCCATCTCAATGTCATAATAGGGCAGCACCTTGGTAAACTGGCTTTTACAGATCGCACAGAGGGCTGCCATGTGGGTCACACCCTCCTTTTCCATGACCTGCTTCAAGGCCTCGATCCGGGGCTTTGCGCCTTTGACACGCAGTTCCATCAGATCATCGGTCAACAGCCCCCCCCCCCCGCCACAGCAGAAAGTCTTGTCGTAGATGGTATCAGGATGCATATCGACATACTTTGGCACGCAGGCCTTGATCAATTCACGCGGCAACGAGAACTGTCCGCCTGGCCGATCTCCCATCCGGGCCCCACGTGCCACGTTGCAGGAATCGTGAAGGGTTACGACCATGTTCTCATTTGCACTTTTGTCAAGCGTGACGCCTCCACGCCGGAGTAGATCGGTTGTGAACTCGATGATGTGCTGGGGAACAGGATAATTCGAATCCAGGAAATCCCAGGGCCCCGCCAGCGTGTTCAGAAAACTGTAGGCCACCCGCCAGGCATGACCGCACTCTCCGAAAACGATTCGCTTGACTTTCAAATCCTGCGCTGCCTTGCGGATGCGATTAGCCACCTTGTGCATCTGTTCATAGGAACCGATGAACATGCCGAAATTGGCAGCCTCCGACGCATAGGAACTGACGGTCCAACTCACACCGGCCTGATGAAACACCTTCGCATACCCTATCAACCCGTCCACGTGCGGCTCGGCGAAGAAATCTGCCGATGGCGTAACGAGCAGGATTTCCGCTCCCTCCACATCCAGAGGAAACTTGACATTGTGTCCGGTCTGATCGAGGACATCCTCTTCCAGACCAGCCAGGGTATTAGCAAGAGCCGGCTTGGGCAGGCCTAAGTTATTGCCGATCTTGTGGACCTTGGTGATGATCTCGTTGCAGTACTTCTGTCCGTAGCCGATGTAATCCATGATGTCACGCGCTGCCATTGAAATCTCTGCCGTGTCAATGCCATAGGGGCAGAACACCGAACAGCGGCGGCATTGCGAACACTGGTGGAAATAACTGTACCATTCTTCCAGCACATCCTGGGTCAGCTCGCGCGCTCCGACCAGAGGCCCGAACAGCTTGCCTGGCAACGTAAAATAACGGCGATAGACACTGCGCAATAGATCCTGACGTGCTACCGGCATGTTCTTCGGGTCACCTGTTCCCAGGAAGTAATGGCATTTGTCGGCACACGAGCCACACTTGACACAGCTGTCAAGAAAGACCCGAAGCGAACGGAATCTGTTCAACAGATCGCCCATGCGCTCCAGTGCCTTCTCCCTCCAGTTATCGACAAGCTTACCAGGAAAATCCAAAGGTATGTTGTGCTCAGGCTTGGCAACAAACGGTCGCGAATGGGCCATTGCATTGACCTGAATCCCGGGGATATCCTGGGCCGGCTCTTTGCCCAGAACCGGAATCTCGAACTTGGCCATGGGCTTCATGCTCCTCAACGGCTGACGCCTCAGATTTAAAGACAGTCCGTCACGGGCTTTCTCATGGCGCCGGCTTGCCACGTCTGGCATCCGGGGTTACAGCCCAGGCCACCAGATGACGCCGTTCGCGGGCATTGTCACACTGGTTGCGAGTCGGGCTGAAAAACACACCCGGGGCATGAAGAAGCTTCGAAAACGGGAACACAATCATCAGCGTCGCCACACAGAAAAGGTGTACAAGCAAAAGCGCATCCATCGGCAGCGGTTGCAGGGAAAACGTCAGCAGGCCGACAAAGAACTGTTTCAGGGCAACGATGTCGGTATGCACGATGAAAGTCATCAGCGCCCCGCTTACCCCGATGCAGAGCAGAAGTAGCAGAAGCAGAATGTCCGATGGACTGGTAATATAACGGATGCGCTCTAGAACCAGGCGCCGTACCAGCAACGCCAACAAACCTGTCAGCAGTGCGAAGGCCGCATATAGACCGAACGGCTGAACCAGCACCACCACATCCCAGATGACATCCCACTCCGGCGACAGGAAATAACGGGCGTGCCGCAGCAAGACCAGCCATAGGCTAACATGGAACAAGGCAGCAAAAAGCCACAGCCACTTGTCCGATCGAAACAGGCTCTCAAACAGCACAACCTCGCGCGCCATCCGCCCTGCGGCACCGCTTTTACTCAAAGGCGCCGGCATGGTGGGAATCCTAAGCGGCGCTGGCGTGCGCGCGAACTGCACCATCTTTCCAATAAGACCGACGGCAAAAATGGCCATCGCGACATAAAACAGCACACCACAGGCAATCGTCACGAACGACATGACGCTACCGCCTTCCTGACACGGATGAAGACAAAGTGGAAGGGCGGTCTCCGTGACGACCGCCCGCGCACAGTATCAAACGCAACCCGTCGGCTTCGGCAGGCCAGCAATCTTGCACGCTTGTTTGCCCGGGCCGTAGGGGAACAACTCATACAGATACTTGTTGTTGCCTTTTTCCGGCCCTAGCTTCTTGGCCACTGCCTTGGTCAGCACACGAACAGCCGGGGCAATCTGGTATTCGGTATAGTATTCACGCAGGAAGTTGATCACCTCCCAGTGCTCAGACGTCATGTCGATCCCTTCGGCCTGAGCGATCATCTTAGCAATGTCCTCGTTCCAGGAACTGACGTCGGTAATATAGCCTTCCTCATCGTGTTCAAAGGCCTTGCCGTTCACCTCGTAAGCCATCGTGATGTCTCCTCGTCTGCCAAAATTTCCGTCGTGCTCAAGACCAGGCCTGTTCAAAGCCAGGCGCTGACTGGGCCGTGCTCTACCACCAGATCGACGAAGCCACTGTAGTCCACAATCGTCACACCTTCGACGACCTGACTTTCATCGTATCCCCGTGCCTTCAAATCTGGGCCAAGCACAAATATTTTGAAGTCCTTGGCCGCGCTAGCGACTTTGCCGCCCGGTGCCGTTCTTTTGGTTGCAGCATACACCGCATCTTCGAACAGAAGGATGGCGCTTCCCTTCCCTACCCGTGCCAGACAGGCATCAAGGGCATTGCGCTCAAACGGTGACTTGTTGACCGTATGCAGCATTTTCGTTTCCCTCCTCAGCCGCCCAGGACGACGTCCATCGAATGAATCAGAACCCGCATGGCCGCGCGGTCAATGATCTCAACCGGTACGACGAAATCATCGGCCGTCAGGCCACGTTCCTCCATCGATTCCTTTTCGACATAGAGTTTTTCGATGTCATAGCCCTCCAGCGCCCGATAGGTGGGCAGGAAACTCTTCATTTCGATGTCCCCGGTGTCATGTCCTTTGCGAATTTGATAGACGCCGTCATCCACGAAGGCGATGTACACATCCTGTTCAAACGCCGCTGAAACCAGAACCATTTCCAGAACTTCAAGCGCATAGACAGTGCCATAGGGAGCCTTGCGGTTCAGATACATGAACTTCTTGACCACGCCCGTCTCATAATTCGACTCGTCAATTGCAGGCATTCCGTCCCCCTTCAGTCCCCGAACATCACCAGACGATTCGACTGGATGCCCGCTTCGATCAGTTGTCCCAGCCCTGAAATCCGGAACCCTTCGGCCAGCAGTTCATCCTTGATGCCGCGCCGCAGCGCCGCCGCGACACATACAACCAAGTCAAGGTCATACTTCCTGGCCAGTTCCGACCAGCGCCTGACGATATGACGGTCATCAGAGGGTGGTTCAGACAGTTTATTCGCGTTGTTGACCCCATCGTAATAGAAGAAAACGCGATAAATCTCAT
The DNA here is from genome assembly GCA_964624075.1 of uncultured Rhodobacterales bacterium. GTDB lineage: Bacteria > Pseudomonadota > Alphaproteobacteria > Rhodospirillales > Rhodospirillaceae > CAZUWH01. The sequence goes on from CAZUWH010000003.1 coordinate 151,574, forward strand.
GCCCCTTTTCTAGAGCGGCCTCGGTAAATTTGTATGCCGAGTCGGAAGCCTGGTGATTGAACGGACCTTCATTGATCAGAATGCTGAACTTCATCATTCCCCCCACAACACCATCTGGCGCCACCACCTGCCATCAGAAACGCATCAGAAACGCAACTGCGCCGAGGCGTTCAGGGTGGCACGGGCACCACGGTAATTGTCCACGTGATACTTCGTGAATGGCAGCCCGGTCAGCTCGAAGAAACGGGGCCAACCGATCCGATCGATCCATTCGCCGACCCGCTCCCACGGCCGGCCATCCGCCTTGTAGGCCCGCAGGATCTTCATGACCACATCGGAAACCTCCGGCCAGCGTGGCGCATTATTGGGCAGACCTGCTGCCACCAGCTTGTGGAAGGTCGGCTTCGATCGTGTCGAGGAATGCTTACCTCCCACCCAGATGGCGAGCTTCGAATGCACGGGATCGTTGATCTGCATCGGCGGACATGGCGGATAGCAGGCCCCGCAGCACACGCATTTCTTCTCGTCCACCTCGAGACTGGGCTTGCCGTTGACAAGCGCCGGGCGGATCGCCGCCACCGGGCAGCGGGCGACGACCGCCGGACGCTCGCAGACATTAGCCACGAGATCGTGATTGATCGTGGGCGGTTTGGTGTGCTGGATATTGATGGCGATATCGCCCTGGCCGCCACAGTTGATCTGACAGCACGAGGTGGTGATTTTCACCCGGTTCGGCATTTCTTCGTGCCTGAACTCATGATACAGCTCGTCCATGAGGGCCTTGACCACCCCAGAGGCATCGGTCCCGGGAATGTCGCAATGCAGCCACCCTTGCGTGTGCGATATCATGGAGACGGAGTTGCCGGTCCCCCCCACGGGGAACCCTTCCACCTCCAGCTTCTCGACCAGAGGCACCACTTTCGCCTCCTTGTCGACAATGAATTCGATGTTGGAGCGTGTCGTAAAACGAACATGACCGTCCGCATACTGGTCGGCGATGCCACACAGCTTGCGGATAGTGAAGATATCCATCTGCCGTTGGGTCCCGGCCTTCACGGTCCATACCATGTCGCCGCTTTTGGCCACATGCCGCAAGACCCCGACCCGCGGGCGGTCATGCCAAGCCCACTGGCCGTAATTCTTTTTCAACGTCGGATGCATGAAAGGAAAAGGATCCGGTACACCGCTTTCGATCGGACGACGCAATTCTGACATCATGGCCTCCAAGAGTAAGCCGATAGCCACCACTTCCGACGGCCCCCCCCCCTTCGGAGGGCCGTCGTGCCACAGTGTTCGTATCAAATCAAGGCAAGGACTTCACTCAGCCGCAGCCCGTGGCGCTTGCTTGCGGGCATTCCATTTGGCCACCTGATCGTCCCAGTCATCCATGCGCACATAGGAATTTGTGCGCGGGTGGGTGATCATGTTAGGATCGATGTCAAGGCCAATGCCCTCAAGGAAGCTGACCAGACCAATGCGCTCGATCATTTCGCCGGTACGCTCGTGTTCAAGAGCATTCTCGGCGAAAAATTCGATCACCTTCTGACCAAGTTCAACCAGCTGCTCGAAATCCTCATCGGTTTCTAGCTTCATGAATGGCACAACCACAGTTCCCATTAGATCACCGATCTTCAGGGTGCGCTTGCCACCCACCAGGACGCTCACCCCTCGATCCTTACCTGGCTTCAAGGCCTTGGTCATGACGTTGAGGCAATGCATACACCGCACGCACGACTTGTTGTCAACCGCCAGTGTGTCATCGTCGTTGAGCGACAGGGCATTGGTCGGACACATGGTGATGACCTGATCGATCATCCACTTGCGACCATTCCTGGCTACGTAGTTCTTGACTTCGTCCTGATTGACCTGCATGTCGTCGCGCCAAGTACCGATCACGGCGAAGTCGGAGCGGTGCGTGGCATTCACGCAGTCATTGGCACAGCCTGAAACCTTGAACTTGAACTTGTAGGGCAATGACGGACGATGCATGTCATCGAGCACCGCATTGACCAGACTACGCATGGCGCGCTGCTCATCAACGCAGGACTGCTCGCACCGGGCGCTGCCCACGCACGCCATCGAGGTGCGCACCGCCGGGCCTGCCCCACCCAGGTCAAATCCAAGTTCATTCAGCTCATTAAAGGCTGGCTGCAGATTGGCCGTACTGATTCCCTGAAACATGATATCGCCGGACTGACCATGGAAGGCAATCAGGCCCGACCCGTATTTCTCCCAAACGTCGCACAGCTTGTGCAGGATATCCGTCGAATAGTGCATGCCCGCTGGTGGCATGACACGGAACGTATGGAATTCCTTCGAAGCGGGGAATTTCTCGGCGACTTCAGAAAAGCGCGGAATCACGCCTCCGCCGTAACCGAATACACCCGCCACACCCCCTTTCCAATAGCCCTTGCGCGTCTCGTAAGAATGCTCAAGCTGCCCGAGCAGATCCTTCATCATATCGGCATAAGGCTTATCTTCCGCCTGAGCCAGTCGCTTCAGACCGGTCACGAAACTCGGCCATGGACCGCTTTCAAGCTGATCCAGAAGCGGAGTGTTGGGCATCAATTTCGCCATCAGATTCTCTCCCTCTCTGCTACAACTGTTCTCCAACCTGACCAGAACGAATATCTCTCTATGCCTGTCATCCTACCGATCTTTCACCTTAGGACTTTACACAACGCTCCTTCTGTCACACGCACACAAGCCGTCACACACAAACCACACTACCGGTCTATGTGTTCCACTCCTGCGGAACCTTACACAGGACATGCCGTGAACCGACCTTACCCTAGCGACATAGTCCTGCGACGCGCCCATCCGCGCGCAGAAAATCCCTTAAATCCTCCCTTCCCGGCCCTGTCGGGAAGCCAACACCCTGAAAGCATTTGCCAATAATTTCTTATCTTTTGGTGGCACCACGGCTGCCGTTCAATCCCTTACCTTGCGGAGGGATGCCCCCCTCAACCTGTTTCCCTGATCTTCCCACAAAGAAAACGTACCCTCCCCTCCTGTGCACGCTCTGCCGGCGTGTTCTTCCCCGCCCGGCTTTGTCTCTGTTCGCAGTTCATTACATTAATGGATCATAATGTAGACATCAGAAAGGAATCCAGCGGATTTTTTGCCGGGTGCCGGATTTCGAATTCCCGGCCGCACAAACCACCTTCCCGCATCCGTCCCTCTGCGCCAGGGGTCGCGGGCGCAGCCCGCCCGGTGTTCCGAGGAAAGAAACGAGGAGAAAAGGCAACCGCATCCGGAAGCGATTGCCCCGCACGGGCGCCAGGAGGGGCAGGCGTTGCCTTTCCACGCCCCTGCGCTATATATAAAAAAAAGTACAGAGGTGTGTTTCTCCTGCGAGGCCGTCATGCCGCATCCGTTCCATTTAGGTTGTTCACCCTGCCCGCCCTTCGATCCACCCGCCCACGACTCCTATCGCCGCTGGCGAGACGCCAAACTGGAAGGATACCCTGCCGGGGCTGACGCACTCATGGTCGAGCTGCGTACGCCCGGACGGCCGACGTCAGCCGAACGAACTGAAATCAAACGCCTATGCTGCAAGGCCAACATGGCCTTTTATGCGGCCCCTCCCCTGCCGGGCAAAGGCAAACTCAGATCATTTGCCGGTCTATTCGGTTTGAGAAATCTCGACACCAACGTGCTGGCCGATGACGATGGAATCTCGTCCATTGCCGTCGTTGCGGATGCAACAGTGCGCAGTGACATGCGGCAACGTTATATTCCTTATACGGATCGGCCTATTTCCTGGCATACGGATGGCTATTACAACCCACCCCACCGGCTGGTGCGGGGGATGATCCTGCATTGCGTGGCTCCGGCCGTTGCAGGAGGTGTCAACGCCGTGCTTGATCCTGAAATCCTTTATATCCGCCTGCGTGACGAATCAGCGGGCATGGTGGCGGCGCTGTCCCGTCCCGATTCGATGACCATTCCCGCCAACGCCGATGATGCCCGTCCGGATCAGACCGGGTCAGTTTTTTCCTATGATCCCCGCGATAACAGCCTGCACATGCGCTATACGCATCGCACCCACAGCATCACCTGGCATGCAGGGGCCAGGTCTGCCGCCTTGCGGTTGCGGGCCATTCTGGAGACGGAGGATGTATCATACATCTTTCGTCACCGTCTGGAATCAGGTCAGGGGTTAATCTGCAACAATGTGCTGCACACGCGTACGGCCTTTCGTGATGACCCACACCATCGGCGCCTGTTCTACCGGGCCCGCTTCCTGGAACGGATCGAGGGTTGCCGGCCTCGTGAAACATCACCGGCGTGAATGCGGCAATCCTGGAGATCCCCGGAATGGAGACTCTTTCCCCCCTCGACAAGTTCCCAGCCCCCTGGGGCAAGGAAATCGACCTCAAGAGGGTAGATTATGAGAGCGGACTCAAGATGCTGCGCATCACGATTCGCGAGCGGAGCCGCTTCACCATACTCGATCTCGATGCCCAAACGGCGTTGAAACTGGCTGGCCATCTGACCGCCTGGGCCGGGCAGGCGCTGTAAAGACCCGGATGTGACCGGCAAAGGTAATCGCGACAGCAGCCACGTCTTCCCCTGCTGATGCGTGAACGGTTGCAGCCCTCCGGCTCGTGCGGGGGCAGGTGTAGTCTCTCTGCCCGGGCTCCCGTGTTTGCCGGAAAACGCGCATGAAGCCCGTGGTCCTACGGGGGGTTTGACGATTCGCCACAGGCGGTCCATAGTAGGAAAACCATGCGGGAAGAGGAGCGTTACGCACGGGTATGAGGTAGGAACCGTTTTCCTCAAGATCAAACCGCCCGCCCAGGCCCGGAGGGGCCCCTCTGCATATCTCCCTGACCGTCCTACCAGGTCGGGAGTTTGAGCCTTTTGATAGAACAACACGCGACATGCGCAGAACACGTTCGACCAAGATCATTGCCACCCTAGGGCCTGCCTCTTCCTCGCCCGAGAAGATTGAAGCCCTGTTCCAGGCTGGCGCCGATGTTTTTCGCCTCAATTTCAGTCACGGTCGCCACGAGGAACACAGGCAGACTCTTGGAATCATCCGCGATATCGAGCTGAAGCACCGCCGTCCGATCGGGATTCTGATGGACCTGCAAGGTCCAAAATTGCGTCTGGGTGAATTTGCCGCAGGCGGTGCTCGTCTCATGGCCGGCATGCCGTTCCGGCTCGATCTAGTGCCGGAGGCGGGAGATATCCGCCGCAGCCCCCTACCACATCCAGAAATCTTTGCCGCCTTGACCGAGGGAACCGATCTTCTGGTTGATGATGGACGAGTACGATTGCAGGTCGAACGTTATGGCGCTGATTTCGCCGAGACCCGGGTGATCACCGGCGGTGTTCTGTCTGATCACAAGGGTGTCAACGTCCCGGGTGTGACTCTCGACATTTCCCCCCTGACCGAAAAAGATCGCCGCGATCTGGCTTTCGGGCTAGACATAGGTGTGGACTGGGTGGCACTCTCGTTCGTGCAACGACCAGAAGATGTCGCCGAAGCGCGCAAGCTGATCGGCGGGCGGGCAGCGCTCCTGTCCAAGCTCGAAAAACCGAGCGCTATTGACTGCCTGAACGAAATCATTGAACTGTCAGACGCCGTGATGGTGGCCCGCGGCGACCTAGGAGTCGAGGTCCCGCCCGAGAACGTTCCCATTCTCCAAAAGCGCATCGTGCGAGCCTGTCGTCGCACGGGCAAACCGGTGGTGGTAGCAACCCAGATGCTCGAATCCATGGTCCATGCCCCGGCTCCTACCCGGGCGGAAGCGTCCGATGTCGCTACCGCCGTCTATGACGGGGCCGACGCAGTCATGCTGTCAGCGGAAACCGCCGTCGGCGATTATGCGGTCGAAGCGGTCACCCTCATGGACCGGATCATCAACCGGGTTGAACGGGACGACACCTATGCCGTCATCACCGCAGCCTCACGCGAACCGCCAGAAAACACCGCTGCCGATGCCATCAGTGCCGCTGCCCGACAGGTGGCTGACACCCTGAATGCCGCTGCCATCGTCACCTATACTTCGTCGGGATCGACGACTCTGCGCGCCGCCCGGGAACGGCCCACCGTTCCCATTCTGTGCCTTACTGCCAATCTGGTCGTGGCGCGGCGGCTTTCGCTTTTGTGGGGCACCCATGGCGCTGTGGCCCGCGAGATCGGTAGTTTCAGCGACATGATCCGGAAAGCCTGCCGGGTCGCGCGCCGGGCCGGATTCGCTAGGCCGGGCGAGCGTCTGGTGATCACGGCCGGTATTCCCTTTGGCACACCCGGCACGACCAATATCCTGCGCATCGTCTGGCTGGATGAAAACGACTGAGTGCGACTTGGCCCGAGGCTGGGTCCGGATAGGAATTGAAATCGAGGGGGTGGGGGGAGGCTCTGTCTCTCCCCATATTTTGTTTCAATCGGAAAGAAAGGAACTTCGGGTCTCTGCGATCGGAGACGTTTCCAGCAGTGTTCACGACGGTTTTATCCACAAGCAGTCCACCGGCCTCACAGGACCGGCATGCGATGATCCCAAGTGGATGCACAAAAGGTACGGCAGTATCCTCACCTTCCCTTCCACGCCCCAGCCCTGTCATCTCCAGATATCTGGACAGATACCTCTGCTGTCCCAATTCTGTCCCGGGAAATCGTTTTCTTCCAAGGTATAAGCAGACCCGTCTCCAAACCGTTTCCGCACGGAAGCATGAGATTCACTAGGGGTTCTCACGGCGTGAGGATCGCCCCGTAATCCTTTGAACGCTTACGGTTTTGGCTCTCTGGTCCACAGGCCTCCGCCGGCTTGCGCCCGCATCTTCCACAAAGTTTTCCACAGGCTGGCGGACGAAAAATCCGCCTTCCGGGAGTCACGCGGAAAGCAGCCGGCGCGAGGACGACTCGATACGGGACTGCAGTTCTGCCACGAAGACATGCCGTTCCATCCCAGCCGGCATGGGCGGCAGGAACTCGACCACGATCCGCCCCGGCCGCTTCACGAAACTGCGTCGCCCCCAGAACAGACCCGAGTTCAAGGCAGCTGGCACCACGGGCAGGGAGAGAGCGTGGTAGAGCATGGCGACCCCCGTCTGATAGGAGCGGCCGACACCGGGAGCGGTGCGAGTCCCTTCGGGAAAGATGACGAGCTGGCTGCCGTTGCGGGCGGCGTTTTCCGCTCCGCACCTCATTGTCCGCAAGGCCCGCATGCTTTTCGAACGGTCGATCCCGATGCAGCCACTCTTGCGCATAAGCCAGCCGACCACCGGAATGGCGAACAGCTCCCGTTTCACGATGAAGACGGGATCCTCAAGAAAGGTATGGAAGAACAGGGTATCCCACGCCGACTGGTGCTTGGCGGCAATGATCACGGGTCCGGGAGGGATGTTTTCCAACCCCCGAATTTCGTGATGCAGGCCGATCACATGCTCCAAAAGCAGGAAGATCCCTCGGCTCCAGAGGCGGGCACTGCATTGCGCCCACTGCCGTGGACCGACCAGTCCCGGTACGACGACAATCAACCCCAGTCCCATAGTCCACAAAAGAAACAGGGTATTGAACAAGGCTGAACGAATGACGATCACGCAGATCCCCCCCGTAAACGATGATCCGCAATCCAGTGGCGCACCATGGCTACCAGATATTTAGTGTATTCGGTTGCAATCAGGGTTGCCGTGCCCGGCCAGCGCCACCACTCTTCCTGTTTGAAAGCCAGCGGAAATACCGGATGGGGCACAATCCTGAGCCCCGGCATTGCCCGCCGGAATTCGAGCACGCTCCGCTTCATATGGTAGGCGGCCGTCACTAGTCGCAGCGAAACGTATCCGTTTGCATGCATCCAGCCGGCGGTTTCAGCCGCATTGCCACTCGTGTCGTCGGCGGCGTAACCAAGGACGATCCGTTCGGCCAGATCATCTGGCGTTTCGTCGATGGAACGGATCAGTTCGGCTAGATCCACACCCGCATGGACACCTGAGATGAACAGCCGTGCCCCGTGCCCGGCCCGCAACAGGGCAACGCCCGTCTTCACCCGTACACTACCTCCGGTCGGCACGACAATCGCATCGGTGCGCGTATCCGTCTCGGCAACGATGGCGCGCATGTCGGCGGCATACCAGACCAGCCCCACTCCCCAGGCCGTACCAATGGCGGCGAAGGCGGAGGCAATCATGACCGCGATGCGCAGCCTTCCTTCGGTCTTCACGGTATCCGCGCCAGCGTTCGATGAACGGTTATCCGGGCTGTTACCTTGGTGAGCCAGGCTATCCCCACCGGCAGGATTCCCAGTTCTACGAACTGGATGGGCCGCAGCGTGAGGGCAGGCAGGAGACCGCCCTCCAGATGACCGGCCAGCCAGCCAATTCCGGCCAGTATCGGTGCCGCCAGCCCCAGTCCCAACAAGCCGCCGTGCAGGCCCTGTATCAGCGAGGCATGCGCGAACTGGCGGGCGACGTAGTCATCGTGCGCGCCCACGAGATGCAGAACCTCGATGACGGAATAGTGGATGGCAAGTCCGCTGCGCGTTGCATAGACAACTGCCACGGACGTCGTGGCGACCACGACAATTACCACACTCAGCGCCAGCATCTCCAGACCGCGGCCCAGGCGGACCAGTTTTGACAGCCAGACCTGGTGATTATCGAGAGACGTGCCGGGAACCGTCTCCGCCAGACGCTGCGACAGCAAGTCAATATCGACATTCACTCCGCTGCGCAGCGTGACGTCGATGAGACGAGGCACGGGCAGGTCGGCAATCAGTTCCACCGACCCCAGCCATGGTTCCAGCAGTTGCGCAATCTGCTGCTGGTCAAGGGGACGTGCGGCGGCAATGCCCGGGGTATTCTGCAACAAGGTCACGGCGGCGCTGACCCGTCGTTGGATTTCAGTGACAGAATCGCTTGCAATCGGAATGACCTGGACCGTCAGAGTGCCTGATACGTCACGGTGCCAGCGTTCTAGGATGTCATGGGTAATCATGGCACCAGCCGTGGCGAGCGTCGCCAGAAACACCATCACTGCCACGATGGTCGGCAGAAAATGGCTGGCGGAATCATTGTCGAACGGGAGATCAGAACGGCGCTCGAACATCAGGGGTCGTCCGAAACCGCCGGTTCCTGGTAGGGCGCGTAGAGGGTCAAACGACTACCCTCTAGATGCATGCGCGGAAAACTGAACCGCCGCACTAGTCGCTCGTTGTGCGTGGCAATCACAACCGTCGTCCCCAGCTTGTTCAATTCGACAAACAAATGCAACAGGCGCATGGCGATGCGATCATCCACATTGCCAGTGGGTTCATCGGCCAGAAGCAGATCAGGCCGGCTGATCACGGCCCGGGCGATGGCAACACGCTGCTTCTGACCACCCGACAGGGTCGGTGGTTTGGCATGCAGATAATTGGCAAGCCCCACCCATGCCAGAAGCTCGGGTACATGCTTCATGATTTCTTCTTCGCGCACACCGGTCACCCGCAGGGGAAGGGCAACGTTGTCGAGGGTGGACAGATGATCGAGCAGCCGAAATTCCTGAAACACCACACCCAACCGGCGACGGATAGTTGGCAACACGTGGCGCCCGGTCAGCGAAACGTCCTGACCGAACAGCACGACCATGCCACGCGAGGGACGCTGGGCAAGATACATCAGGCTAAGCAGCGACGACTTGCCGGCCCCGCTCGGCCCGGTCAGAAAATAAAACGATCCGGCCGCGAGGGAGAATGTAATGTCCTGCAGGATTTCCGGTCCCTGTCCGTACCGCAGACCCACGCTCTCAAAGCGCACCACGCTGCTAGAGGGGGCAGTATCTGACACCGTACCGCCTCGCTTGCCAACAGACAGCATTGCCACTTTCCCCCATTCAAGGACAGTCCTACCCGATCATTCCCTTGCACTCTTACTCCCTGTGAACTAGGAACATGCTCACGGAACAAGACTAGCACGCCGGTAAATCGGGTCGAGGCGTCCGTTCTTCCTGGCCTGACCCACCTTTCCTGCGGCTGGTCCCCCCGGCAGGAAGAAATTTCCTGAAAGGTTTCAGGGTGCCGACAAGGCCCTCCCCCTGACCGCATCGTGGGAGTGCTTTGTGCCTTTCAAGGCGGGCGCCCCTTTCCTCATTCTTGCCGGCCTCTTCTTGCTAGGCAAGGCAGCGAAAAGATCGAAAGGAAGGAACGCAACATCACTTCTCTTCCGTCTGCCTGTCCCGGACCGGGACCAAGGGATGACCGCGCTTGTGCCAAGCCGCTAGAGAGATTATAAATAGCAAAGTTTCATGGCAAAAAAAATGCTGATGCAGGTAGCTTGTCCGAAATGTAATTCACGCTTTGCCGTGGCTGATCATCTGCTCAGTCCTTCGGGTCGCAAACTGAAATGTGTGGCATGTGGGGGGGTATGGCATGCTATGCTAGAAGGTAGCGTGCAGGGACCAGAGGGTACAACTGCGAGAGTCGAAACGTCGGCGTCTGCCCCACGACCGGCTGCTCCTGGGGTGGGAGAGGAAAAGGTGTTCCCCAGAAACGCAAGTGTCGCGCCCGTGGCACAGAACCACCCGCAGGAAATTATTCCCGCCTTCCCTGTAAAGAAGGAGGGGAAGGAAGCGCGTTTCGATGAAATGCTGCAGGAGACAGACCCCGTCGTGTTGGTGCAGACGATGCGTGGGGCATTTGCGGCAGGGCAGCACAGCAACGCGGGGGAGAACGATGGAGAAAGTGGTAGGGCAGAGAGCAGCAGGGATGAAATTCCCCTCGAGTCCGAAGGCTTCTCCCCCTCCCCTTCGCTAGCGGACGAATTTTCTGCCGATCTTTCCACGATCGACATCCGGGCGCCTGGTTTCTCTCCGACCGACCTTCCCACCGGGGCCCGCAAACCGTTGTTCAATCGGGAGGATGAGGCAACTAATCCCACCGATCTTTCCGGTCCAGCTGATGCAGGTATTGATCTGGACGCGCTGGTCACCGATGACGATCCAGGCTCGATTCCATCGGTTTTCGCCAGCGGTTTCGACAGGGGCGAGAACGAGGAACGAAAACATCCGAGCCATTTCCTTATCGGCCTGGTGGTGGGCCTGGCGATGTTTGTGGCGGGTGGGGGCGGCCTATGGTACGGGCGCGAGCAGATATTCGCGATGTGGCCGGCCCTGCGTGGCCATCTCGCCGACCTGGGGTTGCCGGTGGTCGATCTTGCCGGAAGTCTCAGGTTCTCCGAAGTTACCACCCTTATGACGACAGAGGAGGGGGTGCGGGTCTTCATGGTCAGGGGAGTCATGGAGAACGTTGCGTCCGTATCCGTCCGCCTGCCGTCTTTACGGCTAATTTTCCGCGACGAGAAGAGGCATGTCATGCGCAGAGGCGAAGCAGTCGATCCACCCGTTTCTGCCCTGTCACCGGGGGAGAAGGTAGGGTTTGTTCTGCGCCTGCAGAACCCGCCTGCCAGTGCGACCGTTGACATAGGCCTGGAACGGACGTGATTCAAGTCCAAGCAATCCTGAACGGGGACCGGATTGAGCAATAGCATACGCCCCTTCCTGAAAGCGATCATTTTCGATGTGGATGGAACGCTTGCCGAAACCGAGGAGGTGCATCGGCAGGCTTTTAATGCTGCCTTTCGGACCTTCGGTCTGCCCTGGCAATGGGACGTCGAGACCTATCGCGGATTGTTGAGCATCGGAGGTGGCCGCGAACGTTTTCAGGCTTTCCTGGCGCAAATGGGTGTCAGGAGGATCGATCCGGTTCTGGTTGCTAATCTGCATCAGGAGAAATCCCGCCTCTATGCGGCCCGGGTGGCAGCCGGCCATCTGCACGCCCGGCCAGGGGTGCTGCGTCTTCTCGCTGAGGCACGGGCTGCCGGCATTCGTCTGGCCTGTGCCACGTCCTCGCAACGGTCAGCGGTCACTGCCCTGCTGCCCAGCCTTTTGGGGTCGGATGCCGAAAACACCTTTACCGCCCTGGGGTGCGGTGATGACGCTGCCCGCAAGAAGCCAGCACCGGATATTTACCTGTGGGTTCTGGAACAGCTTAGCGTGGAAAGGCCGTCGTGTATTGTCATCGAGGATACGGCTCTTGGCCTGGCTGCAGCCACTGCCGCCGGCCTGTCAACTGTAATCACCGTTTCGATGTACAGTGAACCCTTCAACCATGAGCCACAATCATTTGCTGAAGCAGTGGCAGTTGTCAGTGATCTTGGCGAGCCAAACAGACAATTTACCCTCCTAGCAGGCAAGGCCTATGGCAGGAAAATCGTTGATCTATCCCTCCTGCAACTCTGGCTGGCTAAGGTTCCTGACCCTATGACTCAGTGACAAAAAAACACACCCTCCAGATTCTGCCTGCCAAACAAGAAGGCGAAACCCCCTTTCCCCTTCGCCACTCCCCAACTGTAGGGAATGGAGAGGGTTTTAAAAAAGCTCTGGAGTGTAATAGCTCCCAGTCATCACCGATAGCTCCCTAAAGTCCATGGTCGGTGCATGACGAGGGACGGATCGGGGTCCCGCACACGGATCCGTCCCGTTTCCCGTTCATCCAGACGATTTCAGTGTGGCGGGTAAGCGCGTGGGTACGTGCTGCCGGGTAGTGAAAGAGGTACACTCTCCTTGCCGCAGGCAGACAGACTGCCAATACAGGCACTGACGATCACCACACACCTTCCGATCCGCCGCAGCATACGCAAAAGTTGCAGCACAGAAGGTTTGCGAGAAGAAAAGGATGTCATATCTTTTCAGGGCACGATGAAACGATGAAGCGGCACCGGGCCTCGGTAACCGCCGCGATGACATTGGTCGGAGCCGTGCCGCCGAAGCTGGTTCGGCTGGCAACCGAGTCGTCCACACCCAGCACCTGGTACACCTCGGCTGTCAGGGCGGGCTCGATCGTCTGCAGGGCCGCAAGCGGCAGAGCCGCGAGAGGGCAGCCGCGCTCTTCGGCCAATCTGACCAGACGGCCGGTGATGTGGTGGGCTTGGCGGAACGGCATGTGCAGTACCCGCACCATCCAGTCGGCCAGGTCGGTGGCGGTCAGGTACCCCATGGCGCAGACAGCCCGCATGGTTTCCGCATCCACCTGCAGGTCGGCCATCATGCCGGTCATGGCAGCAAGACAAAGGCTCAGGGTGTCGGCAGCCTCAAAAACTGGTTCCTTGTCTTCCTGCATGTCCTTAGCATAGGCAAGCGGCAACCCTTTCATGACCACCAGCAGGGCATTGAGGGCACCGATGATCCGTCCGCTCTTGGCCCGAATTAGTTCGGCGGCGTCGGGATTGCGCTTTTGGGGCATAATAGAGCTGCCGGTCGTGAAGGCATCGGACAGATTGACGAAATGAAACGGAGCAGAGGTCCACAGCACCAGCTCTTCGGCAAGTCTGGACAGGTGCACGGCGCAGATGGCGGCGGCGGAGAGGAATTCAAGGGCGAAATCCCGATCCGACACGGCATCAAGGGAGTTAGCGCACGGACGATCGAACCCCAATGCGGACGCCGTGCGGTGCCGGTCGATAGGGAAGGATGTTCCGGCCAGGGCTGCCGCTCCCAGCGGACACTCGTTCAGACGTCGGCGGGCGTCGGCCAGACGGCCACGATCGCGTCCGATCATTTCGACATAGGCGAGGAGATGATGACCGAACGTGACCGGCTGTGCCGCCTGCAAATGGGTGAAACCCGGCATGACCGTGGTGGCATGGCGCTCGGCCTGGTCCAGCAGGACGGCCTGTAGGCCACCTTGCGCATGGTCGATGGCATCGATCGCCTCGCGGACCCACAGGCGGAAATCGGTTGCCACCTGGTCGTTGCGCGAGCGGGCGGTATGCAGGCACCCCGCCGCCGGGCCGATCAGTTCGGCGAGCCGGGCTTCGATGTTCATGTGGATGTCTTCCAGGGCTACCTTGAAGTCGAAACGGCTGTCTGCGATCTCCTCTCCGATCTGCTCAAGCCCTTTCAAGATGGCGGCACCGTCTGCAGATGTTATAATCCCTTGTGCTACCAGCATCACGCAGTGTGCCCTAGAGGCGCTGATATCCTGGGCGTGAAGCCTTTTGTCAAGGTTGATGGACGCATTGATGCGGGCCATGATTTCGGCCGGCCCGGTCGCAAAACGCCCCCCCCAGATGGGACTGGTGGCCGCAGGAGAAACCTTGGGAGAGTCGGTCATCTGCGCGTCTCTCCAAAACAGTCCGAGCTGTGCAGGCTCATCGTCATACGTGAAAGCCATGGGATGCAATGACAAAAACGAACAGACGCCTTGCGCTCCTCTTCGTGACGACTACGGTCGGCGTTGCCACGGTGTTTCTTAGCATAGCATTGTGGCACGCCAACAGGCAAGGGCCGGATGCCGGCAACGTTTCCGGCCGGCAGATTGGCGTTCTGCTGCTCCTGGAGCCACCGCGACCGGCCCCGGACGTGCCCGTCATCGCCGGAGACGGCAGGGAGATCACACTCGCCGGACTGAAAAAGGGCAGGCTGACCGTCGTCAATCTGTGGGCGAGCTGGTGCCTGCCCTGCGTGCAGGAGATGCCTGCTCTCGATCGTCTGCGTCAGGCCGTGGGGGATGAGGGAATCACGGTCCTGGCCGTTTCAGAGGATGCCACGCTTGATCAGGCCCGTGCTTTTCTGGCCCGGGAAGGGCTGGCGGGACTCGGGCTCTATCATGACCCGCATGGCCGTCTAGCCCAGGCGCTTGGGGTACAGGGCCTGCCCTCGACCTATATCCTGCACGCTGATGGTCGAATCGCCGCTTTTCTGGAAGGAGAGGCGCAATGGGGCGCGCCGGCCATGATCACCCGCCTGAAGACCCTGGCGGCCTCTCCGCCGTAGAAGTCATTTCCCGCCGTTGGCGCCCAAATTGGCAGCACGTTGCCTGCAGATCAGGCACGGCCCTGTTCTCTTCGTGGCTGAAGGACAAGGAATATTATCATTTTTCGGGCGAAAGACTCGGGAAGGCGGGAGAGATGCCGCGCCTCGTCTCCGGTCTGGTTTTTTGGTTTCTGGACAATCAGGACGTAGAGGAGACTTGAGAAAATCCCTCCCCGCCCCGAAGCCTCTGTGTCCCCTCCTGCTCAAGGACGGCACTCTTCATCGACGGTCCGGCAGAGCGTCCTCTGAGCCGTTGCATGACTAGCATGTTCCATGCTACAGGATTCCCACATGTGCCTGATGCAAGGGTTGCATTGAACGCTCGGCCAAGTCTTCCATCACAGCCGGAGATCTCGGAGACCATGAGAAAGATCGAGGCGGTCATCAAACCCTTCAAGCTGGACGAAGTGAAGGAGGCCCTGCACGAGATCGGGCTTCAAGGCATCACGGTGACCGAGGCTAAGGGCTTCGGACGGCAGAAGGGACATACGGAACTGTATCGCGGGGCAGAGTATGTGGTGGACTTCCTGCCCAAGGTAAAGATCGAGCTGGTCGTGGACGACGGATTGGTGGAACGAGCCATTGAGGTCATCCAGCAGGCTGCGCACACGGGTCGTATTGGCGACGGCAAGATCTTCGTTTCCAGCATTGAGGAGGCCATCCGCATCCGAACCGGAGAACGCGGTACGGATGCCATTTGACGTTATCGAATTGACGTTACCGAACACCTTCTCCACGTGCACCGGCCCGGGACCGGGCGGAGGGGGGGGCAAGGCGAGAGCAGGCTATTACGATACGACAGCCACGAGACCATGGGAACAAGTTCATGTCCGACGTCAAGAATGTTTTGGAAATGATCAAGGAACACGACGTCAAGTACGTCGACTTCCGCTTCACCGACCCGAGAGGAAAATGGCAGCATACGGCACAGCATGTCTGGACCATCAACGAGGAGAGCCTGATCGAAGGCTTCATGTTCGACGGGTCGTCGATTACAGGCTGGAAGAGCATCAACGAGTCAGACATGATCCTGAAGCCGGATCTGGCGACTGCGGTTATGGATCCCTTCGCGGCCCAGCCGATGATGATCCTGTTCTGCGATATCATTGAACCGTCCACGGGGCAGATGTATGAACGCGATCCGCGTTCAATCGCCAAGAAGGCCGAGGTGTATCTGACCTCTACTGGCATTGCCGACACGGCCTATTTCGGGCCGGAGGCTGAGTTTTTTGTGTTTGACGATGTCCGGTTCGATGTAAAGATGAACCACGTCTTCCATGAAATCGACTCCGAGGAAGGTCCCTACGTCACGGGTAAGACGTTTCCGGAGGGCAACCTGGCGCACCGTCCTGGCATCAAGGGGGGATATTTCCCGGTTCCGCCTGTTGATTCCATGCAGGATCTGCGGGCCGAGATGCTGACGGTCATGGGCGACATGGGGGTGCCGGTCGAAAAGCACCACCACGAAGTGGCCCCGTCGCAGGCAGAACTGGGCGTGAAATTCGAAACGCTGGTGCGGGCAGCGGATTTCATGCAGATTTACAAATACGTCATTCACAATGTTGCGGCGTCTTATGGCAAGACGGCAACCTTCATGCCCAAACCCATCCTGGGCGACAACGGTTCGGGTATGCATACGCATCAGTCGCTCTGGCAGGGAAGCAAGCCTCTTTTCAGCGGTTCGGGCTACGCTGATCTGTCGGAAATGGCGCTGTACTACATCGGCGGGGTCATCAAGCACGCCCGTGCCCTGAATGCCTTTGCGAATCCGACCACTAACAGCTATAAGCGCCTGATTCCGGGGTTTGAGGCGCCCGTGCTGCTCGCCTATTCGGCCCGCAATCGTTCGGCATCATGTCGCATTCCCTATGCGGTAAGTCCGAAGGCGAAAAGGGTTGAGGTTCGTTTCCCCGATCCAGCGGCCAATCCATATCTCGCCTTTGCCGCCATGATGATGGCCGGTCTCGATGGCATCGAGAACAAGATTCATCCCGGCGATCCCATGGACAAGAACCTCTACGATCTGCCGCCGGAGGAGCTCAGCGGGGTACCAACCGTGTGCGGGAGTTTGCGTCAAGCGTTGGAGTCGCTTGAGAAGGATCATGACTTCCTGCTCAAGGGGGACGTGTTCACCGGGAATTTCATCGGCTCTTACATTGATCTGAAGTGGGAGGAAGTTTACAACTTTGAGCATACCCCGCATCCGATCGAATTCCAGATGTATTACAGTGTGTGATCCCGACACGCCGCTGATATCGACTCGTCATGGTGCCCGCGTCGTCAGGCGCGGGCGTTGCCCGAGGCGGGTTGTTTCTAACAGGATGGGTCTATCTCTTTGCGGCTGCAAGGGTCCCCACGAGGTCGGTACGTAAGCAGGGCAGCGTGAAGCCTTTTTGTTTGTGTGAAGCCTTTTTGTTTGTGTTTGGAAGGGTTGGCTCTCTCTCAAGCCCTTTCCCTTGGATCGAGGGAGAGGTTGGGTGGGGTGATGGTCCCGCCTGGAACGCCTCAGCCCGTGGTCAAAAGGGCGTGGCCGCTGCGGGAGTCCGTAAATACCCGCCAGGCATCCCTCCTCCCCCTCATCCCGAGGCTCCCCCCTTCAGGGGGAAGGAGGGAGCCTCTCTCCGCCCCCGGACCAGATGGGACCATCACCCTCACCCCAACTCTCCCCCGATCCAAGGGGGAGGGGATCTTCCCGCCAGGAGGAGGGCGTGTTCTCTTCAAGGAGGGGGGGGTGCTCATGGTGTGGGACGGTGTAATTCTACGAGCTATAGTTCTTGTATGCATACGGCAATCCTGGATCAGGAGAGGATCCATGGAAGCATCCAACCTTTTTCGGCATCCGACTGAGTCGAGGCGCAAGGAGCATAACATAAAAACATGAAAATATGACTTTACGGCATATGCCGAATGATCGATAAAAGAGGTGGTGAAAATGTGCCTGTTCTACAGCCAGAACGAATGGCGCCTTTTACTCTCATATCGCATGGCCTATGACAGGAAGGGTTGAACATGCGCGGTACGACAAGGTTCAGCAGGACGAGAGGGAGGCTAAAGGCCGCGGCAGCCATCGCCATGGGCGGCATGGCCGGCTTCACGCCTGCCTTTGCGCAGCAACAGCCTGGTGGTACCGCACTGCCGGCAATCACCCGTGTTGAGGTCACGGCGGAGGTCATTGCCCAGGTGCGCGCTGCCCCGCCCAGACCGGTAACGTGGCGCTTCTGGGGCGGATTGCCGCGGCGAATCCGGCGCTGGCGGCAGCAATTGCGCCTCGGTGGCGGGCCGATGCCACCCCGCAGAGTGCCGCCGCCATTTGCCTCCGCGCAAATAGGGTCAGGCCGCGCCCGCTGCTGCCGCGAGCGTGGCGGCAATCGTGCCGTAGGCTGCCACGGCCGTTCAGATGAGCGTCGCCCAGGTCCATCGGCGTGACGCCGCAGCAAATGGTGGCCATGATCCAACAGGCCACACCTGTCGCTCCGGTCGCAGCCCAACAGGCGCAGGCCACCACCGACCCGGGGGCCACGAATGACGACAGTAGGGATGCCGAGACGGCTGTCGACACTAAGGAACCGCTTTCCAAACGACGCCAGCCCCACCTGAAGCAAAACGCGGGGGGAATAACGTGTGAGAGAGACAACGACATCAAAAGAAGGGGGATCATGATACACAGTTCTGTCATGCCACCTGGTGCAAGGCCTGATTCATGTTCGAGAGTCCCCCGCGACGGCGCGCTTGAGGGGGGCCTTGACTGGTCGCGATCAAGGTCTGGGGGTATGGACGGGAAGAAGGGCTCTTTTCAAGGGGACCTGTGCCGCCGTGGCTCTTCTCGGGTCCAGCCCGACCGGCGCCCAGCAGGGCGGGAGACCCGGAACAGGGACAGGCCGTCACCGACCGCCAGACGAAAGCCCTTGATCCTGTTGGCATCAAGGTCGACAGCTTCACGCTGTTTCCCCCCCTTGACCTGGCGCTGGCAAACAACAGGAACATCTACACGGCCAGCCGTAACAGGCAGGGCGATTTTATCTGGAAGGTAGCACCGTCCGTTCCGTCCGCCTGTAATCCGACTGGTCGGCGCACAGCCTGACCGCTAAATGCGGGCCTGACGCAGGATCTCTACCAGGGATATTCCGACGACAATCGGTTGACCTACAGCGTCAGCGACAGAGGACGGATCGACATCGCGCGCGACACTCACGTAAATGGCAAGGCGGGCTGGCGTGTGGTGTCCGATGACCGCGGCAGTCCCGATACCGATGCGAGTGATGCCGAACCGACGGAATACAGTGTTGCCAATGGGGAACTGGCCGCTGCGTACTGCCTCAACCGTCTGTCTCTGCGGTGGTCCGGGGCCATCGATGCCTATGATTACAGCAACACGCCTCGTGTGGGGAACGGAGCCACCGACAACCAGGACCGCGATCGCACAGACTACAAGTCATAGTTCAGAATGGGGTACATGGTCTAGGAGAGGTGTGAGGCTTTCGTTCGCGGTACACTCGGCTGGAGTGATTATGACAACACCTTCGACCGGAACGGTCTGAAGCGGGGCTCCAATGACTATGCAGCTACGACGAGCCGACATTCGATGTCATCGATGGATGGACGGCAAGGGGCAATCTGCGCTGGAGCGTGACCCAGCTCACGACCGTTACCCCCTATCTCACCCGCAAGGTCGAACCGACCACCAACGCTACCCATACGAGACCCATACGAGCTATCTTACCATGGCGAGTGGCATCCGTGCCAATCATGAGCTGACCTGCCAGGTTCTTCTCGGCGCGAAAGCAGAGTATGGCGTCAATGATTACAAGCGTCAGCAGGGGGCGGGGGGAACGGAGCGGTTCAGAAAGGTGCTGCGGTTTGGCGGGAACGTGCTTTACAAGCTCAACTATAATATATACCTCATCGGCCGGTACGATTCCGAAAGGAAGGACGTCAATGTCGCCGATTCCGACTACACCGTTCACAAGTTCATGATCGGAACGACCCTCCAATATTGAAGAGACGACATGCAGATTCTTCCAGAAACCCCCCTCCCTGGATCTGGGGAGGAAGAAAGGGTTTTTGCTTGACCCTTCCCCCTCAGAGGAAAGAGAGAGCAAACTCCTCTCAAGGGGAAAGGGAGAAGGGGGGTTTTTAGAGGTGTCCCATCGTGTCGCCTCGTTCGCAGTTCCGGCCCGCGCCGTGGGCAGTGGCGATCCCGCCCCGCCGTACCGGCGGATGCGCTGGATCTGCAGACATTCGTCAACCTCCTGATACGCCGCAGGTGGTTCGGCATCGGCATGGTTACCTTGCTCCTTCTCGTCACGATGCTTGTGCTTTATCAACTGACCCCGCGCTTCACGGCCGAAGCCCTGGTTGCCATCGAGACGCGGAAGATTCGCACTTCCTCGATCGATGAGGTCGTTTCGGGCATTTCCACCGATCTTGCCACACTGCAGACGGAAGCCACCATCATCAGGTCCCGCAACCTTTCCGAAAAGGTGGTCGAGGAGCTCGAGCTGGTCAATAATCCGGAGTTTAATTCGACCCTGGCTTGCCGTAACCAGGGGCTGGCTTACAGACGTTCTATCCGTGGTGCGCCGCTTCTTCCCGGCAGGCGACGGCCGACGCGTCCATAATGCCGTCATCGATCGGTTTCTCGACCGGCTCGATGTCACGCCCGTCCCGCGATCCTATGTCTTTGGCATCAAGGTGACCTCCACGGATGCCCAGAAGGCGGCGCGCATCATCAACACAGTCGCCGACCTGTACATCGTCGATCAACTTGAGGCCAAGTTCAAAATCACCCGGCGCACGACGGACTAGCTCGAAAGGCGGTTGGGTAATCTGCGCCAGCGGGTGCTCGAGTCTGAACGCGCCGTGGAACTGTACAAGGCACAGGCCCAGTTGACGTCGGGCGAACGCGGCTAGGTATCTGCCCAGCAGAGATGTCGGACATCAACGCCCAGGTCATCCTCGATGCAGGCCGAGCGAGTCGAAAAGGAGGCACGGCTCCAGCATCTCCGGGATCTGATCCGGCGCGGCGAGAATTTCGAAGCCTCCTCGGCCGTTCTCCAGTCTCCGTTTATTCAACTTTTGCAGGAATAGGAAACCCAGGTAGTGCGGCGGCTGTCGGAGCTGTCCGGGTCGTATGGGCCGCGGCACCCTCTGATCGTCAACGCGGAGTCCAAACTCAAGCAGCTCCTGGAAAAGATCGGCGAGAAAGTCAACAAGATCGCGTAGTCTCTTGCCAATGACGTCGAAGTCATCCGCTCTCGCGAAAGCACCCTGGTTTCGCATTTGAAACGCCTGCAGACGAAAGTTGCCACGAACAATCAGGCCGAAATCCGGCTGCAGAAGCTGCAACAGGAGGCAACCTCCAACCAGATCCTGCTTGAAATCTTCCTCAGCCGTTTCAAGGAAACGGATGTATAGACGGATGAACAGCGTTCCAATGCGCGCATCATTTCCACCGCGTCTATTCCCGAGCAGCCATCGTTTCCCCGCAAGGTCCTAGTCCTCATCATTGTCAGTCCGGCATCGGTGATGCTGGTCATCGGGCTGATCGTCCTTCTCGAAAGGCTCGATGATGGCGTGTGTTCGGCCGAACAGGTCGAGGCTCTCGGCGGCGGCGCGGTGCTTGGCATGGTGCCAGGCGTGAAGGGCGAGGATCAACTGCCCGCCCGTGCTCGCCGTGACGGATGCCCGGACCATCACACGACTCGTCGACAGAGCCGTGTACGTCGTGACCTGGGAACGGATGACACTCCAAGTTGTAGACTCAGGGATCGATCTCTTGCGCATGACCGGCGTGGAGCTCGCGGGCACGGTGCTATCACAGGTGAATACCCGCAAGCATGCACAATACGGGCATGGTAACTATGGACACTACTATTGCATCTACATGCAATACTACGCGGACTAGGGAAGATGAACCAGCTAGTATTGCAGGAGGCAACGTCAAACGTCAGGGGATGGGGCGACGCGGCACGAGAAGCCGTGGCGCGAAGTGGCGATCGACCGGAAGGCGGCAGGAATCCACAGGCGGGGCCGTATCGTTTGGTTGGGAGCCGTCATGATCGCCGGTGGACTCCTGTGGTTGGCCCATGCCTCGCCTGCTTGCGGCGCTGCTGCTCTGGTCGGGGTTCCAAACGGCAACGCGCTGCTGGCAGCAAAAGACATGCCTTCCCCCCGATCTGGAAGAGATGGCGCTGCAGGCACACCGAATCTGCCGCCTGGAGCGCCAACGGGCTGGTGCTGATCGACGCGGCCCTAGCCCAGGGATGAGGCGTGCGAACGAGGCGCATGCCGCGGGCGATCATGACGGTGCGATGTCCTGGCTGATGGAAGCCGAAAAGGATCTTCATCTGGCCTTGAGTATCAGTAAGGTTGTGCACATTTGGTATGTGCGTCTTAACAGGGTACGGGTTGCCATGCGGCGGCCGCAGGAGGCCGCATGGTCCACTGCATATGGCCCTGCTGACCGGTTTTAACGTGCTGGGCCTTCTTCTCGAACAGGTCGAACTCGGCTTCTCACTTCTGGCATGGCTGGATGCGGCCGGCCTGGAGATCTATCAGCGGGTGGCATGAGTTGTCTCGGCCTTGCGGAGTCAGCGCAGCTTCTCTTTGATCCGCCAGGCGATGGCCGTGAACAGGGGAGAACCGCTGTGCTGGCCAAGGAATTCCTTGAACTTGACGGGCGTCTCCTAGCCCGGCCCGGCGTGACGAACAGGACCGGCTTGTCCTTCCTGTCGAGATCGATGAACACGGTGACAGAGGTGTGGCCGTGCCGCGGTCTCGTCTGAGACCGACCCCGGTGACCGCCGATAGGTCGAGGATGGCAGGTCGGGACGGAGGGATGGCTGCTTTAAGTCAAACAAAGAAATGGTAGAGTCACTCAACCGAAACACATCAAATCCGACCAACTCCCAGCAGCCATGATTCCATTTTACGCGTCGATGAGGCTTGAAGTTGCCATTCCTATAAGAGCAAATGTCCCGATTTCTACTATTGCCAACTTGTTCATTCTGTCCTCCTTAAATCCATATCTTGGCTGGAGCGATGAAAGTTACGTGGTTGTATTTCTCCTCGCACAAACAGCCGATGAG